>DATAXD010000045.1:0-90183 GCA_036266835.1 Galbitalea sp. | reverse complement strand
CCCGACCGAACGATGCTGGTGTTCGCCGTCATCGTCGGGATCATCGGCACGGTGCTCAGCCTGCTCGGGCCAAAGCTGCTCGGGAATGCAACCAACGTAATTATCAGCGGAGCGATTTCGAAGTCGCTGCCAGCCGGAGTGACGAAGTCGCAGGTGATTTCCGGCCTCAAGGAGCAGGGGAAGGGAGCGGAAGCGCAATTCCTACAGGGCGTCAGCCTGCACCCGGGCCACGGCATCGACTTCACCTCACTCGGCGACCTGCTTCTGCTTGTGCTCGGCCTCTACGTGCTGTCGTCCGTGTTCCAGTGGGCGCAGGCGTACATCCTGACCGGAATCGTGCAACGCGGCGTGTACCGACTTCGCCGGGACGTCGAGGCCAAGATCAACCGGCTCCCGTTGAGCTACACCGACAAGTACTCCCGAGGCGAACTGCTGAGCCGGGTCACGAACGACATCGACAACGTCGGGACCAGCTTGCAACAGACGCTTTCGCAGTTGATCTCGTCGGTGCTCCTGGTTCTCGGCACGATCATCCTGCTGTTCACGATCTCGTGGGAGCTTGCGCTGATTTCGTTGACAACGGTGCCGCTGACGCTGCTTGTGACGACCCTCGTCGCCAAGCGCTCGCAGAAGCGGTTCGTCGCGCAGTGGAAGCACACCGGCGCGTTGAACGGCCAGATCGAAGAGGCCTACAGCGGGCACGCTCTGGTCAAGGTCTTCGGCCGCGACAAAGAGGTGCAGGCGAAGTTCGACGCCAAGAACGCCGAGATGTACCAGGCCAGCTTCGAGGCGCAGTTCATCAGCGGCACGATCATGCCGTCGATGCGGTTCGTCGGAAACCTCGTCTACGTCTTCGTCGCCGTGGTCGGCGGGCTGAAGGTTGCGACGGGAACCCTGAGCCTCGGCGACGTGCAGGCATCCATCCAGTACACGCAGCAGTTCTCGCAGCCGCTCAGCCAGCTCGGGTCGATGGCGAACCTGCTGCAGTCCGGTGTCGCATCCGCTGAACGCGTCTTCGAATTGCTGGATGCCGACGAGGAGTCCCCGAACGCGGATCCGGCGATCTCACCGAAGTCGACCGAGGGTCGCGTCGAGTTCGAGTCGATCAAGTTCAGCTATGACCCCGCGACGCCGCTAATCGACGACGTGTCGCTCACCGCGGAACCGGGGCAGATGATCGCGATCGTCGGGCCGACCGGCGCGGGTAAGACGACTCTTGTCAATCTGATGGAGCGGTTCTACGAACTCGACGGCGGCCGCATCACCCTCGACGGTGTCGACATCGCGAAGATGACGCGCGACGACCTGCGGTCCCGGCTCGGGATGGTCCTGCAGGACCCCTGGCTGTTCGGCGGCACCATTCGCGACAACATCGCGTACGGACGTACGGATGCGAGCGAAGCGGACATCCTCGAGGCCGCGACGGCGGCGTACGTGGACCGCTTCGTGCACGCGCTGCCGGACGGCTACGACACCGTCCTCGACGACGATGCCACGAATGTCAGCGCGGGGGAGAAGCAGCTGATTACCATTGCGCGGGCGTTCCTTGCGAGGCCGAACGTGCTCATTCTGGATGAGGCGACGAGCTCGGTCGACACTCGAACCGAGGTGCTCGTGCAGCAGGCGATGAAGGCACTGCGTAAGGATCGCACCAGCTTCGTGATCGCGCACCGGCTGTCGACCATCCGGGATGCGGATCTCATCCTCGTCATGGAGCACGGATCGATCGTCGAGCAGGGCACCCACGAGCAGCTCCTCGCAGCGAAGGGCGCCTACGCGCGACTGTACGAGGCGCAGTTTGCTGCTCCGGTCGACGCCGCATAAGTTGGAGATAGTGCACAGCCCGTTCACCTCAGCGTTCGGCAGACCGCAGAATAAGGGCGTGACTGATTCCACTGAACGCTCCATGACCGTGACGTGGGACGACCCCCTCATCGGAGCCGCCCAGATCAAGGACATGACTGGGCTCGAATTCCTGCAGGCGATCATCGACGGAACAATTCCCGCGCCGCCGATCGCGAAACTGATGGGCTTCGGCCTCGACTCCGTCGAGTTCGGCAGGGCCGTGTTCACGGTCGAACCGCACGAGTCGCATTACAACCCGATCGGCACTGTGCACGGCGGGCTCGTGTGCACGCTGCTCGACTCTGTTGCCGGATGCGCGGCCCAGTCGACTCTGCCGAAGGGGATGGCCTACACGTCGCTCGAGATCAAGGTCAACTACCTGCGTCCGGTCCTCGCATCCAGCGGAAAACTGACGGCGACAGGAGTGGTGACGAAGCCGGGCACCCGCGCAGCATTCGTGGACGCAACGGTGACGGATGCGGCGGGCAAGCTCGTCGCGACCGCGAGCAGCACGCTCCTGATCTTCCCGATCGAGTAGTGCACAGCGCCTCAGGCGCTGATCACGTGCTCAAGCGGTTTGAAATCAATATTCAGACTGGTCGCCAGACTCAGGGCGATCTTCGAATACCCGTCCAGCGTCGTGAGATCGGCGTTGAACGTATCGATTTGATGGTTGATCTGGCTTGCATCCGCCTTGAGGGAATTCTGTCGTGCGACCAATCCCGCGCGAGCAACGTTGAACTGCCCCTCGCTTGCAAAGCCGCCCGGAGTAGTTGCTCGCGCATTGAAGGCCGCCACAGCTGACTTCAGCGTCGAGACGGCCGACTTGAATTTCTTGATCCGAGCGGTGATCGTATCGTTCAGCGTGGTCATCGTCGTGGTGAGCCTGTCGACCTTGTGCCTCAGCGCGACGATGTACGAGATCGCGTGGGCGTTGAGGGCAGTGACCGTGCTTCGTTTCACGATGAATTGCGCGTAGCTGGCTTCCAGAACCTTGCCGACGCTCGGAACCTCGGTGCCGATGGTGGCATAGAGCTCGCCGTTGCTGTCGTGCGGATCATCTTTCCGGACGGCGGCAATGCTCTGAGAGAGGTAGATGTTCGGGTCATCATTTTTGTAGAGCACATGATTGAGCTGCACGAGCAAGGGCGCTCTCTCTGCCGTACTCATCCGATCCCAGGCTGCCCGCAGCATTTCGTGGGCGGCCATCACTTCTTCGGTCCCGTCGACCCGTTTATCGGTCTCGTGGAAAATGTAGATGCGGTTTGTGGAGTCGAGGTAGCAACCGAGCTGGCCGGTGTCTGCGGTCACCGCGCTGCAGATCTGGTTGAATTCGCGCCGCGGCTCCACCTTGGGATGGCTCGCCAGATAGAGGAACCTGCCCTCGTTGGTCATCCCGTCGCGCTGCACCTGCTCATTGATCGCGGCCGTGGGTTTGAAGTTCCACACGCTCAGCAGGTCCGAGAAGGCGCGCGAACTGACGACAACGTACGCCACCGTGCCGCTGAGCCCGAGGCCGACGATGAGCGCAATCGCGACCGTGACGAACGCGCCGGCATACCTGTGTTTCACTCGAAATCCTGTCGACGCTCGAAATGCTAGCAGCAGTACCCGGCGGCCAGGATCGCGGTTCAGTCGGCGGGTCAGTGACCGACGAGGGGGCCCATGACTTTCGCGGCGACGGATGGCCGACGCGTGACTCGTTCCTCGACATCCGCGGCTTCCATCGCGAGCATCCCGGCATTTGCGCCGATGAACCGCAACGGTTCGACCTCCCAGTTCGGCGAGCGGTGCCCGACCCACGGCAGGCCGGTCAGCTCGGTATCCTCGCCCCGGATCAGATCGGCGAGCGTGCGCCCCGCGATGTTGGTCGTGCTGAGTCCGTCGCCGACGTAACCACCGGCAGTCCCAATCCGTGTTTCTTCATCGAATGAGACCGATGCGTGCCAGTCGCGCGGAACTCCGAGCGGTCCGCCCCAGCGATGGGTGACGGCGGCGTCTGCAGCCTGCGGGAAGAGCGAGTCGAGCGCTCGCTTGAGATGGTCGAAGACCGCGCGGTCGCGATCGTAGCCGGGTCGGATGGCGCTTCCCCAGTGATATCGAGCCCCTCGGCCACCGAAGGCAAACCGGTTGTCGGCGGTGCGCTGGCCGTAGATGAGCAGGTGGCGGAAGTCGGTGAAGGTCTGACCGTGCACGATGCCGATCTCGTCCCAGGTCGCATCCGGCAGCGGCTCGGTCGCGATCATCAGGGAGTAGAGAGGCAGGATGCGGCGGTGGGTCTGCCGGAGCGTCGCACCGTAGCCTTCGAGCGCGATCACGATGCTGCCAGCGGTCACCGTGCCCTGCACAGTCGTTACAGATCCGGGCTGCCAGCTGACGACTTCGGTGTGCTCGTAAATCGTGCCGCCCAGGTTTTCGACGACCCGAGCGAGCCCTCGCACAAGTTTGGCCGGATGCACGCGCGCACAGTTCGGATCGAAGACGGATGTTGCCCGCCGCTCCAGCGGATCGACACCGTAGCGCGCTGCCTCGGCGACCTCCGCATCCGCTGCCCGGCCCTGCACGGCAGTTAGTGCGAAGGAAATCGTGCCGCCCTTCGCGAAGTCGCAATCGATGCGCTCTAGCCTGGTGACCCGCTCGACCTCGTCAATGGTCGAGATCATGGCGCGCCGCATTGCGAGGGCTGCAGCCAGGCCGTGCTGCTTCTCGAGCGACGCTGTGGAGCGAGGAAACAGCGCGCTGCACCATCCGCCGTTGCGTCCGGATGCGCCGAATCCAGCGATCTCCTTTTCGAGCACCACTACTTGCCGGGTCGCGTCGGCCTTGAGCAGGTAGTACGCCGTCCACAGTCCGGTCAGCCCGCCGCCGACGATCGCGACGTCCGCAGCGGCGTCACCGGGCAGCGCGGCGCGGGGAGTCAGATGATCCGGCACACTCTCGTGCCAAAAGCTCAGACCCCGGTAATCGGAAGAAATCAGAGTCGGGTCCAGGCCTCGGTCAGCACATTGCGCAGGATGCCCTCGATCTCGTCGAATTCGGCGGGACCGATGGTCAACGGCGGCGCGAGTTGCACGACCGGGTCGCCACGGTCATCCGCGCGGCAGTACAGGCCGGCATCGAACAACGCCTTCGACAGGAATCCGCGGAGCAGGCGCTCGGATTCGTCGTCGTTGAAGGTCTCCTTCGTGGTCTTGTCCTTGACGAGCTCGATTCCGAAGAAGTAGCCGTCGCCGCGAACATCGCCAACGATCGGAAGGTCCTTCAGTCGCTCGAGCGCCGCACGGAACAGCGGCGAGTTCGTGCGAACGTTCTCGTTGAGCTTTTCCTCCTCGAAGATGTCGAGGTTCTCGAGTGCGACCGCGGCAGACACCGGATGTCCGCCAAACGTATAGCCGTGATAGAAGGAGGTCGATCCATGCTTGAAGGGCTCGTAGATCCGGTCGCTGACGATCGTGGCGCCGATGGGGGAGTATCCACTGGTCATGCCCTTCGCGCAGGTGATCATGTCCGGCTGGAAGCCGTAGGTGGTCGAGGCGAAGAAGTTGCCGATGCGGCCGAAGCCGGTGATGACCTCGTCGGCCACCAGGAGCACGTCGTACTGGTCGCAGATCTCGCGCACGCGCTTGAAATATCCGGGCGGCGGGGGGAAGCATCCACCACTGTTCTGTACGGGCTCGAGGAAAATCGCCGCAACGGTTTCGGGGCCTTCAAACTGGATCATCTCTTCGATGCGGTTGGCGGCCCACTGCCCGAACTGCTCCTCGGTGCCCTCGAAGCCCATCTCGCCGGCGCGGTAGTAATTGGTGTTTGGCACGCGGAAACCGCCCGGGGTCACCGGCTCGAACATGGCCTTCATCGCCGGGATACCGGTGATCGCAAGCGCACCCTGTGGCGTGCCGTGGTAGGCGATCGCGCGCGAGATGACCTTGTGCTTGGTCGGTCGGCCCTGCAGCTTCCAGTAGTACTTGGCGAGTTTGAAGGCGGTCTCGACCGCCTCACCGCCGCCAGTCGAGAAAAACACCCGGTTGAGATCGCCGGGCGCATAGGACGCGAGCCGATCGGCGAGCTCGATGGCTGCGGGATGTGCGTACGACCAGATCGGGAAGAACGCCAATTCCTCGGCCTGGCGTGCGGCCACCTCGGCGAGACGACGACGCCCATGGCCCGCGTTGACGACGAAGAGACCGGAGAGCCCGTCGAAGTAGCGATTGCCCTTCGAGTCGAAGATGTGATGGCCCTCACCGCGGACGATGATCGGAACGCCGGCGCCGTCTTCCATGACGGACTGCCTGGCAAAGTGCATCCACAGGTGGTCCTTGGCCATCTGCTGAAGCTCTTTCTCGCTGCGCTTTGTGGCGGGCATTGATACCGCTTGGTCTGTCGTAGTCATCGTGTTCCTTCTTGCCTGCTTGTGTGGTGCTCTTCGGGTTTAGCGCGTGCCCCAGTTGTAGAACTGCTTTTGCAGCTTGAGGTAAACGAACGTCTCGGTGGACAGCACGCCAGGAATTGCGCGGATGCGCCTGTTGAGAAGTTCGATCAGGTCGTCGTCGTTCTCGCACACGATTTCGGCGAGGATGTCGAAGCTGCCTGCGGTCAGGACCACGTAATCGACGGCAGAGAGCTGTGCCAGCTCATCCGCGACCACGGTCGTGTCGCCCGAAACCCGGAGGCCGATCATCGCCTGACGGTAAAAGCCGAGCTGCATGGGGTCGGTCACCGCGACGACCTGCATTACGCCGGAATCGGTGAGCTTCTGTACGCGCTGGCGCACGGCGGCCTCACTCAGGCCGACGGCTTTTCCGATTTCGGCGTAGGAACGCCGCCCGTCGCTTTGCAACTGCTCGATGATGGCTTTCGAGACGTCGTCGAGCTGCACGCCCCTGGTCGAACCCGACCTGCCGGGTGTCGGACGATTTTGCGCGCTCATGATCCGATTCTGTCAGCGTGCGAGCCGCTCTACAAGCGAATCCGCATCATTGACAGCTAAATACGGCGGAAATCCGCAGCTTCAGGCCTAGAGCACCAAGGTCGATCTCAGTAGGGTTGTTCGTATGAGCACAGCCCCCATTCGGAACTTCATCAACGGCGAATACGTGTCGGCAACGGCCGACGACACGTTCGAGCTTCTGGACCCCGCGACGGAGGTCGCCTACGGCACATCGCCGGTCTCCTCCAGGAAGGATGTCGACACGGCATTCCGCGCGGCGGCCGTCGCGTTCGAGGTATGGGGTGAAACCACGCCGGCAGAGCGACAGCTCGCCCTGTTCCGGATTGCGGATGTGATGGAGGCTCGCGCCGACGACTTCGCCGATCTCGAATCCAAGGACACCGGCAAGCCGCGAGCAAGCCTGGTCGACGACGAGATCATGGTGTCCGTCGACCAGATCCGCTTCTTCGCGGGAGCTGCCCGCAACCTCGACGGCAAGGCATCCGGCGAGTACATGAAGGACCACACCTCGATGATCCGGCGCGAGCCGATCGGCGTGATCGGGCAGGTCACGCCGTGGAACTATCCGTTGAACATGGCCGTGTGGAAGGTCGCGCCGGCAATTGCCGCCGGCAACACGACGGTGCTGAAGCCGAGCGACACGACACCGTCGTCAACGCTGCTTCTGGCCGAGATCTGCGCGGAGTTCCTGCCGAAGGGCGTGCTGAACGTCATCACCGGCGACCGCACGACGGGCGCGGCAATGATCGACCACAAGATCCCGCAGATGGTTTCGATCACCGGATCCGTGCGGGCAGGCATGGAGGTCGCGAAGGCCGCCGCATCCGACCTCAAGCGGGTGCATCTGGAGCTTGGCGGAAAGGCGCCGGTCATCGTGTTCGATGACGCCGATATCGAAGCCGCCATCGCGGGGATCGGAACGGCCGGATACTTCAACGCCGGCCAGGATTGCACCGCTGCGACGCGTGTTCTCGTGCACGCGAACGTGCACGACGAATTTGTGGCTGAGATGGTGAAGTGGGCGAAGCTGAACGCGAAGACGGGTGCGCCGGATCGCGACGACATCCTGTTCGGACCGGTCAACAACGCGAACCAGCTCGAGCGGGTGAGCGGCATCATCGAGGCGCTTCCGACGAATGCGACGGTTGAGCTCGGCGGCCACCGTCAGGGCGCGAAGGGCTACTTCTACGAGGCAACCGTGGTTTCGGGTCTCAAGCAGACGGATGATGCGATCCAGAACGAGATCTTCGGGCCGGTCATCACTGTCCAGAAGTTCACCGACGAAAAGCAGGCGCTTGAGTGGGCGAACGGTGTTCAGTACGGGCTGGCCTCCAGTGTGTGGACGAAGGACCACGCGCGTGCGATGCGTTTCGCGAAGAACCTCGACTTTGGCTGCGTCTGGATCAACACCCACATCCCGCTCGTTGCCGAGATGCCGCACGGAGGCTTCAAGCACTCCGGCTACGGAAAAGACCTCTCCGCCTACGGTTTCGATGACTACACCCGTATCAAGCACGTGATGAGTTACATCGGCTGACGCCACCCCGTTGCTCTCCTTTTTCAGGAGGCTGCACTCCTAACTCAGGAGACGGTGTGACTGAGACGGACTGGTGACCACCAAAGTGACCGGTATCCGGCAGGTTGACACCACAACCTCCTGAATAAGGAGAGGTCGATACACGGGGCGCACGCTCGACAAAGTGCGGCGTGGCGGGCCAGTACGGCGGATAATCGGGAATGTGGACGATCTCGACAGCGATCTCGACGAAACCATCACGGTGCCTCGGCGCTCGATGGTGCGCCCGATCATTCCGCCGATCGAGGACCTCGAGGACACGAACGTCCCCGACCACGGAGTTTCGGTCTCCTCACCCCCTCCACTTGTCGAGCCGGTCCGTCGGCCGCGGCTCGAGGAGCCGTCCGGCATTGAGCTGACGGCACAGGCGGAACCGCCGATGGAGGATGTGTCGACCCGGCCGTTCACCCCGAGCGAATTCGACTCGGCGACCGAGGCGACCCAGCAGTTCTATCGGTTCCGCATCGGCCGCACCGTCGTCTGGCTGGATGCGGTGTCCTATGTCGGTCGTCGCCCGAGCAGTCCGCGGATCATCTATGGCCAGATGCCGCGACTCGTGCGAGTGCCGTCGCCGCGGCAGGAAGTTTCGAGTACGCACATCGAGGTGCGCCAGCTTGGCGCATCCGTTGTCCTTACCGACATGCGCTCGACCAACGGATCGATCGTGTTTCCGCCCCGCGGTGAACCACGAAAGCTGCGGCAGGGTGAGTCGGTCGTCGCAACTCCGGGCACTCTGGTGGATATTGGTGACGGCAACGTCATAGAAATTCTGCCGCTGGAGACGCGCCCGAAGCCGGATGCATCGAGCCCCGAGTCGTAAGGATCGCAGTGACCGAAATCGGTGGCAGCACCGCGAGCTACCAGCTTGCCCTGCCCGATCGGCCGGAAGCGGTCATCCGGCTCACCTGGGCGGCGGCGACCGACCAGGGCCACCGCCGTGCCGCGAACGAGGACAGCTACGTCGCGCAGTCGCCCATCTTCGCCGTTGCGGATGGCATGGGCGGCCATACGGCGGGCGACCTCGCGAGCGCAGCGGTTGTCACACGTCTCGCGGAAGTGATCACCGACGGCTTCGCCACTACCGGCGCGATCGACCGGGCGCTTGAGAAGGCGACCAGCGACATCGAGGTTGTCGGCGAGGGCAGCGAACTCGGGGTTGGCACCACCGTCACGGGCGTGGTCCTTACACTGCAAGGCGGCGAGCCGTATTTTGCCGTTTTCAACATCGGCGATTCGCGCGTTTACCAGTACGAGCGAGACGAGCTTCGCCAGGTGACAGTGGATCACTCGGTTGTCCAGGAAATGGTCGATTCGGGTCTCATCGACCGCAACCAGGCCGAGCATCATCCCGACAGCAATGTCATTACCCGCGCGGTCGGGTTCAATATGCCGCCGACCGCCGACTACTGGATGCTCCCGTTGCGTCCGGGTTTCCGCCTCATGATCTGCTCGGATGGCCTGACCAAGGAGGTGAACGACGAACAACTGCAGACGATCCTGGGTGCCGGGCGCTCCGCGCGGGACACCGCCCACGCCCTCGTCGACGCCGCACTTGCCGCGGGTGGACGCGACAACGTGACCACGATCGTGCTCGACGTCGACACCGCCCCGACAGAATTCGAGTTCAATTCGACAGCCCCCCGTTCTGGGGGAAGGTCGGTCTAACGGCAGGTTTAGCCACCTACAATTGACAAGTCCGTCGATCCGCGAGGGGGTACTGTGGCGCGCCGATTGCCTTCGCAACCGCCTGTGCTACCCGGTTTCTCGCACGTTCACGTCCTGGGCTCGGGTGGTTTTGCCGACGTGTTCCTGTACGAGCAGAATATGCCGCGGCGTCAGGTTGCGGTAAAAGTCATGCTCTCGGAGGTCGTCAACGACCAGGTGCGGCAGATGTTCCAGGCCGAGGCCAACCTCATGGCCCAGCTGTCTTCGCATCCGTCGATCCTTACCGTGTATGAGGCGAGCGTCTCCGGCGATGGGCGGCCCTATCTCGTCATGGAGCTCTGCTCCTCCGCACTGAGCGCACGGTATCGCTCCGAGCGCATCCCGGTACCCGAAGTTCTTCGCATCGGGGTCAAGATCGGCAGTGCCATCGAGACAGCCCATCGGGCCGGCGTTCTGCACCGCGACATCAAACCGAGCAACATTCTCACGACGGCTTACGGCCATCCGGTTCTCGCCGATTTCGGTATCGCGGCAACGGTCGCCGAATCGCAGGACCAGGAGACGGTCGGGATGTCGATTCCGTGGTCGGCACCGGAGGTCCTGATGGATGAGACGCCGGGATCCGTGGAGTCCGAAGTGTGGTCGCTGGCGGCGACCGTATATTCCCTGCTCGCCGGGCGCTCGCCATTCGAAGTTCCTGGCGATTCGAACAAATCGACCGATCTCATCTCGCGCATCAATCGTGCGAAGCCGCAGCCGATCGCCCGGGCGGATGTTCCGGCGAGCCTTGAGAGACTGCTCGCGTCGGCCATGTCGCGCAACCCCAAGAACCGTCCGGCTACGGTGCTTGAGCTCGTCCGTTCGTTCCAGTCGATCGAGACAGAACTGGGCGTTCCGCAGACGCCGATCGAGGTCGCGATGGACGACTGGGCCCTCGCGACGGTCTCTGACCTCGAAGACAAGACACGCATCCGCGGAGTCGCGGGCGCGCTGGTTCCCGCGGGGCAGGCGCGCCGCCGACGGCGACGGATGGATGGCCAGTACAACTCGGTCGGAACCGTGGTGCGTGAAACCGGCGGCGCGCGTTCCGCGACTGTACGGCCAGTTCGCACCGCCAGGGCGCGGGCTGTGATTTGGGGACTGGTCGCCGTGGTTGCCCTGGCACTCGCGCTCGGGATCACCGCGACGGTGTTGATCATCAATGCCAATGGCTCGATCCCGACCGTCTCCAACATCAACGCGTCCGTGCAGGGCAAGACGGTGAAGTTCACCTGGCAGAACCCCGGACTGGCCGCGCAGGACGAGTATCAGATCTCGACCAGCGACAGCCAGACGAGCGTCCAGTTGGCAACCTCCTTCGTGGTCGACGCGAGCGCCGGCGAACACGTGTGCATCACCGTGACGGTGAATCGCGAAGGCAAACTCGGCACGCCGAGCGCCCAGAAGTGTGTGGATGTCGGGGGGTGAGGCGCTTCAATGCTTAGGAAGTGGTTCTCGAAGTCCCGCTCGCTGATCCTCACCGTCGCGGGTGGCGTCGTCGTCGCCGCGCTGGTGGCCGCGTTCGCGATCGTGTCGACCGGATTCACAGCGCAGCAGCTGAACCTCAATGACTCGTCGGTATGGGTCGCCAACGGTGCCCAGCAGGCGATCGGACGCGCCAACACCGCCGTGAAACTGCTGAACAGCGTTGTGCCCACGACCGGCGAGGATCTGAACGTCCTGCAGGATGGCACGACCGTCATGTTGGTCGACAACTCCGACAGCAAGCTCGAGATAGTCGATCCCGCAACGTCGACGGTGACGCAGACGATCCCGCTTCCGCCCAACCAGCCGCAGGTGTTCCTGTCGCAGGAGAATGTCGTCATTCTCGCCGGTGCGACCGGTCAGCTCTGGGTCACTCCGATCAGCCAGATCTCGAACTTCAACTCGCAGTCCGCCCCGACCCTGAGCCTCGGCGCAAAGGCCGTCGCGAGCATGGATGACGCGGGCGTGATGTACGTCTACTCGCCAAGCGCAAAGCACGTCGTGCGCATCGAGCCGGACGACTCAGCCGCGGCGGCCTCGGTGGGAACGCTGACGCTTCCAACGAAGGACACCATATCTATCACCTCGGTTGCCGGCCAGTGGGCAGTGCTGGACGCCACAAAGAAGCGCGTGTACGTGTCGGGTGCCAGCGTCAGCCTGCGCGGTACCGTCGCGGGCACGAGCCCAACGATCGAGGAGGCCAGCTCATCCGGCACCCGATTCCTGGTCGCCGGCTCTGGCGGGATGGTCGGATTCCCACTCGGCGGCGGCACACCCGCGGCGCTCGTGACGGGGCAACGCGGAACACCGGCGCAGCCGCTCTCGACTTCCGACTGCGGGTTTGCCGCCTGGACCGGCGGGCAGGCGTGGCGGCAGTGCGCCGGCGACGCCGGATCGGGGACGACGATGCCGCTGTCCGGAATCGACGCAGGAATGAAGCTGCAGCTGCGGTACAACGGAAACCGCGTCGTGCTCAACGACTCGCGATCGGGCAAGTCCTGGGCGGTTCAGTCGGATGGCCAGCTGATCAACAACTGGGACGCCCTTATCGCACCCAAGGACCAGCAGCAGCAACAGCAGAAGGAGAACGAGGACACCCCGCCGCAAGTGGACCGCCAGGAAGTTCCACCGGTCGCGGTCGATGACAACCTCGGAGCCCGCCCTGGCGTCACCAGCCTGCTTCCCGTTCTGTTGAACGACTACGACCCGAACGGCGACGTCATCGTCATCACCAGTGACAGCGGGATCAATCCGAAGCTCGGCGAAGTCGACCTCATCAACAATCACCAGGAGCTCCAGATCACCCTCGACGCGACCGCGCGGGGAGTCGTCACCTTCCGGTACACGATCAGCGACGGACGCGGCGGGAGCGCATCCGCGACGGTGACCGTCACGATCCGCACGCCGGGCGAAAACCAGCCACCGAGGCAAGCGCGCACCAGCAAGACGACGGTTGTGTCCGGCGGTCGAGTCACGACCCAGATTCTCGGGGATTGGGAAGACCCGGATGGCGACCCGATGTACGTGACCGCAGCATCCGTCGCGGCTCCCAACAGTGTGACCTTCACTCCGGGCGGCACGCTCGTGTACTCCGACGGTGGAACGCGCACCGGAATCGAGAATGTCACGGTCACCGTCTCTGATGGCAAGGCCCAGACGACGGGCACGCTCGCCGTGACCGTCAAGGCGCCCGGCAAGGTGCCCATCATCGCGGATCCGTTCATGGAGGTCGCCACGGCAGGCACCCCGCTGACGGTCACGCCGCTGGATCATGTGCGGGGAGGCAGTGCGCCGTTGCGCCTCAACAACGTACCGGCCAAGGCACAGGTCACCATTACGCCGACATACGACTCGGGAACCTTCCAGTTCGAGAGCACCGCCGTCGGCACCCACTACCTCACCTACGTTGTGACCGACGGAACCGCGTCGGCAACGGGTGTGGTCCGGGTTGATGTCGTCGCGCCACCCGACAACAACACCAAACCGATCACGATCCCCAAGACGGTCTTCGTGCGGCCGCTTAACTCGGCCCGAATCGATGTGGCGGATGCAGATATCGATCCGTCCGGCGGAGTGCTGCTGGTCACCGGCATCTCGGGAGTTCCGGAGTCCAGCGGGATCAGCACCGAAGTCCTTGCCGAGCAAACAGTTAAGGTCATTCTGACCAAGCCGCTCGACGCACCCGTGTCGTTCAACTACACGATCACCAATGGTCTGGCATCCGCGCTCGGCACGATCACGGTCATCGAGATCCCAAACCCGAGTCGCCTGCAGCCTCCGATCGCAAATCCGGACTCGGTGACCGTCCGCACCGGGGCCGTCGTCGACATCCCGGTCCTCGACAATGACGTAGATCCGGATGGCGACGCGCTGACCCTCGTGCCGACCCTTCCTCAGAACGTCCCGACCGGCGCCGGTCTGCTGTTCGTCTCGGGTGAAGTTCTCCGCTATCTCGCACCGCAGCGACCCGGAAACTACACGGCGATCTACGCCGTCGCCGGGCCCGACGGACAGACTGCTCGGGCACAGGTGAAGATCGCGGTTCGCCAGGTCGACCTGCAGTCGAACAACCCTCCCGTCCCTGTCGCTCTCACCTCTCGCGTTCTCGCGGGCGGATCGGTGACAATCGACGTGCCGCTGTCGGGAATCGACCCGGACGGCGACACGGTGCAACTGCTTGGACAGGAGACGAACCCGCAGAAGGGCGTCGTGACGAGTGTGGGGCCGCATTCGATTACCTACCAGGCGGGTGACTACTCGACCGGCACCGACAGCTTCACCTACGCCGTGATCGACTCGCTGGGCGCGCGGGCGACCGGCACCATCCGAATCGGTATCGCAAAGAAGCCGGGTGGGGCGCCAAACCCAGTGGCGACCCTTGACGAAGTCGCAGTGCGCCCGGGCGTCACCGTGTCGGTGCAGGTGCTCGCCAACGACTCGGATCCGGACGGCAGCCCGCTGCACGTAGTCTCCGCGAAACCCAATGACCACGTTACGAAAGCGCGGGTCGTGGGGAACATCGTCGAGGTCACGCCGCCGGCGACGCCCGGTGTCTACGGCGTCATCTACACCATTGCCAACGACACCGGTGGTCAAAGCTCGGCATTCATCCGGGTGACGGTCGATCCGAAAGCTCCGCTCGCGGTGCCGGTGGCCAACGACACGGTGCTCACACTCAACGACATCCTCGATCGCAGCGTCGTCAACGTGAACGTTCTCGCAAACGTGTTCTTCGCGGACGGGCCGTCCACATCGCTGGATCTGTCCGTCTATCCCGGGTACACGAACGTGGCGCAGGTCACCGCAGCCAAACACATTCTGGTGACTGTCACTCCGCACAGCCAGATCATCCCGTTCAAGATCGCCAATCCGGATGATCCGAGTGTGTTCAGCTACGCGTTCATCTGGGTGCCCGGCACGGATGATGCGCTTCCGCAGCTGGACCGCACCGCGCCCCCGCTGACTGTGGTCAGCGGCAGCAAGCTCGTCATCCCGCTCAACCAATACGTGATTGCCGCCCAGGGTAAGAAGGTGCAGCTCACCGATACGAGTTCCGTCACCGCGACCCACTCCGACGGGTCGTCCCTCGTCGTCGACAACCAGACCCTGCAGTTCACATCCGCCACGCAGTATTTCGGGCCGGCATCGATTTCGTTCCAGGTGACCGATGGCACGTCGGCGACGGATCCGAACGGGCGAACCGCCATTCTCGTGCTACCCATCAAGGTGCTCCCCAAGACGAACCAACCGCCGGTCTTCGTCGGTGGCGTGATTGATTTCGAGCCGGGTTCAAGCGTGGATGTCAACTTGGTCAAACTGACGAACTATCCCTACCAGTCCGATCTCGGCGAGCTCGTCTACAACCTTGAGGCTCCCTTGCCGTCGGGCTTCACAACCTCGCTGACCGGGCAACATCTGACCATCGACGCCAACGACAGCACGGCCGAAGGCACGACGGCGAGCCTCACGGTTGGCGTGCGAGATTCGTCTTCGGTGGGAACCTCCGGCACGATCCAGCTCGTCGTCGTGCCGTCGACCAAACCGCTCGCGCAACCGGCCCCTGATTCCGCCATCGTTCAGCGCGGTCAAACCACGACGATCGACGTGCTCGCCAACGACAATGCGACGAATCCGTTCCCCGGCACTCCGCTTCGCGTGATCGGCATCCGCGGGTTGGACGGTGGCAGCCTGCCCGCGGGAGTAAGTGTCACGCCCAGTTCGGACGACAGCGTGCTCCAGGTCTCGGTCGGGGCCTCCGCAGCCCCCAGCAGCGTCAGTCTGCAGTACGAAGTCGCCGACGCGACGAACGATCCGTCGCGCTATGTCTGGGGCGATGTCACGATCTCGATTGAGGATCGTCCGGACCCGGTCACGAATGTGTACGTCACGAGTTTCGCGGATCGTGAACTTACCGTGCAGTGGAACCCGGGATCGTCGAACAACTCGGCGATCACCGGATACATCGTCATCATGAGCGATCCGACCAGCGGGAACGTCATCTCGAGCATCCCGTGTGCCGGGTCGATCTGCGACGTCACGACTCCCGGCAACGGTCCGGGCAACAGCGTGCACCTCGCGGTCGAGGCAAAGAACGGGATCGGTCTTTCCGATCCGGCCAACGATCCAACGACCATCTGGTCCGACGTCATCCCCGGCCCGCCGACCAACCTCAACGCGACACCTCTCGATCACGGTCTCGACATCACCTGGTCGGCTCCGGTGTCAAACGGCGGCTCGGCGGTAACCAGTTACGTCATCAGCGTCGACGGAACCTCGCCGGTGACGGTCGATGGCAGCACCTTCGAGGCGAAAGTAACGGATGCCGGCGGCATTGCCAACGGATCGGCGGTCAACTACTCCGTGAGTGCCCACAACTCCGCGTTCGCGGCTCTCACCAGCTGGAACAGCGAGAGCGGCGTCGGCTTTCCGGCGGGTCCACCGCTCTACATTGTCGGCTCGCCACCCACCGCGACGACCGTCGGCGACGACGGCACGACCGTGTCACTGTCGTGGGGCGGAGCGTTTAACAACAACGGAGCCAGCATCACCGACTACCGTGCTGCGGCATTCCCGGCAGGCAACACCGCGCCGACCTGCTCGGATTCCAGCGGTAACGACGTCGGCACGGCGACCTCAACGACCTTCGGCGGCCTCACCCCGAATAGTCCATACGATTTCATCGTGATCGCGACCAACGCCATGGGCTGCACCGCGAGCGACATCGTTGCTCTGACTCCGCATGCGACGCCGGGAACAGTAACCGGGGTCAACGCGACGGGACCGATCGCTAACGGCACTAACCTGTGGGATTTCCGGCTGGATTCGGTAGCTACTGACACCGGCGTCGCAACGAACCAGTTCGAGTATCGGCTGAGCGGTGGTTCGGTGGATGGCAGTACTTACGGCCCGCTGGCATACTCCTCATTCATTGAGACTTCAAACAACAGCCAGTACGGAAACGACATCTCGATTCAGGTCAAGGCATGCGAACAGTACGACAGCGACTCGACCCTCTGCAGCGACAACTGGTCCAGTCCATTCGAACTTGGCGTTCCGGTCGATAACTCAGACCTGCCGGGTCTGAGCTTCTCGCACGACCCGTTCAATCTTCTCGGCCCGGCCGTCAACGGCACCTGGACGTGGTCGAGCGGACTCCCGATGGACTCGTACGACACGATCTCATACAACTGCGGCGACGGTTGGCAGACACTGGATCCGGACAACCCCGGATCCTGCACGACTACCGAAACCAGCGATATCAGCCAGGACTTCCCGCCACTCAGGATCGCCATTGGCGTGAACGGCCAGCACTTTGTGCGAACGTACGACTGGAGCGACTATGACTAGGAGACCCGAATGACCATGACACCGGAGCAGGCGCTCACGTTCTCAGAGACGTTCAACCGCCTGGTCGCGAACGTCGAACAGGTGCTGCTCGGCAAGACCTTCGTGATCCGGCTCGGATTCACTGCGCTCCTGAGCGAAGGTCACCTGCTGCTCGAGGACTTCCCGGGAACCGGTAAGACCTCGCTCGCACGCGCAATGGCCGAGAGTGTGAACGGCACGTCGAGCCGCATCCAGTTCACCCCGGATCTGCTGCCCGGTGATATCACCGGTGTCAGCATCTTCGACCAGCGTTCGAGCACATTCGAGTTTCATCCCGGCCCCATCTTCGCGAACATCGTGCTCGCCGACGAGATCAACCGGGCAAGCCCGAAGACCCAGGCCGCGCTGCTCGAGGTTATGGAGGAGACCCGCGTTACGGTCGATGGAACGTCGCACGATGTCGGCGAACCGTTCATGGTGATCGCCACCCAGAACCCGATCGAGCAGGCCGGAACCTATCGGCTCCCGGAAGCGCAGCTCGACCGGTTCCTGATGAAGGCATCCATCGGTTACCCCGATCACGCGTCAACCCTGCGAATCCTCGAGGGGTCGACCCAGAAGGCCCACGAGATCAAAGTGCCAAAGGTCGTGAAGGCCAGCGAAGTTGTTTCGCTGGCTAAGCTCGCGCGCACCGTGCATGTGGATCCGTCCATCAACGACTACGTTTCGCGTCTCGTTGACGGCACGCGGTCCGCCGTCGAGGTGCGGTTGGGCGTCAGTGTGCGGGGCGCGCTCGCGCTCATCCGCACATCCAAGACGCTGGCCGCGGCGAACGGCAGGCACTACGTGATCCCGGATGACGTGAAGGTGCTCGCCGAACCGGTTCTCGCCCATCGATTGCTGCTTGATCCCGAGGCGGAGTTCGACGGAGTCACGCCCGAGAGCGTGATCGGCCAGTTGCTGATCGAGACTGCCCCGCCAAGCGATCGGCAAGCCGTGTGACCAACCTGAACGAGGGCCTTTCGAACGCGCGTACGCGGATCGTCGGCACGCGCACCGGATTCCTGGCGGACGCGATCGTTGCGATCGTTCAGTTCGCTTCGAGCGCGCGCGCCCGGCTCGTCTGGATCGCCTCGCGCATCGGATCGGTTGTTACTCCGCTCGGCTGGGCGATCGGAATCACGATGCCGGTCGCATTTGTCCTCGGTTACACGTTCGACTGGATTGAGCTGGTGACCTTCGCCTGGGCGAATCTCCTGCTCATCCTGATCGCCGTCATCTACCTGATCGGCCGCAATCCACTCGTTGTCGAGTTACGGGTCGCGCACAACCGCGTCGTGGTGGGCGACAACGTCGTGGGCGAGGTGGTGGTGACCAATCCGCGCGCCCGCCGCATCCTCGGGGCTTCGATCGAAATCCCGGTCGGTGCGGGTCTCGCGGCCGTCACAATGCCCAGCATCCGTCGTCACGGCACCTTCGTGCACGAATTCGCAATCCCGACCGCGCGCCGCGGCATCGTGAATATCGGCCCGGTTCGCACCATTCGAGCAGACCCCATCGGCCTGGTGCGTCGCGAGCTGGTGTGGACGGAGTCGACCGAGTTGTTCGTGCATCCTCGAACCATCGCCATACCGTCGACGAGCACCGGATTCGTCCACGACCTCGAGGGCAGTCCGACCCGCGACCTGACCAACAGCGATGTGGCGTTCCATGCGCTGCGCGAATACCAGCCCGGTGACGAGCGCCGGTACATCCACTGGAAGTCAACGGCGAAGACCGGCAGGTACATGGTTCGCCAGTTCGAGGAGACTCGCCGCAGTCACATCGTGATTGCGCAGAGCCTCGCCAGTTCCGACTACGCCAACGACCACGAGTTCGAGATGGCGGTAAGCGTCACCGGGTCGCTGGGAGTGCGCGCGATCCGTGACGCGAGGAACATCTCGATCGTCGTCAGCGAAACCACGCCAGACTATGCAAAGCGCAAGGTGCTCGAAGTTCGACCGCTGTCCACACTCACGCGCACGCGACTGCTGGACGACCTTTCGCTGGTGGAGAGTGCCGACGCGGCGCTCAGGATCACGGATGTCGCGCGCGTCGCTGCGGAGCAGGTTGCCGGGATCTCGGTTGCGTTCCTGGTCTGTGGATCGGGAGCATCAGCAAGCGACCTTCGGCTGGCATCCACGAAGTTCCCGATCGGCGTGGAGGTCGTCGCGATCGTGTGCGACCCGGACACGATTCCTGGTCTCCGCAGAGTTGCGGGGTTGAGCGTCCTGACCATCGGCTACCTCGAGGACCTGCAGCGATCGCTCGCGAGATCGGCGGCCGCATAATGAAGCCCCGCCCAAGAGTCGGATTCGTTGTCGTCAACACCCTGATTATGTGGGTCGCGATCGCCATCTCCGCCCTCGCCCTGTGGCCGATCTATCGCAGCGAGAGCATGATCCTGATGGTCAGCGTGGCGACGCTGATCGGCTCAGCGATCGCGATTCTCGGCGCGTATTTCCGCTGGTCCGCGCCCATTGTGATGGGCGCGACAGTCGTGGGGTTCACCGCCTTCGGAGTTCCACTGGCCGTGCCATCTGAAGCGATCTCGGGAGTATTGCCATCGTTCATGGGCCTGGTGGACCTGTTCTCCGGCGTTGCGCTGGGCTGGAAGCAGCTACTGACGATTTCGCTGCCGGTCGGCGGGTACGAAGCCCTGCTGGTGCCCTTCTACGCGCTGACCATTGTCGTCACCGTGATCGGGTTGTCGATAGCGCTCCGTTCCAAACGTGGTGATGTTGCCGTCGTCACTCCGGGAATACTGTTCCTCACCGCGACCGCTTTCGGTTCCCAGACGCCGATCCTGCCGTTGGTGTCATCGCTCGGGCTACTGGCAGTGCTGCTGCTGTGGATCGTCTGGCGAAGGTGGTATCAGCGACGGACAGCGATTCGGCTGCTCGCCAGCCAGGTCGCCAACACTGATGCGCCGATCGAGATTCGCGCGGACACTCGTTTCGTCGGCTTACGTACTCTCTCTGCGGCTGTGCTCATTCTCGCTCTCGCAGCGGGAACCGCGGTGGGCGCCGCGGCCGCGCTCCCGCCCGCAGGGCCCCGCACTGTCCTGCGCACCACGATCACTCAACCGTTCGAGCCGCGAAACTACGCGAGCCCGCTGTCCGGCTTCCGCGCTTACTGGCAGCAGCCGAAGACGGATGACGTCCTGCTCACGGTGCGGGGTCTACCCGTCGGCTCTCGCATCCGTATTGCGACGCTCGACACCTATGACGGCGTCGTGTATTCGGTCGGCAGTGCTGCGGTGAACCCGGCATCCGGTTCCTTCACGCGCGTGCCGTTCGCCGTCGACCAGACGGGAGTGAGTGGGACGCGGGCGACTCTGACGGTCACGGACCAGGACTACTCCGGTATCTGGCTGCCGACGGTGGGTTCGCTCGAGACCGTGTCGTTTAGCGGTCCCAACGCCGCCCAACTGCAGGCTGACCTCTTCTACAACTCCACCACCGGGACCGCCGTGGATCTCGGAAAGCTCGTCGCTGGCGACCGATACACACTCACGGCGGTCGTCACCAGGCCGACCAGTCTCGATACGCTCAAGGCGGCGACAGCCGGATCCGCGGAGGTACCGCCGCTGAATACTCTTCCCGCCGAGCTAAGCACTGCCCTCAACGCCTATGTCGCCAAGCAGAACACACCGGGCGCGAAGCTCGTCGCAATGATTGATGCGCTTCGCAGGAACGGATACGTGAGTCATGGAGTGGGCAAGGAGCCGTCCAGCCGGTCGGGTCACTCGGCGGACCGGATCAATGAGCTCCTGACCGACAAACAGATGATCGGCGACGCCGAGCAGTACTCCGTCACCGCCGCGCTGATGGCCCGCGAGCTCGGCTTTCCGGCGCGAGTCGTGATGGGCTTCGTTCCGAAGACGACCGGCCCGGGCGCGAGCGAAATCAAGGGCAAGGACGTTTCGGCCTGGATCGAGGTGGACACCGCGCAGTTCGGCTGGGTGACCGTGGACCCGAACCCGCCGCTGCGCCCAATTCCCACGGTGCCGCCGAAGAACCCCAAGCAGGTCGCGCAGCCGCAGACCATTGTCCCGCCGCCGGCGACACTACCGAACGCGGCGCAGCCTCCACCCAACCCGGACACCCACCAGCACGCGATCACTCCGCCGAACGAGTTTCTTATCGGACTGTTCGCTGCATTGCAGATTGCGGCGTGGGTGCTGCTGGTCATCGCGGTGCTGCTCGCGCCGTTCCTACTGATCCTGCTCGCAAAGTCGCGGCGGCGAAAGTTGAGGCGGACCGCATCCTCGGCATTGGCGCGAATCAGCGGCGGATGGCAGGAGTTCGAGGATTCCGTGCTGGACTACGGCATCCAGCCGCCGGTCGCGGCAACGCGGAGTGAGGTGGCAACCACGGTCGGCGGTACCCGCACGGCAGTGCTCGCTGCAGTGGCGGATCGCGCGACGTTCGGTCCCGAGGAACCGGACAAGACGGAGGCCGACCTTGTGTGGAGTTCCGTGGGTGAGCTGAAGTCCGCGTTGAAGGCGGGCAAGACTCGCTGGCAACGCCTGCGCGCCCGCATCTCCCTGCGTTCGTTCCGGAGGCAATCGGGTGGCCGTTATAGTGTCACCTACCTGTTCAAACCAAGGGGGAGCTCGTCGTGAACTGCGAAGTTTGCGGTACCGACCTGCCGCACGGAGCGATGTTCTGCGGCGAGTGCGGACGCGCGGTGATGAGCCGCGCGGCTCAGGCAGTGCATCCGGACAGCGGCATGCCAATCGACGCCGCGGGCGGACGCGCGTCGGCCTCCGGCGGTCGCGACACGGTCATCCTCGAGCCGCTCACAGCGGTCCTCCCGGAGTTCGATGCCGAGGTCGGCAGCGCATCCGATTCTGCGATCGCCGGCGAGGTCGCGCCCGACGTGGAACAGGACCTGCCGCCCGAGGTGGTCGCCGAAGAGCTGGCGGAGGACCGATCCGCCAGGACGAAACGGTCGCCAGCTGAAAAGGGCAAACACGATTCATCCGCAGCCCAAACGCGTCCGGATCCCTTTCCATGGGGCGATCGCGGGTCGGCGGTATTCATCGACTCGGACGAAATCGAACAGACGCTCATCGTGCCGCGCAGGGACACCGGGCAGCGATTCGTCCTGCAATTCAGCACCGGCGAGAGCATCACGGTTCATGGCAGCGGGTTGCTCGGCCGTAATCCGATCCCGCAGCCCACCGAATACTTCGATCAGCTGGTGAGCATCTCCGACCCCGGAAAATCGGTGTCGAAAACCCATCTCGAATTCGGCCAGGATGCCGGGTCGTTCTGGGTAAGCGATCGGTTCTCCGGCAATGGATCGGTCGTACGGGAGCCCGAATCGTCGTCGAAGCGACTCGTGCCGGGGAAACGCTACCGAATCGTCCGCGGAACGCGCGTCGACATCGGCGAGCAGTTCTTCGTCGTCAGCTGACTCTCGGGTCGTCTGGGCCGCCGCCACTCGACCGGCCCTGTGGATGACTTGCTCGTCCGTCGCCTTGTCGTGCTTGAGTTTTCGGATGCTCGCCATCCAGCCGCGACGCACGGTCAATGCACCGAAGCCGGCCGAGGTGGAGCCGTTGCGACGATTCCCGATCGTTGCAACCCTCGCCCCGGTGGTCGCCGCCGTTGTGCTGTTCGCGATCACTCGCTCGGCGTTCACGCTCGCCTTCGCGTTACTCGGTCCGGTCGTCGCGCTCGGGGCACTGGCCGATTCGGCCTGGCAGCGACAAAGATCCCGCGGGCGCGAGGATAAGCGTTTCGCTTCTGAGGTCGAACGCGCTCGTCGCGAGGTTCAGGACGCGCACGCAGCCGAGCTGCACGACCTCAACCGCGACGCCCCGAGCGCAATCGAGTTGCTCGAAAGCTCGCGTCGGCCACCAAACGGGTGGCCGTCCGCCGCTGGGGGCGGGCGGGGCGCCGTGCGGGTCAGGCTGGGTTCGGGTGACCTGCCCTCCTCGCTGGCGATCGAGCGATCGGCTGCGATTCACGGGCGCGAAACGGACGACCGGCTCGCTGAGCTGCACGCTCGGGCGGCCGTGCTCCACGGAGCTCCGATCGTTGTCGAGGCGCACACCGGGATCGTCTTCCTGGGCCCCGCGGTGCAACGGCTGGCAGCTGCCCGCGGCGTCCTGCTTCAGCTCGCGGTGTACGGCGCGGCAGGCTCGGCGACGCTGGCCGCGCCCAGCGACCCGGCGTGGGACTGGATTGCGGGGTTACCCCAGGCCGTCTCGCGAGTCGACGGCGCGACACGAGCGGAGTTCGTCACCGAGGGCGCGTCATTCGTCGTCGCCGTCGTGGATGCAGCCGCTGCGGTCCCGCACGATGTCGACGTGGTGGTGGAGCTCGACCCGGACGGATTGGGGCGGCTTGTCGTCGGCCCGGGCGACATGGCCACGTCATCGTTTCGCCCGGAGTACGTCGGAGTCGAATTGGCCACCCGGGCGGCGCAGGCACTGACCGCCCGCGCGGGGAACACGGCCACAGCATCCGGCATCCCGTCGGCGTGCGAATTTGCCAGCCTGACCCAGTCGGGCGCAGACGGGATCCTTGCCGCAACCATCGGAATCGGTCCGGCCGGGCCTCTCACGATCGACCTGGTGCGCGATGGTCCGCACGCCATCATCGGCGGCACGACCGGATCGGGCAAGAGCGAGCTGCTCGTCAGCTGGGTACTGGCGATGGCAGCCGAGCGTTCGCCCGATGTCGTGACGTTCCTGTTCGTGGACTTCAAGGGCGGAGCCGCGTTCGAGCCGCTTTCCGACCTGCCGCACTGCGTCGGCGTCATCACGGATCTGGATGCCGCCCAGTCGCTGAGAGCGCTCGCCAGTCTCGCCGCTGAGCTGCGCCACCGTGAACGGACGCTTTCGGAATGCGGGCTGCGGTCGATCGACGAGTCTCGCGGAGATCCACCGTTTCCGCGACTGGTGGTCATGGTCGACGAATACGCGGCGCTCGTCGAGACCCACTCGAGCCTGCATGGGGTGTTCGCTGACATCGCCTCGCGGGGTCGCTCGCTCGGCGTTCACCTCGTGTTGTGTACCCAGCGTCCCGCCGGCGTCGTTCGTGATGGCATCCTCGCCAATTGCGCGCTGCGGGTGTCGTTGCGGGTCCTCACGGCGGCCGACAGTTCGGCCGTGATCGGCACGGATGCTGCTGCCGCGCTCGCATCCGCGCCAGCCGGTCGGGCGCTGGTGGGCATCGCCGGCGCGGCGCCGACGGCGGTGCAGGTTGCTCGATCGTCTCGCCCCGACGCCACGGCACTGCGTCTGCGCTGGGGGAGCGCGAGCAGACCGCGCGCCCCCTGGCTGCCGCCACTGCCCGCCCGAATTCCCGTCGAGTCCGCTGCGGCATATGCACTCGACGACGGCCTTCCGTTCGCCATGACGGACCTGCCCGAACGTCAGGCGCAGGAACTCGCGGTCTACCGCCCGGCCAGTGACGGATCGCTGCTCGTGATCGGTGCGGCGGGTTCGGGCAAGACGGGTCTGATCGCTGCGCTGCTGGCTGCGCGGTCGACGACGCGGGTTCGACACCTTCCACGTGGACTGCCGGAACTGTGGGATGCCCTCGACAGCCGCCCAACCGAGGTTGCGGGCGAACACGTGCTCCTGCTCGACGATGTCGACCAGTTGATCTCAACGGCGGACGACGCTTATCAACAGGGGCTGCTCGAATCACTCGGCCGACTGCTGCGCGAGGGCCGAGCATCCGGAGTCCACCTGGTGCTCACGGCGCAGCGGATCACCGGAGCGATCCAATCGCTCACCGCGCTGTGCGGGTCGGTTGTGGTGCTCAGGATGCCGAACCAGCAGGAGCACGTCCTGGCCGGGGGCAGCGTGGGTGATTTCCGCGACGACGCGGTGGCGGGCTCCGGAACCTGGCGCGGGCACCGGGTTCAGGTTCTGGATGCACCGCGGGGCGTGCGCCCGGCCGAGGCGCCGATCGCGACCACGCTCACGCTGGATTCGACCGCGCTGGCGGTCGTCTCAACTCGGCCCGAGCAATTCGCGGAGCGGATGCGCGCCGTCGCACCAGCGCGAGCCATCGTCGTGCTCGGCCAGAGTCGGGCGGATGTGCGCGTCGCGGTCGACCTGCCGCCGAGCAGCGTTCCACCGATCCTGGTCGCGGACCCGGAGACCTGGCAGGCGCATTGGAACAGCTTCGTGAGTGCGCTCCGATCCAGCGATGTCCTCTTCGACGGCTGCTCGTCCGCCGAGGTGCGCACACTGACTCGAAATCGACAGCTACCCCCACCGTTCCTGCACGGTCAACGACCACTGTGGTTGCTGACGAACGGGGGCGACCTCAGCAGGGCCCGGTTGCCTCCTGCTGCGACGTCGGCGGACCGGTGTTAGCCGAGCACGGAAGCGAGTGAGTCGTGCGGCAGTCCGTGGGCTGTGGCGACGGGCTCGTTCACCACGGCGCCCGCGTGCACGTTAAGGCCCAGCGCGAGGGAAGGATCCGCACGCAGGGCCTCGAGCCAACCCAGGTTCGCCACCGAGCGAACGTAGGGCATCGTCGCGTTGGTCAGAGCGTATGTGGACGTGTTCGCAACGGCACCCGGCATGTTGGCCACACAGTAGAACAGCGAGTTGTGCACCGTGAACGTCGGATCGGCGTGGGTCGTCGCGTGCGAGTCGGCGAAGCAGCCACCCTGGTCGATCGCGATGTCGACGAGCACGCTGCCCGGCTTCATCCGTGACACGAGTTCGTTGCTGACCAGCTTTGGCGCTTTGGCGCCGGGAACGAGTACCGAGCCGATCACCATGTCTGCGGCGACGACGGCGCGATCGATTTCGAAGGCGTTTGAGGCGATGGTCTTGATTCGACCCTGGTAGTGGGCGTCGAGTTCGCGCAGGCGCTGGATGTTCGTGTCGAGCACCGTGACGGCGGCGCCGAGTCCCACCGCAACCGAGACCGCGTTGGTACCGGCGACGCCACCACCGAGAACAACGATGTTCGCGGGATAGGTACCCGGGACGCCCGGGACGAGGAGGCCCGGACCGCCGTTGGGGCGCAGCATGCAGTTTGCGCCGACGATCGGAGCGAGACGCCCGGCAACCTCGCTCATCGGCGCGAGTAGCGGCAGAGAGCGGTTCGGCAGCTGCACCGTCTCGTACGCGATCGCGGTGATGCCCGACTTCTGCAGTGCGCTCGTGAGTGCGGATTCCGCGGCGAGGTGCAGGTAGGTGAAGAGCACGAGATCCTTGCGGAAGTATCCGTATTCGCTCTCGATCGGCTCTTTGACTTTCAGGACCATGTCGCCTTGGTTCCAGGTTGACGCCGCATCCTTGGTGATGGATGCGCCGGCCGCCTTGTATGCGGCATCCGGAATCGAGGAGCCTTCGCCGGCTCCCGTCTGGACCAGGACTTCGTGCCCGTGGGTAACGAGCTCGTGCACGCCGGCGGGGGTGATCGCGACGCGGTATTCGTTGTTTTTGACTTCGGCTGGGACTGCGACCTTCATGGCATTATCGTACTGGCGAACACTTTAGGATGCGGCAGCAGGCGTGAGTCAGAGTGCGGCGAACGCGTCGTCCAGCACGCCGAGAGCTTCGTGGATGAGGTCGTCCCTGATCGCGAGGCTCGGCAGGAACCGGAGCACGTTGCCGTGCGTCCCAGCGGTGAGAACGAGAACGCCGTGCTGCGCCGCATACGAGACGATCTTGCCGAGGACCGCCGGGTTGTGCTCGTGGGTCCCCGGCACGACCAGCTCGATCGCCTGCATGGCTCCGATGCCGCGCACGTCTCCGATGATGTCGTACTTCGCCTTGAGCGCCTCGAGCGCGGGCCGAAGAACGGCGCCGATCTGGGTCGCTCGCTTCAGCAGTCCTTCCGACTCGATCTGCTGGAACACGGCGACGGATGCTGCACACGAAACCGGGTTGCCGCCGAATGTACCGCCGAGACCGCCGGGATGGGAGGCATCCATGATCTCCGCGCGACCGGTGATCGCCGAGAGCGGTAGTCCGCCGGCGATTCCCTTCGCCGATAGCACCAGGTCCGGCACGACCCCGAAGTGCTCGCTCGCGAAGTACTTGCCCGTGCGCGCCATACCACTCTGGATCTCATCGGCGATGAAGACGACCCCGTTGGCGGTGCACCATTCTTGAAGGGCGGGCAGATATCCGTCCGCCGGCACCTGGAAACCACCCTCGCCCTGGATCGGTTCGACGATCAGGCAGGCGAGGTCGGGCGCGCCGACCGACTTCTCGAGGTGCACGATCGTGCGCTTGGCGGCATCTGCCCCGCTGAGCCCGTCGTGGAACGGATACGAACTCGGCGCCCGGTAGATGTCGCCGGCAAAGGGACCGAAGCCGGATGCGTACGGCATCGCCTTGAAGGTCATTGCCATCGTGAGGTTGGTGCGACCGTGGTATGCGTGGTCGAGAACCGCTACCCCGCCGCGCCCGGTGAATTTGCGCGCGATCTTGACGCCGTTCTCGACGGCTTCGGCGCCCGAATTTTGCAGCACGGTCTTCTTTTCGTGTGAACCGGGGGTGTGCTCGGCAAGCAGTTCGGCGACCCGCACGTAGCCCTCGTACGGTGTAATCGTGAACGCGGCGTGCGTGAGCTTGCTCACCTGGTCCGAAACCGCGGCGACAACCTCGTCGTTGGTGTGACCGACAGTCGTTACGCCGATGCCGGAACCGAGATCGATGAACTGGTTGCCGTCAACATCGACAAGGATCGCGTCGTGCGCGCGCTCGACATACACGGGAAGCGCAGAATTGACTCCGACGGGAATCGCAGCCAGGCGCCGTTTGTGAATTGCCTCCGATTTCGGCCCGGGAATCGCCGTTATGACGCGGCGCTCGGGGACGATATCGGATGGGGTGGCTGGCTTTGCGAGTGTGTCGGTCATGGTGCATCAAGTTTAGTATTCGTGTTTGGAGAGGGACACAGTGGATGTAAAGCACTCCTACGAGGTGTCGGTCGAGTGGCACGGAAATCGTGGCACCGGAACCAGCGACTACCGCGCCTATGGTCGCGACCACACCGTGTCCGCGGCGAACAAGACCCCGATCGCCGGTTCGGCCGATCGCGCGTTTCGTGGAGACATCGACCATTGGAACCCCGAGGAACTCCTCCTCGCCGCCCTCAGCCAGTGCCACATGCTGAGCTACCTGCACGTGGCCACGATGCACGGCGTGGTCGTCACCGCCTACACGGATGATTCGAGCGGAGTGATGGAGCAGACGACCGACGGCGGAGGGCATTTTGTGAGCGCGACGTTGCGACCGGTCGTCACGATCGAGGGCGGCGCCGACCCGGCTGCCCAGAAAAGCCTGGCTGCGGGCCTCCACGCGGAAGCGAGCGCCAAGTGCTTCATCGCCGCATCCGTGAACTTCCCGGTCGGACACGAGCCGACCACCCTCCTGGCTTCATAGGCTGCGCACAGGGCGTAGCTGGCAGACACTCACAGCCGGATACGTCAGACTAGATGTTGGTCGTCTATCCATATCGGAGGGTTTTTCCGTGCGCAAAATCGCATCTCTCGTCATCCTCGTGGCGCTGGCCGCAGGCCTGACGGCGTGTTCCTCGTCGGGCGAGCCGCCGGTCAAGGGCTGCACGCCGGTGAAGTCGGGCACGGTTTCCGACTCGATTACGGTGTCGAACAACTTCGGCAAGACGCCCAAGGTTTCCGTGCACGCGCCGGTGAAGCACCTGTCCACGACGCAGCGCACCGTCATCAAGGTGGGAACCGGTGCGGTCGCGCTCAAGAACAAGAAGGTCGCGGCAGACTTCGCCATCTACAACGGCACGACGGGCAAAGAGCTCACGTCGACCGGATTCGACGGCAAGACCGTGCCATTCACCATGGACAGCACCAAGTTCCTGCCCGGCCTGGTCAAGACACTCGAGTGTTCGAGGGCTGGGACCCGAGTCGTCGGCGTCATCCCGCCAACCGACGCGTTCAAGTCCACTGGTTCTTCGTCGCTCGGGATCGGGGCGAAGGATGACATGGTGTTCGTCGCCGACATCGTTTCGGTTTCGGCGCCTTCACCGGCACCGCTGAAGAAGGCAACCGGCACGGTCGTTGCTCCGCAGGCGGGGTTCCCCACGGTCAAATTCAGCGCGAGTGGCGATCCGGCGGTGACGATCCCCAACGCTGCGCAGCCGAGCAAATTGGAGGAAGAGACCCTGATCCGGGGCAAGGGCGCGAAAGTGCCGGCGGACTCGAACGTGATCGTGAACTACCAGCTCGTACTGTGGCGTACCGGCAAGGTAGTTTCGGGCAACGACTCGTACGCGACGTCGCAGACGGCGACGTTCAACACGGGAGAAGTGGTCGCAGGCTTCAAGCAGGCCATCGAGGGCCAGACGGTTGGATCACGAGTCGTCGTGATCATTCCGCCGCCACTCGGTTATGGCTCCGGCGGAAGCTCGCAGGCGGGGATCAAAGGCACAGACGATCTCGTATTCGTCATCGACATCCTCGGCATCAGCTAGCCATGTGGTTCGCGCGATAGCGTGAGCAGCGTGCGCACCGTCATTGTCCTGGGCTCTACGGGATCGATCGGTGTTCAGACTCTCGAAGTTATCGCTGCGAATCCGGGTCGCTTTCGAGTCGTCGGACTCGCAGCTGGGTCGAAGCGCGAATTGGTGCAGGCCCAGGCGAGGACCTTCGGCGTTTCTGACGTCGCGCTGGGGTCTGCCGAGGCCGAACAGTTGGTTCGCTCGGTAGAGGCGGATGTCGTGGTCAACGGCATCACGGGCTCGGTCGGGCTCGGTGCGACGCTTGCCACTCTCGAAACCGGTGCAACGCTCGCCCTCGCCAACAAGGAGAGTCTCATCGTCGGCGGCGACCTGGTTCGCGCGGCAGCCAGTCCCGGTCAGATTGTTCCGGTCGATTCGGAGCACTCGGCGCTAGCGCAGGCGCTGCGCAGCGGAACGGCGAGCGAGGTCCGAAGGCTGGTCCTGACGGCTTCCGGCGGCCCGTTTCGCGGACGATCGCGGGAGGGCATGCGCGACGTCACGCCGGCTGAGGCTCTCAAGCATCCAACCTGGGATATGGGTCTTGTCGTCACAACAAATTCGGCCACGCTCGTCAACAAGGGACTCGAGATCATCGAGGCGCACCTGCTGTTCAATGTCGACTACGACGCGATCGAGGTGACGGTGCATCCGCAGTCGATCGTGCACTCGATGGTCGAATTCGTGGATGGCTCGACCATCGCGCAGGCGTCGCCGCCCGACATGCGTCTGCCCATCTCCCTCGCTCTCGACTGGCCCGCCCGCGTTCCCGGTGTCGGGGTGCCACTGGACTGGTCGACGGCCGCCACCTGGTCGTTCGAACCCCTGGATGACACGGCATTTCCCGCGGTCGGGCTTGCCAAGACGGTCGGAAAGCTGGGCGGCACGTACCCGGCGGTCTTCAACGCCGCAAACGAGCAGGCGGTTCAGGCGTTCCACGCCGGACTAATCGGATTCCTCGATATCGTCGACACGATTTCCCGAGTTGTCGACGAGCACGAGCCTGGAGAAACTACGTTCGCCGGAGTTCTCGAAGCCGAGGGGTGGGCGAGGCGGCGTGCAGACGACCTGATCGGGGTCTGACACCCCTTCTGGGACGAGTCCGCTCAGGCCGCTCTTAGGCTGCGGAAGTTATCCTTGGTCGGTGAGTCCCGTCGTCGCCGCAATCCTCGCGATCCTGTTCGTCGCATTCGGTGTGCTCGTTTCGATCCTGCTGCACGAAGCCGGCCACTTCGTTTTCGCGAAACTGTTCAAGGTTCGGGTTGGCCAGTTCATGGTCGGGTTCGGCAAGACTCTCTGGTCGCGGACGATCAAGGGCACAGAGTTCGGCATCAAGGCGATCCCGCTTGGCGGCTACATTTCCATGGCGGGCATGTATCCGCCCACCGCTCCCGGCCGCGCCGCGGATGGCGCGGAAGCCGGCTCCGGTTATCGCTTGTTCCAGACTCTCGTCCAGGACGCCAGAAGTGCCTCAGCGGACACGATTGAGCCTGGCTACGAGGACGCGGTCTTCTACAAACTCCCGATCTGGAAACGCATCATCATCATGCTCGGTGGGCCGGTGGTGAACTTCCTTATCGGCATCGCACTGTTCGCGATCATCATCACCGGCCTTGGAGCGCCCGCCCTGCTGGCGACGGTGGCGTCGGTTCCCGCCTGCGTGCATCCCGCCACGAGCACGAGCACCGTGTGCGACAGTTCGGATGCCAAATCGCCCGCCGCTAAGGCCGGCTTCAAGCCGGGCGACAAGGTCCTCAGCGTGAACGGCACGTCCATCACGAGTTGGGCGCAGCTGACTTCGATCATTCGTACATCCATTGCCAAGCCGCTTGCTGTCGTGGTGGAGCGCTCCGGGCGTGAGGTGACCCTGCACGCAACGCCTATCTCGAATGCCGAATACGTGCTCGACCCGGCCGGCAACATCAAGAAGAATTCGGCGGGCGACGCGAGGGTGCATGACGTCGGGTACCTGGGGATCGACGCGACCGAATATCTCAAGCCGCTGCCGGCGAGTGACATCATGCCCCAGGTGTGGTCGACCACGACGAGTGTCGGCGGGGTGGTCATCAACCTTCCGGCGAGATTGGTGGGCGTCTGGAACGCCGCGTTCTCCACCGCACCGCGAGATCCCAATGGTCCGATCGGTCTCATCGGTGTCGGCCGGATCGCCGGTCAAATCGGCACGGATGGCAGCCCATTTGCCTTGCAGTTTGAGCAGCTTCTGGCCGTCCTTGCATCCCTCAACATCGCGCTGTTCGTCTTCAATCTGATTCCCCTCCCGCCACTCGACGGCGGCCACATCATCGCCGCACTGTGGGAGGGACTCAAGCGCGGCGCCGCGCGGATCTTCCACCGCAGCGATCCCGGCCCCGTCGACACCGCCAAGATCATCCCGCTGACGTTTGCGGTGGTCGTTGTCCTGGTCGCGATGACCGTACTTCTCGGCTACGCGGACATCGTCAAGCCCATCACCCTCCAGTAGCCGCCGGGCGTGCCAAAGCGCGCCAAAGTAGAGTTGACACGTGCCTGCAGTAAATCTTGGTCTCCCGAAGGCCCGCGAAGTTCTGGCTCCGAGACGCAAGTCGCGACAGATTCGTGTCGGCAAGGTCCTGGTCGGCGGGGATGCCCAGATCAGCGTGCAGTCGATGTGCACTACGCCGACCACCAATATCAACGCGACCCTGCAGCAGATCGCTGAGCTGACCGCATCCGGCTGCGACATCGTGCGGGTCGCGGTGCCGAGCCAGGACGACGCGGATGCCCTTCCCATCATCGCGAAGAAGAGCCAGATCCCGGTCATCGCCGACATTCACTTCCAGCCGAAGTACGTATTCCAGGCCATCGACGCCGGATGCGCGGGAGTCCGCGTCAACCCGGGCAACATCCGCAAGTTCGACGACCAGGTGGGCGCAATCGCCAAGGCCGCGAAGGATGCCGGCGTCAGCATCCGCATCGGTGTGAACGCCGGGTCGCTCGAGCCGACCATCATGCAGAAGTACGGCAAGGCCACCCCGGAGGCACTTGTCGAGAGCGCCGTCTGGGAGGCGAGCCTGTTCGAGGAGCACGACTTCCACGACTTCAAGATTTCCGTCAAGCACAACGACCCGATCGTCATGGTCAAGGCCTATCGGCTGCTCGCCGAACGCGGCGACTGGCCGTTGCACCTCGGGGTGACCGAGGCCGGTCCCGAGTTCCAGGGCACGATCAAGAGCGCGACCGCATTCGGCATCCTGCTGTCCGAGGGCATCGGTGACACCATCCGCGTTTCTCTGTCCGCGCCACCCGCGCAGGAGGTCAAGGTGGGTCTCCAGATCCTTCAGTCGCTGAATCTGCGTGAACGCAAGCTTGAGATCGTGTCCTGCCCGAGTTGCGGGCGCGCGCAGGTGGATGTCTACACGCTTGCGAACGACGTCACGGCCGGTCTCGAGGGCATGACGGTTCCGTTGCGTGTGGCGGTGATGGGGTGCGTCGTCAACGGTCCCGGCGAGGCGCGCGAAGCGGATCTGGGCGTCGCAAGCGGCAACGGCAAGGGTCAGATCTTCGTCAAGGGCGAGGTCATCAAAACCGTGCCGGAATCGGAAATCGTGGCAACACTGATCGAAGAAGCGAACCGTCTGGCGGCGGAAATGCCCGCGGGCGAGCTGGGTTCGCCCCAGGTTGTCACAGCCTGATCCCCGTCTCGTGCGCACGGTTTTCAGCGCCTCATTCGTAGCCGCCAGCGAATCGGATTGACCCCAGTACTGGGGCGGGACGGGTATACCGTTTCGTCTAGCGGGGGGTCAACAGACAGGTCTACGGTCAAGACATTCGACGAAATCGTCGAGTCACGCACCGGCTGGATCCGTACCCTGCCCGCGATGAGCAAACTGCAACAAACACACAGCCTGCTTTATTACGAACAGTAAGAACCGATGAGTGACCAACTGGGGGAGTTGGTTATGAAGGTCAAACTGAATCAGAAAGTTGTGGCACTCGCGGCCGCAGGACTGGTTCTGCTGTCGGGAGCGACTGTCACATCGCTCGCGGCCTGGACCGACACCGAGTGGGTGAACGGGGGCGTGAGCACCCTGCCGTCAGTGTCGAGTTCGACGTTCGACGTCGAGCAGAATGTCACGAACAGCGCCACGGCAAACTGGACGAACAGTCTCGCCTCGCCCGGCGGGGTGGTGGACTTCGGCAGCGAGGCCGCAGCGCTGACTCCGGGAACCTCCGTTGTCGGGTTCGCGCGACTGCGCACAGTCGTCAATTCACTTGGTGGCACCCTGACCCTGGTGCACGGTGCCAGCGCCGGCGGCGCCTTCCTTGCGGCCCTGCGCTACGGCGCGTGGCTGCATCCGGACGCCAGTACCTGCACCTCGACCAACTACGACGGCGCCGGGTTCACCCAACTTGTGCCGGATGGCTCGGTCGTGGGTACCGATTCGACTGTTCCGTTCACGCTTGCTGCAAGCGCGGGCGGCAATCCGGGTGCGGAGCAGACCGTGTGCTTCCGGCTCACCTTCCCGCCCCTTGGCGACCCGACGGACAAGTCACTTCAAGGACAGACCGCCGATCCCATCTGGCAATTCAACGCGATCTCGAATTGATGAGAAGCTCATGAGCCTCGCACCCGTTCGAATTGCAAGCACCGAGTCCAATAGCCACCTCTACGCCGTGACACGGATCCACGGCGCAGGGCAGAGGACTCGGCGGACGGTCCGCGAGACCATCAAGCGTTGCTTGGTTGGCCTCGCGGGCTTCCTCGGGGTCATCGCCGTTTTGGTGACCATCGCACCGTTCTTCGGGTGGACGGTCGTGCGTCTAGCCACCGGGTCGATGACTCCGACTTTTCCCACCGACTCCCTGCTGGTCACCCATTCGGTGCCGGCCTCGGATGTGGTGGTAGGCGACATTGTGACGGTGCAGCGCGTTGGCGAACTGCCGATCACACACCGCGTGGTCGCGATGAAACCGGTCGGCGGCGGCCTCGAGCAACTAGCGCTCAAGGGCGACGCGAACTCTGCACAGGATCCCACCCCGTACCTGGTCCGGACCGTGGGAGTGGTCGTCGGAGGGTTGCCGTGGGGCGGGCAGATCTTCGCCGCTTTACGTTCCACGGTGGGTCTCGCGGGACTGACGGTGTTCGCGGCCCTCGTCATCCTGTGGGCGTGGTGGCCGACCTCGCGGAACCAGTCGGCGCGGCTTGGCGATGCGGCAAGTGAGCGGAGTGCATAGCATGAAAATTCCTACCCGAATCTGGGCGGGCGTCGGCTTCGGCGCCTCGGCAGCGCTCGTGGCTGTTGGCTGCGTGTTCGTGGCATCCGCTCCGCCGGCCTCGGCCGACATCATCACGGACGGTGGGGCACTCTCGCTCGATGCCGCGCCGGGTGTGTTGTCCGACGACAGTATGTCGCCCGGCGACACCATCTACTGGCCGATCAGCGCCAACCTCAACGCGACGACCTCGGGCAAGCTGACACTGCAGATCACGTCGAGCCAGCCACTGGCGTCGGATCCGGGCGGTCTCGAGCTGCAGCTGGCGAGCTGTCCCGATGCGTGGACGATTCCGCTGGACCCGAGCGTCGCGCCCACCTGCGACGGGGGAGCGGGCACCACGATCCTTCCGCTGACGCCATTCGCGAATATCTCGCCGACCAAACGCTGGCAGCTCGGGACGCTTGAAGCTGTCTCAAACCTTCCCATGCTGGCCACGCTGTCACTTCCCAGCGACGTACCCGCAGACCTGCAGGGCGAGTCGGCGACCGTGAACTTCGGTTTCACGGCACTGGGGGATACCGAAAACGCGAGTCCGAGCGATCCAGTCCCACCGCTGTCAATCACGGGAGTCGATCCGACAGGTCCGCTGATGCTGGGCGTTGGCCTGTTGCTGGCCGGTTTGACGCTCGGGCGCCTTCGCATTCTGGCGAGCCGGCGCTCCCGTGAGGTCGTGACCCGATGACGCGCGAGCGGGGAGGCGTCCGCCAGACGCTCGGCCGTAAGGCGAAAGCGGTCATCGCCATCGTCAGCTCCGCCGCAGTGGTGCTTTCCGCGTTCTGCGTTGCACCGTCGCTGGCCGGATGGACTCGCACGGAGTATGACAACGGCACCGTCGCCTCACTGAACTGCTCGTCGGGAGCCCCGTTCACGACGAACAGCTGGGCACAGGAAATCGCCGGTCAGGTCGCCGGAGTCCCGCTCGACAGCCATCTTGCCGGCGTGCTCGGACTGTCGGTCGCGTCCGCCACACCGCACAGCACAGCGGTCGGGGGCGCCGGGTCGAGCGGACTTACCTATCTCGGTAGCGATGCGTGGGACTCGGACCTTCAGGTCGGAGCTCTCGACTCGATCAGCCTCGGAGTAGGCGTCTCCCTGCCCGTGAGCCAGAACACCGGCGCCGAAACCCAGTTCGCGCGCGCAACGAAGTCCGGGATCGCCACAGGTGCGTCCGGGGCCATCACGACGGGAGGCGGGGGTGTCGTTTCGCTCCAGGCGCCAACCTCGACAGCGCCGGGGGTCGGCTCCGTCGGGCTCGACTCGGCGCTGAGCGCGACTGTCGGCGACGAGCTTGCCGGCAACGCGAGCGAGCTGACCGATGCCTCGCTGGATGTCGGTGCGCTCGGCTCAATCACCACGCTGGACTCCTGCAACGCGCTGTGGCAAGGGATGTCGGATGCGGCATCCGTCGTTCGCAGCTATGTCCTGTCGAAGCTTGACCTGGACTTTTCCAGCTCCTCAGTCGGCACAGTGGTCACGGATGCGACGAACACCGCTGGCACACTCGGGACCACACTGAACGCGCTGCAACCCAACGGCACCCTCGTGTCCGCGAGCTCTGTCACAACAGCTTTGGCGACGGCCATCAACGCGACAACGGCTCCGCTGGCAGTCACGATTGGAGGCCCGACCAACATTGAGGTCGGGGTCGCTTTCAACTTGGCTCCGGCTCTGTCGGTACTGTCGTCGACGATCAGCGACGGTCCGGTGTCGATCAACCTCTCGAGCGGTCAGATCTCGGTGGATCTCGCGGCTCTCTCCGGGTTCGGCAGTCTCAACTCCCTGCCGGTGAATACGAAACTCATTGGCCCGACGACTCTGGACACGCTGACCACCGACATCGACGGCGCGATCAATACCGCAATCGTCTCCACGCTGAAGACCGCGATCCTGAATGTGCTCGACGCAGCGACGGTGACCGTGGGGGTGACGACGGATGTGAAACTCGCCGGGATCGACGCGGCGACCCTGACGATGGGCATCAGCGGCTCGGTCGGGCAATTCCTGAGCCCGGGAACTCTGGGAGAGCCGACCGTGTCGATCTCAAAGGTGGATGCCGGCGGTGCCGCCAGCCTGTTGAGTATTCCGCTTGGACTGCTGGGGCTGAGCCTCGACGATGTGCTGGCGACCGTTCTGGGCAACGTGGTCGCGCCGCTCGATGCCGACCTGGTGCCGGCGATTGCGAGCGGAGTGCTGACACCATTGCTGACGACGGCAACATCCGACGTCACCTCGTCGATCGCGACCCTCGATGGGACAACGCTTGCTCCCCTTCTGGCGTCGCTGGGAACGGTGGTCGGCGTGATTGGGGATGCACTGGAGGTCACCGTCAATGCCGAACCGGATGTCGTCGCAGGCAGCGTCGGTGCGCCAGAAGCCACCACACCCGGTGAATTCTTCGAGAGCGCCGTCCACATCGGGGTGCTCGACACCGTCGACTCATCCTCGACGCTGGCCCTGTTCCTCGGGTCGTCCGCGGCGGGCCCCGACGCTGAGAACTGACAGCGAACTCAAAGAACTGACAAAGACTCTGACCCTCGCTGTGGGGGCTTCGCAATCCGGAGCCGCGGCGTAGCCTTAATGGACGATTAGCGGCCCGAACAGTCTGCAAATCTAGGAGCCCCGGGGGAGGCAACTCTCCCGGGGCTTTCCCTTTCCCCTCGCGCCCACGCACGAGCCGCGAGCGGTGATCGCCCCCCGGGGCGCTGGATAGGATTGGCGCGTGTCTTCTCGCCTATCCGAACTTTTCGTCCGCACGCTGCGTGAGGATCCGGTCGATGCGGAGGTCGCGAGCCACCGGCTCCTGGTGCGCGCCGGGTATATCCGTCGGCAGGCACCGGGAATCTTTGCCTGGTTGCCTCTGGGGCTTCGGGTCAAGGCGCGGATCGAGACGATCGTCCGCGAGGAAATGACGGCGGCGGGTGCGCAAGAGGTACATTTCCCGGCTCTGCTTCCGCGCGAGCCGTACGAACTGTCCGGGCGCTGGCTGAAGTACGGCGACGGTATCTTCCGCATGAAGGATCGCCACGGCGCCGACTACCTGCTCGCTCCCACGCACGAAGAGGTCTTCACCATGCTGGTGAAAGACCTCTACAGTTCCTACAAGGATCTGCCGCTGACCATCTACCAAATCCAGGACAAGTATCGTGACGAGGCCCGTCCTCGGGCCGGCCTCCTGCGTGGGCGCGAATTCACGATGAAGGATGCGTACTCGTTCGACTACACCGACGCCGGCCTTGATGCCAGCTACGAGCGGCAGCGCGATGCTTATGAGCGGATTTTTACGCGCCTCGGCCTCGACTACGTCATTGTCGCAGCCGACAGCGGTCTCATGGGCGGTGCGCGTAGCGAGGAATTCCTTCACCCCACCGCGGTCGGCGAGGATACCTTCGTACGTTCGGCCGGGGGATACGCCGCGAATGTCGAGGCATTCGTGACGCTTCCCCGCCCGCCGCGCAGCTACGAGAAGCTCACGCCACAGGAGGTGCTGCCGACGCCGGACACCCCGACAATCGCGACACTCGTCGCGGTGGCCAACGAGAAGCATCCGCGTCCCGACGGCCGTCCGTGGACGGCGGCGGACACCCTGAAGAACGTTGTCCTTGCCGTTAAGCATCTCGATGGTCGGCGTGAGCTGGTCATCGTCGGAATTCCCGGGGATCGCGGCGTGGACCTGAAGCGTGCGGAGGTCGCTTTCGCACCCGCAGAGGTCGAACCGGCCACGGAGGCCGACTTCCTTCGGTTCGCGGCGCTTGGTGACAGGCCGGCCCTCGTCAAGGGATACATCGGACCGTGGTCTCCCGAGGGTGCAATGCTCGGCGAAGACTCGGCCACCGGCATCCGGTACCTGCTCGATCCGAGGGTTTCCGATGGCTCGGGCTGGATCACCGGCGCGAACGAGGAGGGTCACCACGTCTTCGGCCTGGTGGCCGGTCGCGACTTCGATTCGGATGGCACGGTCGAGGTTGCGGACGTGCTCGCCGGCGATCCGGCGCCGGATGGCTCCGGACCCGTCGAGATCGCGCGCGGGATGGAGATCGGTCACGTCTTCCAGCTCGGTCGATTCTTTGCTGAGACTCTCGGACTGAAGGTGCTCGACGAAACGGGCAAGCTCGTCACCGTCACCATGGGTTCCTATGGCATTGGAATCACCAGGATCCTCGCGATCATCGCCGAAGCCAACAACGACGATAAGGGCCTCATCTGGCCCCCAGACGTGAGCCCGTTCGATGTGCACCTGGTTGCGGCAGGCCGAGAGGATGTCGTCGCTGAGGTCTCCGAGGCTGTTTACGCGACGTTGACTGCGGCCGGCAAAGACGTGCTCTACGACGACCGACCCAAAGTTTCGCCGGGAGTGAAGTTCGGTGACGCCGAACTCATCGGCGTTCCGGTCATCGTCATCGTCGGACGCGACGCCGCCGAGGGCCGGGTCGAGATCTGGGATCGGCGAACCGGCGCACGCACTCCGGTTGCCGTCGGAGACCTCATCACCGCACTGGGCTGACCCGTGCTGTCCCGCGCGGTCACTGGTACCGTAGGTGCTTGCGACACCCCATCGAGGCGGCGGGGTCGTAACACAAGATCTGAATACCGGAGGCCCTCAGTGGACATTGACCTGAGCGTGCTGCGCCTCATGGAGCGCGAGCGTGACATCCCGTTCGACGAACTCGTGCAGATCATCGAACAGGCCATTCACACCGCCTATCTCAAGCACATCGGTCAGGACGAGAAGCCCCCGGTGCATAAGCCGGGTGAGCCGGTTCCTGCCCACGTTCCCACTTCTCGGGTGGTGCTGGATCAAAAGACCGGGCACGTCACCGTCTTCGTCGAGGAGATGGATGAGGACGGCAACCTGATCGGCGAGGCAGTCGAGGAGGCCAGCGACTTCGGACGAATCGCCGCCTTCGCTGCCAAGCAGGTCATCAACCAGCGGCTGCGCGACATCGGCGACGACAAGGTCCTCGGGGAATTCAAGGGTCGCGAGGGCGACATTGTCGCGGGCATCATCCAGCAGGGTCCGAACCCGCGGATGATCCACGTCGACCTCGGAACGGTCGAGGCGATCCTGCCGCCCGAGGAGCAGGTACCGGGCGAGGAATACGCGCACGGCACGCGCATCCGGGTCTATGTGACGAGCGTCAGCAAGGGTCTCAAGGGTCCGCAGATCACGGTCAGCCGCACGCATCCGTCGCTCGTTCGCAAGCTGTTCGCCCTCGAGGTGCCAGAGATTGCGAGCGGCGTCGTCGAGATCACCTCTCTCGCCCGCGAAGCAGGACACCGCACGAAGATCGCGGTGCGCGCGACGCAGCCCGGCGTGAACGCCAAGGGCGCGTGCATCGGTGAACTCGGTCAACGAGTTCGGTCGGTCACGGCCGAACTCAACAACGAGAAGATCGACATCGTCGACTACTCCACCGACCTCGCGACCTTCGTCGCGAACGCATTGTCACCCGCGAAAGTGACCAGTGCGTTCGTCATCGACGAGTCCCTGAAGGCCGTCCGCGCCCTGGTCCCCGACTACCAGCTGTCCCTCGCCATCGGCAAGGAAGGCCAGAACGCCCGCCTCGCCGCAAAGCTCACCGGTGCCCGCATAGACATCCAGCCCGACAGCGTGATGGACGCTTGACTAAGTAATTCGTACGGGCGGCGCTGTACTTGTCGGGCGCCGCCGCCCCTGCGGCGCCTTTTACCCTGCGCGCAGGAATCACTACTGCGGCGCAGCAGCGCCTTGTAGCGATTGGCTCGTCGCGTGCCGCGACGAGCGCGCGCTTTCGTTCCACAAGTTTCCCTTTAACGAATGAAAGGCCCGGTCCGCTTCGCAGCTTGCGCCGCTCAACATCTCGAGCCTTTCTTCGTCCGTTCGGGTTGCCCCTCCCGGATAAGACGACATTAGTAAACGTTCGATGAACAGCACAAGACGTCAAGTTTCGCTAGATAGTTGAGACTTTCACTCGTGGATGCGCCGATAGCGCTCGTAGATCACTCGCCGGCCAAATGTTCTTGTCTCGATGAGGTCGAGTTGCAGCTCCGTATCAACGGCTGGCAGGAAGGGTGTGCCGCCGCCGACGATGACCGGATTGCGGAACATCCGTATCTCGTCGACCAGACCTAGCCTGATTGCTTCGCTGGCGAGGCCGGCGCCGCCGATCTCGACGTCTTTCGTGGTGGATTCCCCGGCCGCGGCAATCTCTTCCTTCAGCGATGCGGTGGCAAGCCTGGCATTGCCCTCGACGCCCCGGAGAGTGCGGCTGAACACGACTTTCGGAATCGCGCCCCATGCGTCAGCGAAATCAGCCCCCGCCTCGGTGTCGCGGACGCTGTTGTCCGTTTCCCAGACCACCATCGTTTCGTAAAGTCGGCGCCCCAGAATCAGCGCGCCGAGTTCCCGTACCTGGGCGAGATGAAACAGAAACTGCTCGTCGCCAGGTGCGCTCCACCCGAGTCCGCCCTCGCGGTCAGAAATAAACCCATCCACCGAGACGCTCATGGAGCAAATAAGCACTGCGCCATTTTAGGCGCCGCCGCGCCTACGGCACCGAAAGCTTAACGAATGAAAGGCCCGGTCCGCTTCGCAGCTTGCGCCGCTCCACATCTCGAGCCTTTCTTCGTCAGTCCGGGTTGCCCCTCGCCGATGAATTGAATTTACTCCGATCGTGTCGCTGCACAACCCGTCAACCTTCGCTTGATAGTTGAGGGTTGGGCTTGTACAGACCACTCAGGGTCGGAATCTCGTACGACACGCCGCACGAACGGCCTGGACACGCCGGTCATCCCACCAAATCCCGTCTTTGCGAGCGGGCGCTGCGCATGTTCGGAGTAACCAAGGTGTTGACGTGAGCCGCGAGCGCGCGCTCGTCGCATCGCGACGAGCCAATCGCTCCAAGGCGCTTCTGCGCCGCAGGAGTCATTCCTGCGCGCAGGGTAATGGGCGCCGCAGGGGCGGCGGCGCCCCAAATAACTTGGGCGCCGCGGGGGCGGCGGCGCCCAGATAACACAGTTAACGAATGAAAGGCCCGGTCCGCTTCGCAGCTTGCGCCGCTCAACATCTCGAGCCTTTCTTCGTCCGTTCGGGTTGCCCCTCCCGGATAAGACGACATTAGTGAATGCCCGCTGAACACCACAACCCGTAAACCTTCGCTAGAAACTTGAAGGTTGCGGTTTCATCAAGCGAACGCTCCGGAACGAACGCGCCGGTTCGTCGCCGAGCGACGAACCAATCGCTCCAAGGCGCTTCTGCGCCGCAGGAGCGATTCCATGGGCGCAGGGTAAATGGCGCGCCGCAGGGGCGGCGGCGCGCTAAACTAGCACAGTAAGAACCTGCCTTGGCTGCCGTATTCGCACCGATCGATCCGAACTTTTGAGGGTCGTGGTGCGTGACGGTGTTGTCGTCCCGGATCCGTCCGGGACGCTTCCCGGCCGCGGCGCGTGGGTGCATCCCACTTCAGCATGTGTCGAATTCGCGATCACGCGCAAAGCTTTCGGGCGAGCGCTGCGAGTTCGAGAGGTGCTGAACGCTGATCAGGTTCTCGCCTGGATCGACACCCGATCCTAAGGCCACAACAGAAACGGCTGATTGACCAATGGACAACTAATGAGCGGCTCGAAATGAGACCCGTCCGTAACTAATGGTCTGCCCCTGCTCGGGTGCAGACCCGAACAGGAGAGAAGTGGCTGTCAAACCACGCGTACACGAAGTCGCTGCCGAACTTGGCATCGACAGTAAGGTCGCCCTCGACAAGCTCAAGGAAATGGGCGAATACGTCAAGGGACCTTCTTCCAGCATTGAGCCGCCGGTTGCCCGAAGGCTGAAGGCTGCCCTCGAGGCGGCTGGCATCAAGCCGGCCGCGGCTCCGGCGCCCGCGAAGGCGACCGTGCAGAAGCCGGCGACGAAAGTCGCGGCGCCCGTCGCCGTCGAGGCGAACGATGACGTTCTCATCACGCCTCCGCCGCTGACAGTTGCGGAACGCCAGGCGGCTGCTGAGGCGGCAGCGGCAGCCCCGGCCGTGCACGAAACCGCGGTGGATGCCGCGGAGCCCGCGAGCGCGTCTGCACCGGTCAGCGGCATCCCGCGTCCGGGCACGCCGCGTCCGGGCAACAACCCGTTCGCGAGCAACCAGGGGATGCAGCGTCCGGGCACGCCGCGTCCGGGCAACAACCCGTTTGCCAGCAACCAGGGGATGCAGCGTCCCGGTGCTACGCCGGGCTCGATTCCCCGTCCCGGCGCCCCGCGTCCGGGTGTTGCCGGCGCACGTCCGGGCGGTTTCGCCAGACCCGGCACTCCCGGCGGCGCACCGTTCCAGCAGCGCCCTGGCGGTCCGGGTCGTCCGGCCGGCGGCGGATTCCAGCGTCCCGGTGCCCCCGGCGGTGCTCCCGGATTTGGCGCTCCGCGTCCTGCCGGTGGCGGCGGTCGCGGTCGTGGCCCCGGTGGTGGCACCGCGGGAGCGTTCGGCCGCGGCGGTGGCAAGAGCAAGGCTCGCAAGTCGAAGCGTACGAAGCGCGCCGAGTTCGAGCTCAGAGAGGCTCCGTCGCTCGGCGGCGTCAGCGTTCCCCGCGGCGACGGCAAGACGGTCATCCGACTGCGTCGTGGCGCATCCATCACCGACTTTGCAGACAAGATCGACGCCAGCCCGGGCAACCTCGTCACGGTGCTCTTCCACCTCGGTGAGATGGCAACCGCGACCGAATCGCTCGATGAAGCAACCTTCGAGGTACTGGGCGCGGAGCTCGGATTCAAGGTCCAGATGGTTTCGCCCGAGGACGAAGACCGCGAACTGCTGAGCGGGTTCGACATCGACCTTGATCAGGAGCTCGAGGACGAGGATGACGAAGACCTCGAAATTCGACCACCGGTCGTGACCGTCATGGGCCATGTCGACCACGGTAAGACGAAGCTGCTCGATGCCATCCGCAAGGCGAACGTCGTTGCGGGCGAGGCCGGCGGAATCACGCAGCACATCGGTGCGTACCAGGTGTGGACCGAACATGAGGGTAACGAGAGGGCGATCACCTTCATCGACACGCCGGGCCACGAGGCGTTCACCGCCATGCGTGCCCGCGGCGCCCAGGTGACAGACATCGCGATCCTCGTGGTCGCGGCCGACGACGGCATCATGCCGCAGACGGTTGAGGCTCTCAACCACGCGCAGGCGGCGGGTGTGCCGATCGTCGTCGCCGTCAACAAGATCGACAAGGAGGGCGCGAACCCGGCCAAGGTGCGTCAGCAGTTGACCGAGTTCGGTCTGGTCGCCGAGGAGTACGGCGGGGACACGTTGTTCGTGGACGTCTCGGCACTCGGCAACGTCGGAATCGACAAACTGCTGGATGCGGTCCTGCTGACCGCGGACGCCGGCCTCGACCTGCGCGCGAATCCCAACAAGGACGCGCGCGGTGTCGCGATCGAAGCTCGTCTCGACAAGGGACGTGGCGCGGTGGCAACGGTGCTCATCCAGTCCGGGACGCTCCGAGTAGGCGACTCGATCGTCGCGGGAACGGCCTACGGCAAGGTGCGAGCGATGTCCGACGAGGATGGCAACGCCGTGCTCGAGGCAGCGCCCGCGCGGCCCGTGCAGGTACAGGGCCTTTCCACAGTGCCTCGCGCCGGCGACACCTTCCTGGTAATCGAGGATGACCGCACCGCCCGGCAGATCGCCGAGAAGCGCGAAGCCGTCGAACGCAATGCCCAGCTGGCCCGTGCCCGCAAGCGCATCTCGCTCGAAGACTTCACTCGTGCACTCGAAGAGGGCAAGGTCGACGCACTCAACCTCATCATCAAGGGTGACGTCTCCGGTGCCGTCGAGGCGCTCGAAGAGTCGCTGCTCAAGATCGACGTCGACGATTCGGTCGCGCTCCGCATCATCCACCGGGGTGTCGGTGCTGTCACCGAGAGCGACGTCAACCTGGCAACGGTCGACAACGCGATCATCATCGGATTCAACGTCAGGCCAGACACCAAAGCACGCGAGCGTGCCGCGCGCGAAGGCGTGGATGTTCGTTTCTACTCGGTCATCTACGCGGCACTCGAAGACATCGAGAACTCGCTCAAGGGCATGCTCAAGCCGGAGTTCGAAGAAGTGCAGTCGGGTGTGGCCGAGATTCGCGAAGTGTTCTCCTCGTCGAAGTTCGGAAATGTCGCCGGTGTCATCGTGCGGTCGGGAACAATCACGCGAAACGCCAAGGCACGCGTCATCCGCGATGGGGTCGTGGTGGGGGACAACCTCGCCATCGAGTCGCTGCGACGGTTCAAGGACGATGTCACCGAAGTGCGGACGGACTTCGAGGCGGGTATCGGACTGGGTCGGTTCAACGACATCCAGATTGGTGACGAGATCGAGACGATCGAACTGAAAGAGAAGCCTCGGGTGTAACTCGGGGGTCGGTTGGGGTTCCCGGTGGTTCACAAAAGTGAAAAACGGGGACCCCTACCCCGATTCACTTTTGTGAACCACCCGAACCCCGCCCTCCGAGTTACACCGACGCGGACGGATCGACACCGATGGTCGAGTAGCCCGAAGGGCGTATCGAGACCCAATGAACCGCACCAGCCTCGAAAGGGATGGATAAGGAAATGGCAGACGCAGCACGCGCGGCGAAGATGGCCGACCGGATCAAGGTGATTGTTGCCAAACGACTTGAGCGAGGAATCAAGGATCCCCGACTCGGGTTCGTGACGATCACTGACGTTCGCGTGACGGGCGATCTGCAGCACGCGTCGATCTTCTACACGGTGTACGGGAGCGACGAAGAACGGTCGGATACCGCGGCTGCACTCAAGTCGGCGACCGGAATGCTGCGCAGCGAGGTCGGTAAGAACATCACGGCCCGGCTCACGCCGTCGCTGGAATTCATCCCGGATGGCATACCGGAGAATGCGGCGCTGATCGACTCGCTGCTCACCGAGGCACACAACCGCGACACCGAGGTTGCGGCTCTTGCGACGACGGCCCACTATGCCGGAGACGAAGATCCGTACGTCAAACCGCGGGTCATCGACGAGGACGACGACGAGTAGATCTCGACTCTAGAATCGTCGCGTGTATTACGTGACGTTCTATCACTCCGATCCCGACGCGGATCCGGCAAGTTTTGCCAGTAACATCGAGGCCTACCCGCGGCACAAGGCGTACCTCGATGAGTTCGCAAAGGGCGGCCAGATCTGGATGATCGGGACATTCGGTGACCCCGTCACGCAGGGGTCGATGGCGATCTTCCGCTCGCGCGAGGGGGCCGAAGAGTTCATGGCGCAGGATCCATTCCAGCTCGAGGGTCTCGTTTGGAAATCCGAAATCCGGGAGTGGAGCCCGCTGGAGTTCCCGGCAACGTAAGTGCCCTCTGCCTCTCTTTTTTCAGGAGGTGCGGCACCCATTTCAGGAGCCGGTGTGACGGGAGTGTACGGGTGACGACCAATGTGGCGCGCGACCGCTCACCGAATCACTCAACCTCCTGAAAAAGACGAGCGACGGGCGTCGGGGCCGGACGGGGTCAGGCGAGCTCGAAAACGACTTGGCCGGTCGGGATGTCGGCGGTCACGAGTTTCGCCCGGACCACGCTGCCATCCACCAGGGCGCCGTTGCAGTGCGCCGTCACGGCGGGCTCGGTGAGCTGGATGCTGCCGCCGGTCTTTGACAGCGAGATCACGGTGGCATAGAACGTATCGCCCACGCGAGTCGACAGCACCGCCGCCTCGACCGTGTCCAGCGCGCGATGCTCGAACTGGCTGGCGACAGCGCCGGAGTGCGCCATCAGCTCGGGAAGGTCGGGCAGCGCGTCGCGAGCCCACGTCGGGATCGCCGTGCCCGAACTGATGGCCTCGCACACGACCAACACGAATCGATCTACCAGTCGCCGCAGGGGCGCGGTCGCGTGCGTGTACGAGGCGCCGACCGCCGCCTGGACGAGGCCAACCGGCACGCTGCCGTCGAACGCCGTGTAGCCGGCGCCACGGAACAGTGATCCCGCGGCGTGCATGATCGCCAGCTGCCTCGGATCGGTCGTGTCCAGCGAACGCAGGTATTGGCCGTACAGCTCGGTCTCGGGCCATGCCCTGCCGAGGGCGACGGTCTGCTTGCGGAACCGGTCCGTCTCCCACTGCTCGGGTGCAGGCATCGTCCTTAGGATGCCGATCTTCGCGCCGATCATGAGCTCCGCAGCAGCCATGCCGGTGAGCAGTGAGAGCTGGGCATTCCAGTCCTCGGTCGGCTGCGGCTGCCGGCGCACGAGCTGATAGCCGCCGTCAACTTCATCCACCGCGGTCTCTGGCAGCGTGAGGTTGGCTGCCCCGCGCGCAATTTCGAGTTGGATGCGCTTCAGGCCGATTTCCTTCAGGAGCGCGAGGTTGTCATCCGCGGTCCCATCATCGATCGCCTGCTGAACCCCGATGTAGTCGAGCTTGGCCACGCTCTTCACCCGGGCCCGCCTCAGCGAGGTGGACACGAGGTTAGCGTCCGAATCGAGTGCCAGGTCCCATACGAAGGCACTGCGGAGCTGGTCCGGAAGCAGCGATGCCGCGCCGTTGCTGAGGATCAGCGGATGCAGTGGAATCGGCCCATCCGGTGGGTAAATCGTCTGGCCCCTCTTGCGGGACTCGGCGTCCAATGCGCCGCCCGGCGTGACGAACGACGGCACGTCCGCGATTGCGTAGAGCACGCGATACCCGTGGGGCGAGCGCTCGAGATACAGCGCCTGGTCGAGGTCCATGGACCCCGCCGGATCGATCGTGACGAAGGGAACGTCAGTCTGATCGAGGTCGGGTAGGTTCGGATGCGCCGCAGCCGCCTCGGCTTCGGCAAGCGCATCCGCAGGGAATTCGCGAACGATTCCGACTGCCGTGGGAATGGCCGCCAATGCATCAGCCAATGGGCCCGTCGCGGGCGCGAGCGCCAGGCGCAGGGCAGTGGATGGCACGAACCTCAGCCTAATCGTGCTGCCCCCGGCGCTTCGCCCGGCAGCGTGTAGCCCACATCGGGCGAGCCGACCACCAAGCCGTCGACGAGGAGCCCGTCGAGAGCGCGGGTGAGTTGCAGCGCGTCCGGCCACACACTCTCCAGTTCGGTGGCGCCGATGGGGGAGTCATGCGCCCGCAGCGCCGCAAGGATCATGCCGCGAACCTGCCGGTCCGATCCTTCGTAGCGTTTCTGCCCGGCGCGCCGTGGCCCTGCGTAGGCGGGGTAGCCGGCGAGTCTCCACGCGCACTGCGCTGAAATGGGACAGACCCCGCACCGGGGTATGCGCGCCGTACACACGACGGCGCCCAATTCCATCGCTCCGGCGTTGAAGTTCCGGGCTCGGGCTGGATCGGCGGGCAGCTGACTCTCCATCGCAGCGAGATCGCGCGATGTAGAGCCTGGCCCCGCCTCGGCCTGGCCGTCGATCGCGCGCGCGAGAACCCGGCGCACGTTGGTGTCGACCACCGGAGTACGGATGCCGTACGCGAAGGTCGCGACGGCGCGGGCCGTGTACGCCCCGATCCCGGGGAGTGCGAGAAGATCATCGACCCGGGAGGGCACCACTCCGCCGTGATCGCGGGTGATCGCGACCGCGGCCGCATGAAGGTTGAGCGCTCGCCGCGGGTATCCAAGACGCTCCCACGCGCGCACCGCCTCACCGGCCGACGCGTCAGCGAGGGCCGCCGGGCTGGGCCAGCGCTGAAGCCATTGTTCGAGTCGAGGGATCACACGCGCGACCGGGGTCTGCTGCAGCATGATCTCGCTGACGAGGATGCCCCACGCCGAATAGCCCTCCGCACGCCACGGCAGCTCGCGTTTGTTGGCCGAAAACCACTCCTCGACGGCCGGTGCTATTGCCACAGACCAAACCTAAACTGGATGCATGCCCACCAAGTCCGCCGTCGCCGATCCGAAATCGCAGCCGGAGGCCGCCCGAAAGCACAGCCGCAAGACGGTTGTCGCCGAATTGGCCGCCGAAATCCTGCACAACTACAGCGAGGGGCGCGTGATCGTCGCCGTCGATGGCATCGATGGCGCGGGCAAGACCGAGTTCGCCAATGCGCTCGGGGCTCAACTGGGCATCGGACATCGCGCCGTGTTCCGAGCCTCGATCGATGATTTCCACCAGCAGCGCGCGCGCCGGTACGCCCGCGGTCGAGAGTCTGCTGAAGGCTTCTACCGCGACTCGTTCGATTACCCGACCTTCAAGCGGATGCTCACCGAACCGTTCCGCACCGGCTGGATCGGCTCGTTCAACCTCAAAGCCTTCGATCTGAAACGTGACCTGCCGTTCCAGCCGGTGTGGTCATCCGGTCCTAAGGACGCGATCCTCGTCGTGGACGGTATCTTCTTGAACCGTCCAGAGCTTCGCGGGATTTGGAACTACTCGATCTGGCTCGAGGTCGACCGCGAGGTCGCCGAGGCACGGATGCTCGAGCGCGACGGTCGCTCACCGAATCCGGAACGCTACCGAGGCGGCCAGAAGCTGTACCTCGAGGAGGCGAAGCCGCGCGAGGCCGCGACCGCGATAGTTGACAACAGCGATTTCGAGCATCCGAAGCGGATCTTCGCCGACTCCTGCTAGCCGTTGATGCGGGCGATGACCTCGTCGGGGGTCAAGAACTTGCCGCTGTCCTCGACCTCGTGCACGAGTGCGACGATCGCGGCGTTGACAGGGGCCGCGGTGCCAGCGGTCGTCGCCGCATCCACGACCGCTCCGTTCAGGTAGTCGATCTCGGTGTGCACACCGCGTCGGATGCTCTGAAGAGTCGACCCCGGATTCGGCGTCGCGCCCATCCGCCGGGCCATCAGCTTCGGCAGCGACTCCGCCAGCCCGAGCGGGACGCCGGCGAACAGGCGCAGACCGCTGTTGGTCAGGCTCTGCAGACTCTCGAAACGGATGCCGGACTTCCGGCCAACCCTGACGTTTTCGCGCATGCTGCGGGTCAGGATCCTCCGCAGCCCCGGATGCGCAATGACTTCCTGAACGCTCATTCCGGTGATCGCCGGGAGCGCATTGACCTGGTTGACGACCAGCTTGGTCCACTGGGCACCGACGAAATTACTGACGAGCCTGGTGGGCATCGTGTCCGCCAGTGCGCTGATGACATAGCGCTCCGGCACGTCGTCCCCGCCGCCGATGAAGGTGGGGCCCGTCGTGGTGATCGCAATGTGGCCCGGTTCAACCAGCGACGTCGCATACAGAGCGAGGCCGCCGAGGATGTCTGATCGAGGCAGCAGGCCTCGAGCCGACGACACACCTTTCAGGCCGTTCTGAACCACGACGACGGGAATTCCGTTGAGCAGTCGCGCGTTCCCGAGTATCGCAGCGCGGGCATCCTGCGCCTTGGTTGCGACGATCGCCAGTTCGGGTGCCCGCGTGAGCGACTCGCCCGCGGTCACGACGGCGCTAAAGTTTCCCCAGTCCCCGGTGAGTTTGATCCCGGAATCCTGGATCGCCTTCAGGTGGTCTCCGCGAGCCGTCACCTCGACGTCGTGGCCGCTCCGTGCCGCGAGCGCTGCCATGGCGCCACCGATAGCTCCCGCTCCGATGACGCCAATCCGCATGTCCGCGATACTAGCGGGCCGACCTATCGCCCGACGGGCTCGACCGCGGACTTTCGCAGAAGCCGACCAGCAGGCAGCGCCAGTGAGACGAGCGCAGTGGCTGCCACGACGGCCGCACCGACGAGTACCGCGGGTACTGCTGCGTGCACATATCCGGTCGGAGTCAGCTGCCCGTTCGCGCCGGTGAAGACGGCGGTCAGTACCGCAACGCCGAGCGCGATTCCGATCTCACGAAGAGTCGAGTTGACGCCGCTGGCCTTGGCTCGATCCTGCTCGTGCATGGTTGCGAGCACCGCGGTCGACGAGGGCGAGAAAACCAGCCCCATGCCGATGCCAGCGAGGATGAACGGGCCGAGCATCGTGGTGTACGCGACGGTCGGCGACATCGCTGCGGCGAGCCAGAACAGCGCCGTCGCCTGGAAAACCAGGCCGGCGGTGATGAGGATTCGAGTGCCGACACGCGGTGCGACGAAGCCCGCGAGCGGCGCGACGATCATGGGCGCCATGGTCCACGGGGTGGTCTGGAACGCGGCCTCCAGCGGAGTCGCACCTTTCACAACCTGCAGGAACTGGATGAGGATAAAGATTGATCCGAACATCCCGAAGCTGAATCCGAAGCCAACGAGGTTGGCGACCGAGAAGCTGCGGTCACGGAACAGCCCGAGCGGGATGAGGGGCGCCTTGGTGCGCGTCTCCCACCACAGGAATGCGAGCAACAGGATGCCGCCGCCGATCAGGCCGGTGAGCACCTGGGCGCTGTGCCAGCCGGCATCGTTGCCCCGCACGATTCCGAACACGACACCGAGCACGCCGAGGCCGACGAGTGCGACCCCCACGATGTCCGCGCGAACCCTCGCGCCGAAGCTGTTGGGAAGTGCGATCAGCACGAGCGGCACGGAGATGATCCCGACCGGGATGTTGATCCAGAAGATTGCCTGCCAGTCCCAGCCCTGAACAACGGCGCCGCCGATGAGCGGGCCGAGCGCAACGCCGAGGCCCGCCACGCCGCCCCAGATCCCGATTGCGAGCGGCCTCAGTCGCGGAGCAACCGAGCCGGCGAGGAGGGTCAGCGAGAGTGGCAACAGCGCGGCGCCCCCGATGCCCTGCACGGCACGCGCGGCGATGAGCTGTGCCGGGTCGGTGCTGAATCCCGCGGCCACGGACGCGAGCGTGAAGATCGTGATGCCGATCGCGAAGACGGTGCGGCGTCCGAACCGGTCGCCCAGTGCGACCGAGAGAAGGATGAAGGTGGCGAAGCTGAGCGTGTAGGCGTTCACGAGCCACTGCAACTGCTCGACGCTCGCGTTCAGGTCGCGGTGGATGACCGGAAGTGCGTTGGTCACGACGAGGTTGTCGAGGCTGGCCATGAACATCGGGATGCTGGCGGCGACGATCGCGAGCCAGACCGGGATGCGGCGCTTTGCCACGGGGAACGGGGTGGTGGTTGCTTCGGGGCTCTGCGTGACGGTCATGTCTGCTCCTGGGGGCGGGACGGGAACGAATTTGACGAAGTTGTAATCGAATGATTACTTACCTGCTCAGATTAGTAATCGACTGATAACATGTCAAGCATGACGACCCTGCGACCGGCGAAGTCGACGAGGATGGCAGCGGACGACCGCCGCGTCCTCATCCTCGATGCGGCGACCGAAGTTTTCGGGGAGCGCGGGTATGCCGGCACGACAACCGACCAGGTAGCTACGGCCGCTGGCGTCAGTCAGCCCTACGTTGTACGGATGTTCGGCACGAAGGAGAAGCTCTTCCTCGAGGTGCTCCAGCGCGATCTGGACCGTCTGTTCGATGCGTTCCGCGCTGAGATCGCGATCGAGTCCTCGCGACCGATCCGCGAGCGCCTCGGCTTCGCTTACGTCGACCTTCTGCAGGATCGAGGGCTGCTGCTGTCGCTCATGCACGGATTCGTCCTTGGATCGGATCCGGTCATCGGTAAGGTCGCCCGCTGCGGATTTCTCGACATGTACCGCTTCTTGAAGACGGAGGCGGGATTCACCCCATCCGAGGCCGAGGAGTTTCTTGCGAAAGGGATGCTCCTGAACACATTGGTGGGGCTTCGCGTGACCGACGATTACGACACGGACGTGGATGCACGGGAGTTACTGACCGCTGCCGCACACGCCAAGGTCGACCTGCTGCTCGATGTCGCGCGCGGGCAGGCTGCAGCAGACTAGAGGCGTGACTTCCGGCATCCTGCTCGTCGACAAGCCGGCGGGCATAACGAGCCACGACGTCGTTTCGCGGGTGCGCAAGCTAGCAGACACGCGTCGCGTCGGCCACGCCGGCACCCTCGATCCGATGGCGACCGGGCTGCTCGTGCTCGGAATCGACGCATCCACCCGACTACTCACTTACCTGGTTGGCCTCGACAAGCAGTATCTGGCGACCATCCGTCTCGGAAGCTCGACCACGACGGATGACGCGGAGGGTAGCCCGCTGGGCGAACCCGCCGACACCACCCAGCTCACCGAGGGAGACATCCAGCCGAGAATTGCCGCGCTCACGGGAAGAATCCGGCAGGTACCCAGCTCGGTGAGTGCCATCAAGGTCGACGGCAGGCGTTCGTACGATCGGGTGCGCGCCGGCGAATCGGTTGACCTGCCTGCGCGCGATGTGACGGTGAGCGCGTTCGAAGTGCTGGAGATGCGCCGCCTGCCTGCGCCGCTCGGCGAGGCGATTGAGCTGGATGTGTCGGTCGATTGCTCGTCCGGCACCTACATCCGCGCCCTGGCCCGCGACCTTGGTGCCGCCCTGGGGGTCGGCGGGCACCTCACCGCGCTGCGCCGAACACGAGTCGGGCCGTTCGAGATTTCCGAGGCGGGGGCGCTGGGTGAGTCGTTGCTGTCCGGGCTGCTGGATCCGGCATTGGTCGCTCGACGACTGTTCCCCGAGGTACTGCTCACCGCGAGCGAGAGCCGCGACCTGCGACAGGGCAAGCGACCCGCCCTGAGCCAGCTCACAGATTCATTTCAAGATTCTTCTGGCCCTATCGCGGCGATCGACGAGAATGGAAACCTGATCGGTTTGGTTTCCACCGACGCGGGGGTCGCGCGGGTGATCGTGAACTTTCCGAACGGGGGCGAGGAATCGTGATCCTTGGATACGCTGCGGTTGAGGTCGCGGTCGCTGCCGCCGCAGGGGTGCTGTGTGTCATCCTCGGCCTGTTTCGTCGCAAGCCCGGCGACCTGTCGATGGGAGCGGTCGCGCTGGTCGAACTCCTGCTTCTCGCTCAGCTCGTTATTGCGATCATCGCCCCGCTGACGGGCAATTCACCCACCGGCAGCATCCTGGAGTTTTATATCTACCTGATCTGCGCGCTCGTCATTCCGCTTCTCGCTGGCGCCTGGGCACTGATTGAGCGCGATCGCTGGAGCACTGTGGTTCTGGGCATTGCCTGCCTCGCTATCGCGGTCATGATCGTGCGAATGAACATCATCTGGACGGTCCAGATCGCCTGAGATGAGAATCGCCTAGGGTTGGATGCGATGTCCGCGAGTCCCAGCCCCCAGGCGCCTTCGCGCCGCACTCTCGGTATCGGCCGGGTCCTGATCACGGTCTATGCCATTCTGGCGATCGGGGCAACATCGCGAGCGGTGTTTCAAATCGCCGAATACTGGTCGACGACGTCCGCACGCCTGCCGATAACCCTCTCGGCCGTCTCGGGTGTCATCTACGTGCTCGCGACCGTCGCGTTGATCGCCCCGGGCCGTGCCTGGTACCGCGTCGCCTGGGTCACCATCAGCTTCGAACTGGCGGGAGTGCTCATCATCGGCACCCTGAGCCTCGTCGACGGCGCCCTGTTCGCCGGACCGGCACACACCGATGTGTCGGATGGCACTGTCTGGTCTTACTACGGAGTCGGTTACCTGTTCATTCCCGTCGCGTTGCCGATCCTCGGCCTGCTGTGGCTGCGGTCGCGCCGCAGAGTCATGAATCCGGTGGGGGCCTGACGTGCAGGTCTTTGAATCGATCGAGGATGTTCCCGCGGATTTCGGGCCGTCGGCGATCACGATCGGAAAATTCGACGGCGTCCACGCCGGTCACCGCCAGGTGCTCGAGCGCCTCAAGTCGACCGCCTCGGAGCGAGGACTCGTTTCGACGGTTGTGACCTTCGACCGTAATCCGCTCAGCGTGATCAATCCCGAGAACTGCCCGGACGCGCTCGTCAGCAACGCGAAGAAACTGGAGTTGCTGGATGCCGCCGGCGTCGATGCAACTCTCGTTCTCGCCTTCGACCTGGCCTTCAGCCAGCAGGAACCGCAGAAATTCATCTCGGGTGTGCTCGTGGAACCCCTCCATGCGAAGGTGGTTTTCGTTGGCGCCGACTTTCGGTTCGGAGTCCGCGGCAGCGGCAATGTCGCGCTGCTGAAGGAGCTGGGCCCGGTTGCCGGTTTCGGGGTGGCCGAGATTCCGGAGTTCGTCGCCGGAGACGGTGAGCAGCGGCGGGCATCGTCGACCTGGGTTCGTCAGCTTCTGGATGCCGGGGATGTCGCGTCCGCGGCCGTCCCGCTCGGGCGGCTCCACAGCATCCGTTCGGTCGTCGTACCCGGCGAGCAGCGGGGCAGGATGCTCGGATATCCCACCGCGAATCTCTCACCGGACATCGAGGGGTTCATTCCGGCAGACGGTGTGTACGCGGCCTGGGCGATCGTCGACGGTGATCGCTATGGCGCCGCGGTGTCGATCGGCAACAACCCCACCTTCGAGGGCGTGCCGAACAAGCGCGTCGAAGCGCATTTGCTCGACCAGAAGCTCGACCTGTACGGTCGGATGCTCGAACTCGAGTTCGTCGAGTACGTGCGATCCATGCAGCGCTTCGAATCCGCGGAGGGTCTCGCCGGCCAGATGCGAGCAGACGAAGTCCGCGTGCGGTCGATCCTCGGGTATCCCGCATCCGCCTAAGCTTGCTTTTCGTGCCCACCGATCGACGCTTGCCGCTCTGGGCCGGGCGAACCGCCGCTCTGCTGGGGATCCTGCTCGTCGCGCTGAGTCTTCGCACTTCGGTAGCGGCGCTGTCGCCGATCATCACGTTCATCTCGCACGACGTCTCCCTGAGCCCGCTGGTTCTCGGCATCATCGGTGTCGCACCGCCGGTGACCTTCGCGCTGACCGGACTTGCGACGCCCTGGTTGTCGCACCGACTCGGTCTCGAGCGGTCGCTGCTGGTCGCGGCTGGCCTGATGGCCATCGGACAGATCGCCCGTGCCCTCGCGCCCACCGCGGGACTGCTGGTGACGGCCACGGTGGTGACCCTCGTGGGCGCAGGTCTCGGAAACGTGCTCCTGCCGCCCGTTGTGAAGCGCTATTTCTCGGATCGCATCACCCAGGTCACCACGAGCTATGCCGTGCTCATCTCGCTCAGCACCGCAATGCCCGCGTTGCTTGCGGTTCCGTTTGCCAGCGCTTTCGGCTGGCGATTCTCGCTGGGGGTCTGGTTCCTCATCGCGGTGGCGGCGATCGTTCCCTGGATCGTTGCTAGCGTCGTCCACCTCCGCTCGCGTGCCGCGGCGCGGCAGGACGCGGCCAACGGCGACAAGGACGAGGACGAGGCCGAGGCCGAACCACGACTCGAGGGCCGGATGATTCACTCGCGCGTCGCCTGGGCCGTCATGATCGCGTTCTCGATTTCCAGCATCAACGTTTACGCGTTTTTCGCCTGGCTGCCCGACCTGCTCGTCCAGACCGCTCACGTTTCGAGCGCCCAGGCGGGGGCCCTGCTCGCGCTGTACGCCATCATGGGCTTCCCGTGTTCGCTGCTCGTTCCCTATCTGGCCGGTCGAATTCACAACGTCGGGCTCATTCTCTATGTCGCCATTGGACTGTTCTTCGTCGGGGACGCGGGACTGCTGTTCGCACCCGCGGCCGCCCCGATCCTGTGGGTGGCCTTTGCGGGCCTTGGTCCGCTGCTGTTCCCGCTCTCGCTGGTGCTGATCAATGCCCGCACGCGTACCCACGCCGGGTCGGTCGCCCTGAGCGGTTTCGTGCAGGGAGTCGGCTACATCATCGCGACCGCGAGTCCGCTGGTTTTCGGGCTTCTCGAGCAGGTAACCCACAGCTGGGCGGCCTCGCTCGCGTTCCTATTCGTGCTGAGCCTCGCGGCGATCCCCGCCGGCATCATCCTGTCGAGGGGACACTTTGTCGAGGACGAACTCGCCGCCGCGGAATCACGGCGTTTGCAGTCCTAAACTTGCCGCGTGGCGACGAGCGAGCTGGAATTTGCGCGCGACTTCGACCTGCCTCCGGCGATCGTGTGGGATGCGCTCGTCGATGACGTGCTCGTCGAGGGCTGGCTCGCGACCGCTCGCATTGAACCGCACGTCGGGGGGCTGTATTGGCTCGACTGGCAGAGTGGCACGAGCCTTGCTGCGACCAATGGCGTGATCACCGAATTCGAGCCCCCCGCGGCGGGCAGCGCGGGCCTGCTGGTCGTCGCCACCGACAACATCGGCACTCTCGAGTTTTCGCTCGCCGCAACCCCCGGCGGCACACGCGGGTCGGGAACGCTGCTTCGATTGCGCATCCTCGTCGATACCAACCCGCGGCTGCAGGCGAGCACGCGGGCCTACTGGCAGAGCAACTTCGACCAGCTCGAAGACCTGCTGCGCGGGCATCCGGTGGACTGGTCGAGCTGGCAACGTGACCGCGGCGAGGCCTGGGCGAGATACCTTCACGAGGCCAGCGGAGATAACTAGCCGTAATCTTGGGTGTCGGGTTATCGGACGAACCCCCGACGGAAGGCACAGGTGGGATTTCTCTTTCGAAGTCTCGCCGGGGAACACAGCATGACCATTCAAACTCCCGTGGCGCTCGCACCCGCCCAGCGGGCTCTAGCAGTTCTCGGTGGCGATCTCACCGAACGGGCGTTGCGGCTTCATCTCGAGGGACTCTCGGGCGTCGACGCGGTGGGCCTGGAACAGCGCGCGGCGGCCCTCGGAACCCGCTCGATCAAAACCACGTCTAAAGCCTGGGCGCTCGATCGAATTATCGAGTTGATCGACCTGACGACTCTCGAGGGCGCGGATACGCCCGGCAAGGTGCGGTCGCTGGTAGCAAAGGCACTCACGCCCGACCCGGGTGATCCGAGTACGCCCCGCGTTGCGGCGGTCTGCGTCTACGGCGACATGGTGCCGTACGCGGTTTCTGCTCTCGGTTCCGCTCACGCTGCAGGCGGCAGCACCGGAATCAACGTGGCTGCCGTCGCGACGGCCTTCCCGAGCGGTCGCGCTTCGCTCCGGGTGAAGCTCGCCGACACAGCGGATGCCGTCGCCTCCGGCGCCGACGAAATCGACATGGTGATCGACAGGGGTGCCTTCCTGTCCGGACGCTACGGCCAGGTTTTCGACGACATCGTCGCCGTAAAAGAGGCCTGTCGGCGTGACGACGGCAGCTACGCCCACCTCAAGGTCATCCTCGAGACCGGCGAACTCAACACCTACGACAACGTGCGTCGTGCATCGTGGCTCGGCATCCTCGCCGGTGGCGACTTCATCAAGACCTCGACTGGCAAGGTCGCCCCGGCGGCGACCCTCCCGGTCACGCTGCTGATGCTGGAGGTGGTGCGCGATTGGCACCGGCTCACCGGCGAGCGGATCGGCGTCAAGCCCGCAGGCGGTATCCGTGCGTCAAAGGACGCGATCAAATACCTGGTGACCGTGGCGGAAACCGCGGGTGAGGAGTGGCTCACGCCATCCCTGTTCCGCTTCGGAGCCTCGAGTCTCCTAAACGACGTTCTGCTCCAGCGGCAGAAACTGAAGACCGGCCACTACAGCGGCCCCGACTACGTAACGATCGACTGACAGCGCACGGTGGACTGAATCTCATGAGTTTTCTCGAATACGCACCCGCGCCGGAATCGCCGTCCATCCTGCACCTGAAGAAGGACTACGGCCTCTTCATCGACGGCGAATTCGTACCGGGTCACGGCAAAGAGTTCGCCACGATTTCGCCCGCCACCGAGAAGCACATCGCCACGATCGCCAATGCGAATGAGGCGGATGTCGATACGGCCGTGAAGGCGGCGCGCATTGCCTACGACAAGACCTGGTCGAGGATGTCGGGCGCCGATCGCGGCAAGTACCTGTTCCGCATCGCGCGGCTGGTGCAGGAGCGCTCGCGAGAGCTTGCGGTCGCCGAGAGCCTCGACAATGGCAAGCCGATCAAGGAGAGCCGGGATGTCGACATTCCGCTCGTCGCGGCCTGGTTCTTCTACTACGCGGGTTGGGCCGACAAGCTCGACTATGCCGGCCTTGGCGCCGACCCTCGGGCATTGGGCGTAGCCGCGCAGGTCATCCCGTGGAACTTCCCGCTGCTGATGCTTGCCTGGAAGATCGCGCCCGCGCTCGCCGCGGGGAACACCGTCGTCCTGAAGCCCGCCGAAACGACGCCGCTGAGCGCGCTGCTGTTCGCCGAGATCCTGCAGCAGGCTGACCTGCCCGCTGGCGTGGTAAATATCATCACGGGCGCTGGGGATACCGGACAGGAGCTCGTTCAGCATCCGGATGTCAACAAGGTCGCCTTCACCGGATCGACCGCCGTCGGGCGCGCGATCGCAAAATCGGTCGCGGGAACCGGCAAGAAACTCACCCTTGAGCTCGGTGGCAAGGCGGCCAACATCGTCTTCGATGACGCGCCAATCGACCAGGCCATCGAGGGAATCGTCAACGGCATCTTCTTCAACCAGGGTCACGTCTGCTGCGCCGGGTCTCGTCTTCTGGTGCAGGAGAACGTGCATGGCGAGGTCGTCGAGCGGCTGAAGTCGCGTCTGTCGACTCTTCGTCTGGGCGACCCGCTCGACAAGAACACAGATATTGGCGCGATCAACTCCAGAGAGCAGCTCGAGCGCATCCGGGAACTCTCCGACATCGGCGAGGCCGAGGGCGCCCAGCGCTGGACGGCCGAGTGTGCGATCCCGGACAACGGTTTCTGGTTCGCGCCGACGATCTTCGACAACGTGTCGACTTCAAGCCGGATCGCGCGCGAGGAGATCTTCGGTCCGGTTCTGTCGGTCCTGACCTTCCGAACGCCGGCCGAAGCCATCGCCAAAGCGAACAACACGCCGTACGGACTGAGCGCGGGCATCTGGAGCGACAAGGGCTCGAAGATCCTGGCGGTCGCTGACGAGTTGCGTGCCGGCGTCATCTGGGCCAATACGTTCAACCGCTTCGATCCCGCGTCGCCGTTCGGCGGGTACAAGGAATCCGGCTATGGCCGCGAGGGCGGACGCCACGGACTGGCGGCCTACCTGCAAACCTCGGCTCCCGCCCGGGAGCTCGTCGAAGGGCGGTCCAGGTAATGGCCCATCTGGCGATTCCAAAGACGTACAAGCTCTACATCGGCGGCAAGTTCCCGCGGAGCGAAAGCGGACGCACCTACCAGGTCGTTTCGACGAAGGGCGAGTTCCTCGCGAACGCCGCCAAAGCCAGTCGCAAGGACGCCCGGGATGCCGTGGTCGCTGCGCGCTCGGCTCTCGGCGGCTGGGCATCCGCGACCGCGTACAACCGCGGCCAGGTGCTCTACCGAATCGCCGAACTGCTCGAGGGTCGACGCGCCCAGTTCATCGAGGAGCTCGTGGCAGTGGATGGAACTACCGCAGCGGTGGCAGCGAAGCAAGTGGATGCCGCAATCGATCGGTGGGTCTGGTACGCCGGCTGGGCCGACAAATATGTGCAGGTGTCTGGCAACGGAAATCCGGTGAGTGGTCCCTATTTCAACCTGTCGGTGCCCGAGCCCACCGGAGTAGTCGCAATTGTTGCCCCTGCCGACCCACTGCTCGGCTTCGTGAGCGTCGTTGCGCCCGCGCTGGTCTCCGGCAACACGGTGGTCGTGATCGCCAGCCAGCAGGCACCGCTAAGTGCGATCAGCCTGGCCGAAGTGCTGGCGACCAGCGATGTCCCCGGTGGAGTCGTCAACATCCTCACCGGATCGCCTGCCGAGATCGCGCCGTGGCTCGCAAGCCACGCGGATGTCAACGCGCTCGACCTGGCCGGAGCAGAGTCTCTCGACTGGATCGACCTGCAGATTTCGGCCGCGGACACACTCAAGCGGGTGCTCGCACCCGTGGCCGGAATACCGCAGGCGACGCTCGATCGCATCACCGCTTTCACCGAAACCAAAACCGTCTGGCACACCAAATCGATGATCTGATCCGGCTGTGAAACGGCGCAGAGGATGGTCCTCGGTTGGCATCCAGCGAGCTTGCAGCGCACAATGGTGGTAGCGAGGTTACCCCCATGAAAGAGTCGATCGTCTTCGTCGGCGACAGCATTACCGCCTCAGGTGACTGGGCAAACTGGTTTCCGGAGTACGAGGTTTCGGTTGAAGCAACCCCGGAGGACGCCACGGATCGCCTGAACGAGCGACTTCCGGCCATCACCGAATTGCAGCCCCAGACACTTGCGATTCTCATCGGCGCAAACGATTTCGGCCAGTCACGGTCCGTCGAGTTCGTCGTTCGCAGCATCGAGTACTTCCTCGCGACGGTTCGCCAGGAGGTACCGGGTTCGCGCACGCTGGTGCAGTCGATCCTGCCGCGCGGGCGCGAGTTCGCCGACGATATCCAGGATGCCAACCGGCACCTGCGGCAGTACGCCCAGATCGTGCATGCCCAGTACCTCGACCTGTGGGCCAGCATGGCGACCGAAGACGGAGAGTTGAAACCGGAGTACACCACTGACCGGCTTCACCTGACCCCTGCGGGTTACGAAGCGTGGCTCGCGGAGTTGCGGCCGGCCTTGGAGCGCCTGCGGGACGCCCCGCCGATGTCGCGACCCATCTCGATCATTCGGGACGGCGCAGCAGCCCTCCTGTGAGCCTCAGCCCTCGATGAGCCGCTCGTAGAACGAAATTCCGTGCAGCCAGGTCGCGACGTGGATTCGCTCGTTGACCGCGTGCAGCGTACCCCGCTCGGCGAGTGAAATCTCGAACGGCGTGAAGCGGTACACGGCATCGCAGATGCCGGTAAAGTGCCTGCTGTCGCTCGCGCCCAACTGGATGTACGGCGTGACGATGGCTTCGGGATAGATGGCCTCGATGGCGTCGCGAACGCGACTCCACGTCGGCCCGCTCGTCGGCGAGACGGGCGACGGCTCGCACGGATGCAGCGCCGTGACCTCTACGAGGTCGTCGCCGACAGCCCGGCGGATGTGGCGTACGGCGTCCGCTACCGAGGACCCGACAGCCACCCGCACGTTGACGATCGCGGTCGCGGTTTCGGCCAGCGCGTTGTCGGCGAGGCTGCCACTGAGTCTCGTCACGACGCTCGTGGTGCGGATCATCGCACGGGTTTCGTCACTGAGGCGCCTGAACAGCGCGAGCAAAGCTCCTCGGGTGAGCCATTGCGTGGTGAAGAGCCAACGGTACGGCTGCCTCGCCCTGGATCCGACAGTGCGGATCATTTCGAGATTCGTGGCCGTGAATCGCGCCGGAAACGGCTTTCGGTCGAGCCGGACGATCGCCCGAGCCAGGCGCGTCGTCGCGGCCAGGCGAGGCGGCGTCGAGGCGTGTCCGCCGTCCTGGGTGACTCGAAGCTGCACGGAGGTGATGCCCTTTTCGCTGACGCCCACGACCGCGATGGGTGCATCCACTCCGGGGAAGATCCTCTCGACGACTGCGCCGCCTTCGTCGACGACGACCGCCGGACGGATGCCGCGGGATTTGAGCAGGGCTGCAATTGCCTGAGCCCCGCTGCCGAGCGTCTCCTCGTCGTGCCCGAAGCTCAGGTAGACGTCGGTTTCGGGCGTGAATCCCCGCGCCAGCAAGGCCTCGACGGCCTCCAGGATGGCCACCACGGCGCCCTTATCGTCGAGCGCGCCACGCGACCACACCACGGCGTCCTCGCCGTCGCCGACGAGGTCCGCAGCGAACGGCGGGTGCTCCCAACGGTCGTCCGTCGCGTCGACGACGTCGTAGTGAGCGAGCAGCAGGATCGGGCTTTCCGAAGTCGTTCCCGCCCAGTGAAACAGCAGCGAGTGGTCGGCCACGAGCTCCCGCGTGAGCGATCTGTGCACCCCTGGGTACAACTCGGTAATGAGGGTGACAAACCGGTCAAACTGAGACCAATCGACGTCGTCGAGTTCGAGTCGCGAGATCGTCGGAATGCGCAGCAGCGCGCGAAAGCGATCGACCGGTGTCACCCGGCCAGCCTAGGCGCTGGGGCGTGGACGGACGTCTAGGTCGCGGCTCCCGCCGCCCAGTCCACGACGATCGCGTTCAGCTGGTCGCCGAGCTTCGCGTTGAGCTTGGAACCGGGAAACAGCAGCGGCAGCGCGGTCGCGGGTACCGGATTTCCCACCATCGCCTGGTACGGCGTGTCCACGCCCTCGTAGACGGTCAGTTGCAGGGCGTACATTTCGATGCCCTCCGGGTTCTTCTTGCCCAGCGGCTGGTCGCCGACCAGTACGACCTTGATGGGCTTGCCGTTGGCCAGCAGCCAGGCAGCCGTGAGCTTCGGATCGGCCGAGGCAGCGAGCGTAACTTCGGGCACGGCCGAGTTGAAATCGATGGCGACCTTGGTGTGATCGTTTGGGTCAACCCGTACGGCGACGACCGCATCCCCGGACGACAGCTGGGGAATGACGATCTCCTGCACTCGCTGGATGACCGTAGCGGGGAACATCGGGACATTATCGATGTACACGTTCACGGTGATCGTGCACTTGCGCTCCACCAGGCCGTTGCCGCTTTGCAAGGTCATTCCCGACATGGTCAGACCGGTGATCTCACCGCGGCCCAGGATGCCGTTCTGGATGACTGCGCTGTCAGCCGATCCCAGAAGATTGCCTAGCCAGCCCATGATGGTGCTCCTTTGCGTTACGTAGATTTCGGGTTGCGTGCCGGTGGAACAGCAGCAAGGCTATGTCGGCGCCCTGCGAGCGCGAATGGGTAGTTATTGCCTAACTTCGCCCGGTGGGGGCCGAGGGGCACACGCGTGAAGCCCGTAGTCTTGACGGGTGAGCAGCAGGTATCCGACCAGGGCATTCCGGCGCACCGCTCTCGCGCCCGGCATCCTCGCGGCCATCGTGCTCCTCGCGGGCCTCGCGCTGATCGAATCCAGTGGGTTCTACTGGATCAAGATCGGCGTCGCCGTGCTCGCCGCAATCGTGGCGGTCTTCGCCTGGCAGGCACGGCAATGGTGGTGGCTGCCATTTCTTGCCGCGGTGGTCGTTCTGTGGAATCCGGTATGGCCAATCGATCTGCATCAGGGGTACGTGTGGGTGATACTGCAGTACGTTGCGGTCATCCTGTTCATCCTCTGCGGGGTCTTCATCAAGGTGCCGAATCCGGAAGATCGAAACCAGTCGGCAGGCCGCAAGGGCTGAGGATGCCCGCGAATCGCAAGATTTCGCGTAAGATATGAGCAGCACCACACAGAACCACCAGTCGCGCCGCGGCTGGGTCTGGATCTGGCAACCTGGTGCAGATCTCATGGGGTGGCCCGCCACCCTTGGGTGAGCACACTTAGTAATTCGCTGGCCGAGGCGGCCAGCGCCAAGGAGAACCTTTGGTATCTGGACCGGCACAGTCTGGCCAACGTCAGCGCTCGCGCAGCGGGTCGTCAGGCGGTTCACGCTCGTCAGGGAAGCAGCCCGCCACGAAACAGTCCGCGACGGCGCAACCGCGGCGGCGCTCGCGCGGAGCCGACGACCTCGGCGTCATCCCGGTGCTCGCACGCGCCGCCCGCGAGGTAGAGGCTGCCGTTCAGAAAGGCCCGCTCAAGCCCGCGAATCGCGCCCGGTTCCAGGTCGCGGCGCTGCTGCTGCGCGAAGAACGCACCCGAGTCCGCACCGACAGCTCGCTCAGCGACGGAGAGCGTGCGAACGAGCAGAAGCGTCTCGATGGCCTCGCGGGCATCCTCGCGAAGACCGCTGCGAGAGACACCAGCCTCCTCGCGATGCTGGCGGAAGACGCTCCGGTCACCGCCGCGGCGAAGGCGCTTCGACGCGACCTGCTCATTGCCGCCGGTGTCGAACTCAGCCCCGACGAGCTCATCATCACGACCGACCCGAAGCCGGTTGACGTCCAGGCCGAACGGCAGGTGGTGCCCCAGTCGGTGCGCCAGCTTCAGATGGCGAACCCGTTCCTGGCACCGGACTTCAGCGCCGTCCAGAACAAGCCCGTCCGCGTCAACCAGCTTGCCAACTGGGAGCTCATCGAGCCCCTGTTTCGTGCGTTCGAGTACGGAGCCGGCGGCGGCGCGGCGAGCATGGAACTGCCTGAGGCCAGGTCGCTTGTCACGCCAGGCAAACTCGAACTCATGCGCCACCAGGCGCGCTTCGTCGAAGAGGTCAAGCTCGGGCACCGCACGTTCTTGCTCGCGGACGAGCCCGGCCTGGGCAAGACGGCACAGGCGCTGCTGGCGGCATCCGTGTCCAACTCGTATCCGCTGCTCGTGGTCGTACCCAACGTGGTGAAGACGAACTGGGCACGCGAAGTCGCGCTCTGGACCCCCAAGCGCACGGCGACCGTAGTGCACGGCGACGGCAATGACGTCGACGCGTTCAGCGATGTCGTGATCGTCAACTACGAAGTGCTCGACCGGCATGTCGGATGGCTGGGCCGGTTCGGCTTCAAGGGCATGGTCGTCGATGAGGCACACTTCATCAAGAATCTGACCAGCCAGCGGTCCAAGCACGTGCTGTCGCTGAGCAAGAGCATCCGTGCCGCGAGTCCGAAAGCGCTCTTTATGGCGCTGACCGGGACCCCGCTGATCAACCAGATCGACGATTTCCGGGCGATCTGGCAGTTCCTCGGCTGGATCGACGACAAAAAGCCACTGCCCACCCTCATGGACAAGCTCGAGGATGCGGGTCTGACGCCCGCTGACTTCGGCTTCTTCGCCGAAGCGCGGCAGGCCGTCATCGACATGGGAATCGTGCGTCGCAAGAAAGTGGATGTCGCCGCCGACATCCCGGCTCGCCGAATCGCCGACATCCCGGTCGAACTCGACGACGACCTCGGCAGGACGATCCGCGAAGCGGAGGCCGCACTCACAGCCCGGCTGGTGGATCGCTATCAGCGCCGTCTCGCGCTTCGGAAGTCCGATGAAGCCAATTTCCCGGACAAGTACAGCGGCGAACTGGACCGCGAGCGCCTCATCCGTGTCGTCGCACACGAGGAACTCGAGGAATCCAAGTCAGCGAAGACCGGCGAGAACGTGTTCACCATGGTCAGGAAGATCGGCCAGGCTAAGGCCAGCCTCGCAGCGGACTACACGGCCCAATTGGCCAGGAACGTTGGCAAGGTGGTCTTCTTCGCCAAGCACATCGATGTCATGGACACCGCCGAGGCGCACTTCGCCAAGGCGGGGCTCGGCACCGTTTCGATCCGAGGCGACCAGACGCCCAAGGCCCGTCAGCTCGCGATCGACGCGTTTGATCAGGATCCGGCAGTCTCGGTGGTCGTCGCATCGCTGACGGCAGCGGGCGTCGGGCTCAACCTCCAGGCGGCATCAAACGTCGTCCTTGCGGAGCTCAGCTGGACCAGCGCTGAGCAGACCCAGGCGATCGACCGGGTGCACCGCATCGGTCAGGAGCTGCCGGTGACCGCCTGGCGCATCATCGCGGCCCAGACCATCGACGCCAAGATCGCCGAACTCATCGACAGCAAGGCTGGCCTTGCCGCGCGCGCGCTCGACGGATCCGATCTCGAGGTCACTGCGGAAGGCAGCGTGCAACTCGAGGCCTTGGTGAGCCTGCTCACCGACGCGTTGGACTAAGAGCGCACTCTCGACCTCGACCCCTTAGCTGCGGCTCAGCGTGAGCGTTCTGCGCACTGGATGCACTGGGCTGCGCGAGGGCGCACCTGAAGCCGCGGCAGCTTGATGGGTCCATGGCAGGTCGTGCACAGCCCGTAGGATCCCTCGTCGATGCGGTCCAGCGCCGAGTCGATCTCGCGCACGTGCAGTTCCGACTGCGCCAGCGATGCCGAGGCCTGCGAGCGTTCGAAAGCGAGCGTCGGGCCTTCCGGATCGTGCTCGTCGTCGGTCGCGGTATCCCTGCGGGCATCCATGAACGCGCCCATTTCGTCCTCGATGCTCTGGATGAGATGCACGGTCTGGTCGCGTTCGGCGCCGAGTCGAGTCCGCAACTCGGTGAGCTGCCTGGCGGTGAGTGGGCTGATTCGTGGTCGTTCTGCGATCCCGGTCATGCACCAAGTAGAGTCGCCGCGCCGGTGCGCGACAATCCCCTTGCGCACCATCGCCGGATACGCTAGCGACTCGCCTAAACCGGCTCTCAGGTTCGCGCTATTTGCCGATGAGGCGTTGAATTGCCGCCACGGGGATGCCGAGCCAGTCCGGCCGGTTTCGCGCCTCGTAGACGGCTTCGTACAGTGCCTTGTCGAGCTCGAGGGCATCGAGAAGACTCGGGTATTCCAGAAGGTCGCCAGTGCCACCCTCGGCGTATCCGCTCAGGAACGCGAGCCGGGCCGATTGCGCCCAGGCGTCGGCGCGGTCATCCGTGGCGCGACCGGCGCGGTGCGCAACCGCTCCCGCAACGTAGTCGAATGAGCGCACCATGCCGGCGACGTCTCGCAATGCCACGTCCTCGACGGATCGCTCATTCATCGGCCGAAGGGGTTCACCCTCGAAGTCGATGATCACCCAGGCGTTGAAGGTCGGTGGAACGGATAGCACCTGGCCGAGGTGGTAGTCGCCGTGGATGCGCTGGAGACGGGGCCAGTCGAGGCCGAGCAGGGCATCGATCGTCGACGCGATGCGAGCGCGCACGGGTTCGAGGGCGGGCACCTCTGCGAGCGCGCTGTCGGCGCGCAGGCGCATGGCCGCGACGAAGCGCGCGACATCCTCGCCAGTCGTTGCCGTCGCCGGGAAGACCTCGGCCAGAGTGGAGTGGAGTTCCGCGGTCGCACGTCCCAGCTGCCTGGCTCTCTGGGCGAAATCTTCTGCGGCATCCGCGGCTCGAAGTGCGATACGCCAGCCGTCTTCTGCGCCGCTCAGGAAATCCTGGGCGAAGGCGAGGTGACCTCGCGCCCGTCCGTCAGACTCGGTCCGGTCCGGCCATTCGCCGGTCAGGTAGCCCAGGGGCGCGGGAACCAGGCTCGAACCGGCAGCAGAAATCGCGGACTGCACGATGACATCCGGGTTGTCGCCGGAGTGCAGCGCCCTAAACACCTTCAGGATGACCGACCTGCCGTCACCCGAGACGCACACGATCGAGGTGTTCGACTGCTCGCCGGTCAGCACGGCGCTGGTGTCGATCGTGACGCTGCGCGCCCCCGGCTGGCGGTGACCGTTGGCATCGCCCGCGACTGTTTCGGAATCCAGCATTCGCAGGACGGCTCGCGCGTACTCGGGATCGTGGGGAGCGTCATACACGTATCCGGACTCGTCGCGCCAGATAGCCTCAATTCCGACCAGGGGAGTGCTGCGCCTGCTCAGGGGAACCTGGTACAGGGTTGCGCCTCGAGACTGGCGATCCAGGACGTAGACCGTCTCGATACTCGCGTCGCCGGAATCGAGGCTCCAGCCGCCCCTGCGCTCGAGCCGCGGAGTCGCACCCTTGGACGTGTACCAGCGCTGGCGCCGCATCCACTCGCCGAGTTGGGCCGGCAGTTCGGAGCCGGTCGCCCGCTCCGCGCTCGCGGATGACCCGGATTCCGGGTGCGCGTTTGCTGCCATAGTTTGACATTACCCCGCCGCATTTGCTCGCACCGTCGCCTTGGGGGCCGATGCCGACATACTGCCCGGTATGCCCCTCGGGTGGGGGAGACCCGCAATGGGGGGAGCGCGACCAGAGACAACGCGAATAGCTTTCTTGTAGCACTGCAGGGGACACTCGGGTGCGGCGGCTCGGCGAGAAACACCTGGTGAAATACGGGGGTAGCTAACCAGGTTTGAATTGCTCGCAACATGTGGCCGCCGTCCCGATTCCCTGTTGGTGCTTCTTTTTGAGGGGCATGCCAACTACGTTCGGGGGAACAGCAGGGAGCGCTACCGCGCGTTCACGACTCCCTGCTGAGCAGCCAGTCATTCATCTGCCCTGTCAGGTCTGCGTCGATTTCGCGTGTGACGCCGTCGATCGCCTTAACCGGTGCGACGTGCCGTCCACTTGACACCAGCCAGATGGCATCCGCTGTGACCAGTTCTGCGGGCGTCAGCAGCTGGAAACCGGTCTCCATGCCGTGTGCGCTCGCCCAGCCGAACAGATCGCCCTGCGTCGTGCCCTCGAGGATCCCGATTCCGGTTCCGGGGGTCCACAGGCTGTTCCCGCGCCGGAACAGCACGCTGGAGGATGGACCTTCAAGCACGAAACCGTCCGAACTCACAAAGATCACATCGTCGGCGCCGCGGCGCGCTGCCTCGCGCATCACCGCCTTATTGACGGCGTAAGAGAGGGTCTTTGCGCCAAGCAGCAGCCATGGGGACGTCTGTTCGGCGTCGTGGCGGTAGCCCCGGTCAAGGGTGACAGCGGAAACTCCGCTGGTTCGGGCGACGGTGTGATCCGCAGCCGGCCAGCCATATACCCAGCCCGTGGGTCGGGCCTCCGGGTCACCCTCGATGCCGCGAGTCATCACGATCTTGATCGTGGCCTCGGGCAGGTCGGTCAGTTCCGCGGCCACCGCATCGATGGCGGCTCGCCAGGCGGTCGGGTCCGGAGCAGGAAGGTCGAGCTTGGCCGCAGATGCCGCGAAGCGGCGCAGGTGGGCGTCGACCGAGTGTCCTGTCCCTGCCGCGAGGCTGAACGCATCGAAGATTCCGTCGCCGCGCGTGGCGCCCAGGTCGAGCACAGACAGCTGCGGAGCCGACGGGTCGACCAGCTCAAAGGCCGGGCCGCGGGTGCGGTGAGGTGGAACATCGGCTGAGGGTTGGTTCAGGATGGCGAGAGCGGTGTGCGGCATGATGCCATTCTTGCCCGAATCCGTCTACCCCTTCACCACCGCGGAGCGTCCGGGCGAAGTCCACCGGTTCGAAACCGGCGGCGCCTCGCATCGCGGCGCCGTTCAGGATGATCGCATGAAGCCACTAACTTCCGAGGAAGCCGCGGTGATTCCGCTCAGGACCGACTCTGACATCCAGAAACGCGTTGAGCAGCTGATCGGACGCGCCAACGTCCGCCAACTGTGGTTGCTGTTCCTCGACGATCTGGACACGCAGCTGCCGCTGCTGATTCCGATCGGCGGCTTGCCGCCGTATCCGCTCGATGGGCAGACGGCAGACGTCCTCGATCATGTACGGGAGGTCATGGGAGACGTGGGTGCGAGCTCGATCGTCGTCGTGCACGAACGCTACGCGTCATCCACGCTCAGTGGTCCGGACATCGCCTGGGCCCAGTCCTTGCGGGAGGGGTGCGCGGGCACCGGGATCACGCTGCGGGCTCAGCTGCTCTCACACCGCAGCGGTGTCAGATGGATTGCCGACGACGACCTTTAGCGGGGATGCGCGGCCTCAGAAGCTGACGGGAAGGCCGGTGTAGAGCGCGTGGTGGGTCAGGAAACCCCAACCCACGAAGCCGGCGATCGCCACCAGGAAGCTGAAGAACCAGACCAGTGTGAGGGCCGTGCCGGATCCATCTTCGCGCCGGGTTTCGCCCGCACGAACGATCAGATAGACCGGTGCGCTGAGCAGCGCCCAGCCGGGGCTGCGCGGCTCGGCGTGGCCGAGGTTGTGAAGTGCAGCGCGGTCGGCGAGAGCAAACAGCAGCACAAGCAGGTACGGAGCGGCGATCGCGGCTTCGATGGGCCATCCGGTCAGCACATAGCCGGTCGAGACAATGACATATCCGATCGCACCGGCGGCGAGGATAGGCGAAATCGCGATCAGCCAGCCCCAAAAGGTCGAAGATCCGGATGACTCTGGTGCCGATGACTCCGCGCCGCGCCTGCGCGAGCCGGAGGGCGCGTCCTGGCCGTCCTGGCCGCCAGGTCCAGTTGGGCTCAGTCCCCACGAGCTCTGGTCTGGAGCACCATAGCCGGGCGCCGCCGCGGGCGCTGCGGCGGGGCCGCCGCCAAATAGCGAGTCGATGCCGTCCTGAGGCGCTGGTGCGCCGACCGGACTACCGGGTGCGTCCCAGCCCTGCTGGACCGGCGGCAGCTGGGTCGCTGGCTGGTTCCACTGGTTTTGGGCCGCGGCGGGAGCTTGCGGGTTCTGCGCCTGCGGCTGGTTCCACTGGTTTTGGGCGGGCTGCTGGGTCTCCCAGGCGTTAGGTTGGGCTGCGGGCGGCTGGGCCGCCGATGGCTGGGCCGCCGATGGTTGAGCCTCGCCGGGCTGGTTCCACGCGTTGGGCGTCGCCGGAGCAGCATCCATCGGCGCATATCCGGCCTGCTCGAGGAACGACTTCGGCTGCACGGGAAGGGTTGGCACCGGGGCGGATGGCTGGGCTGGCACCTGCTGGGCTTGCTGCGGCGGAGCCTGTTGTGCTTGCTGCGGCGGAGCCGGGAATTGCGCGGCCTGAGGTTGCGGCGCCTGAGGTTGCGCGGCTTGCGGCTGCGCGGCTTGGGGCTGCTGGGCCTGGAATGCCTGCTGCTGGGCCTGCAGGGCGGCCTCAGCGGCCTCACTGGCCTCGGTGGCCGGGTCTCGGAGTGCCCGCCGAGACGGTAGCGGCTCAGCCGTCGGCTGGGCGGGCGGGAAAGCTGCAGGCTGCGCGGCTATCGGCTGCACGGCAACGGGCTGCGCGGCAACGGGCTGTGGTGCAACGGGCTGTGCGGCGACCGGTTGCGCGGGTGCACTGCCGCCGGAGACATGCTCTGTCCAACCTTCGCCGCTCCACCAGCGCAATTGGCCGGGATCATGCGGATCCGTGTACCAACCCGGCGTCGCTGAACCGCCTGCGCCTGTTGTCTGTGACACGAACCTGACCGCCTTCGGGATTGCTCATTGCTGCTCAAAATGGGAACTAGGGATTCCCCGGAACACGCTACTACCGGCACCGCTGAGCAACACTGACGACTGGCCGCGTCAACTAAGACCCTAAGGGTCCTAGTGCGTCATGCTGTATGCGCCCCAGTCCTGTACCTGCCAGGCAATCCAGCCATTCTGGCGCTCGAGAGCCGCCGTGACCTTGTACGTCTGACCGGAACCGATGCGGTACAGGGTGCAGGTGAACTCCTGGCCCATAACCGTTGCCGGCGGGGTCGGGCAGGTCACGCTCGTGATCGGGCCGAACACGGTCGCGGCCTGCTGGATGGACTGTGCCGCCTGGTCTGAGAAGACCTGCGGAAGCGCCGAAATGACGAGGCCGGGGACCGCGACGATCGATCCGACCTGCAGGAGCACCAAGGCGCCCCACACGAGGATCGGCGCGAAGCCGTTACCGGCACGCATGACAATGCGAATTGCGCGAGCGATCAGGTAGATCGGACCAGACAGGAAGACCCAGGCCCACGAGGCGGGTCGATCGTAGCCGTGCGCGCGCAGCGTCCGCTGGTCGAGAATCGCGAGCGGAATCGACAAGAAGTACGGAAGGGCCAGGATCGCGAGGATGACGCCGACGTTGGTACCGGATGACCCGGCCGCCGAGACGACCAGCAGGGTGCCGAGCAGCTGAACCAGCGGCAGCAGGGCGATCACCCATGCGCCGAAGGTGTTTGTGCTGGGAGCGGTTCCGTGTGCGTAGGCGGTTCCTGGCACGTGCGGCGCGGCCGTTGCCGTCGCCGTGGCTCCCGGCTGCTGCGCGTATTCCGGCTGAAGCGGCACCGCAGTGGGCTGGCCGGGCGCTGGCTGGCTCGCGGGCTGAGTGCCGAATTGCAATGGCGCGGCGGGCTGAACGCCCGCTGGCGACACAAATTCGGGCGTCGGAAGGATGTTTGGGGCCGGTTCATTCGCGGGAATCTCATCCCACGACGGCGGTTCGAGCTGTAGCAGTGCGTCAGCGCTCGGCTGTGACGTCGCAACGCCCCCGCGATCGGTGCTGCCCTGCTCTGTTACGTAGTCCTCGCCGCGCTCGCGCTCACGGCGCTCCCGGCGGGTCGGAAGTTCATCGATTGCGGGGTCGTCATCCGCCCAGGCCAGCTTGGCTTCCTGGATGACGATGGGCGCGCGAGCCTCTGTGGTGTGCTCTGTCCACCCGTGGTTATCCCACCACCGCATCTGCGGCAAACCAAGCGGGTCGGGATACCAGCCAGCTGGTACGCCGAAGCCGTTGTCGTCGTTCACCTTCAATTACCCCCGGTAATTTTCTGTGCGTTGGGTGTACGCGGAACATGGATATTGCGTTTTATCGGGCTGCCAGAACTCTATGGACACCCCGCCAAAAACGACAGCTTTTTGCGCCCCCCAAAACGCGGGTGGCATCATAACCGGTCGATTCGACGGGCACGTCAATGACAGCGTATCCCGGCGCAGAATGCAGCGCATCCCCAGCTATTCGGAGCCGAAGAGCGTTCGGGTTGCGGCTGCCTTGCCCGACTGTAAGACTCAGCCCAGTGGACATCGAGGTCATGGTTGCGCTGGTTATCGCGCTGGCCCTCTTTTTCGACTTCACAAACGGGTTCCACGACACCGCGAATGCCATGGCGACGCCGATCGCGACCGGCGCTCTTCGACCTCATGTCGCCGTTTTCATCGCCGCAGTGCTGAATCTGGTCGGCGCTTTCATCTCCACCACGGTTGCCAACACCATCTCGGGCGGGCTGATCAACGAAGGCCCCGGCGGTGTACTGATCACACCGACGCTGATCTTTGCCGGTCTGCTGGGCGCGGTGTTGTGGAACCTCGTCACCTGGATTCTCGGCCTGCCGTCTAGCTCCTCTCACGCACTATTCGGAGGGTTGATCGGCGCTGCGATCGTGGGCTCGGGGTTCAACGCGATCAATCTCTCGGTTCTGTTGTCGAAAATCCTGATTCCCGCGGTTCTGGCACCCTTCGTCGCGGGACTCGTGTCGTTTCTCGCCACGCGAATCGCATACGCCGTCACCCACAAACGCCAGCGCGAGGGATTTCGGATCGGGCAGGTCTTTACCTCGTCACTGGTGTCGCTCGCGCACGGTACCAATGACGCACAGAAGACGATGGGCGTCATCACGCTCGCCCTCATTGCAGGAAACCTGCAGCCGGCCAATACACAGCCGCAATTCTGGGTCATCGCGGTGTGCGCCATCGCGATCGCCGCCGGCACTTACACGGGCGGATGGCGGATCATCAAGACGCTCGGGCGCGGCATCACCGATATCGAGCCGCCGCAGGGCTTCGCGGCCGAGGCAGCGACGACAGCGACCATCCTCGCGTCGACTCACCTCGGTTTCGCCCTGTCAACGACCCAGGTCGCGTCCGGTTCGGTCATCGGGACGGGGATCGGACGCAAGGGCGCTTCCGTGCGCTGGCGCACCGCCGGGCGGATCGCTCTTGGCTGGGTCATCACGATTCCGTCCGCAGCCGTTGTCGGCGCGCTCGCGGCACTCCTGGCCGCGGTCGGATGGTGGGGCATTGTGATCGACGCGGTCGTTGCGGTCACGGTGTTCCTGGGAATCTTCTTGCTATCACGTCGATCGAAGGTGAGCGCGCGCGACCTCACGCTTGCCCCGTCCCAGTTCGTTCGTCCCAAGCCGCGAGGCAAGATCAAGCAGGCGGGGGTGGCGAAGCCGTGATCGAGTGGGCGAACTTCCTGGTCGTGGTCATCGCCGCACTGGTCGGCGGATGCGGTGAAGTGACGCTGTTCGCGCTCGGGCTTCGATTCGCCGGTCCGGAAACCGACGGTCGTCTCCGCGGGCTCGGAGTCGTTTTTTTCGTGATCTGCGGTCTGCTAGTTGCACTCGGCGTCTGCCTCGTGATCCCCGCACTCGGCCCGTTTTTTGCCACCATCTGAGTGCCGGCGCGCTAACTAGACTGTTGCTTCGGCGGCTCAACGAAGAGCGTCTTGAAATCAATCAAAGGAGATTGGACGAATGCCTACAGCGTCCCGAGCCCAAAAAGCGCGGCCGTTCGCGGAACAGTCAATAGAAGGGGATGAAAACGTGCCTGTCACGAACGGCCCGGCGATCAGCAGCGAGGATGTCGCAGCAGCCGGTGCAACCAGGACGGAAACGGATTCCCTCGGTAGCCGCGAGGTTCCCGCCGATGCCTACTGGGGCATCCACACCGCCCGAGCCCTCGAAAATTTCCCAATCACGCGTCGCGCCATCTACAACTACCCCGACCTGATCAGTTCCCTCGCGATGGTCAAGAAGGCCGCCGCAATGGCCAACCGCGAGATCGGAGTTCTGGACGCGGCCAAGGCCGAACTCATTGAGAAGGTCTGCGACGAAATCATCGCTGGCCAGTGGCATGACCAGTTCGTGGTCGGCGTCATCCAGGGTGGTGCGGGTACCTCGACGAACATGAACACGAACGAGGTCATTGCCAATCGGGCCCTCGAGATCATGGGGCTGCCGCGCGGCGACTACGCCCACCTGCATCCGATCGACGACGTTAATCGCAGTCAAAGTACGAACGACGTCTACCCGACGGCAATCAAGCTAGCGATGGTGTTTTCGCTTAAGCGCCTCCTCGCAGAGCACAAGCTGCTCACGGCATCCTTTAGCGCGAAGGGGCACGAGTTCGCCCACATCCTCAAGGTCGGTCGCACGCAGCTCCAGGATGCCGTCCCGATGACCCTCGGCCAGGAGTTCACCGGGTTCGCCGTCACCCTCGGCGAGGACTACGACCGGCTGAGCGAGGTCATCCCGTGGCTCAACGAGATCAACATGGGCGCGACCGCGATCGGCACGGGCATCACGGCCGACCCGCGGTACGCCGAAGCGGTCCGCAAGCACCTCGAGGAGGTTTCCGGCATCCCGCAGGAGACCGCTGTCGACCTCATCGAGGCGACCTCGGACGCCGGCATCTTCATGACCCTGAGCGGAACACTGAAGCGAGCCGCCGTGAAGCTTTCGAAGATCTGCAATGACCTTCGCCTGATCTCCAGTGGGCCACAGGCGGGTCTCGGTGAAATCAACCTGCCAGCGCGCCAGGCCGGGTCGAGCATCATGCCCGGCAAGGTCAATCCGGTCATCCCCGAGGTCGTGAACCAGGTCGCCTTCTCCGTCATCGGTGCGGATGCGACCGTGACGGCTGCGGCGGAGGCCGGCCAGTTGCAGCTGAACGCCTTCGAACCGGTGATCGCGCACAGCATCCTTCAGTCGCTGGCGTGGATGACGAACTCGTTCCGCACGCTGCGGGTCAATTGCGTTGACGGGATCACGGCCAATGAACTGCGGCTGAGCCAGCAGGTCGGATCGAGCGTCGGAGTGGTGACAGCCCTGACGCCGTACATCGGCTATGCCGCATCCGCAGCTCTCGCGCACACCGCGCTGACCACCAACGCCTCGATCGCCGAACTCGTCGTCGAAGCCGGCCTGATGACAAAGGACCAGGTGGCCCTGGTGCTCTCACCCGAACGACTCTCCGGTATCCAGGCCGTCACAGACTCCATCTCGGTGATTCCCAGCCCCGCCCGCGAGGCCGCGCTCAAGGAGGCGGCAGCCGGCAAGGACTAGTGCCGGGCCGCCAGCGATAGTGCAGAAGAGCTCAGAAGTCGTCGTCGGTTTCGAGGACGGCGTCCCTGGCCTCTCCGGCCCTCGCCGCTGCCGTGTTAGCGACCTTGCGCGCCGTCTTATCGGTTGCCGCAGCCGTGGCCCTGGCCCGATCGGCAACGACGCCCGGAGCCGCCTTCGCGGCTGCTGCGGCACGGTCGCGGATGACGGGACCCTGCTCACGTGCGTAGCGCGCGGCTTCGGCACGAGCCTTGGCGACGCGGGGGTCTTCCCAGACGCCGGTAACCTTTTCAACGATGAGGTCGTAGCGCTCGCGGCCCGCCCGCGCTCCGAGGATGTATCCGATGCCGACTCCAACGGCAATGATGAGCAGCGATTTCTTCATGACTCGACCCTACTTGCGCGGGCTGATAACACGCAGGGGTGGTGCAACTCGTCCGTGTGGGCTAACCGTGCGATCGGACGGACAGGCGCGAATCAGCCAACGCGAACGGGTCGCGCGCGCCACAGGTGCATCGCGGCGTAACTGCGCCACGGTGCCCACATCGCTCCCCGCGCCGCGAGCGCCTTCGGTTCGCCCGGAAGGCCCAGCGCGGCCGCGCTCTGGAGGATGACAAGATCGCTGGTGAGCAGGACATCCGGATTTCCCAGCACCCGCATCGCGAGGTAGCCGGCCGTCCACGGGCCGACGCCTCTCAGCCCGGTGAGCCGAGCCTCGAATTCCTGGGCGGGTGTTGCCACGTCGAGTACAAGGTCCCCGCTGGCAAGGGCCTCGGCTACTCGCAACACGGTCGCGATCCTGGCGGTCGGGCCGCGCAGAATTTCCGCACCCCGCTCGGCCAGCTGGGTTGCGGAAGGGAATAGTCCGTCGGTTCCGAGCTCTGTACACAGCCGACCGAGAACCGTTCTGGCGGCAGCCACCGAAATCTGCTGGCCGATGAGCGTCCGGAACAGGGTCTCCTCGGCATCGGGGGATCCGGGCAGCCGAATCCCCGGTACCGCATGGACCAGCGGCACCATCGCCGGATCCGCGCCGAGCGCTTCGTCGATCGCCACGGAGTCGGCATCAAGATCAAACATCCTGCGCACCCGCGAGACCAGCGTTGCGACATCCGCGACGCTCTGCAGCTTTGCGGTGCAGCGGATGGCGCGCAAGCCGTCGAGCTCGACCCTTACCCGCGCCGTTCCGTGGGGAAGTCGCAGCCCGCGCTCGAAGACGTCGAAGTCGGCCGTCTCGAGGCCGGGAACGGCGTGATTGGCGAAGAAACGGAGTAAGCCGGCGCCGTCGAAGGGCTCGCGCGCGGGAAGCCGAAGCGTGATTTCGGCCAGTCCCGAGGCGTCGTGTGCGCGGGATACCGGTCGCTCACTCGGGCTCGGGCTCGTGATCGCGCGAGCCCGGATTTCGCTGGGCGTCTGCTCGTAGACAGCGCTCATGGTGTCGTTGAACTGACGGATGCTGGAGAAGCCCGCGGCGAACGCCACGTCGGCGATGGAGAGGCCCGCTCCCGCAAGCAGGGTTCGCGCGGTCTGTGCGCGGTGTGCTCTGGCCAGCGCGAGTGGCCCGGCGCCCAGTTCCGTTACCAGAACTCGACCGAGATGTCTCGGCGTGTACCCGAGCCGACTTGCCAGTCCAGTGACACCTTCGCGCTCGACGACCCCGTCGGTGATCAGACGCATCGCGCGCGAAGCCAGGTCGTCGTGCAGGTTCCAGTCGGGGGAACCGGGGACGGCATCCGGCTGGCACCTCTTGCACGCACGCAGGCCCGCCTCGTGCGCGGCTGCGGCCGTTCGGTAGAACGTCACGTTGCGCGCGTGCGGCGTCATCGCCGGGCAGCTCGGTCGGCAGTAGATGCCCGTTGAGTGGACGCCGGCGATGAACTGTCCGTCGAACCGGGAGTCGCGCGACGACAGCGCACGATAGCGCTCGGCGAACAGTGCGGGGGACGGCATTGTGGTTTGCACGCTCTCACTCTCGCACCGACCACGGACGTCCACTAGCGGAAATCGGACGCGGGGTCGCAGGGCTCTCGCTCATTACACTGAGGCAGTGGGCAATGTCGTTGACGCCGTGGAGCGGTTGCTTCGCGGAGCGTTGGGTGACGTGGTCTCAACCGTTCCCGCCGACCTGGAGGCCGCGAGAGCGGATCGCTCCGGGCAGGTGTCGCATGCGCAACCGCTCGCGGTGGTAACCGCGCGCAGCATCGACGACGTCCAGGTCACGATGCGCATCGCGCATGAGCACAACACTCCCGTTGTCCCGCGCGGTGCGGGTACCGGACTGGCCGGTGGCTCGATCGCGGGGGCCGGAGAAATCGTTCTTTCGACTCTGGCGATGAACCAGATCCTCGAGGTGAACGTCGACGACGAGCTCGCCGTCGTGCAGCCCGGCATCCTGAACGACGATCTGAACGCCGCTCTCGCGCCCCGCGGGCTGTGGTTCGCTCCCGATCCGGCGAGCAAGGCGATTTCGACCGTCGGTGGAAACATTGCGACCAATGCCGGCGGGCTGTTGTGCGCGAAGTACGGGGTCACGCGCGAATCCGTTCTCGGCATGAAGGTCGTGCTCGCCGACGGCAGGCTGATGTCCCTCGGCCATCGCACCGTCAAGGGGGTGACCGGGTACGACCTCACGGCGCTGCTCATCGGATCGGAAGGCACGCTCGGCATCATTGTCGAAGCGACGCTGAAACTGCGCGCCCTGCCGGCCGGCGAGAAGGCCACCATCGGTGCCTACTTCTCCAGCATCGAGCGGGCCGCTCGGGCATCCGCCGTCATTACCGCGTCTCGATTGCGCCCCGCCGCGATGGAGCTGATCGCACAGTCCGCGCTCGCCGGAATCGGCGACTACCTCGGGCTCGACCTCGGCTCGCGGGGCTCGTACCTGCTGGTTCAACTCGATGGGCCGGGAGCAGGGCTCGAGGCGGACGCCGCGGTCAGCATCATCCGGTCGCTGGGCGGCGATGCGGAAATCACGACGGACGAGGTGGAGGGTGAGCGCCTGTTCGCGATTCGCCGGTCGTTTCACCCCGCGATGTCCGCGCTCGGCACGGTTCTGATCGAGGATGTCGCCGTGCCTCGCAGCCAGCTGCCTGCCATGTTTTCGGCGATCACCGAGATCGAGAAGAAGTACGGGATGGTGATTCCGACTGTGGCGCACGCCGGCGACGGGAACCTTCATCCGAATTTCGTCTTCGAGGGCAGCGAGGTGCCCGCGGAGGTTTGGAGCGCCGCAAACGAGGTGTTTCTCGCCTGCCTGAGACTCGGCGGAACTCTTACCGGCGAGCACGGTGTCGGGCTGCTGAAGCGCCGCTGGCTGCGTGACGAGCTCGGTGATGACCAGGTGGATTTGCAGCGCGAACTCAAACGCGTATTCGACCCGACGAACATCCTCAATCCCGGGAAGATCTTCTAGCAAATCGTAGGGTTTTCTTGGGAATACGCACCGGAAACTGTCGGTTGTCTGTGTTGTAGTGATGAGCAGATCATCTGAGAAATACGAAGCCACATACACAACGAACGGCACGCCGTGATAACTAAAACGCAGACAACTCAAACACCGCCATCGCAAACCCCGCCATCGCAAACCCCCGAATCCGCGTCGGCAGTCGGTACCGCCGCCCCCAAGCGCCCGCTATCGATTCGGCGCCAGCGCCAGTTGATGCCGCGACCCGGACACGGTCAGGTGCGCCTTACTCTCGGAGCCGTGGGTCTCAGCCCCCTTGGCGTCCAGGCGGTCGGAACGGTCGACGCGGTGGGCAAGGAAGCTGTCGGTTTTGCTGCGGGAGACCGTGTCGCCATCCGGGTTCCGGGGTCGCGAGCCGCATTCCCCCAGATCGCGAGTGAACGTGATCTCATCGGCATCCCCAAGGACGTTTCCTTCGATCACGCGGCCGGGCTGCTTCCGGCAGGCCTGGTTGCCCGCACGATCGTGAAGCAGTTGCACGCGATCGGTCGTGGAAATCGCGTGCGGATCGCAGTGGACCCCTCCGGGGCGGATCGCTTCGTGGCCGCCTGGGTGCGTCATCTGGGTGCGGTCGTGCTGACCGAGGCCGATGAGCCTCGTCCATCGGATGTGTCCATCACCCGCGAAGACTTTGCCGCCGCACGGCGGTGGCGGGCCGGTCACGGGCTCGCCCAACTCGCGGCGGCCGACGTGTTCCAGCTCATCCGCGAGGGAGCGTTCGCCGGACTCGACGTGAGCATCCACCCACTGACCGAAGCGACGCGGCTGCAGGCCGACATCGAGGAGCGGCGCACCGCCGGGCCTGTCGTGCTGATGCCGGGAGACGTCACGCTCGCAGCGTGAGCAGCTGAGCTCCTGACTAGCGCAACAGCCGAGCCGTCGGGCCGCTCGCTAAGCTACAGATGTGGCCGACGAGGTAAGTCCGTTTCCGGAATGGGAGTCGCTGCGGGAGCAAATCGCTCCATTCGTCGGGGAGCGCGCCGTGTCCCTGCTGGCGTTCTCAATTTTCGACGAGGCCGACGGTTTCGAGGGCGCCGCGTATTTTCGTGAGGCGCTCAGTCAGTCCGGCACCGACGTCGACGCGCCTGAGGTCACCGAGGCCGAAGGCCTGCTGATCCGTTGGGGTCGGCTGATGGCCAGGGATGCTGAGGGTGTACCGGCGGATGTCGATGCCGCGTTCGAGCGCACCTTCACGCCTCAGCTGCGTGAGCTTCTCATTCAGTTTGCGGCTCTCACGGTCGCCACGGCGATCGCAGAGGAGTCGTGACCGTCGCCTGGGCCGTGGCCGGCATCGTGGCTGGCGCGTGGCTGCTCATCGCCCTCCTGCAACTCGGCGACGTCGCGACCGTCTTTCTCGATTCGCGAACGGCGCGCGATCGCGATGTTCCCGGCCGCATTGCCCGGGAGCGCACGAACGAGCTGTTCTGGGTCATCCCGCTCGGCGCGATCGTCGCACTCGGCGTCGGTGTCGGCATCGACCAGGTGGGTCGCTCGCTCTTCGATACCGGCACCGGCCTCCGCCAGGACGTCGTGGAGACCGGTACGTTGTTTCTGCTCGGGCTCGCAGTGCTCGTGGTGGGCATCGCAACCCTCGCGCTGGCGGCCACGGCCGCGACCGACCACATCTCGTACTCAGCCTTGCGGCGCGAGCTTCGGGAGTTCGAAGGCGAACGAATCACGCCGAAGCAGCTGGCAGACTTCCGTCGCCGGCTCGTGCGGATCGACGCGCGAACACGCAGTCGGTTGCGCCCGACTCGAGTTCTTCTGCAGACCTCGAACGTGTTGAGGTTGTGCAGTGTCCTCGTCGGCCTTCTTGTGGTGGCCACCACCTGGATTGCCGCGTCGACCAACCCCTCCGCGCGCGGCGAGTCTCTCGCGTGGCTTTCGATTGTCGCCCCGATATTGAACGCACTGTTCGGCGCGCTTGCCATCCGATTCGGAATCACAGCGGATGCCGCCTGGCGGCGGGTATATGCGCGCCAGCGGGTCGACATCCTGAAGCTGCTCGAAGGCTTCGATCGGGCGACCCGCAAGAAGGTGGCGGGTCTCGGCGATCGCGTCGCGCGCGCGCTGAAAATACTGGGGGAACAACAGCCATAGAATAGATGCCCGGATTTTGAGGGGTTTTTCTATAGTGGTGTCATCTGAGTTGGATCGAGAACGCGAGTTGGATCGAGAACGCGAGTTGGATCCAGAACGCGAGTTGGATCCAGAACGCGAGCTGGATCGAGAAGGCGACTACGTCGGTCGGCTCTACGCCCGTCTCGACGCGCTGAGGGATGATGCGCGCACCCAGCTCGAATCGGTACAGCGCGGCGTCGTCGGCGGAACTCACCAGGCGCGCAGCGAACGCGACGCGTTCGCCCGGCTTTACGAGGATCGGATCGGCCAGCTCGATGAGGTGGAGGATCGCCTCGCGTTTGGTCGCCTCGAATTCGACGGTGGCGAGCGGCGCTACATCGGCCGAATCGGACTGCGCGACCTGGACCAGCAGCCGATCCTCTTGGACTGGCGTGTGCCGCAGGCCAGCGCCTTCTACCGCGCCACCGCGGCGACGCCCCTGGGCGCGCGCGCGCGGCGACACCTGACGACTCGGGGGCGCAAGCTCGTGCGGATCGAAGACGAGGTGTTCGACTCCAGCCTGCTCGAGGATGGCAGCGTCGAATTGCAGGGCGAGGGCGCACTGCTTGCCGCCTTGCAGGCGGAGCGGACCGGACGCATGGTCGACATCGTCGCGACGATCCAGGCCGAGCAGGATGAGATCATCCGTTCGGAAATCGCCGGCGTCCTTGTCGTGCAGGGAGGGCCGGGAACCGGCAAGACCGCGGTCGCGCTTCATCGCGCCGCGTATCTTCTTTATTCGCATCGCGATCGGCTCAGCAATTCCGGCGTGCTGATCGTTGGTCCGAGCCCGAGCTTCCTGCAGTACATCGCTGCCGTCCTTCCATCGCTCGGCGAATCGGGGGTCGTGCTGACGAGCGTCGGTGGGCTCTTCCCCGGCGTCGAGACCACGATCGAAGACGAGCCGGCGGCTGCGGCACTCAAGGGTTCAATCGAGCTCGCAGACCTGCTCGCTCGGGCCGTGCATTCGCGCCAGGTGGTGCCCTCCGAACCGCAGGTGCTCGATGTCCTCGGCGAAAAGGTCACGCTCGAGCCATCCGTCGTGCAGAATGCGCTCCAGGCGGCGCAACGCAGCCGCAAGCCGCACAATGTCGCGCGAGTGCAGTTCCAGAAGAGCGTGCTGAGCACGATCACGAACCTGCTCGCCGCCCAGCTGCGATCCCATGGCGCGACGATTGACGACGCCGATATCGGGTGGCTCCGCGAAGACGTGCGCGGTGCTTACGATGTGCGCGTCGCGCTGAACACAGCATGGCTGCCGCTCACGTCCGAGAAGCTGCTGGAAGACCTCTACGCGCGACCCAACTGGCTCGCGAGCCTCACTCCGACCTGGACAGACGCGCAGCGTGCGCTGCTGCGTCGCGATCGTGATGCGCCGTTCACGATTTCCGACGTTCCGCTGCTGGACGAGGCGGCAGAACTCTTGGGCGAGGTCGATGACGCCGGCGACGCGGCCAGGCGGGACCGCAAGCAGCAGTTCAAACGCGATGTCGAGAACGCGAAGGCCGCGATCAGGAACATGGGAGTGCAGGGCCTCGTCAACCCGGAGGATCTCGCGGCAGGTTTCGCGGAGACGGCCGCTCGGAGCACGACCGCGGAGCGTGCTGCGGCAGACCGTGAATGGACGTACGGACACATCGTGGTAGACGAAGCGCAGGAACTGTCTCCGATGCAGTGGCGACTGCTGCGGCGCCGCTGTCCGCTGAGATCCTTCACGATTGTGGGAGATGTGGCCCAGGCGAGTGCGGCTGCTGCGGCTCCCGACTGGACGACCGCGCTTGCGACACTGACAGATGACTTCCGCCTGAGTGAACTGACCGTCAACTATCGGACTCCAGCGCAGATCACCGCCGCGGCGGAATCGATGGCACGGGCAAACGGCCTCGCGATCACGGGCTCGCGCGCGGTTCGTGAAGGCGAGTGGCCGGTGGAGCAGCTCGTCGTCGACGCGGATGAACTCATCGCGGCGATCACCGATGTCGTCGAGGAAGATCGCGAACTCGACTCTCGAGGCACTCTTGCCGTAATTGCCCCGTCGAGGCTCGCGGACGCGCTGAACTCGGAGCTCACGGCGAGGTTCGGCGCATCCGTCGGGCGCGGGGCCGTTGGTCTTACCCGGCCGATTGCTGTGTTGACCCCTCAGGAAGCGAAAGGACTGGAATTCGACTCGGTGGTGATCGCCGAACCGGTCGAGATTCTTCGGGGATCCACTCGCGGTGTTGGCGCACTGTATGTCGCCATGACGAGGCCCACCCAACGACTGCACCTGGTGGGAACGAGCCCTCTGCAGTACTAGACCGCGTGAGGACCGCGCGGCCCTGAGTGCGTGCGAAACGAAAGAAGCGGCAACGCCTCGTGGACCGATGTCAAACGAGGCGTTGCCGCTATGTGACCCTTCGCTGGGAATCCCAGCGTGTACCTGGAACCAGGTACTACCCGTAATTACGAAAGCCCCCCGGCTAACACAATGAAATTCGGTGCGCGCGGACATCCGGTTTGCACTGGAATGTCCCCAGTTCGGGGGGCACGCGTCCGGGCTTAGTGGAACCCGTGGAAGACGGAATACAGCCAGAACAGCGCAAACCCGCTGGTGAAGATGATGGCGCCGATCGAGGTTCCGTGCCTCAGGCGCTGGCCCTGCGGCGCGACGATGTTCTGCGAAAGGGAATCGACCCGGTCGTCGTGGTAGTTCTCGGTCTGGCTCACGGTCTTGTTACCGACGGTCTGGATGATGGTGAACAGGTGCGCGTAGGTCGCCTGTGACAGGGCCGGCAGCTGGTGAGGACTGTAGAGGAACATCCAGTCGTCGACGATTTCGACGTCGTAGGTTCCGGCATCGTCAATGAGCAGCGCCATCAGATCCGGCGTGAACACGTACAAGGCGTCCTGTTCGTATTCCTGCGGGCAGTACAGCGTGAAGTGCTTGTCGAAGTCGCCCTCGAGCGAGAGGATCTGGTCGCGCTTGAGTGTGATGGGCAGATCGGTGCCGAAGAGGCTGTTGTTCGCCTTCGAGTCGAGCACCATGTTTGGCAACTCCCGGTCGAGCTTGAGCGCCAGAAATCCCCAAACGTGCGTCGAGCGGCTCTTGCCCGATCCGGTCGAGTACTGGTAGCTGCCCAGGTCGAAGTAGCGCCCGGTGGTTGAGTTCAGATGATTGGTCACCAGCCGGCTGTCGCCAAGGGTGAAGATCATCCCCGGGTAGTTGGGTCCCTGGGAGCTGGACCGGAACTGTAACCCGTTCGCCGCGGCGAACTGGGTCAGTCGCATCCACTTGGCCCACTCGCCACCCGAACCAAAGTGCTTCACCAGGATATAAATGCCGAGTCCGATGAACGCAAGGATGAACAAGAGCGGCAGGAGCGAGCCGACGCCGACGTATCCGTGGTCCATGATCTGGCCGAGGACCGCAAAGCCGACCGCGATGAAGATCACCGAGATCATCACGATGAAGACGATGGCGAACGCGGTCGTCGCGGTTGTCAGCGACGTGCGCACGGATGGGTCGGCACGCTGGGCCGACCTGACCTGCGTCCGGAACGCCCGTATCTGCGCGGGGGTGATCGGGTTCGTCAGCGCACTGTAGTCGATGTGCGTCAGATCCATCGGTGCCAGGGAGGCGGAAACAGGATCGGTCATGCCGCCATGATATTGGCGGAGCGTGCCAGCGAGCCCGTCGACAGGACGGTCTTAACACAACTCATCGCCCGGTGCTGCGGCAATGCCTGCGAGTCTCCCGAGCGACGAGTTGCACTAGAGCTTCAGCATCCGCCCTTGGTCGGTGACAAGTCAAGAGTTCTCGCAGAACACGCCGTAACGGTGCCCCGAAGGGGGCGTCCCAGCACTGGGGGTAGCACCGTTCTAGTGCTCCCGGCAAGCTGTTCATACCGAGTTCTTGGGGGAGAACTGGACGTAGCGTTCATCGCTTCGAGTGGGCCGGTGCGGGGGAGCACCGGCCCTACTCATTTCTTCATCGATCTGGAAGGTGCACATGCCCGTGAGCGCTTCGCTTCGTGGCCGCGTGCCCGGCCAGGTCGCCATCCGTGACTTCGTCACGGCGCAGGCCCTGACGCGCCCGAGAACGCAGACTGCCCTCCGCTTCGGGCGCAGCCCGCTGACATCGGCGACTCGGGAGCTCTATCGCGCCGCTCTCGGTGAGGTTGTCGTCGGGGAGATGCTCGACCAGCTCGGACCCCAGTGGGACGTGCTTCACGTCGTGCCGGTGGCCGACGATGAGTTCGACCCGAGCGACGGATTTCTGGCCGGAGACGGCGCCGGTGAATCGAGCTCGAGGCAGATCGACCACCTGGTGATCGGGCCGCCCGGGGTCTTCGCTGTCATCACGGAAAACTTTCCCGGACAGGAGGTTCGCGTCAACGGTGAAGCCATGACGATCGGCAGTGAAATGGTGCACGATGTTGCCATCACGCGCCGCCTGGCCGCCAAGGCCGCCGAACGTCTGACCGCCGCGGCCGGACAGATGGTCCGAGTCGAGCCGATGGTTGTGGTCGTCGGGTCAAAGCTGGTCGCTCGTGAGCAGCCGCGAGAGGTGACGGTTGTGGCATCCCGCCATCTGGTGCGGCTGCTGACCCGGCTCGAACGATCCATTACCGGTGCGCAGGTCGCCTACATTTCGGACGTCGCCGATCGTGACAGTACCTGGGAAGCCGCGCCCACGCGGCCAGAGGAGGCGATCCAACTCGACCGGGCATTCGCTGACATTCGTGAGCAGGTTCAAGAGGCCACACGAGCCCGCGTGTTCTGGGGGGTCTTCGGATTCCTGCTGGTCGCCTCATCCCTGTGGGTGGGCACCGTGATGATCGTCGAGAACCTGCTCCGCCACTGACGCGCAGCTGCAAGGCCTGCGAGGATGTAGGAGTGAGTACAGAGACCCCGGGCATGATCACCATCGACAGCGACCTGGACGGGGGAGCACTCAGCGCCTATCGCGCCGAGCCCGTCGGCGAACTACGCGGCGCACTCGTCGTCATCCATGAGATCTGGGGACTGGTCGACCACATCAAGTCGGTCGCGGACCGCTACGCGGCCGAGGGCTACCTGGTCATCGCCCCCGACATCCTGAGCCACGGGGGAGTGACACCGGAGGTCGGAGTCGAGCTCGCTGCCCTGATGTTCGGCGGCAGCGAGGAGGAGCGCGCCAAGGCGCAGCCGCTCATGCGGGAGAAGATGGCACCGGTCAATCAGCCGGAGTACGCGGCCTGGGCTGTCGCATCCCTGCGGAAGGTCGTGGATTACCTCGCCGCGCAGCCGGGCGTCGATGGGCGCATCGGGGTTCTCGGATTCTGCTTCGGCGGCTCATACAGCTTCGCGCTGGCGGCGGCGGACTCGCGCATCCGTGGCGCGGTTCCCTTCTACGGTTCGCCCCCGGAGACGGCCGATCTCGCGCATCTGGATTGCCCCGTACTGGCGCTATACGGAGAGACGGATGAGCGCCTCATCGATTCCTTGCCCGCTGTGACCGAACGGATGCATCAGGCCGGCGTGCAGTTCGTATCGCACGTGTACGCGGGAGCTGGTCACGCGTTCTTCAACGACACGAACAAGGTCATGTACCGGCCGGAGGTCGCGGCCGACGCATGGAAGCGTTCGCTCGAGTTCCTGCGCGGGACTCTCGCGCCCACGTCCTAGCCCGCGCCAATGGTCGAGCAGCGCGTCACCGGCTCGCGAGTCGCGACCTACCCGCGCACGCACTGCCCCGACGAGACGCCCGCTGTCAACCGAGGCGACTCCTCGGCGATCGGCGTAACGCTCTTCATCGTGATCGCGTAGCCGACGTTGGCCGCCGTGGCTCCCTTCGCGAAGATGACGCCCGCGACCACCCCCGAGGTCGTGAGAAGCGGACCGCCTGAATCGCCCTCCTGCACGTTGGCGGCGAGGCTGTAGATCTCGCGCGGCGCGGTGGAGTTGTCGTAGATGTTCTCGACGTTGAGCGTGCCAACATCCTCGACTCCCACCTGCAGCGAGACGAACGGACCACCGAACGGGTAGCCGTCGGATGCGCCATCCGTTCCCACCGGAACCGTGGGTCCGAGCGTGAGCGGATTGAGATGCAGCCCGGGCACGGCGAGCACGGCGAGGTCGCCGGTCGGGTCGAAGTACACGACCGTCGACTGGAGGGCCGGGCCGTTGCGCACATCCACGACCGGATGCTCGACTCCGGCGACGACGTGCGCGTTAGTGATCACGCGGTCCGGGGCGACGACGAAGCCGGAGCCGGACTGGCTCTGCCCGCAGGCGTACGCATTGCCGGTGATCCGCACGACGGACAGGGCGGCGCGGTTGAGTGCCGGAGTGTCGGTGTTGACGTTCGGAATCGATGTCGAGAGGTTGCCGCCGAACGCCTGGGCGATTCGCGGCAGCGACTGGCCGACGGTCGCGGAGCGTACCTGCGCCATGAACGACTGCACGGATACCGGTGTCACCGAGTTGATGACGCGCAGCACCTGCGACGAGGCGATCGCCTGGGACAGTGCCGGCACGCCGAGGGCGCTGATGCTCGAGGCCAGCATCGACATGACGAGCGCGGCGACAATGGCGACGACCACGGCGCCGAGGGCACGGTCGACGCGGCGGAGCCCAACGCCTTTGAGTCGCCCCTGGATCACTCGGCCGAGCGCTTCGCCGGCGTAGTAGCAGCCGAGCACGAGTCCGACGACTACAGCGATGGTCGCGACCGTACGAAGGGTCGGATCCTCCACCCAGGTTTGCACGACCGGAACGAGGATGATCGCGAGGAACGCGCCGATCACAACTCCGACGATGCTGCCGAGGCTCCTAATCAGCCCGGTTCGGTAGCCGTAGACGAGATAAGCGATGAGGAGGCCGACGAGGCAGACGTCGAGCAGGACCGAATCCAGCATCCGTTCTCCTCAGTGCGCCGACCAACTCGTTCAGTTTGACTTTAGGTCATCCAGCCTGAGGATCACGTGGTTGCGTTGGGGGTGGGCGATGGGGTAGGGCTGGCGTTGACGACGCGCACGGCCGTCGGTGTGCCGTTCACTTTCGTGGCAACAATGACGACGCCATCGCCGACGGCGAAGCTCGATTCGGTCTCCGCGACTTTGTTTGTGCCGAACCGGGTCGAGCTGGTGATCGATACGGTGACGGTTTGGCCGCGCTTGGTCAGGATGGTCCAGGTCGAGTCGCTGATGCTCTGAATCGTTGCCCGGAAGGCAAGTCTGCCAGCGGCGAGCCGACCGCCTTGGTCACCGGCCTGGGGAGTGGGCGACGACGTTGGCGGGGCTGCTACGGGTGCGGTCTGGCTGGTCAGCGAGGCGGTTACCGCGGTGCCGACTCCCCATGCGGTGAGGCTCGAAACGAAGACGACTGCGAGGATCGCGGCGACGATGCCGGATGCGAGTGGATGCCGGCGGAAGATTGTCAGGTTTTCGCGCGGCGGCGCTGGTGCGGGCTCGGATTCCTGCGCGGTCGTCGCACCGCGAGCGGCTGCGCCGCCGAGGCCCGTTGCGCCGCCGAGACCGGTTGCGCCACGACTGGCTGCGGCTTTAGCGCTCAGCGGCAACGGCGTGGTTTCGATTTGCTCGGTGGGCAGCACGGTGTTGGTGGGCGATGCTTCGTCGGGGGCGCTGTCATTCGGTGTCTTTGCCATGGCGACAGGCAAGCATTCAATTGTTGGCGCAGCGCTCGGACTCTGTTTGGGGATTGTAAGGACGCGGGGCAACTGCCGCGGTGCGATTTTGACTGGAGGCATGGCTACTAAGAACTCGCCCTCGAAGCGAACAGTCCTCGTCGTCGTCGCCGGCATCGGCGCGCTGGTGCTCGCGGCCGCGTCCGCTGCGGCCGTCGCATCTGCGGTTGCGGTCAGTATTGTTGCGCCGGCTTCGGCGCTCTCGCCGATCGGTGGATCATCGATGGGATCGATGGGGATGGGCTCGGGTTCGAGCGGCGGTGGTTCGAACGGCGGCGATTCGAGCGGCACTGTTGCTTCGGGGCCGGCGACGAGCGAGTCGGGTCTTCCGTCGGTCGACACGGCAGGATTTCCGTCGGGCGGTCGCAATCCGGGGATCTTCACTGACTCCTGCACGCTCACGAAGATGCTGCCGAACGATCCGATCATGATGCCGGGAATGACGGGCATGTCGATGCAGCACGATTTCTTCGGCAACCCGGCGGTGTCGGCGAGTTCTGTTTCCAAGGACCTTGTGGGCGGTTCGACCAGCTGTTCGACGACTGCGGACGCATCCGCCTATTGGACGCCGGTGCTGTACCAGGATGGTCATGCGCTGACCCCGAGAAGCACGTTGATCTACTGGCGGTCGCCTGCGCCATCCGCTTCGTCGGTGCACACGATGCCGGCCGGCATGACGATGATCGCCGGCAACGAGGCGGCTAGCGAGTCGCAAAGTGTGAGCGTCATCGACTGGACGTGTACTCCTTCGGCGGCGGATCCGAATCCGGCTCGCGAGGATGCGCCGCATGACTGCGGCGGCGGAGCGTCGCTGCGCCTGGTGATCACGTTTCCGAACTGCTGGGAT
>DATAXD010000033.1:0-4862 GCA_036266835.1 Galbitalea sp. | reverse complement strand
GACGTACCAGTCGGGCGTCGTGGTGAACTTGCCCTCCTTCGCCAGTTGCGCGAAGACTCCGGTCCAGTGGTCGGCCTCACCGAAGGCCGTCGCCCAGGGCAGGAACTTGCTGAACACGTCGACACCCTCCTCGAAGTGGATCTGGTCCGCTTCGGCGGTGGCGATGTAGAGCTTTAATCCCTCGAGCTGGATGAGCACGGCATGCCCGAGCGCACTGCGCCGTATCGCGCGCCGCCCGTTTCGGAGGCTCAGGAACGCACCGATGAACGCGCCGATCGGCCAGAATGCCCACGACTTCTCGATGAGGAACATCCCGATCAGGGCGAAAACCGACAGCGCGAGGATCCAGCCGAGTACCGGATGCGAACGCGTGAGCTTGTCGAGGAAATACGCCTTGCCCTGCACCCAGGCCTTGATCCCCACCTCGACGGCGGTGTAGGCAGAGAAGAAGGTGTACTTCAAGCTTGACAGCGTCACCGTCTTGGTGTTGCCGCTGAACAGTTCGTGGAGCAGCAGCAATTCGTGCGGCAGCAGCGCCGCCGTATCGCCGACGGCCGCCTTCTCCGGGGTGGCGACCAGGGTGTAGTCGGAGGCTTTGCCCCGCGAACCCCCTGCAACCTCCTCGATGCGGAGGTGGCCGCGTGCGGCGAGGTCGAGCAGGGTGACCGTCACATCCTTCTTGCTCTGCTGTTTCGTCATGATCAGGCTGACGGCACCAACCGGGAAACCGGCGGGAGGGTCGTAGAAGGGCACGATCGTCTCATGCCGGGGTGCTGGTCGCACGGGTGCGTCCGGGTCGGTGGGCACGGTGCCCGGAGTTTCGCCCCCGAACTCCTGGTCACGCCTGCGCGCCAACACGAACAGGAAGAAAATGAGCGGGATGCCGACGAGCAGTACCAGCCCGCCGCCCCAGTTCCACGGCGTCCAGAACGGATCCGGACCATCGTTCGACCCGGCGTATACCTCCGGAGCATCCGGCGACATAACCGGCGCGAGTATTGGTGCGGTATGCGTAAAGGTTCCCGCCGGCCATCCAACGTCAAGCGTCAGTCCGCTGCCGGATGGCAGCGTGTCCTGGCCGAATTTCGCCCCGTCAGCGGTCTTCGTCTGCATCAGGCACGGGGTCGACGATCCCGGGGATCCGGTGACACAATCCACGGCGCTCGGGTCGCCGGGGGCGTGGACCGTGACGGTTGTCTTGTCGATCGGCACGGACCACTCGGTGCCGGTCGCGTTCCAGTAGAACTCGTCGAGTTTCGTTCCGTCCGTGGTCTCGGTGGCATTCAGGGCGCCGTGGATGTCGTAGCTGATGACGTAGGTCTGTGTGCCGGCGACCGTCGCGTTCGCGTTGCCGATCTGAATCAGCAAGTCCTCCTGCCGGGCAGTGGAGAAGAGAGCGGATGCGCCGGTCGGCGACGACACGTGGATGTTGCTGTATTCGTAGACCCGATCTCTCGTCGACGTGTCGGTGAAGTGCGAGTCGAGAAAACGCTGGATGCCGTGGTGGTCGCCTTCGGATCCGAAGTCGTACCTGATCGTCTCGACGGCATGGACAACCCCGCTATTCGCGATCGTGTAGTCGACCGCGAAAGAGTCGATGTGCTCGGGGTCGTACGGCGCGCCGAGGGCCGAGCATCCGGATAGTCCGAACAACACGGCGACCGCGGAAGCGGCGAGGAGCACGACCCGGTTTCGCATGTGCAGACTCTATCGGTCAGCTTGCCGCCCGCGGGAGCGCAATCCCGTTACCATTGGGAGCGGCATACAGCTACGCCCGACGCGAGGCAGACGGGAACGATCATGGTGCAGGCAACGGTTCATGAGACGGATTCGCTGGTGCGACCGAGCGGTGTTCGCGTTGCTGTCGTCGACGACCACGAGTCGGTTCGGTTGGGCCTGAAGGCGGCATTTCTCGATGACGGTTACGACTTCGTTCTCGCGGCAGCCACCGTCGATGAGCTGCTCGCCGGGCTGACCGGGCGCGAAGTGGATGTCGTCGTTCTCGACCTGTCGCTCGGCGATGGGTCGACTGTGACCGACAACGTCAAGCGGGTTCAGGGAATTGGCGCCGCCGTCCTCGTGCACAGCATCGCCGACAGGGTGGCGAGTGTTCGTGAGGCGCTCGCGGCCGGCGCCGCCGGTGTCATTCCCAAGTCTTCGGCGACCAAGACCGTGCTGCAGGCCGCCGCTACCGTGGCGCGCGGCGAGGTGCTCAACAATCTCGAGTGGGCGACCGCGATCGACGCGGACCGCGACTTTTCCAAAGCGCAGCTCGGACGACGCGAGCGCGAGATCCTCCATCTCTACGCATCCGGACTGCCTCTCAAGCTCGCCGCCGAGCAACTGGGAATCGGATATTCCACTGCGCGCGAGTATCTCGATCGAATCCGGGTGAAGTACGTCGAGGTTGGCCGACCCGCGCCCACCAAGGTTGATCTGCTGCGTCGTGCGGTCGAGGACGGAATTCTCCCCGGCCTGGACCCGGACGGTGGGGATGTCGTCTAACCAGGCAACTCGTCCCGCGCCGGCCAAGCAGGCGCGCAACCCGGTCAGTCGCAAGCAGATCGAGATCGTTCTCTCACGCTCCGTGGCCGCGGGCAGCCTGGTCTTCGCACTTCAGACGGCCGCTCCGCTGCTCTTGCAATACAAGGAGAACAACCCGATCTGGACGATCGTGACTGTCGTCGCCCTCGTGGGCAGTCTTCTCATCGCATTGGGCTGCTCGATCGCGGTGCGCTTCGTTCGGGCGTCCCACGGACTCGTTGCCGCCGTCTACGTCGGCGCTCTCGTGACCTGGCCGTTCGATGTCGTGACTCCGCACACCGCGGCGAACAACCAGTGGCTGTACTTTCTCGTCACCGTCGGCACGTCAACGGCCGCGATCGCCTTCTCGACCCGGGTCGCGGCGATCTACCTGTTTGTCGTGCCGTCTATTTACGGCATCATCCGAATGACGCCCCAGGGCGGCGGCGAACCGATCCCGGCGGCGATCCTCGACTCCGTGTACTCGATCATCCTCGGTGGCGCCGTCGTGGTGCTGATCACGATGCTCCGGCAGACCGCCTCCAACGTCGATGTTGCCCAGAGTGCGGCCCTCGAGCGATACGGCCACGCTGTCCGTCATCACGCGACGGAGGTGGAACGCGTCCAGGTCGACTCCATCGTGCACGACAGCGTGCTCACCACACTCATCTCGGCCGCGAGGGCATACACACCGGAGGGCATGAAACTCGCGGCGGTGATGGCGGGCAACGCAATCGGCTACCTCCACGACGCAGCGATGGTGCAGCCGGATGACGGATCAACCGTGCGCCTGCGCGCAATCTCCGAGCGGATCATCGAAGCGGCATCGGAAATGGCACGCCCGGTCAAAGCCGTGAGCTCGGACGTCGGTCCGCGGTCAATGCCGGTGAGTGGTGGCGAGGCGATCGCGTCCGCGGCACTGCAGGCGATGTACAACAGCGTGCAGCACGCCGGTGACTCGCCGAAGATCAAGCGCACCGTGACGATCAGGGGTATTCGCCCCGGCGGCATCGAGGTCGAGATAACAGACAACGGCGCCGGCTTCTCTGCGGATGTGGTGCCGGCCGAGAGACTCGGCGTACGCGTTTCCATCATCGAGCGTGTCGCCAACGCGGGCGGCGTCGCCCGAGTCGAATCGTCGCCCGGGCGTGGAACCGTCGTGACCATCCGCTGGCCTGCGCCGAAGTCGCAGATCATCGAGGCGGTCGAAGCGGACGATTCGGATGCTGCGGGGGCGGACTCATGAACATCGGGGTCCCTCGGTATCTGATCGTCGGCATGGCGGGGCTCTTCTCGGCCTACCATCTGGTGCTGGCGACTTATTCGCTGACGCAGCACATCCCCCGAACCGACGGCCCGATATTCCTCGCAATGGCCCTGTACGGTGCGGCATCCATCCTCAGCCTGCTGCCGCTCGGCCCGACCCGCATCCCGATCTGGATGGCCGCCCTCAACCTCGCGGTCGTCATCGCGCTGCCCATCCTCGTCACCGGACAGCTCGACCCCGGCAAGTCCAACGGCTACGGCACCTGGTACGTGGCGGCAGTGGGCACACTCATGACGATCACCTCGACCCGGCGCCGTCACACCTTCGCCTGGATCGGTGTCGGATTCCTGGTAGTTCAGAGCATCTACTGGGGTGGCGCGGGAACCCTCGGTGGGATCGGCGTCATCGGCAGCGTCGTCTGGGTCGCGATCTCGCACATCGTCAGTAACGGGGTCGCCAGGGCGACCCGCGACGGTCAGCGATTCGCGCAGGCGGAGCGCGAAGCGACCGACTGGCAGGCGGCCCAGGAGGCACACGTCTTCGAGCGCCAGTTCCGGCTCGACCAGACCAGCATGATGGCACTGGAAATGCTCAAGACCATCCAGGCCACCGGGGGTGAGCTCACCGAAGAGCAGCGCAACGAATGCCTGCATCTCGAGGGAGCCATCCGTGACGAGATCCGTGGCCGGAAACTGCTCAACGACGCCGTGAGAAGCCAAGTCATGAGTGCGCGCCGTCGAGGCGCCACGGTTACGTTGCTCGACGAAGGCGGCATCGACGACCTGTCCGACGAAGACCTCGACCGCGTCCTCAACCGGCTGGCGGCTGCCCTCAAGAAGACGGATGCCGACAAAGTGATCGCGCGCACGGTGCCGGAGGGGTCGGACGTCGCGGTGACGGTCGTCGGGCTGCGAACAGTCGGAGACGGGTCGGCGTCGGCGCTCGGGCAGGAATCGCTGGAGGACGACGAGGTTGACCTCTGGCTGGAGATACCGCGGTCTGTGTGAGTTCGGATCGCGCGGGTTCGGTTGTGTGGGTGCGGCTGCGTGGGTGAGGGCGGCTGGGTGACGTC
>DATAXD010000031.1:0-11331 GCA_036266835.1 Galbitalea sp. | reverse complement strand
TCGATGCCCGCACTGATCTCAGCCACACGGGCAATGAGGTTCTCTGCATCATCCTCGGGGCGATTGAAGTTGGTCCCTTTCCAGGTCGGGGCATACAGGATAATCTTCCGGCCGTCCGGATGGATGCCCGATGCTTCGAGCTGAGCCAGAGCCGCCGCTCGCTGCTCCGGGGTCATGAGCTGACGATCGATTCGCGGATAGCCCTCCTCGATGATCTGCCCCCGATAGACATTCTCGAGCCGGTGAGCCTTCTCATACATCTGGTCGACCATGAACTCGTTCGCGGCCACCAGGTAGTCCGCGTTGAGAAAGTTTCGAATGACGTTCCCGACCCGACTCGCCGGGTCGCCGATGTCGTAACCCATCCGCTTGAGCGGTGTGCCGTGCCAGGTGTTCAGGTAGATCTGGCGCTCGCGCTTGCCAAATTCCTGCGGGAACGTCGCGTTGTTGATCAGATAACCGGATGTCGCGAGCGCCTTGAAGTAGCCGATGGAACGCATCCTGACGAAACGCACTCGCCGATCGTGCCTGAACTCGCGTACGACCGCGGCATTATCCCGGCGGCTACCCAACGCCCAGACGTGCTCGAAATCGACGAACTCCGGATCGGAGATGAGCTTGCGGAAGATGGCCTCCGGGTTGCACAGGACGCCGTTTCCCGCGAAGGATTCGTACATCACCACGTTTGGGCGCACCGGGCGACGACGCCAGAACGCGTACGCCTCGTACGTCGCGGCTCGCAGCAGACGACCCGCCAACGCACGTGGAGTTAGCCTCGGCACGTCTTCGACGGTATCCGCGGTGCACCTCCCGAACTCATCGGAACCAGCGTTCCTGTACGGAGTTTCAGTCTCGCAGGTCACCGACACCGATGGCAGGCAACCGCACGCAGAAGGTGAACCCCGGACTGCCGTTGATGAGTTGAGTGCTGCCTCCGGCAGCCGACACGATCGCCGCAACAATCGCGAGCCCGAGCCCGCTTCCGCCGCTATCACGCTGCCGGGCCCCGTCTGGACGCGTGAATCGATCCAGTGCAATGGCCATGAACTCTTCCGGCATCCCGCGACCCTGATCGGCAACGGTCAACACCAGCGCGGATTCGTCCTGACGAAGTTCAAGAGAGACCGTCGATCCATCGGGTGCGGCGGTGATCGCGTTGGCCAGGAGGTTGTCGATGAGCCGCCCGAAACTCGAGTCGGCTACCGAATATTCGTTATCGGCCGTGACATCCGCGACATCGAAGTCGACCAGGACTCGGCGGGATTGACCAAGAATGCGCGCACGATCGATGGCTGCGGACGTCTCGAGTGAGAGCCGAGCCCAGGTACTCGTCGCAGCGCCGCCGCCCGCCTCCAATTGGGAGAGTTCAAGAAGGTTCGTGGTGAGGAGCGAAAGCCGGCGAGTCGTCGACCTCGTGCGTTCGACGAGGATCTGGGGATCCTTGCCTCGGCGCACCGCAGCCGAAACCTCGTCGAGCTGCGCTGACAGAATGGCCAGCGGCGTGCGCAACTCATGGCTGGCATCAAGGATCATCTGTCGTTCACGATCAACGAGCTTTCGGTTTCTGGCAAGAAACCCGTTGAGGGTCAGGGCTAGCGCGGCGAGTTCGTCGCGCGCCGGACCAACCGGGAGTGCTGCGCCGCCGAGCCGGTCCTGTAGGTCGAGAAGCTGGGCCTGCCTTCGCATCCGTGCGACCGGGCGCAACGCCGCGCCGGAGAGAATCCACGATGCTGCGCCGAAAATCACGAACAGGACGATCACCCCGACAACCAGCGTCAGTCGCAGTTGACTCAGCACGAGGTTCCCGGGCTCAAGGCTGCGTGCTGCAATGACATGCCAGGTGCCCTGCGGCGTCCACACCCGTTCGTTGCGAACGAGAAATTGACGACCGTCGTGATTTACGCTTCGCGGTGCCTCGTGAAACGATCTCAGCTGCCGATACACATCGCGAAGACTGTCCGGCAGGTCGCTCAGAACGGTTACCCGGTTGGGGCGAATGATCGCGACCAGTTGACCCTCGCCCACCGCGAGCTGCGGGTCGGTCGGATTCTTGCGAATGGCCGCTTCGAAGGGTGCGGAATCTGCCGCGAGCAGTCGCACCGTGGTGTCGCGAACAATCGACTCCACGTCCAATTCGAGTAGAGCGCCTGCGACCACCGACAGGATCAGCGCGACGACCACCGTACCCAGCGTGATCCGGGTTCGGATCGACAGACCCCGCAGCCAGCTCATCGCGCGAGCTCGAGAGAGTACCCACTGCCGCGGATCGTCTTGATTGACACCCCGGCTTCCGCGGGATCCAACTTGTGCCGGACGAAGCTGACGTACTGCTCGACGATGTTGGGATGGATGAACTCCGAGGAGCCCCAGATCTCCCGCAGGATCACCTCGCGCGTCACGGTCATCCCGAGGCTCTGCGCCAGCAGGCGGAGCAGCGCAAACTCCTTCAGGCTCATCGTTACTCGACGGCCGTCCACGCGAACTTCCGTGGCCATGGAGTCGATGCTGACGCGTCCGACCTGGAGCAAAGTCTTCTGACCGACCGCGTCACGGCGAAACAGCGCTCGAAGCCTTGCCCCAAGCTCCGAGAAGTCGAACGGCTTGATGATGTAGTCATCCGCCCCGAAATCGAGGCCCCGCACCCGATCCTCCACGGCATCCCGAGCCGTGATCATCACGATCGGAATCGTGCTCCCGCTCTGGCGAATACGATGGCAGACTTCGAAACCGGTCATTCCCGGCAGCATCACGTCGATGGCCGCGACATCGAACGCTCCCGCCGCAAACGCGTTCAGGCCGTCGAGTCCGTTCTCGAAGAGTTCCGGCTGAAATCCTTGTTCCCTGAGCCAGTTGGATAACAGCAGACCCATTTCGGGGTCATCCTCGATCACCAGAATGCGCACTGCATGCCTCCGCGAGCAGACTATCGCTGCCACTGCTGCCGGGCACCGGCGGCAACCGGGGCAGCTGCCATCGCACGACTATTTCGTGGGGGTGGGAACGGGGATGGGGATCGATGTCGGTGTCGGTGTCGGCGACGGGGTCGACCCGCTCGAGTCGAATTGCGAGCCGGCCGCCTGCTCGACGAATGCCGCGAAGGCCGCAGCGCTTCTCACATCCGCACTGGTGATCGGAAAATCCTGGCCATCAACGATGACGGTGAGCGTTCCTGGAACCTTCTTCGCGGTCGAGTCGGGTAGCGGCCCGGTCAGGGCACGCGAAGTGGATGCGGAAACCCAGTCCTTGAATTTGTCAGAGTTCACGCAGCTGGTGATTTTTGAAAGGTTATGTGCACCAGCGGTCCTGATCACCGCCACGATCTGGCCGTTGTCGAGTCCTCCGGTGCCCGCTTTGGGCTGGCTCGCATACATTTGCTGCGTGAATGCCCAGTAGTCGTCCGGCGAATAGTTGGCGACGCACGCGCCGGCGTTCGCTGAGCGCGACGAGTACAGGCTCCCGAGCGAGTTGCGGTCGAAGATGGCGATCGGGTGGATCTCGAGGGTGATCGCTCCGCTCTTGAGCCAACTCGTCAGCTGCGATCTGTTGGCCGATTCGAACTGCTTGCATTCCGGGCAGAAGTAGTCGAGGTAGACGCGGATGCTGACGACGCTCGACTTCTTGTCGCGAGCCGTCGGTATGGGGCTTTCGCCCGATGCGAGCCCGGGCGTTCTCTCCGCCTTGAAGTCCTTGCCGATGACGATGCCGTCACTGGCCATGTTCTGCGGGCCGCTGTCACCGCCGCCCTGACTGCTGATCAGCGTGTACGCGATGATCGCGGCAATGACGACGAGAGCGACCGCGATGAGAGCCTGCAGCCGGATGCGCCGACGTCGTTCTTCCTTGCGATGCTCTTCACGAATCGCACGGGCCTTGTCTCTTGCTGCCTCGCGACGGTTGCTCGTCCCTGGGAGATCGCCCATTCCGCCGTATGTCAAAAGACCCTCACTGATTAGTTGGCCGGTGCTTTGAAGGATAGTAGGGGTCATCTGGGGGAACGTCCAGAGCGAAGAAGATCGGTGGAGTCCGCGATCGCCCACAGTTCAAGAGTGGCGAACGGCAACGGGGTATTTACGCCACCCGAACGGGTGCAATAATGACCCTTGGCGCGTAGCGCTTCCGTTCACTAAGGATCGTCCGGCACGTACCTGCCGGTGAAGGAGATATTAGAACCATGGCATCAGTCACGTTTGACAAAGCAACTCGCATCTACCCGGGATCAACTCGACCGGCTGTAGATGCAATCGACATCAAGGTCCAGGACGGCGAATTCCTCGTCCTCGTCGGACCATCCGGATGCGGTAAGTCCACGACCCTGCGCATGCTCGCCGGTCTCGAAGAGATCAACTCGGGCGACGTCTACATCGGCGACCGCAACGTCACCGACGTCCCGCCGAAGGATCGGGACATCGCGATGGTGTTCCAGAACTATGCGCTGTACCCACACATGACCGTCGCGGAGAACATGGGCTTCGCGCTCAAGATCGCGGGCGTCAACAAGGATGAGCGCGCCAACCGCGTTCTCGAGGCGGCAAAGCTGCTCGACCTCGAGCCGTACCTCGGCCGCAAGCCGAAGGCGCTCTCCGGTGGCCAGCGTCAACGCGTCGCCATGGGCCGCGCGATCGTTCGCCAGCCCCAGGTGTTCCTGATGGACGAGCCGCTGTCGAACCTCGACGCGAAGCTGCGCGTCCAGACGCGCACGCAGATCGCGTCGTTGCAGCGCCGACTCGGCGTCACCACGGTCTACGTCACGCACGACCAGACCGAGGCACTCACCATGGGCGACCGCATCGCGGTGCTCAAGGACGGCGTGCTCCAGCAGATCGGCACCCCGCGCGACCTGTATGAGAACCCGACCAACGTCTTCGTTGCCGGCTTCATCGGCAGCCCCGCGATGAACCTGTTCCAGTCCGACTTCGCGTCGGACGGCGTCAAGTTCGGTTCGCACATTGTCAAGGTCGACCGTGACACCATGAACGCGATCAAGGGCAAGCAGGTTACCGTGGGTGTCCGTCCCGAAGACGTCACCCTGTCGCCATCCGGTACCGGTCTTCCGGTCGAGGTCGATGTCATCGAGGAGCTCGGCGCCGACGGCAACCTGTTCGGTCACGCCGAAGTCAACGGGCAGCGCGTGGATCTCTGCGCTCGCGTGGATGGCCGTAAGCACCCGATTGCCGGCGACAAGGTGTTCCTGACGCCCAAGGAGGGTCACATCCACCTCTTCGACGTCGAGACCGGCAACCGCCTTGGCAAGGCCATCTCGGTACCCGCCGAGGACCTCTCGCGCACCAAGAAGGGCTAGTTCTCACCAACGTGCCCGTCGTCCCGAGCGGGATGACGGGCACGTTCTTTTCGCATTAGGGGAATCGGATGGCGGGCTCGCTCAACATCACGTCCGCGGTTGCCGACGCGGAACTTCTCGACCTGCCGTGGTCGCTTCCGCTTGAAGTCTGGCCGGACGACGCCATCGCCGCGCTGCCGAAGGGAATATCCCGGCATCTCGTGCGCTTCGCCCATCTCGGCGGTTACGTGATTGCGATCAAGGAGACCTCGGCCGAATTCGCGAAGCGTGAGTACGACATCCTTCGCACGCTGCAGCGGCTCGAGATTCCCTGCGTCGAGCCGGTCGCGGTCATCACGAATCGCACGGATGCCAAGGGCAAGGAGCTCGACTCCGTGCTGGTAACTCGTCACCTGAAGTTTTCGCTGCCGTATCGCGCACTGTATTCACAGAGCAGCCTGCGACCGGAAACTGCGACGCGGCTGGTCGATGCGCTGGCCGTGCTCCTGGTGCGTCTGCACATCGTCGGATTCTTCTGGGGTGACGTCTCGCTGTCGAACACCCTGTTCCGACGCGATGCCGGCGCGTTCGCGGCCTACCTGGTTGACGCAGAAACCGGTCAGCTGTACGACGGGCTCTCGAACGGCCAGCGCGAAAACGACCTCGAGATCGCGAGGGTCAACATCGCAGGTGAACTGCTGGACCTGCAGGCCGGCGGCCGACTCGACGAAACGCTGGATCCGATCGAGATCAGCGAGGGCATCGACACGGCGTATCGCAACCTGTGGAAGGAGCTCACCGGGCCTGAGGAATTCGATCAGTCGGAGCGTTGGCGCATCAACAAACGGGTCGAGCGTCTCAATTCGCTCGGTTTCGACATCGAGGAACTCGCGATCAAGACGGATGACACCGGAACACAGGTGCGCATCCAGCCCAAGGTGGTGGATGCCGGCCACCACTCCCGAAGACTGCTGCGGCTCACGGGCCTCGACGCCGGTGAGAACCAGGCCCGCCGATTGCTCAACGACCTGGACTCCTATCGCGCAACCTTCGCCGCGAAAGATGCCGACGAAGAGATGGTCGCGCACGAGTGGCTCGCGCAAGTCTTCGAGCCGGTCATCCGGGCCATCCCCAAGGAGCTCCGCGGCAAACTCGAACCCGCCGAGATCTTCCATCAGCTCCTCGACCATCGCTGGTACCTGTCGCAGAACGAGGGGCGCGACGTCCCCCTTGCGGAGGCGCTGAACTCCTACGTCGATGAAGTGCTCAGGCACCGACGTGACGAAGCAACGGTCATCACGCCGCCGACCGATTCCATCACCCTGCCGACCGATATCATCGAGCCAGATCCACTCGACGAAGGCGACTGGCGCCGGGGCGTGTAGACGGGGAGAACATGCGGGACGGCACCAGCTCCATCCGGGCGCGCCGGTCACCGCTCGACCGAATCGGTACGGCGAGCGCGCAGCATCCCTTTATCGTCCTCGGGGCGTGGCTGGTGCTGCTGGCGGCGATCTTTGCAACCGCCCTGCTTGGGCTGGGGGGCCAATCGCTGTTCGGCCGGCTCTCCAACAACGCGCCATCCGTGCAAGGCGAGAGCTATCACGGCAGCCAGCTTCTGGCGCCGAGCACAAAGTCGACGACTTACACGCTGTTGGTGCACGGGGTGGACCTGCAATCCGCCGAGCTCGTGTCGACCGCTGCCGGCCTCAGCCGGGAAACAGCGACGCTGACCCGTGCTCGCTACCTCGATCCCCTCGCGGTGCCACTTCGGGCGGACGGGTCGCGGCAGCCAGCGATCGCCCCGCTGTTCTCCAAAGACGGCCGCGGCGTGCTGCTCTCGGTCTCCACCGTCGGGGTTGGCCACCGGGCGCCCACGAGCGCCGCAGAGAGCCAGGTCAGAAAGCTGTTGAACTCGACGGCGACCACTCTGCGAACGGACTACCCGCACGCGACAATCTCGGTCGGCGGCGGCACCCTGCTGCTGCAGTCTCTGCTCGGCCAGTCGAGCAAGGACCTCGAGCGCGGTGAGATGGTCGCGCTGCCAATCGCACTGGTCGTGATGCTGGTGGTATTCGGGGGTTTCATCGCCGCCGGGCTTCCACTGGTCGGCGCGCTGGCATCCATCCTCGGGGCCTTCGGAGTGCTGTTGGCGACGACCTTTGTCACGAGTATCGACGCGACCGTCATCAACGTCGTGACCGCGATCGGGCTCGGCCTGTCGATCGACTACGGCCTCTTGCTGGTCAGCCGCTTCCGTGAGGAGTATCGCGCTCGCGGAGGCGGGGCCGGACTGGATCCGCCCGGCCGTCGCACGGTGCGGATTGCCGCGATCGGCGCGACGACCGCGAGCGCGGGCCGCACCGTCGCGTTTTCGGGAACCACCTTCGCCATCGCCTCCCTCGGGCTGCTCGTCTTCGAACCCGCCGTCGTGCGCGAGATCGGTCTCGCCGCGGTGTTCGTCACCGTTGTCGCGATGCTCTCCGCGCTGACGCTCATGCCAGCACTCCTCAGCGTTTCGGGCGAACGGCTGACCCGGCCAGGCGTGCTGACACGGGTGCCCGCCCTCCGCGCGTTTATGGGCAGATTCGGGGATCTCGCACCGGAGGACGGATTCTTCTCGCGGCTCACCCGGCGGCTCCAGCGGCATCCTGCCATCGTGACCATCGCGTGCGCGGCCGCGCTGCTGGCCATCGGCAGCCCGCTCCTGTCCCTGCAACTGGCGAACACCAGTGTCGACGCAGTGCCGCGCGTCTCTAGCCAGTACACGTTTACGACAACCGTCGTGAACGACTTTCCCGACGCTGCGACGCCCCGCATCGAACTCGTTACCCGGACGAGGGCGGACGCCGAGTCATGGGCTCGCGCGGTGTCATCCATTTCCGGCGTGAAATCGGTGGACCCGCCGAAGGAGTCCGGCAAGGGGTGGGGAACCGCGGTCCACGTTGCGGGGAGCGACGGCGTCAAGGTGGTGCACGCCATCCGGGCCGACCCTCCCGCGTTCGCGCACTGGGTGACCGGGCTCGACGCCAGCACGGCAGACCTCGCTGACTCGCTCGTGCGCGGTTCGCCGTGGGCGCTGCTCATCATCGTGCTGGGCACCGTCGTCCTGCTGTTCCTGATGACCGGGTCGCTCATCGTCCCAATCAAGGCCCTCGTCGCCAGTGCGTTGTCGCTCGGCGCAGCCATGGGCGCGCTCGTCTGGGGTTTTCAGGACGGCAACTTCGCTGGCATCCTGAACTTCGACTCGTCCAATGTTTACGGTGTGGACGTCATCGTCTTGCTGCTGACGATCGTGTTCGGCTTCGGGCTGGCGATGGACTACGAGATGTTCCTGCTCAGCCGCATCAAGGATCAGCGGGATGCGGGCAGGGGTGGGCGCGAGTCGATTGCGATCGGGCTGCAACGGTCTGGCCGCATCATCACATCCGCCGCGCTCATCATCATCGTCGTGTTCGCGGGGTTCGCGACTGGCGACCTGATGATCATCAAGCAGCTGGGGATTGCGCTTGCGGTCGCCGTGTTCTTCGACGCGACCCTCGTGCGCTGCCTGCTCGTGCCCGCCTTCATGACCTGGCAGCAGGGCATCATGTGGTGGGCACCGCGCTGGGCAAAGCGCCTCCACGCCCGAATCGGTCTGTCCGGCTGACCCAAGACGCCTGCCTCTCCTTTTTCAGGAGGGTGTGTGACTGGTGTGGCCAGAGGAACACATGTCTGTCTCACCCGTCGCACAGGCAACACCAGTCACACACCCTCCTGAAAAAGGAGAGTTGAACTCGCGCTACGGGTTGGCGCGACGGCGCGCGATCTCGTAGAGCGCGACGCTGACGGCAATGCCGGCATTGAGCGATTCGGTCGACGCAGAAATCGGGATTGACACGACCGCATCGCAGGTCTCGGTCACCAAACGGGACAGTCCTTTGCCTTCGCTACCCACAACCAGCAGGATCGGCTCTGTCGCGAGCACCAGCTGCGGCAGGGAAACGGCACCGCCGCCATCCAGCCCCAGCACGAAAACCCCGCGCGCCTTGAAGTCCTTGAGCGTCTGCACGAGGTTTGCCGCCATCGCGACCGGCGTGCGCGCGGCGGCGCCCGCCGAGGTTTTCCAGGCGGATGCCGTGAGTCCCACCGACCGGCGCTGGGGAACAATGACGCCCTGTCCGCCGAACGCGGCAACCGAGCGGATGATCGCACCGAGGTTTCTCGGGTCGGTGATCCCGTCCAGCGCCACGAACAGCGGCGTGCGGCCGCCGGAAATCGCCTTGTCGAGCAGGTCAGCCGGATGCGCGTACTCGTAGGGCGGCACTTTCAGTGCGAGGCCCTGATGCACCGAGTCGTAGCCGGCCAGCCGATCGAGCTCGGGACGCATGACCTCGAGCACTGGAATCCCACGGTGGTTCGCGAGATTGAGCGCCTCCTTGACCCGGTCATCCACTTCGATTCGAGCGGCGACGTAGAGGGCCGTCGCGGGAATGCGCGCCCGAAGCGCCTCGACGACCGAATTTCGACCAGTTACGACCTCCGACTCATCCGCAGACTTGTTCCGGCTGCGGGGACGCGCGTTCGCCAGTGCTCCGGCGGACGCCGCACGCGGGCCCGCTCCGGTGCGTGCCGCGCGCGGACGTCCGGATGCGGCTTCGTAGCGGTCGGCTGCAGCCTTGCGCTTGCCGGCGGGATGATACGGACGATCCACGGCCTTCGGAGTCGGGCCTTTGCCTTCGAGCGCCTGCCTGCCCTGTCCGCCGGATCCGACCTGCTTGCCCTTGCTGCCCTGTCGCACCGCGCCGGGGCGACCCTTGCGGGCTCCGTCGGTGTTCTTCACGCGGTCACGCTGCTCATGGTTCGATGCTCCAATGTGTGCCCGTCGGCGAATCCTCGACGGCAATACCCGCCTCAGCCAGTTCATCACGGATGCGGTCGGCTGCAGCGAAGTCTCGCTCACCCCGCGCGGCGTTGCGATCCTCGATGAGCTTCTCGACGAGTGCAGAAAGCGCGCGATCCGCCGAACCGGCCGTGACTGCATGCCATTCGGGTGAGTGCGGATTGATGCCCAGCACCTCGGTCATCGCAGTGACCTCACCGCGGACCTGCGCTGCGGTAGCCAGATCACCATCATCGAGCGCGGAGTTACCCGCACGAACTCGATCGTGCAGCACGGCGAGAGCCTGCGGCACCGCGAGGTCATCATCCATCGCCTCTGCGAACTCGGTGGGGATGACCGGCGCGCCGCTGCCGGCAAAGCGCGTGTCCTGCCGGCGACGGTTCGCTCGGTCGAGGAACGATTCGATGCGGTCGAGCGCCGCCTCGGCTTCGACGAGGGCGCCATCGTGATAGTCGATGGTCGAGCGATAGTGCGCGGCCCCGAGGTAGTAGCGGACGACGAGTGCGCGAGCCTCATCGAGGAACTCGGATGCGAAAATCGAGTTTCCGAGCGACTTCGACATCTTCTGCCCATTGACGTTGACGAGGCCGTTGTGCACCCAGTAATTCGCGAACGCATCGCCGGCGGCCGTGGACTGCGCGATCTCGTTCTCGTGGTGCGGGAACCGCAGGTCGAGGCCGCCACCGTGGATGTCGAACTGGGCACCCAGATAGCGGGACGACATGGCGGAGCACTCGATGTGCCAGCCCGGGCGCCCGGGTCCCCACGGGCTTGCCCAGGCCGCCGAAGTCGGCTCGTCGGATTTCCAGCCCTTCCACAGCGCGAAGTCCTGCGGAGCACGTTTTCCGCGTGGATCGGCATCCGTCGCGGCCTCCATGTTTTCGGTCTTCTGGCGGGTGAGCTCGCCGTACGCGGGCCAGCTCGCTGTGTCGAAGTAGACGTCACCGGACTTGTCGTCGGCCGGATATGCGTGACCACCATCGATGAGACGGGTGATGAGCGCCTGCATCTCGGTGACGCTGGCCGTCGCTCGCGGTTCATAGGTCGGAGCGAGGATGCCGAGGCGCTGGTATCCGTTCGTGAACTCCAGCTCATAGCGATACGCCAGCGCCCACCACTCCTCGGGACCAAATGCGTTCGCGAGGATCTTGTCGTCGATGTCGGTGACGTT
>DATAXD010000023.1:0-19199 GCA_036266835.1 Galbitalea sp. | reverse complement strand
ATCATGTTGACGACACGACGAGCCTTAGTGGCGGTCACGCGGATGTGTCGCACGCGTGCGATCGACTCCACCATTTCTTCTGCCTCCTAGTCGCCGGGTTAGCGGCGACGACCCTTCTTGTCGTCCTTCTCGTGTCCGCGGAAGGTGCGGGTGGGTGAAAACTCTCCGAGCTTGTGCCCAACCATGGTTTCGGTGATGAACACCGGGATGTGCTTGCGACCGTCGTGCACCGCGATGGTGTGACCCAGCATCGCCGGGATGATCATCGAGCGGCGCGACCAGGTCTTGATCACATTCTTGGCTTTGGCCTCGTTCGCGACATTCACCTTGCGCAGCAGGTGCTCGTCGACGAAGGGGCCCTTCTTCAAACTTCTTGGCATCTTCTTCGCTCCTACTTACGCTTCTTGCCGGCGTTGCGCCGACGGACAATGAGCTGGTCGCTTTCCTTGTTGGCGTGGCGCGTGCGGCCCTCTTTCTGGCCCCACGGCGTCACCGGGTGACGCCCGCCGGACGTCTTGCCCTCACCACCACCGTGCGGGTGGTCGACCGGGTTCATCGCGACACCGCGGACAGTCGGGCGAACGCCTTTCCAGCGCATGCGGCCGGCCTTGCCCCAGTTGATGTTCGACTGCTCGGCGTTGCCGACCTCGCCGATGGTGGCGCGGCAGCGGACATCCACGTTGCGGATTTCACCAGACGGCAGGCGAAGCTGCGCGTACGGGCCATCCTTGGCGACCAGTCGAACGGATGCGCCTGCCGAACGTGCCATCTTGGCACCCCCGCCCGGCTTTAGCTCGATCGCGTGCACGACGGTACCGACCGGGATGTTGCGCAGCGGCAGGTTGTTGCCCGGCTTGATGTCGGCCGAGGGGCCCGACTCGACGATGTCGCCCTGGTTCAGCTTGTTCGGCGCGATGATGTAGCGCTTGGTGCCGTCCACGAAGTGCAGCAGCGCGATGCGCGCAGTGCGGTTCGGGTCGTACTCGATCTCGGCGACACGAGCGTTGACGCCGTCCTTGTCGTTGCGTTTGAAGTCGATCACGCGGTACTGGCGCTTGTGGCCACCACCGATGTGACGCGTCGTAATGCGGCCGGCGTTGTTGCGACCGCCCGTCTTCGGCAACGGACGCAGCAGTGACTTCTCCGGGGTCGAACGCGTGATCTCGGCGAAGTCGGCAACCGAGGAACCGCGGCGACCCGGAGTCGTGGGCTTGTATTTACGAATAGCCATTGTGTTTTCCCTTGCCCCTAGCCGACAGCCGTGAAGATGTCGATGGAACCGGACTTGAGCGTGACGATGGCACGCTTGGTGTTCTTGCGGTGACCGATGCCGAACCGAGTGCGCATCGCCTTACCGCTGCGGTTGAGCGTGTTCACCGAAGCAACCTTAACGTCGAAGATCTTCTCGATGGCGAGCTTGATCTCGGTCTTGTTTGCGCGGGTATCGACCACGAAGGTGTACTTGCCGTCGTCGATCAGGCTGTAGCTCTTCTCGGAGACGACGGGCGCGATGATGATGTCGCGCGGGTCTTTGTTGGTCTGGCTCATGCCGTGACCTCTTCCTTGCTCTTGCTCGCCACGAATGCGTCAAACGCACCCTTTGTGAAGACGATGTCGTCGCTCACGAGAACGTCATACGCGTTGAGCTGGTCGACATCCAGAACGTGAACCGTCCCGAGGTTGCGAACGCTCTTGCGCGACACCGTGTCGTCGTGCTCCAGAACGACCAGGACGTGCTTGCTCGAGGCGATGCCATCCAGCAGCTCGACGACCGACTTGGTCGAGGGCTTCTCGCCGAGGGCGAGCGACTCGACCACGTGCAGGCGGTCGCCGCGCGCGCGGTCGGAGAGGGCGCCGAGCAGGGCCGCGGCGATCATCTTCTTGGGTGTGCGCTGCGAGTAGTCGCGCGGGTGTGGTCCGTGGACGATGCCACCACCGGTCATCTGGGGTGCGCGAATCGAGCCCTGGCGAGCGCGACCGGTTCCCTTCTGCTTGAACGGCTTGCGACCGGCACCGGAAACCTCGCCGCGGCGAAGCGTGTTGTGCGTTCCCTGGCGGGCGGCAGCGAGCTGCGCGACCACGACCTGGTGAATCAGGGGAACGTTGGTCTGCACGTCGAACAGGCCAGCCGGAAGCTCGACCGAGCCCGACTTCTTGCCCTTCACATCGACGACGTCGACCGACGTGCTTGCGTTCTTTGAATCTGGCATGACGGCTAGATCCCCTTCACTGCGTTGCGGACGAACACGATGCGACCACGAGCGCCGGGGACCGCGCCCTTGACCAGCAGCAGACCCTTCTCGAGGTCGACCGAGTACACCTTGAGGTTCAGCACGGTGACGCGATCGCCGCCCATGCGTCCGGCCATCCGCATGCCCTTGAAGACGCGGCTCGGTGTCGAGGACGCGCCGATCGAACCGGGCTTGCGGTGGTTGCGGTGCGAACCGTGGGACGAGGAGACGCCCTTGAAGTTGTGGCGCTTCATGACGCCGGCGAAACCCTTGCCCTTGCTCGTTCCGACGACGTCGACGAACTGGCCGACCGCGAAACGGTCAACAGCGAGTTCCTGGCCGAGCGAGTACTCGGAGATGTCGTCGGTGCGAAGCTCCGTGAGGTGGCGGCGGGGGGTTACGCCCGCCTTATCGAAGTGTCCGGTGAGCGGCTTCGTGACCTTGCGGGGGTCGATCGCGCCGAACGCGATCTGGACGGCCGAGTAGCCGTCTACCTCGGGCGTGCGCAACTGCGTCACGACGTTGGGAGTGATCTCAACGACGGTAACCGGGATGAGCTTGTTGTTCTCGTCCCAGACCTGGGTCATGCCGAGCTTGGTGCCCAGCAGGCCCTTCGTGGCATTCGTAAGTGTCATGGGGGGTCCTACAGCTTGATCTCGATGTTGACGTCGGCGGGCAGGTCGAGGCGCATAAGCGAATCGACAGCCTTCGGCGTCGGGTCAATGATGTCGATCAGACGTTTGTGGGTGCGCTTTTCAAAGTGCTCGCGGCTGTCCTTGTACTTGTGCGGAGACCGGATCACAGCGATCACGTTCTTCTCCGTCGGCAGCGGCACCGGTCCGACGACCGTCGCGCCCGCACGAGTCACTGTGTCGACGATCTTGCGTGCCGAGCTGTCGATGACCTCGTGGTCATACGACTTAAGTCGAATGCGGATCTTCTGTCCCGCCATGGTGACTCCTCTTTCGTTCTTGCCGCTGCATGAGGTTCCGCGCGAGGAACCTCGCACCGGTAGCTGACGCACCACTGTTTATCTGTCAAGTGTTCTGTTGCTGGTCGTGCCTCAAACCCGCGCGCGAAGACGCACAAAGAATTGGTGTTGAAAACACCGCATCGGCTCGGATTTGATTGAGTCTTGTCCTGCCACCCGCGGCCCAGACTCAGATCTGTGCACCCTCAGGGTGGTGATCCGGGCGCGAAGCACCGGAATGTGGAACTAGACGAGTTTGCCATATCGGCAGCACTGCTGCAACCTGCGCGCCTACGACTGAGAAGTTGCGGCCGCCTCCGCGTGTATCCGCGAGGTCAGCACGAGCGTGAGCACTCCGCCCAGATAGAAGACCATCGCCGCGTACAGGGCGACCGAGCCATCCGCAAGGTGGATGATGAGCGCTCCGATCCCGGCACCGACCCCCATCGCAAGAACTGCTAGCAGGCGGGGCACCCACTTCTCGTGCTTGCCGCCGGCCAGCCTTGAGTCCCGAGCCAGGTTGGCAAGCGTGTTAGTCACCACGATGGTCGTGACGTCGCTGTTGCCGATCGGCTTGACGGCCGAGACCTGCGATCCCATGACGGAGGCAAGCAGGAAGGTGAGCGAGAGCAGTACCGGCTGCGGCAGGGTGCCGAAGACGGTCCAGGTCGTCGCGAGGCCGAGCGCAAGGAGTCCGCCGCACAGCAGGGTCCAGGCTGACACCGCCGGAAGGATCCTCGGATGCCCGCGCCCCACGATTCGTCCGCCGACGATGGTGCCCGCGACGAAGCCGAGGAGCGCAATCGAATTGTTGACGAACGGGATTGACTTCACTCCGGCGAGCGCGAAGCCGATAAAGAGCACGTTGCCGGTCATGTTGCCCGTGAACACGTGATCGAGGGCAAGGTAGCTGTCGGCGTCAATGACTCCCGTTGAGGCGGTGAGCAGCAGCAAGCCCGCCGTGAAGCGGTGTTCCGTGGGAAGAGTTCGCATCAGTGAGAAGGCTAGCCGTTGCCCGCGGGCGCGCCCGGCGAGCAAAGCGGCGCGGCAGGTTCCGGATGCCCCATCCGGTCACCCTGGTGATCGCTTCGACGACGATCGCCACGCCCATCTTCGATTGGCCCGCGGTACGCTCCGCAAACTGAATGGGTGATTCGCTGATGACCAGCCCCGCCTCCCAGGCACGCCACAGCATCTCGATCTGGAAGCAGTACCCCTGCGCGCGCGCCGTCGAATAGTCCACGGCACGCAGCGCCGTCGCGCGATAGACGCGGTATCCGCCGGTCACGTCACGAAACGGGAGACCCAGCGCGCACCGCGCGTAGAAGCTGCCGCCGCGTGAGAGCAGGGACCGCCGTAACGCCCAGTTGGGGGCACCACCGCCGGCAACCCAGCGAGAGCCGACTACGACATCCGCGGTTTCCAGCCCGGCGAGCAGTGCCGGCAGCTGCTCGGGGCGGTGGGATCCGTCACCGTCCATCTCGACCAGCACCGAGTACGAGCGCTCCAGCCCCCAGGCGAAGCCTGCCCGGTATGCGTCGCCGAGGCCGGATTTGGTCTCCCGGTGAAGAATGTGGATGCGCGGGGACCCTGCGGCGAGCACGTCGGCGAGCGACCCGGTGCCGTCGGGTGAGTTGTCGTCCACCACGAGAATGTCCGCGCGATCCGTGGCGGCGAGGACTCGCCTGGTGATCGCCGTCAGATTCTCGACCTCGTTGTAGGTGGGAACGATGACCAGGGTGTCCGACATCAGGTGCCTTCCGAGTATTTGTAGATGATCGCGCGATTGACGGTCTGCTTCGACTTCTCGCTGTAGCCGAGGTCTTCGAGGGTGCGAGCATCCGTGCCGTTGGCATAGTCCGCACTGCCCGCGAGCTCGACGAGCCAGACCGTGTTGACGCCGTTCAAGCGTTCGCTGACAAGGTCGAGCGGCCAGATCGTGTCCCACAGGCCATCGCGTTTGCGGTATGACTTCCGCAGCGTGACGTCGCTCACTCCCGCAAAATCGCTCGGGTAGAGGTGCAGCATTAGTCGCAGCCGACGCGACGGCCGGGTTGATTCATCGAAGACGATGGCATCACCGGGGTGGGCCTGCGCACCAACGAGCGCGGCGGTTTGCGCGAGGTCGGATCCGTGATCCATCGCGTACGGCTCGCGCTCGCCGATGTCCGTGGGTATCGCCAGGGCAATTACCGTGCCAAGCGCAGCTGCCTTGAGCCAGCGTGCCCTCAACCGAAACACCCCGGCAACCACGAGCAGGGCAAGGCCCGGCGCGCTGAACGACAGGTAGCGCAGGTTATAGGTCGGATCGACAATGCTCAGCGCGAGTAGGGCAACGGTGGGGATGACGACCCATAGCGTCGTCAGGACGATGAGTTCCGACCGCTCGCGCCATCTACGCCAGGCGACCACGGCGCTGGTCAGCGCCAGAAGTACGAAGGCCCATGCGACAACCGCAAGGAAACCGTTCCCCAGCCACTGGAGCACGAGGATGTTGAGCGCGCTCACATAGTTTCGGTGGGCCAGGAATGCGATTTGGCTGCGCTCGAGGTATCCGAACCACGCGATCGGCAAGGCCAGGACGGTGGACAGGGCGACTGCCTGGATCCACCGACGCCGAAACGGCGCGAATTGACGCGACGAAATGAGATACGCCCCGTGCACGAGGATCAGCAGACCGAGGTACAGGAACATGTACAAACCGGCGGCCGTCCCGACGGCATAACCGGCCCAGGCCCAGCGGCTCGACGAGCGTCGACGAACCAGCTCAAGAAGTAGGAACGTCAACCAGACGGCGATTGCTGTGGAAAACGCGTACGAGCGAGTCTCCCCGCCGAGGTAGACGACTCGCGGAAGCACCGCGCAGACGAGCGCTGCGGCGATCCCGACCGACCGTCGTGCGAGACGCTGTCCAACGAGGAACGTGCCGGCAACCACGAATCCCGCGCCGATCGCGCTGGGAAGCCGCGTCGAAATCTCCGAGGCGCCGAACGCCCCGATCCAGAAGTGCAGGAAAACGTAATACGTACCGTGCACCGCGTCCACGTGGCCGAGCATCCGGAACAGGGACGGCAGGCTGCGCTCCGCCGACATGACGCTCGCTGCCTCGTCGCCCCAGTAAGACGGAATCCAGGACCCGATGAACGACGCCAGGAAGCCAAAAACGCCGAGCGCAATGGGCAGGGTTCCCCGCCAGTGGCGGATGCGGGTGAGTGGGCGCTGTGGTTGTGATGCGGGCGACTTCAGTGGCACCGTGCGCGCAGTAGCGTTCGCGGTCATCTTTTAACGATCGCCAGGTCCCCTGAGGCGATCATGCGAAACCCGCACTTACGGTCTGAGACTTCTCACATGCTCAAAGAACTCTCAGAATTGGGTCAGGATGCGAGCAGCGGAAGCTCCGCGGTAGCGCGAACGCCACCCTCCGCGCGCTGCTCCAGACGAGCATCACCACCGCTGCGCACCACCGTCGCCTTCACGATCGCCAGGCCCAGCCCGCTGCCGCCGTTGGGCCGTGGACGGGATTGGGCCGCGCGACTGAACCGATCGAAGGCAACCGGCACGAAACCCTCCGGCATCCCGTGCCCCGAGTCGAGGACGGTGAGAACCAGGCGCGAATCCGTGCGAGCGAGCGTGACTTCGACGGCCGCGCCCCGCGGCGACGCGCTGATGGCGTTCACAACGAGATTGTCGACAAGGCCGGCGAAGTCGGCGGGAAGGATGGCGACGGCGAAGTGAGTGTCCATCCGGCTGGTCGAGAAGTCTACGGAGACCGACTGCGCCGAACCGAGCAGGATGGCGCGATCCATACTCCCCAGAAACTCCTCGAGGATTGTCTCGCCAGGCGTGCTCGGCGAACTCTCACTGGCCTCGATACGCGACAGGGTCAGGAGGTTCGTCGTGAGATTCGAGAGCCGATCGAGCGTGATCTCCGCCGCGCCGATTTCGCGTTCGAGCGCGACAGCATCCCCGGATGACAGATGTGCCAGTTGCAGCTGGGTGCGCAGAACGGCGAGGGGCGTTCGCAGCTCGTGGCTGGCATCCGTGATCATCTGACGCTCTCGGTCCGACGCCGCACGAACCGAGGTGATGAACGCGTTGAGGGTTTCGGCAAGGGCGGAGAGTTCGTCGCGAGCGGGCCCGACCGGCAATGTGTCCGCCGTGTCGGAGTGCGACAGCCGGCTGGCCTGCTCGCGCATCCGGCTCACCGGTCGCAACGCAACTCCGCTGACGATCCATGATGCAATTCCAAAGCCGACGACGAGCGCGAGGACCCCGATGGCAAGCACGAGGCGAAGGCCGTTCAGTACGACCTCGCCGGATGCGCGGTTGCGCGCCTCGACGATGTGCCAGGTCCCTGTGGAGCTGACCACCGGCTCGTTGATGACGTCGTAGTCGAGCCTCGACGAGATCGCGACTTCGTGCAGGCCGTGATCCAGTGACAGCAGCCGCGGAAGACGCCGTGACAGGCTCGCGGGCAGGCTCGACACTGCTACCTTGTCCGTCGGATCGACGACCGCGATGAGTTGCTCCTCGCCGGGTTTCTCCAGGTTCTGGGTGTCACCGTGCTGGATGCTCGTCTCGTATTGCGCGCCGTCGCTTTCAAGCAGGGCACGCGTCGACGCCGCGACGATGGTGTCGACTCCCGCGAGAAACGCGAGTGCCGCACCCGAACTGAGCACGATCGCGATCGCGACGCTCCACAGCGTGATGCGGCCGCGAATCGTCCTGCCGTGCGGCCTCGTCATCCGTCGCCGCGAATCAGTCAAGGGACTCTATTCGGTAGCCACTGCCGCGGACCGTGACGATGCGGAATCCGCACTCGTCGGGATCCAGTTTGTGGCGAAGATAGCTGATGTACTGGTCGACGATGTTGGGATCGATGTGATCCACCCCGCCCCAGACGATGTCGAGGATGCGCGCCCGGCTGACCGGCGCATCCGCGTCCTGGGCCAGCAGTCGAAGCAGCGCGAACTCCTTTGGGCTGGTGGGGATGATCGTGTCGCCCCTGCTGACCCGCAACACCTCGGAGTCGAGGATGAGCCTGCCGACCGAGATCCGCATCCGGTCCTGACTCAGGTTTCTTCGCAGCATCGCCCGCACTCTCGCGGAGAGCTCCGCAAAGTCGAAGGGCTTCGTCAGATAGTCGTCTGCGCCGCTGTCGAGCCCGAAGACACGGTCCTCGACGGCGTCGCGGGCGGTGAGCAGCAGGATTGGGAACGACTTGTCGCTCTCACGTAGCCGCCGGCACACTTCGAAGCCAGACATCCCCGGCAGCATCACGTCAATGACCGACCCCGCAATGACCTCGGTTCGTGCCGCTATCAACGCCTCAACGCCGTTGTCGATGGCCCTCACGTCGTAGCCCTCGGCACTCAGCCCGCGCTCGAGAAGCATCCGCATTTGGGCATCGTCCTCGACCACGAGCAGGACGGGCAGTGCACTCATGTCGCCGATACTCGCAGATGATTCCGTGAGACGGACGAACGTGTGAGTCTTCTCAGAATGCCTATGCCGCGCTAAGGACGCCGTCGGCGAGCCTCAGGGTGTGGTCAGCGAGCGACTGCACGCTCAGGTCGTGTGTCGAGATGATTGCCGTCGTCCCCTCGGTCCTGACGACCATCTGGAGCAGAGCCAGGATGGAGGCACCCGTGTCGGCGTCGAGCTGGCCGGTCGGCTCGTCCGCGATGAGCAACCGGGGCGAATTAGCGAGCGCGCGGGCGATCGCGACCCGCTGCTGCTGACCGCCCGAGAGTTCGGATGGCCGCTGCGCCGCCGCATCCGCCAGCCCCACCAGCTCGAGAAGGTGCGCGACTCGCTCCTCGCGATCTCGCGGCGGAGTCGCCTTGAGGCGAAGCGGAAGTCCGACGTTCTCGGCGGCGGACAGCATTGGTACGAGGCCGAAGGTCTGGAAGACAAACGCCAGCTGATCGCGACGCAGCGCAGTGCGTTCGCGCTCATCCATCGCGGTAACGTCGGCGCCGGCGATCAGGATGCGGCCGGTCGTCGGTTGGTCCAGGCCGCCGAGGCAGTTCAGCAGCGTGGTTTTGCCCGAGCCGGATCGGCCAACCAGGGCGACCAGAGCGCCGGGCGCGATGTCGAAGGAGACATTCGTCAGCGCAGCGACCTCGCCCGCGGCCGACTGGTAGGTTTTGCCGACCCTCTCGACGACGACCAGCGGCGCGTTCTGGCTCACTCGCCCGCTCCGTCCGCGTCGGGCCGCGGCTCGGAGTCGCGACGCGACTTTGCCGGTCCGCTGCCGGGCCAGACACCGACGTGGTCGGTTTCGAGTTCGAGTCGAACCCGATCCTTGAGCTCCAGCGAGCGGCGGAACTCGGCAGGCAGCTGGAGCCTCCCGGCTCGGTCGAGCACCGCATACTCTTCGGCGATCACCTCCGACTGCCCCAGATCGTTGACCTCGGTGCGGCGGACGACTTCGGATGACGTGCGGCCGTCTCGAATCGCGACCGTGCGCTGAACCTGGCTCGAGACCTCCGCATCGTGAGTGACGATGACCACGGTCGCGCCCAGCTCGCGGTTTGCGGCACGAAGCGCGTCGAAGACCTCCTCGCCCGTTGCCGAGTCCAGTTCGCCGGTCGGCTCGTCCGCGAACAGCACCTGCGGACGATTCGCGAGCGCGACTGCGATTGCGACGCGCTGCTGCTCGCCGCCCGACAGTTCGGCCGGTCGCCGCTTTGCGCGTGAACCCATGCCGAGCGCATCCAACAGTTCCGCCGCCCGGCGCGCACGTGCGGACCGCGAAGCTCCGGCGAAGGCCATCGGTAACGCCACGTTCTCTGCCGCGCTCAGGTACGGGAGCAGGTTGCGGGCTGTCTGCTGCCAGACGAACCCGACGACGCTGCGACGGTACGCGAGGCGATCGCGAGCCGACATCCGCTGCAGGTCCCAGCCGGCGACCGTCGCCCGACCGGCCGTGGGTACGTCGAGCCCCGAGAGCACGTTGAGGAGTGTGGACTTTCCCGATCCGGATGCGCCGACGATCGCGACCATCTCGCCCTTCTCGACGAGCAGGTCGAGCCCTTGCAGCGCCTGGACCTCGATCCTGGCCACCTGGTAGATCCTCACCACGTTGTCGCACACGATGAGTGCATCCGCACCGTATGCCCGTGTCGTCGTTGGCGTCATGTCGTCTCTCCTACCCTCAACACCTCGCTGAGCCGATCGCGTCGGCGAATGGAAAACTCGATCGCCACCGCGATCAGAAGTAACAGGATGGCTCCCGCTGCGAGTGCGACCACGATCGGTAGCGAGAAGGTCGGCGGCGGGTTACCGAGGCCACCGGTGAGGGCGACGAGTCCAATGACCGGCTCCAGCAGTGCGACCATGCCGATGCCCGCGGCGATGCCGCCGATGAGCGCCGCGACGACTACGGGAGCGAGCTCGGCCAGCGCGAGCCAGTTGCCTGCGGCCGCTGGCAGCCCGAGGGTGCGGACCAGCGACAACGATCTGCCGCGTTCACGGGCACCGCCGATCACCGTCACCACCAGCGCGAGGGCTGCGAGGATGGCCGCCGCTATGAGGGAGAGCGTGATCGCCGTCGCAACGCCGCCGACCTCCGCGTGGCCACGCAGAGTGGCCAGCCACTGCGCGCGCGAGTGGATGTCGTTCGGATCCCTGGCGAGACCACGGGCCGCATCCGCCGCTCCCGGACCATCGATGAGGATGGCGCTGGTGGTGACGGTGTGTCCGATCCGAGCGGCGAGCCCAGCGCGATTGACGTAGACGAACGGTGCCCCGAGGTACCCGGCCTGCACATCGTTCACGGTTCCGACGACGCGAATCGGCACGAAGGTATGCCCGTAGTACATGCCGATATCCGAGCCGGACAACTCGCGGGCGATGCCCGCATCCACCACCACGGGCAGCTTCGAGCCTGCAGCTGAAGCGGCCGTCAGCCGATCGAGGCTCGCGACGCTGCCGGAGTCGAGACGGTCCTCGGGCGCGGAGCTCAGGAATTGCGCGAACCCCCGATCCACCGCAACCACTGTGGCAAAGTCGGTGCCGGAGCCCAATCTCAACTGGATGCCGGTGCGATCGAAGTAAGTCGTCTCGCCGGTCACGCCCGGTGCTGCGGCGACCGATGCCGCCTGTGTCGCAGTAACGGGGCCATCGACCCGGCTGTCCGCTCCGACCCGTTGCCACGACGCCTCGCTCTGCCCCGTGGAGACGGTTCCGGCAAGAAGGCCTGCACCGACGGCGAGCGCAACGGAAATCGTGAGAGCGAGTAGCGGCAAGACCGCGATCGATCGTTGCGCACGGACAGCCGCGAGGAGCCCGAGCGCGCCGGTCGAGCGCCGTCCCGCGGTAGCAGCGACGAGCAGTGGCCATCGGTAAATCCGAAGCAGCACGATCGTCACCACGATGGCGACAAAGAGTGGAGCGGATGCCAGCAGCGGGTCGACACCGTCGGTATGGTTCTCCAGAAGTCCGCGGGTGAGAACGGCGATGAGTGCCGCGGCAGCCAACGCGACCAGCGTCAGTTCGAACCCGATGCGGCGAGCCCGCACTCCGCGTGCGATCTCGACCCGGTCTGCACGATTCGCGGGCACTCGTCGCCCGGACCAGGCCGGACGGGCCACCAGAATGCTCTGCACCGGCATCGCGAACACTGCCACTGCGACGACCGCAACGACCAGCGCCGACTGGATGACGGGCACGCTTCGCACAGCAACGGCGGCACCCCATCCGGCGGCCAGCCCGACCGCCGCAAAGACCGCGGATTCACCCAGTGACCGCAGCCCTATCGACGCAAGGGATGCCCCGCGCGCGCGTTCGAGGGCGGTGTCCGCCGAGCGACGCGCCACGAGCAGGCTCGACACCAGGAGGATCAGTGCCGCTGCTGCACCAAGGATGCCCGCTGCCATCATTGAAATCTGGGCCGTCGCGGCCGCCGCGCGAACCGGGTACGCCGCGAGAGCGGGCGTGTATTCCGAACTCACCGACAACTGGCCGTTCGAGCTTCCGGTGAGACGGGAAGAATTGCCTGACAGCGCAGCCAGACTGCTCCCGACCTGCGACTCGAGCGCATCCGTGAACGCCGCCGGCTTCAGGCGGATGCGCAGAGTCGCCGTGAAGGTGTCGTGGTACTGCTCGGCAGCCAGTTGCAGCCCGCCGACGTTCGTCAGAGCCGCCATCTGGATGGGTTCGGAGTTCGCAGGGTCGGTAGGCACAACCGGCTTCCAGACGGTGCCCAGATCGCGCCACGGCGAGGCATCGCCGGTCGCAGCGTGTGCCTGGTTCGCGATGCCGACAACCCGCAGGGTGATGGTGTCATTGTCCGCGCCGCCCGACTCGACCGGCTCCGTCGATATCTGGGCCACGCTGCCGACGCCCAGGCCGGATGCCGCAGCGCCCGCGCTCGACAACACGACGTCCACGACCGACGACGACTGCGCGGAGGTTGGTGCCGAACCGCTCGCGTACTCGAGCGCCCGGGAATTCTGCGGAGTCAGCAGGTCCAATTGCAGGTCGATCGGCCGCGATACCGTCGTTGCGGGCGAGCTGCCGGAAAGTCTGGTCAGCGGTCCGACCACGGCCAGCTCGCTCCCGGCGAAGACCGCGCGCACCGCCGCGGGAAGCCTGCCGGGAACCTTCGCCGCGAGTGAGCGGATCTCGGTTGCCCGCACCGGCGCAACGTCGGCGTTTTGGTTCTGACCCACGTGCGCCCCCACGAGCACATCCGTCGCCGAACCCGCTGCCGCGACGGCCTGTCGCGCCCCGGCATCGACGGTGTTGCGCTGGAGTCGCGGTCCGGCGATGGCAAGCAGCATGGCAAACGCGACCAGGGCGACCCAGACCAGAAGTACCCCGAGATCACGGCGCGCGCGTCTCAGAGCGATTGTGGCCATCATCCGTTATCCGCCTCTCGCAGGATCGTCGCGGGATTGGCGAACTTCTGGGCCCGCGCCACCACAACCACGATGGCAACCAGTACGACCGCGACGACGAGGACGAGAGCTCCGATGTCCAGCCACGGGACCGACACGATCACCGGCGGGACCGCGGGCGTGCCATTCGGGGACAGCGCGATGAGCGGGCCGGACATCACGCCGAGCAGGACTCCCACGCCGAGTCCGAAGACGACGCCCAGGATTCCCAAGAGCAGCGACTCGACCGCAACCAGGCCGACGAGCCGGCGGCGCGACAGGCCGATGGCGCGCAACTGCGCAAACTCAACGCGGCGAGCCGCCATCGTCGAGGCGGAATGCACCGCGAATCCGATCGCAGCGAGCAGCGCCGCCGCGCCGATCGCCAGCCACAGCGCCGCCTGCGTGGCGACCCGCAACGGATCCTGCTGCATGTCGAGCCCGAGCACCTCGCTGCTGCGTGCGGCGTCTCCTCCGTGCAGTGCCGGATGCCGCGTCACATACGCCTGGCCGCGGCCGGGCGGAACGTCGACCCACCACTCATCCACGATCGAACCGGATTCGCCGCCCTGCACCAGAGCCCGCTCCAACAGAGTCTGGTCGACCACCACCGCAGGCGTCGGAGACGAATCGGCGCCCGCGGCCGAAGCCGCCGTCAGCAGGGACGAGTCCGCCGCACCCGGGATGAGCGGTGTGATCGCGGCGACCTCGATGCCGACGCTCGCCGTGTCGAACTGCAGGAACAGGTGATCGCCCACGATCGCGTTCAGCTGGGTCGCCAACGCCGAGGAGAAAACCGCGGGAATCACGTTGTCCGGAGCCCAGGCGACCAGGCTGTAGCTCGCCGGATTGGCTCGCACGTTGGCCGGTATGCCCACGTTCAGGCCGAGCTGCCATCCAGCGACACTCGTTGGCGCGACCTGCATGACGGTGCCCTGGGCGTGCCAGCGGCGGTCATTCGGCACGGTCGCGGTCACCGCGGTGGTTCCGGTCTTGCCGACATCCGTCACCGCGATTCCACCCACCAGAATGTCGGTCGACAGGTCGGCGTTGGGCACATACCTGGCGGGATTGCTCATGAAGACCGAAGCTTGCAGGCCAACAAGCTTCAGCGGCAGGGCGAGATGTCCGCCCTTCGGTAGCGCGGACAGCGTGCCGGCGACAGGGTGGGTCAAACCGTCCACGGGCACGGTTCCCAGATCGATGGTCTGAAGGACGCCGGCTCCATCCTGCACGACGGCGACCAGATCCGCGGAGACCCCGGCCAGTGGCTCACCCGGCGTTCCGACCCGGGCATCCGCCGTGATCCCCTGTACCTTGCCGGGCAGGACGATTGCGCCGAGCGGCGCCTCTGTGGTCCGCAGGGCGCGGGCGATGACGGCGCCACCGTCCGAGTTTTCGCGCCCTCGCTGCAGCAGCGCGCGCGACTGCGCCGTGAGCCCGAGCACGACGGCCGTCGCATCCTCCTGGTCCTGTTCGCCGTTCGTTAGAACGTCGGCGACACGACGGATGCCCGGCTGCGGCTCGCCCACCGCGCCGGCACGCAGCAGCGACTGCTGGCTACCGGCTTCGGTGGGATCGGCCGGCACGCGCACCGGCGGCCCGACTGCAAAGACGGCCTGATCGAGCTGGGATTGGTGCCACGTCGCCAGGAACGTCTGGCTGAATGCACCAACTGAAAGTGCGAGGGTAAGCAGCAGGACGACGGCCGCAACGCGACGCGACCGACGGCCGACCTCCCAGCCCGCCAGCGGAAGCATGACGCCACGCGACCGGCCACTGAGGCCATCCGCGGCTCGCGCGACGAGCGGAATCAGCCGCGCACACAACAGCGTGCCCGCGAGCAGCACGAGAGCAGGCGCGGCGACCAGCACGGGATCCACCGAAATCGTCGCCGTTGCCCCGACCGGGCTCTTGTAGATCACCAACTGCCAGAACGCGACGCCCGCCAGAACCACCACGCCGAGGTCGAGGCCGGATCGCAGCAGCCCGGTCGCCCGTCGCTGTCGGGACTTCTGCTGCTCGGCAGCGACAAACCCAATCGGTGAGGCGAGCACGGAGATCACGAGGACGATGACAAACACGGCGCCGAGAGCCGCGCCTGTCTCCCACGCGCTCAACGGCATCCCCGCATCCCGGGGCATGTCGGCGGCGCGCATCGCGGGCTGCAGGGCGACGATCGCGTACACGAGTCGCGCGAGCGGTGCGCTCGTCGCGGCGGTGATCACACCGATTGCTCCCGCCTCGAGGGCGGCCATCCCGAGAATCTGTCCGCGCGATGCGCCACGAGCGCGCATCAGTTGACGATCGCCGGATCGGGCGTCGTTGAACAGGCGTGCGGCTTGCGCAAGGGCGGCAACCGCCAGGATGAGCAGCAGAAGCGTGATCACCACAACACCCGACCGTGTAACCACGAGCGCCGACGCTATCTGGCCAATCGGCGCGATCGCATTCCCGGAGAATGTCAGCTGACCGCCTATGTCGCCCACCTGGGCCGGTACCGTGTTGCTTGCGCCCTGCAGGCGATTGATCAGTCCAGAAAGCTCATCCGGACTGACGGAGGTAAACGTCGGCAAGTAGTCGAGCTCCAAGCGGTCAGAAGTCACGCCGACCGCGTCGACCGACCCCGGCGCGACAAGGAGAGGACCGAACGCGTCGACGGGGGTGGAGGCGTTGTCTGGAAGCGAGACGACGAAGAGGTTGCTGTTGCCTGCGGCCCGCAGTGGATCCTGTGACCAGTAGTCGGAATGTGGATCAGTGATGCTGTAGATCCCGACCACCCGCGCGGTGACGACACCGACCGGGAACGGAATCGCCACTGTGGCCCCGACACCGAGCCGAAGCCGGGATGCCGCCAGTGCCGGCAGGTCGACATCGACCGCGTCGCTGCCCTCCGGAGGCGCCGTGGATGCCCACTGTCCGCTCACGAGTTTCGCATGAGAGCGGGTGCCGTCGAGCTCGCCCAGGTAGGTGAGCCCGTGCGCGCCGCGAGGAAGTGTGACGAGCTCCTGCGACGTATACGCGCGCACCGTCGGCCTCGGGTTGCTGGCTGTGCCAAGAACACTCGCGATGGAGGCCCCGATCACGGTCTTCGCCCGGGAGATCGGAATGGATGGCTGCTCGACGTTAACCGTCAACTCCCGCTGAGACGCCGGAATGGCGCGAAGCGCCGTGCGAACCGCGGATGACTCGGTCGCGGTGATCAGCAGGCCAACTGAGGTGACGACCGTCGACGCGATGATCGCAACGGACACGACGAGCAGCAGCAGCCGCCACTGGCGCAGGAATCGGCCGCCGGCCACCCGAATCGGCCAGAGTCGCAGTGCACCACCGCGAACGCCATCGTTCGTCACTTGCATCTCGCCGTTGCTACGTCGTCAACTGGTCTGTTGCAGCGCGCCCGGGCGGAGGCGGAGTGGTCATCTGCTCGCGTCCGTGCCGCTCGACGATCTTCAACGCGGCAACACAGAGTCCGACCAGAACGGTCATCGCGATCGCAGCCACAACCGACCGCGTTGGCGGAATCCAGAGGGAAGCGATAAGACCGGCAGCAATGAGCGCCGGGATCCACTTCCGCAGGTACAGCGTCGCGCCGAGCGCGCAAATCGCGACGGTGGCCGGCGCCATCCAGTAGTAGAAGTCCAGGAGCGGATCGAAGACAAAGCGCACCGAGATGATGGCCATCGGAACGAGCCAGACGCCGTACACGCCCTTGCGGGTCGCCAGCGCAGTGCCCCAGCCCGCCGCGAGTGCGAGCACGGCCTGCGCGATCCGCAGGGTCCACGGAAACGAGGTGAGACCCGGCCACACCAACCGATAGAGCGTGCCGAGCGATACGAACCAGTGATACTCGAACATTCGGAATGTGCCGGTGAGTACGAACGGCAGGTAGATGACGGCGCCAGTGATGATGGCTGCGATTGCCGCGCGAAGGATGCGCGGTGACGGGCTAAGAAACAGCACGGGCACGCCGAGCACGCCCCAGACCTCGAAACCGGCAGAAAGAGCGAGGATGACGCCAGCGGAGGCGAACATCCGCTCCCGGGACAGGCAGCCCGCGACGATCCACAACAGCGGAACCATGCTCTCTGCCGGATGCCCGCGGACGATATCCGTGGGAAGGAATGCTCCAAGCAGCGCGATTCCGAGCGCCAGAAACGGTACGTAGCGACCGAGTCGACCACTCACGCGATAGATCGGGAGATAGATGACGAGAGACAGCAGGAACGTCATGACGTAGAGCATGACCAGGTAGAAGGCGAACCACTGGGGTTGGCTGTGGAGGCCGATTACTCTGGCGATGCCGTACGGGAAAAGTTCGAGCGGTCCCGCTTGAACCTTCGGATTGACGAACACCAGGTTCCAGTGGCCCGTCAGTAGGTTGAACCCGGCCGGGCCGAACAGGGTGTACTCGCCGGGGGTCGAACCCATGATGTACGCGGCGAGTCCCATGACCGGCAGGAGTGCCGCCGAATACAGGGCGGAAGGAGCCACTCGCCTCAGGATCGCGGCACCGACCTCGGAGCTGGCCCCGCGCACGAAAAACGCCCGGACGCGATCCCCGACTCCGCGCGCGTTCACCACGTCCCCAGCATAGGCATGGCTGCCGCGCCCGAATTGCTGTACACGGCGGTTCGCCTACTGCCACTTCTGTCCCGTCGGCAACCCGGCATCGGTGAGCTGGCGTCCCAGGAGCGCCGGGGAGATTGCGGCCTTCCACCGCCAGCCAGCCACCGTGCGGGGTAACGCTCTCAATCGATCCTCGCGGATCTTCTCATCGAGGACTACCTCGTCCGACGAGCGGTCATTGCGGAACCGCGCGTCGAGGTACTTTGCATCACCATCTGCTTCCCCGATCAGGCCGTGCTCGGGCCAATAGAAGTCGGGCTCGCCGATAAAACCCGCGGTGTCGTAGTGCGGAACCTGCAGACTCGGGCGCGGCACACCGATCGTGCGCATCGTCACGCGGCTGATCGACTCGAGTGGCGACTCGGCCCGGGTTTCGGCAAATCGAAGAACCGCGATAGCGCGAAGATGAGCTCGACGAGGTACCGCGCGCTCCCAAGCCGCCTCGAGCTCGTCGCGAGTCGTCATCGCCGGTCGTGGACCGAAGCGATCAACCAGAAGAGCCCGGTCGGCCGCGACGATCGCGCAGGCGAAACTCTCCGTAGTGGCGAGATCGACAATCGTGCGTGGCAGCGATGTGACACGCAAACCGCCCAGCTCGACGAGGTCAACGCCGCTGAGAGCCGCTTTGTGTTGGATCACCCCGCTGCGGGAATGCGCCGCCGCGTTGGGCGGAATCGTAGTGTGCACCTCCGGCGGCCAGTCTCCGAGGGCGGGCGGTCCCCACACGGCCGCTGCCGAAATGTGCGAGATTACCGGCGGATTGCGGCGGGTCGATGCCACCGCCACGATCCGATGCAGGTACTTCTCGCGCGCATCGAGGCCAGCCCAGACGCTCGTCGGCAGATAGGCCCCGCGCGCGAGTCGCTCGGCGCTCCCTGCTGACGCCGCTCGCGCCAGCGATCGACGTGACTGGTCGGGAGCGGTCAGTTCACGAGCGAAGGTTATCCGGCCGAAAGCATCCAGCATCCGTACAGGCTTGCGGTTTTGAGCGTCACAGTCCGACAACGACCCCCGTCCTGTGCGTGTGGACGAGCTCGGCCGACCGGTGGAGGAGTCGACGCCGGCGCCGGCATCTCCATGTTGGGACAACATCGCCACGGCGCGCAGGCTACTTTGTCTCGAACTGGAGACTTTTCCGGGTCGCGGGTGTTAACGTGTGTGGGGGCCCGGCTTGCAGCCGGGCCCCCACACTCGTTGGTACTACTTCAGGATCTTCGTGACCTTACCGGCACCCACGGTGCGGCCACCCTCGCGGATGGCGAAGCCGAGGCCCTCCTCCATGGCGATGGGCTGAATCAGCTCAACGGTCATGTCGGTGGTGTCGCCTGGCATGACCATCTCGGTGCCCTCGGGCAGCGTGATGACGCCGGTGACGTCGGTGGTACGGAAGTAGAACTGCGGACGGTAGTTCGCGTAGAACGGGTTGTGACGACCACCCTCATCCTTCGACAGGATGTAGGCGGTGCCGTCGAACTGGGTGTGCGG
>DATAXD010000061.1:0-55680 GCA_036266835.1 Galbitalea sp. | reverse complement strand
CGTCCTGCTGAAGACCCATCAGGTCGTGCACAAATTTGCCGCACACCGACCGGATCTCCGTGACTTGCTGGTACCCAACGAGATTCCGACGAACGTGGTTCTCGGCGTTACCGACATTCTCGTGACGGACTACTCCAGCATCTTCTTCGATTTCCTGAGTACAGACCGCCCGATCGTGTTTCTTACCCCGGACATCGACGAGTATTCGGGGTATCGCGGTCTCTACCTGGAGCCGGACGAGTTGCCGGGTCCGGTGGTCCGATCCGAGGCGGAACTGGTCGCCGAACTGCGCCGTCTCGACGCTGACGGAGTGAGTGCGGTGGTGGCTCGACGGCACGCCGCCGCGCGCAAAAGGTTCAGTTCTCACGAAGACGGCTCCGCAACTGACCGCATCATCGACATCGTCTTTCGTGGCAAACGCGACGGATATCGAGTTGGGCCGCCGCAGAAGGATGACCGCGTCAGCATTCTTATTTACGCCGGCGGGATGCGGCCCAATGGAATAACGACCTCGCTCATCAACCTGCTCGACGCGATTGACCACGATCGCTTCGACGTCTCGGTCATTTTTCGCAAAACCTACGCTCACGCGGTGATCGAGAATCAGCGACAGCTTCACCCGCGCGTGCGCCAGTTTGCACGAGTCGGCGGGATGAACGGATCCAAGTTCACGCATCTGATTCGCCGTCTCTCGGTCAATCGCGGGCGGGTATCAACCCACGCCACGAATCCGGCGCAATCGAAGCTCTGGGACGACGAGTGGCGCCGGTGCTTCGGTGACTCGCGCTTCGAGTACGTCATCGATTTCGCCGGCTACACGGCGTTCTGGAGCACGCTTCTGCTGCACGCGCCCGGCGCGCACCGATCGATCTGGATGCACAACGATCTTGCCGCGGACGCGCAACGGATTACCAACGGCCGCCGACGACACCTCAAAGACCTTCGGGCCGTGTTCTCGCTCTACGGCGACTACGACGATCTGGTATCGGTCTCCCCGTCGCTGCTCAAGATCAATGCCGCGTCGCTGTCGGAGTACGCTCCGAACGGCCGGTTCGTCGCCGCTCGAAATCTGATGAATCCGTCTCGGGTTCGTAACGGCATGACCGCCGATCTCATCCAGGAGGCAACGGACCCCGAGACCGGCGAGGTGGAACCCTGGGCGATCGAATTGTCGGCTCCCGACCGTCGCGTCCCGACTTTTGTGACGGTGGGTCGACTGTCGGTCGAGAAGAACCACGCACGTCTCATCCGGGCGTTTGCGATTGTGCACGAGGCGAATCGGCGGTGCCGCCTCGTAATCGTCGGCGACGGACCGCTGGCCGACGAACTGCGAAAGCTCGTTGAGCGACTCGGGCTGGCCGAGGCCGTCTTCCTGGTCGGCCAGCAGGCGAATCCCTACGCCATCATGGCGGCATCGGACTGTTTCGTGCTCTCGAGCAACTATGAGGGGCAGCCGATGGTGATTCTGGAGGCGATGGTTGCTCGGCTTCCGGTTGTGACTGTGGCGTTCGGATCTGTCGCGGATGCGCTACCGCCGGGATTCGGCCTTGTCACCGATTCGACCGACGAAGCCCTCGCCGACGGCATGATGGCGCACCTGCGTGGCGACGTTCCCGCGCCCTTCTTCGATGCGGAGAGCCGCAACCGCACAGCGATTGAGGAATTCGAGAGGGCGGTGCAACTCAAGGGTGCAGCCAAGCGCGTGCCGCACAACAGCCTCGGTTCCCGTACCCGCCAGGATCGGCAGCGGCAGAAATCCTCGTGATTCTCGCGTCATAGAACGTTCGGTTCACGCTCTCTTAAGTTAACACTGACGGTGATTGATCAGGTCGTCGCGGTGGATCATGCGGGGGCATCATGAATCAAGGGACTCTCGTGCAGGAAGTCGAGACCGACGAGGACTCGATTGTCGCCACATTCGCAGATCTGGCGCGGGAGCTGCGGCTACCCGAGCTGGACTGGGAATTCCTGTACGAACACGGGGAAACGATAGTTGAAGGCAGACCGCACGCTGTCAGGGATGTTGTCGCCTGCCCGCGATGGGCACGATTTCTGGGGATGTCTGAACTACACCAGGATCCGCAGGGGCGGTGCGACCTGTGGTTCGGGATAAATGGGCCGTGGACCCTGGAGATCCTTGCAGAGGTGCGATAGCCGGAATTCCGCGGACCTAGCTCGCCGAAGCGGCAAAGTCGACGTCGGCAGTAGTCACAGTCCCGGCTGTTCGGCCCGGCGCCTCATGGTTCGTCCAGTAGAGGTTGGTGTGGGCGATCACCAGTTCGGGTGTCGGCGCTCCCCACGGCGAGAGATCTTCCGTAGTGTGCGCATCCGAGACCAGGGTCGCGTCGTAGCCCCGTGCGATTGCGCCATGCAAGGTCGACCGGATGCACTCGTCGGTTTGGGCCCCCGAAACAAAGAGCTTGCCGATCCCGAGACCCGCGAGGACGTCTTCGAGATCGGTCGCTTCGAACGCATCCGGATATGACTTTTGGACGAGCGGCTCGGAGTCTGCGCGCACGAGCTCGGGCACGTACTGCCAGGCGTCAGTGTCTCGCACCAGGTTTTCGCTGTTGTGCTGCACCCACACGACAGGCACCGTCGCGGCGCGAGCCTTGTCGACCAGTGTCGCGATATTCGCCACGATCGCGTCCCGATCGTGGGCTTCTTCGACGACTCCGTTCTGAACGTCAATCACGATCAGAGCCGCGTTTGGGCGATTCTCAAGTGTGGTCATGAACTCTCCCTGGGAGTGGCTGGTTCGGTCGCCACCATGGTACGTCTGGCCGGTGACAGGAGCGATCTGTCCCTGAGGTATCCCGCCCGGCGAGTGCGATACGGTGGACGAGGCTCGCAATGCGTGGGGCGTTCGCCGCGGGGCCACGCCAGACGGGAGGTTTGCTGGATGCCGATCTTCCGCAAGGACGGCAAGAACATCCTCTTCATTCACGTCCCGAAGACCGGTGGATCGACAATCGAGCAGGTCTTCAAGAGCAGCGGCTACTCGGAGGATTTTCGCGACGGCAACATGGGCGCCGGAACCATCAACTACCTTCGACGCTCAACCCCCCAGCACATGCAGGGAAGCATTCTGAGGCAGACATTCCGGCTCGGTCGTTTCGACCTGATCTTCATGATCGTGCGGGACCCGATGGCTCGCTTCCGCTCCGAATACCTCTGGCGCAACAGGCACGGCGAGGTAAGCCTTGACGTCGAAGCGATCGAACAGTGGGGCTTCGCCGCCCTCGCCGACTACGCCCACGATCCATACATCTTCGATAACCATCTGAGGCCACAGATCGAGTTCCACGTTGCCGGCGCGCTGGTCTATTACTTTGAGGACGGCCTGGATGACATTGTTCGTCGACTTAACGCCGAGCACGGACTCGATCTGGACCCGGTCGTCCCACGCGTTCGCACCGCCGAGGGCGCAACAGGGGCATCCAGTGGGGACGTGACGATTTCGCCTCGACTTGAGCGGCGCGTTCGGGACTTCTATTACGAGGACATCCACACTTTCGGCTACGTGAAGCAGGTGACCGCCGGTGCGGCAAGCGGGCCAACCACCTCGCGCGGGGGAACCGCACTCTCGCGATTGGCGTTTGGCCGACCACGGGTCAAACTCGCGCTCCGTCGGGCGGGCAAAAAGAGCAGGGCATTCATCGCCAGGATGACCCGCAGGGTGAGGCGGCGAGCCGTCGTCTAGATGCGCTCGGGCGCGGCGGGCTCCGCATGTAACCGATCCAAAACGACCTCAAGTATTGCGGTCACCGACTCCCCGACACTCTGTCGGCTCGTATCGACCGACACATCCGCGTCGGTGGGCTCCTCGTAGGGTGAAGAGATTCCGGTGAAATCGGTGAGTTCGCCGGCTCGTGCTCGCGCGTAGAGGCCCTTTCGATCACGTGACTCGCAGACCGCAAGCGGCGTCGCCACATGCACCAGAACGAATAGGCCGTGTTGTTCGACTCGCTGTCGGATTTCCTGTCGAGAAGCGGCAAATGGCGCGATCGGTGCCGCGACTACGACGGCGCCCACTTCGGCCAGGAGGGCCGCGACGTAGCCGACTCGCTGAAGGTTCAACTCCCGACCGCGACGATCGAAGCCCAGTTCCGCAGACAGGCGCTGCCGCACCTCGTCGCCATCCAGCAGCATGACGGGTTGGGAGATGACCCGCTCGAGGCGATCGGTAAGCTCGCGAGCCAGCGTCGACTTTCCCGATCCGGAGAGACCCGTGAACAGCACTACGGCACCCGTCTGGTGCTCCGACTGGCGCAGCGCCGACGCCGCCTCGATAACGGGCGAGTCTGCCGCCGATCCGTCGTCGTCGCTGCGCCAATCGGCGACATCCATGACGTGGGTCGCTCCGTAGTTCATGAGGACGTCCCGCGTGCCCGGCCGCTCCGCGGGCCCAACAGCGGACGGCGGTTTCGCGGGTTGCAGCGTGGCCGCTTCCCGCCAACCCGATGGTACGACCAAAGGGATTGCGTCGCTCGGCAGGTGCGCGAACACTCCGGTGGCGAGCGCATCCGGATTCCTGCCCGCTGCCCGCCCGGATCGGGCGCCGGAGACGAGCGCAACCCACAGCACTTTCCGTGGCCGTAGAGTCTCGATCTGACGTTGCGCGCGCGCCAGGTCCGACTCGGTAGGGATTTCGGAGAAGGCGACGGCGAGCACGGGAGCCTCGTCCACGTCTTTCTCGAGCTGAGAACGCACCTCGCGTGCCGTCCGTCTCACCGTCGGGTCCCAGGCGGTCCCGAGCCGGGCACCGCGAGAACGCAGAGGCGTGATGGTACCGGGCCACAAGGATGCCGCGCCGGTTGCGCCGGTAACTCCTTGCGCCAGCACTTCGAAAATCGCCAGCGGGGTGTTCTCCGAGTCGGTGAGCACGACACGTCGCTCGCGGGCGAAATCGAGTTGCGTGGTGGTGATGCTGGCACCGTCCGGAAGTGCGCCGCCGACCTGGAGTTCGAGCACATCGAGGTCTGCCGACTCGAGAACCAGGCGCGGCAGCGTCGCCTCGTTATTCGCACTCATCCGCTGTCCTCGGACGCGACGGCTCCATGCTCAGGCTGCGCTTCCGGCGGCGGATTGCGTCGGCGCAGGAGGATTGCACCGAGCCCAGTGGCCAGGACGACGATGAGTGCCGCTCCACCGATAATCAGGACAACGAATGTCGGCAGACCCAGCAGACTCGCACCGCTCGCCAGCAGCAGCACGAAAAGAGCGGCTTTGATGACTCGTTCCGGGGCTCGGGATGAACTCCGCGCGCCGAGCCAGACCGCCGGGATCGCTCCGATGAGCAACGAAGCCGCGGTGGCAAATGAAACGCTGCCGAACAGAAGATGCGCGAGGGTCGCGCTCGCGACGAGCGGAATCGCCTGCACCAGGTCTGTTCCGACCAGACGGTTGGCGCGCAGGGACGGGTACAGGAACAGCAGGACGACCACGATGATCGATCCGGCCCCGACAGAAGTGAGACCCACGATGAGTCCGCCGGCAGCTCCGAGGAGCACGGTAGGCAGGGGTCGGATCCGCACCGTACCGATTGCCGCCCCGGCACCCGTCAAGCCGTTTCGATTCTGGACGTAGCGCGTGATCATCTGAAGCGCGAGCCCGCTCGCAGCGATGATGAGGGCGACGCCCGTGCAGACCTTGATCAGCGCGCTCAGGTTGGTGACCTGGGGCAGGAAGCGCAGGATCGCGATGCCGCTGAATGCGGCTGGCACCGACCCGACGCAGAGCCAGCCGACCAGTCTCAGGTCGACCGTTCGCCGTCTGAGGTGGACGATCGCACCGGCGGGCTTCATGAAGAGGCTGACGACCAGGTCACTCGAGACGGCTGTCAGCGCATCGACCTTGAAGATCAAAACGAGGACCGGGGTCATCAGTGCCCCGCCACCCATGCCCGTGAGTCCGACGACGAAGCCGATGACCAGCCCGGCAACGGTGAGGCCCGGATCGAACCAACTCATCGCGTAGGAAACCTCGTCCGTGGTCGACCGCGCTGGGTGGACAGCGGTTCGCTGACGCGGTTCCCCATCATTTTATTGGCGCAGCCGCAATTGCCTGCCAGGTTGCGCGCTCTACCGCAACGTCGGATATCACCATCTTGATAGCCTTAACTGACAGGCTTGAGATGTGAATTGCGCTGATGTCCTTGCAGAAACCCCCTTCGGAGGCCCGGGTGTCTGAATCCCCGTGGAGCGAAGTCGATGACTCGGCGCTCGCGGCGCTCGTGGCGGATGACGCGGGTCGAGCGCTCCTCGCGCTTCGTGACGAACTCGATGAGCCATCCGGGTCTGAGTCGCTTCGCGAGCAGGCCGACCGGCTCGCCAACCGGGTGATCGTGGGGCTCCTGCATCAGTGGCGGCCCGACGACGCCATCCTTTCGGAGGAGGCCCCCGACGATCTCCGTCGTATCGATGCGGACCGCGTGTGGATCGTTGATCCGCTCGACGGCACCCGGGAATACGCAGAGCGCGCTGAGACGGGTTGGCGTGACGACTGGGCCGTGCATGTCGCTCTGTGGACTCGAGCGGCGGGTGCTGCGATCGGAGCCGTTTCCATGCCCGCCCGCGGGGTGACCTTCGATACCGCTCGGCCGCCAGTCGCCCCGGCGGGACCGGAGTGGGGTTCGCGACCACTGCGGCTGGCGGTGAGCCGCAGCCATCCGGCGCCAATTGTGGACTATCTGAAGGCGAATCTCGATGCCGAATTCGTCGCGATGGGATCGGCTGGCGTCAAGGCAATGGCCGTGGTCACCGGCGAGGTGGACGCGTATGTGCACGACGGCGGACAATTCGAGTGGGACTCCGCCGCACCGGTCGCGGTAGCCACGGCTGCCGGGTGCGTCGCGCGCAGGCTGGACGGCTCGGCGCTCCACTACAACCTCCCCAATCCCTGGCTTCCCGACCTCGTCGTCAGCGCCCCGTCCATCGCAGCGGAGCTGGGCCGCCTGCTTGCGTCGGCCGGGGCGTCGACGGGAAGGGTGTTGAAGTGAGCCAGTATCACCTCTCGCAGGCTCGAGAGCTCGAGGCGGAGAGCATCCACATTTTCCGCGAGGTCGCCGCGGAGATGCAGCGTCCGTGCCTGCTGTTCTCGGGGGGTAAGGACTCCCTGGTGATGCTGCACCTGGCCGCAAAGGCGTTTGCGCCCGCGAGAATGCCGTTTCCGGTCATGCACGTCGACACCGGACTCAATTTTCCGGAGGTCATCAGCTTCCGGGATGCCGTGGTTGCTCGACTTGCCGTTGAACTGATCGTCGCGAGCGTGCCCGACGCAATTGAGCGCGGGATGGTCGCCGAGGAGCCCGATGGATCCAGAAACCGCATCCAAACGCCGGTTCTGCTGGCCGCGGCCGAGGAGCACGGCTTCGACGCGCTATTCGGGGGTGGCCGACGTGACGAAGACAAAGCGCGGGCGAAGGAACGAATCTTCTCCTTTCGCGATGAATTCGGACAGTGGGATCCGAAGAACCAGCGACCGGAGATCTGGAACCTCTACAACGGTCGAATCCGCAAGCACGAAAGCATCAGGGTCTTCCCGCTGTCGAATTGGACGGAGCTGGCGATCTGGGAATACATCGGCCTCGAGTCGATCGCGGTCCCCGACAAGTACCTGGCCGCGGAGCGACTCGTCGTTGACCGGAAAGGGATGCTGTTCGAAGTAACCGAGACGCTGCCGTTGCGCGACGGCGAGGAGGCGAGCAAGCGCTGGGTTCGCTACCGCACGATGGGAGATGCAAACCTGACGGCGGCGGTGGAATCGGACGCAGACACGGTCGAGAAGATCATTGCGGAGATTGCAGCGGCGCGAGTAACGGAACGCGGAGCCACGCGCGGCGACGACAAGACGAGTGATACCTCGATGGAAGATCGCAAACGGGAAGGGTACTTCTAACATGAGCGATCTGCTGCGGGTTGCCACGGCTGGTTCTGTCGATGACGGCAAGAGCACACTGATCGGCCGTCTCATGTTCGACAGCAAAACCCTGTTCACTGATCAGCTCGAAGCGGCCGAGCGGGTGAGCAAGCAGCGAGGCAACGACTACACCGATCTTGCACTTCTCACCGACGGACTCAGGGCCGAGCGAGAACAGGGAATCACGATCGATGTCGCCTATCGCTACATTGCAACCCCCAAGCGCAAGCTGGTGATCGCCGACACGCCCGGGCATCCGCAGTACACCAGGAACATGGTGACCGGAGCCTCGCTGGCCAGCGTCGCCCTGATCCTCATCGATGTGCGCAAGGGCGTTTCCGAGCAGAGCCGGAGGCACGCGTTCCTGGCAACTCTCCTCGGCGTTCCGCACCTTGTCGTGTGCGTGAACAAGATGGACCTCGTCGATTGGTCCGAGGAGGCTTTCGACGCGGTCCGAGCCGAGTTCTCGGCCTTCGCGAGTCGAGTGCGGGCTCGCGACATCACCTTCATTCCGATCTCCGCGCTTGAGGGCGACAACGTCGTAGACCACGGCGACAACATGCCGTGGTACGACGGCCCGACCCTTCTGCATCATCTTGAGCAGCTCTACGTTGCCAGCGATCTCAATCTCACCGACGTACGCTTCCCGGTGCAGTTCGTCGTGCGACCGCAATTGGCGGAGTTTCCCGACTACCGCGGTTATGCCGGCACGGTCGCAAGCGGCGTGCTTCGGGTCGGCGACAGCGTGCGGGTTCTGCCGAGCGGATTCGAGTCCAGCATCGCCGGGATTGACACCGCCGACGGTCCACTCGAGGAGGCGTTTCCCCCTCAGGCGGTCACGGTCCGACTGGCCGACGACATCGACATCAGTCGTGGCGACATGATCGTGCGGCCGAAGAATCTTCCGCTGGTCACGCAGGATCTCGACGCGATGATCTGTTGGATGGATGACCGCGCGCCCCTCACCGCCGGGCGAACCCTGGCGCTCAAGCACACCACGCACTGGACGCGAGCTCGCGTAGTCGAACTCAGCTACCGGGTGGATGTCAACACCCTTCATCGCGACGAAACAGCCACGGAACTCGTGCTCAACGACATCGGGCGAGTGCGGCTTCGCTGCATGCGGCCGGTCTTCGTCGATTCCTATGACAGGAACCGAGCGACCGGGTCGTTCATCCTGGTGGATGAGACGACGAACCAGACCGTCGCCGCAGGCATGATCCGGTAGCCGATCGATTCGACGTGTCTCGGATGCGGACGGCGCGTGCGTGAGTGGTCAGGGCGTGATGACGACTCGCTCGTCGCCACGCTCGGCATCGAGCCAGGCTGCTTCGACATCCGAGAGCGGCACGGCACGCACGGTGAGCGCGAACGTTCCCTTCGTGATCTCCGCGGCAAGAGCCGGCAACTCCGCCACGATGTCGGCGGTCGACACCGACCCCTGCCCACTGCCAACGAGCTGAAGGTGTGCTGCCCGCAGAGCGGCGGACGGGATCTCGGCGGTCAGCCCGCCGAGAGAACCGATCTCGATCCAGCTGAGCGGCCTGCCGCGGTCAGTGCGGCCCATCACGATCGCGGTCATCGCGGATGCCGTCGCCGACCCCCATACGTAGTCGAGCACGACGTCGACATCGGCGGCTTCTGATGCCAGCCGCTCCGCGATCTCGTCCGGCGTGCCGACGAGCGAGACCGCGGCATCCGCACCGAGGTCGCTGAGCGTCTCGAGCCGGGCGGCATCCCGGCCGGCCCCAACGACCCGGCTCGCGCCGAGGTGTTTCGCGACTTGCACGGCAAGCTGTCCGGCGCTGCCGGTTGCGCCGAGCACGAGAACTGATTGGCCAGGTCGGAAATCGATGCGCCTTCGAAGCGCTGCCCAGGACGACATCGCGGGGTTCATTGCGGCGGCGATGGCGAGCGGGTCGGCATCCGGCACTAGCGCGATGCTGCGGCGCACGTCGATTACTGTTCTCTCGGCCATCGCGCCCATGGTCGTGTCGTCGAGCACGAAGTATCGAAGCTCGCCGGTTGCTGTGCGACCGACGCCATCGATTCCGGGAACGAGGGGCAGTTCGTCGATGCTGGCGTAATGCGAGCCGGCTGACTGAGATCGAACCCGCGGATGCAGCCCGGACGCCAGCACGTCGACGACGATCTCGTGTGGTCCCGACGGCGTCGGGTCGGCGAAAGTCGTGTACTGCGGCGGACGATCGAAGGATGAAACGACGGCGGCATGCATGAGTAAATTCCTCGTGAGTCGATGGTTTTAGTTCGTATTACCAATTATAATAGTGCGCAATACGAACTATGCAAGGAGACGCATGGCCCCGTCCGCTGATGCCGAAGACCTCGACCGTTTTGTGGAGACGTCCTTCGCAATCATTGCCCAGGTCACCCGAGTCGGCGCCGAGTACGACCTCTCGCTCACGGCGGTTCGGATGCTCGGCATCCTTCGCGACCGCGTATTGAAGATGGCCGAACTCGCCGAGTATCTCGGCCTCGAGCGCTCGACCATCAGCGGGCTGGTCGACCGGGCCGAACGGCGCGGGCTGGTCGTGCGCGAGACGCACGCATCCGACGGTCGATCGACTCGAGTGCGGCTCACGTCGGATGGCCAGGCTCAGGTCGCTCGCGCGACCGCCGACCTCGCGACGCGAATCACACCGATCATCGAGAACTCCGGACTCGCCCCGAAGTCTTCGGGCCACTCATCGGCGATTGACTAGCGAGACTCCCAACGGAACCAGCGGATGCCGATGAATGTCCCGACGAGGACGTAGCCGACGCAGGCGCATAACGCTGCCGTCTCCAGGCCACCCCACGAATTCAGTGTCACAACTCCATCGAAGAGCGTGATGAGCGCGCCGACGGGTGACCATTCCGCAATCACCTGTACGGTCGTGCCCAGTAGCCCACTCGATCCGAGAAGACCGATCAGCAGAAGTAGTGCGTAGAGCACACGCCCGATCGCGTTGACGACCGACGCCGACCGGACAAGGCCGACGATCGCCTGCCCGATCGCGAGGAAGGTCACTCCGCCAAGCAGCGCGACGCATCCGATCAGCAGGAGGTCGCCGATCGAGTAGTCGATGTGGTGCATGATGACACCGACGGTGACGACGATGATCGTCATGATGAGGTCGAGCACGAGCTGCACCAGAAGCCGGCTCGTCATGATCGCCCAGGTGGGCGCTGGCGTTACGCGCAGGCGCTGGAACACTCCGGCATCGCGATCGCGAGCGACCGTGATGGAATACCCGATCAGGCTCGATGCCATCAGGCCATACGTGAGTGCGAGTCCGACGTCGAAATTCACGCTGCCGAAGCCGTTCGCCGGCGCCTTCTGGTTCGGGTGAAGGTCGGTGACGATCAGGATGAGGATCGGCACCGCGATGTTCAGGATCATCGTGCGGCCGTTGCGCAGCAGGACGGTGAAATCGGCGCGGAACAGCGAGCCCATAATCAGGCTCATCGGCGGCCGTGTGCTCGAAAGCGTTGTGTCAGTCACGAATGTCACTTCCTGTCAGTCCGATGAAAACGTCTTCGAGCGTGACCTCGCCGCGCGAGACTGCGATGACTCGCGGATCCTTACGGTACTGCTCGATGAGCTTGGTTGGGGTGTCGATAGCGAGCAGCTTTCCGTGGTCCATGATCGCGACCCGATCACAGACGGCCTGCGCTTCTTCCATCGAGTGAGTCGTGAGCAGGATGCTGCCGCCATCCTTACGGAGGCGCTCGATGCGGTCCCAGAGCTGGCGCCGGGACTGCGGGTCGAGTCCCGAAGTCGGCTCGTCGAGAAGCAGAAGGATGGGCCGATGGATGACCGCGATGAGAAGCGAAAGCCGCTGCTGCTGACCGCCCGAGAGCGTCTTGAAACGCTTGCCGATTTCGCCCCCCAGCCCGACCTCGCGGATTCGATCGGCGATCTCCTGTTTCGAACTCACCACTCCGTACAGCCCGGCGTATAGGCGCGCGATTTGCTCGATCGTCAGCTCAGACTGAAAACTCGACGCCTGAAGTTGAACGCCGATGCGCGCCCTGGCATCCTCGGGATGTTTCTGAACATCGATGCCGTCCAGGATGCTCGTTCCTCCGCGAGGCTTTACGAGACCCTCGATTGCACTCAGCGTGCTGGTCTTGCCTGCCCCGTTCGGGCCGAGGAGTCCGAAGATTTCCCCGCGCGCGATTTGAAAACTGATGCCGTCGACGGCGGTTTGCGATCCATAGGCGACGGCGAGTTCCTGCACGTCGAGGACCACTGCAGTCGATCCTGGCTGAGCGTCGTTCATGATTTCCATTGTTCACCCATCCCGGAGGGTTGAACTCCACCCACGAGTGGAGTCGGGGGCGGAGATGCGAACGCGCCGCCGGGTGGCGCGCGATGAGGCCTCGTGCTGCCGTGGCGCCGTGAGCACCATGACACCGCGGACATGAAACTTGAAGTCGTCGTGCTACCCGTTTCGGATGTGGACCGGGCGAAGGCGTTTTACCGGGCCCTTGGCTGGCGGCTGGACGCCGATTTTCCCGGCGCCATGGCCAGCACGAGAAGGAGATCGGTCACGCCGACGAGAATTGGCCCGACTGGTACGCCCAGTTCATGGTTAACGAGCAAGGAGACTAGACCGACAGCGGATCAATCAGGGGTGCGATCACGAGCGCGGATCCAACGGATTGCGGCTGCCTTGCGTTCCGGTTCAAACCGGTCGTCGGTGATGAGCGTGATTCGTTCGCGAACCACCGCTGGCGTAACGAGGCCAGCGTCGATGAGCGATTGCACGAACTCCAGGTCCTTTTGATCCAACCGCGCGAGCTTCGCCGCGCACAGATCGTGCCGCTCCAGACACAAACCAACGGAGTCGGGATGTTCGCGCGGCTCGACTCGCACGATCCGTGCCTCCCACCTGTCCGGGAGGTATGCGGTGCGTACGCTAACGCCCTGCACATAGAAACCGTGGTCGCGGTCAAAGTCCGACCACTCGCCGAGCTCCGCATCGATCAGGGTCGCCAACGTCTCTGAAGCGTCATCGTGCAGTGCTGCGATGTCGGCCTCGTTCGACATCGTGGCCCGCTCCGGCAACTCGGCCTCGCCGAACGTGCCCAGGATCGCCTGCGAACCGATGACCAGGACTTCCCGCTGTCTGATGACCTCGGTGGCCGCGACAATCGCAACCTCCAGTTCTGCGCGGTTCACTTCGCCCGAGCCCGCTCGATCGCCTCGAGGCGATCTGCCCGGTTGAGTACGCCGCCAAACGGGGATGTCTGGCGCATGTTGATCGAACGACGGTCCGCGCCGAGCATGACGTCTATCAGGTCGCCGATCCTGCGCGATTGGGACAACTCCGCCCACTCTTCGAGCCATGATGACGCATCGGCACCTCGAACTTGCTGACGGAGACGGTCAATGTTCGACGGAACGACCCTTAGGACGGCCTCGGGATCCTCGACCAGCTTGAGGGCGACGGCGCGATGGAGCTCTCGTGTCACACGTTCCTCGCGTCGATCGAGTTGGGACTGAGAGTTTTCGGCAATGCGGCGGCGGCTCCCGATGACCACATCTTCTCCGAGTGCGTTGAGTGCGCGGTTGATCGTGTTGACCTGGACGGTTCCCAGCTCCTCGGATTTTTCCCAGTCCGAGACCGCTTTGGGCGTGACTCCGAGTCGGCGCGCCAGCTCGCGTAGGCCCACCCCACCGCGTGCACGGGCGCGACGGATCGTGCTGGCGTGGGTACTTTCGAGGGGTGAACTCATTCCGTGCTCCTGTTTAGTTACAACTATACACCCGTTCTTTGGCCACGGTTCGAAACGCTCGGCTAGAGGAGTCGTCGGGTATGTACCTTTGCGTGTACGTACACGGTCTGTTACATTAAGAGCATGGAATCAGTTCTGCAGGCGATCGCGGATGAGAACCGTCGCGTCGTGCTTGGACAACTTCGGCGCGGACCGGCAACGGTCAACGAGCTCGCGGCCCTCCTGCCGATCGCGCGCCCGGGTGTCTCGCGGCACCTGCGCGTACTGCGTGAAGCAGGACTCGTGGACGTGCGTGCGAATGCGCAGAGTCGTATTTACTCGCTGCGATCAGAACCGCTCAAGGAACTGGATGACTGGCTCGGCGACTACCGGGTCCAGTGGGAGCAACGACTGGACGCGCTGCACACCGAGGTGGCGCGCGGCAAACGAAAGAGCGGGAACGAACAATGACTGAAGCATCGGGAACCGCCCGAATCCTGGGCAGCCTCCGCGAAGAGAACGGGGCCGGCGTCGTGCACGTCGAAGATGTCTACGACACCGACATCGACGACCTGTGGTCGGCAATCACCGATCCGGCTCGCCTCGCGCGATGGGTAGTGAAAGTCGACGGCGATCTGCGCGTCGGTGGTGAGTTCACCGTGCTCTTCACGAGCAGCTGGGAGGGTGTGGGCCGCGTCGATGTCTGTGAGGCGCCGCACCATGTGCGGATTACGACCTGGTCGGATGAGGACGCCCCGGGCGCCATCGACGCGACCCTCACCGAAGTGACGGGCGGCACGCGGCTCGTCATTGAGGAGGATGGCTTGCCTCTGGACGAGTACCTGTACCACGGCTCGGGCTGGCAGACCCACATCGAGGACCTCGCCGCCTACCTCGCCGGTCGGCCCGTCTCCGACTGGGGAGCGCGTGCGCGCGAACTGACACCCGCCTATCGGAAAATGCTCGAGGGCTAGCGCCCGGGGCCGGGGGCGCCAAACTCGCCCGAAGCCGTGACTTCCAACCTGCCGCGTCCCGGGTCGCGTCGCTAGAGTTTGCACCAATGGCACACGCAAAACACAAACGCACGGATTCGCGTTCCTTGGTCGAGACGGAAGCCGCGGGTATCCAGCGGGTTCCCGAGGCGATGGCCGGCTGATCGTGCAGATTCCCCGACCGAGCGACGCCGACAAGGCCGCCTTCTCTGCCGCGATCGCGCGGATCGACGGGGCGGTCGTGAAACCGATGTTCGGCAACCTCGGCGCTTTCGTGAACGGCAACATGTTCGCCGGGCTGTTCGGCTCGGATCTCGGTGTGCGCTTGACCGACGCGGCTGCTCGCGACGAGTTGGAGCAGCTCCCCGGCAGCGGCCCGTACGGTCCAGCAGAGCGCCCGATGGGTGGTTACGTGTCGCTGCCTCCTGACTGGTTAGCCCAGCCGCAACTGGTTGCCGACTGGCTCGCACGCGCCTTCGCCCAGGTTTCCTCGATGCCGCCAAAGGTCGCCAAGGCCCGCAAGCGCTAGTCGGGCGCGGGCAGCAGGCGCGCCAGACGCGCAATTCAGAGTGCGACCCCAGTCCTTGGCCCACGGAGCGCGGGTTCCCTCGCCGCTTCCGCGAACGACCTGAACGCTTTCGCGATCGTCGACCGGTCATCCTCGGACAGACGCGCGAGGATCTCGTCGATGTCTCGTTGCCGCTTCGTCGTAACCGCATTCACCAACTCGCGCCCCTGTTCGCTGATGCTGACCGCTTCGGCAACCCCACGCCCGGCAACGGCGGTGAATATCCATCCCGCGTTCTCCATTGAGTCGAGCAGTGCCAGTAGTTTGCGCGGCGCGAATTTCATCAGCTCAACCAATTCAGCCGCAGTGATCGAACTCCGTTGACTCAGGATGATCAGGATCCGAAAGTGTGGCAGGTCCAGGAACCCGAGCGCGAAATCGACTGATCGCGACAGCAAGCCGATTAGCGGAGCGATGTTTGCGTTTCTGGCAAGCTCGTCCACACGCTCCAAACTGGCTGTATCCAGCTTTGCGTGTTCCGCGACCTCTGAGCGCAGCAACGAGCTGATGTCGATTGTGATCGCGTCCCGCTCGCCGAGCTGCGTCGAGGCGGGGTCTACGGGGGAGTCGGAGCCCTCTCCGTACATGGCCTTCATCGAAGGTCCTTCTGAGGAAGTGCGGATGACGGCGTAATGACCATCATCGGCAGGTTGGTCCCTTGGTCGTCAATGGGTGCACCTAGCGTGTCCTCGAGCACGGGGCGCAGCGACGCCCACGCCTTCGGATAGGTTTCGGCGTACGTGTGGAGCGATGCGGTCGCGTCCCTGGCGGAGAGCTGCCGCGCGATTGCGTCTACGGGCCGGTGGCTGCCTTGGTAAAGGCGAACATGCGGATTCGCGACGATGTTGCGGTACCACTGCGCTTTCTCGCCGAATCCCGAAACGACTACGGCACCGCCGCCCGCTGGTCTATCGACGACCTCGAGCACGACGTAGCGCGGCTGGCCGGACGTGCGCCCGACATGTTCGAGCATGAGCAACCGCTTGCCGAACATGCCTCCGAGATGCCACTTGTACAGCCTGATCGGGGATCGCACAATCCATCGTGTTCTCAGGATCGTCCCCGCGCCGCGCGAGATCCAACTGCGACCGCTTTGCCCGGTCATGTCTGCGCGCATCCTTTCTTCACCCCCGTGAGCCCCGGCCTTGATTGCACGTTGCCGCGGCCAAATGCCACAACCGGCAGCGCCGGGCTTCTCGCTCAACATAACGGAAATCCATGTATAGTTGCAAGTGTTGTAGGAATGCATGGAAACCGTCAAGGGTAGTAATAAAAGATGCGAAACACTGTTAGCGCTGCGGATGCGACCCTGCTGGTGTCGCGAGCCCTTCTCGGCGTAGTTGCGAGGTCGGTTTCCAGCGCGCTGGAGGTCGTCACTCTGCCGCAGTTCCGCGTTCTCGTGGTCCTGTCGGGGTCGGGCCCGATGCGGATGGGCGCGCTGGCAGATCACCTGCACGCCAACCAGTCGACATTTAGTCGATCGATGGACAGGATTGTCGCCGGCGGATGGGCGAGCCGCAGTACCAGCCCGGACAGCCGCCGTGAGGTCCTGATCTCCCTGACCGATAGCGGGCGCGCACTCGTTGACGAGGTGACTGAGCGGCGTCACCGGGAGATTTCCACCATCCTTGAGCGGCTGACTCCGACCGAGCAGGATTCCGTCCGAGCCGCACTCGAGCTGTTCGCAATCGCCGCTGACGAGTATTCGGTTGAGGAGCTGCTGGTTCTTGGTATTTAGCGGCCTGCATTTTTCGGGCATGCCAATGCCCCAGCCGGGTGGTGCCCCCGGGATGTCGGGCGCCATGTGGATGCCGTCGCTCCCGCCCACCTTCGCGCGATTGCTCGCCTGGCACCTGCAGCCGGTGCCGGTGTTCCCCGTGCTCGCGGCGCTGCTGCTGGTCGGCTACCTCGTTGCGGTGATCCTGTTGCGACGGCGCGGGGTGCACTGGCCGCTGGCCAGAACCATCTGGTGGATCGCAGGAATCGCGACAATCCTGATCGTCACGGCTACCGGGATCGACGGCTACGGCATGGAACTGTTCAGCGTGCACATGGTGCAGCACATGGTGCTCAGCATGCTGTCGCCGATCTTCCTTGCGCTCGGCGCTCCGATCACCCTGATCATCCGTGTGCTTCCCGTCCGGGTGGGTGGGGGCTGGAACGCCCGCAAGGTATTCCTGGTGGTGCTCCACAGCCGAGTGGCGGCGTTCTTCACGCATCCGGCAGTGACGGTGACGCTGTTCCTCGTGAGCCTGTACGGCCTGTACTTCACCCCGATCTTCGATGCCCTGATGAGCACGATGTGGGGGCACAACCTGATGCTCCTGCACTTCCTGGTGATCGGATTCCTGTACTTCTGGGGCGTTATGGGCGTCGACCCCGCACCTCGAAGGGCGCCTCGCGGCATCCGCTCCCTCAGCTCGCCGATCCTGCGCATCCTGGAGATGGTCGCCACCGTCCCGTTCCATGCTTTCTTCGGGGTGGTCGTCATGATGTCGGTAGATCTCGTCGTGCGTTTCTACGCCAACCCCAACCCGTCCTGGCACATTACGGCGCTCGGCGATCAGCAGGTTGGCGGCGGGATCGCCTGGGGTTTCACCGAGATCCCCACGCTGATCGTGCTCGGGGTGCTGTTCTGGCAATGGCAATCGACGGCGGCTCGACACGACAAAGTCGCGGATCGCAAGGCCGACAGTGACGGCGACGCGGAGCTGAACGCGTACAACGCGCGCCTCCAGGCGTTCGCGGCTCGCGACCAGTCGGAGGGAACATGACCTCCGCCGGCGAGAAAGACCCGTCGGGAGTCGACGGTTCGACGCCGGACGAAACCGCTCGATCGCGAGTCGGGTGGATGCCGTGGCTTCTGGGCGTCGCGGGAGTGGCGGTGATCGGGATGCTCGCTTACAGTCTCCAGTCCGCGTCGACGGGCGGCACGGTTCCGACGACGTTTGCGATCTCGAACCAGATGTCGAGCATCCTCGAGGTGAATCCGCTGATGACGTTGGGAACGTCTGCCCCGTCGTTCACGCTCACCGATCAGAACGGGCATCGGACATCGCTGGCGGATTTCGCCGGGAAGGCGGTTGTGCTGACGTTTGGCGACGATGAATGCACGGACCTGTGCACCCTGCTGGCCGAGGACATCCTCGCCGCGGACAGGGACCTGGGCACGCACGCCTCGGACGTGCAGTTTGTCTCCATCAACGCGAATCCGTTCTATCCATCGGTCGCGGCGACGAAATCCTGGACAGACACGCACGGTCTCGCGCACACCGCGAACTGGCACTTCCTGACCAGTAACCCGAAGACCCTGGCGGCGCTCGCCAAGCGGTACGGAGTCGAAGTCGACCTGCACGCTAAATCCCGCACGATCGACCACGGCACCGAGCTGTTCTTCATCTCGCCGAACGGTGACGAACAGCAGATCGGCGACTTTGGAGCGGAATCGGCCAACACGGCGGAGTTCTCGTACTCGATGGCACAGCTCGCAACTGAGTTGTTGCCGGTCGCGGAGCAGCACCCGGTTTCTGGTCGGGTCCGAGCGAGCACCGCATCCGTCGATACGGCGATCGGTGCGAAGCCGCCTCCCATCGAACTGCCCGCGCTGGGCAGCGGTACGCCGACGACTCTCTCGGCGTATCACGGCAAGTACGTGGCCCTGAACTTCTGGTCCCCGACCTGCAGTGTGTGTGTGCACGAGCTGCCCGCGATGGAACGGGTTTCTCGAGCGACAGGCACGGCATCGACGGTGATCGGAATCGACGTGTCCGATCCGGGCGGAGCAGGAGTCGCGTTCGCGGCCAAATTTGGAGCTCGTTATCCCATGTTGTCGGATGCCGAAGGTCAGGTCGCCGCGCAGTACCGGATCCCCGGCCTTCCGTACACGGTCATCCTCGACCCGAACGGAAAAGTGGTGGTCCGTCATCCGGGTGAAATGACGGCCGAGCAACTCACCTACATCCTAAACACCCTGACGGCCGAAGCGCCGAGCGGCTCGTAGCAGCGGGTGCCCAGCTAGCGGCGCGTCGGGGAAAATGCCCCCCGGGCGTCACCTGCTCACATAGGTTTCAAGGACGGCCGCGGCCGTCCCCGGGTCATCGACGGTGACAACGATGGAGCGACCGTCGCGACGGAACACTTCGAGACCGGGTCCGCGCCGGGTTAGCACTCCCAGGCGCCCTTTGCGGTTCGGGCCGATCACCCACCGCAGTCCCCAGCCACCAAAGTCGGCCATGGGGTCGACCGCGACCACGCCGGCTTTCGCGACCTCGGCAGCCGGGAGATACAGTCGCGGCCAGCCGATCATTGACTGCACGGTGAATCCGCCAGGCCCGGCTGAGACGACGAACTGTGCAGTGGTGGTCAGCACTACGAGCAGGACTGCGGGCGCAACGAAGATCGGCCACACGCGGGGACCAACCGTCAGTAGCAGCGATACGCCGAGCGCGAGAAGCACTGTGGCGACGGCGGCGATGAGCGCGATAAGCCAGGTGGGCAGTTCAACCCGCCCGGTCCATGCGGCAACCTCGCCGGACCGGATCGGGAGCGTGTCGGCAGCATCGATGAGCCTGACTGCAGGAGCCTCTCGAGGCAGCAGCCACCAGGTGAGTAACGCAGCGGCGACGGCGAGTACTGCGCCGCCTCCGAGTGGCAGGGCCGGTGCAAGCGGCGAGGCGTTCAGTACGACCGAACCCACGCCCATGCCCATGCTGTGGAAGACCGTGATCCCCATAGCGACCGCTGGCATCCAGGTATTCATGCCCGCCATCCGCGTGGCACGGACCATGAAGAAACCTATGACCGCGATAACCGGGAACCCAATCGCCGCGACGAGGATCGCGTAGGTCCACCACGGGCCAGTCCGATCTCCAGCGCCGCCCCAGTGGGTGATGAGCTGCGCACTGCCAGCGCTGCCAACTCCGATTACGACGATTTCCGCGGCGACGACGATCGCGAGCGGCACCCAGATGGTCGCGACGAGCGCCGCCCGTCGGGCGGTTGCGTGGTCGACGAGGCGGCCCCTCATGACTCGTATTCCTTCCGGATAAGCGCGAGCAGGGTACCGATCGGGATGCCGGCTGATTTCGCCTCGGCGGCGGCACGAGCTACGGTGACGCGGACCGCGTCGGCCGTTGGTACGCCCACGACGACGGCCCCGCGTCCGCGCCTGAGTTCGATTTGGCCATCGTTGCGCAACTCCTGGTAGGCGCGCAAGACGGTGTGAAAGTTGACGCCGACCGACTCGGCTAGTTCCTTCGCCGCCGGTAGGCGCGCCCCTGTCACGATCGTGCCCGTCGCGATCTGGGTGGCGATCGACTCTGCGATCTGGGAGAACACGGGAGTCACCGTTGTGGGGTCGATGAGCACGAACACGGGCCCATTCTAGAACAGATAGTTATTCTAGTTGCATTAGCAATTCCAGTCGGCATACGCTGGTTCCGATTTGAGTCACGACAAAGGGAAAGCGGGGAACGCGTGCCGAACGATGAGCGGGAGTCGCCGATTGATTCCGGAGGGTCGACCGGGCAGAAGCGCAAGCAGTGGTTCCGACTGAACCGGGGCGGCGCGGGCTGGCATCCCAGTTCCTGGCAAGGCTGGCTGATCGTCGTGGTCGTCGTCGCCGCGATCGTTACCGTTGTCGTGCTGTTCAGAACCGGCGCGCTGTGATGCGGACGTCACCGTGAGCGGATTTTTCCCCTGGGTCGCGAATTCCGGCGTTGTGCAGGGTGTGATCATCGGCCTTACCTTCGCGTTCCTGACGACCGTCCTGGCCTTGAACGCCGTTGCGAAAACAGAGACCAAGACCGTGAACGGCTGGAGCGCAATTCGCAAAGCCGGCCAGCCCGGCAACGGGCTGCTCGTGCGGGCGGCACTGCAAAAGGCCCTTCCGGTCGTCAACGTGTTTGAAGAGGCCGCGTACTGGACCGCGACCAGCGATGGCGCAGCGGCAAGCCTCAGCGGCGACCATGCCTATCGCATCCATTTTCCGGCGGGGCAGCTGCCGCCTAATGACGCCTTCTGGTCGCTCACCGCGACCGATACCGTGGGCTACCAGGTCAGTAGATCAATCGGCCGGTCGAGCATCGACAGTCACTCCGGTCTCGTCAAAAACTCCGACGGCTCGGTCGACATCCAGATGCAGTCACAGAAGCCGTCCGGCGCGGCGCAGAACTGGCTGGCAACGCCTCCCGGCCGGTTCAAGCTCATGCTCCGCGCCTATCTGCCCGCAGCCGCCATCCTGGACGGCAGCTACGAGGTTCCACCAGTTACCGAGGTGCAGCGATGAACCGCCTGATCCTGAAATACGCGACGCCGATCACGATCGTCATCCTGGCAATCTTTGCGTGGGTCATCTACAGACGGATTGCTGACGGCGGTCTGAGCGCGATCCTTCTGCTGGCAGTCGTTGCAGTGGCGATCTGGGTTGTCGGCACATTCGTCTTCATCTATCTCTGGCCGCGGATCACGGTGAGCGGCTTCAAGCGCGTGTTCGTCAGCCGTGGGCTGGGCGGCGGACCGATCCCAGTGAACACCATCTATGCCGTGCCAGAGAGTCCGTCCGAGTCGGCTGCGGCGGGCAATGTCATCGCGACCGGCGCTGACGATGTCCTCTACGTCGGCGGTTGGCTGGACGTGAAGGCCGGACCTCGGATACTGCACGTGCCCGCGACCGACAACCGCTACTACAGCGTGCAGTTCACCGACCCGACCAGCGGCGCCAACTTCGCGTATGTCGGCAAACGCACTACCGGAACTGTCGCCGGTGACTTTCTTCTTTGCAACCGTAAGTGGAAAGGCGACGCACCAGAGGGGATGACTCGGATCGATGTGCCGCACCACGCCGCACTGATGATCGGTCGGGTGTTCGTCGCCGACGAAGGCGACCGTGCGGCCGCGTATGCGCTCGCGAAGCAGTTTCAGCTCACGCCGTTCAAACCTTGAGCGCGAAGGCTTGCTGCAGTTCACAGTGAGCTTGTGCCCAATCCCGCCCGAAAAGCACACGTGCCGTGATATCTCGGTCACAGTTTCCTTACCCAAGGCGTCCAAAGTCTGGCAGGCTGCTAGCTAGCGTGAAAACGTTGCGGCGGTGGGGCTCACCGTTCTGAACCGCGACTCCGGTCGACAACAGTCCCTGTCTCGTTAGTGGTGTGTGCCCAGAGATAGGACCGGCTGATATGAGATCGCATCCCCACGAACCTCTGCATCGGACCGTCCACACGCAATCGGGTGAACGGCGATGAATTCGCAGCACAGGCCCAAAGTGATCGTCGGCGTCGCACGACGCCAATCGGATGTGGTGGTCACAACGGCGATCGACCTCGCCCGCCACTTCGGAGCCGACCTGGTGTGTGCTTCGGTGAACGAGGGTGGGCACATGGTCGGAGAATCTGCCGACGGCAGCGTGACGTCGATGTCATTCAATCCCGACCTGGTGGACGAAGTGGAAGAAACGTTCAACGGTGATCTGAAGAAAAACCTTGACCGCATATTGGATGGTGCCGGTGTGGAGTGGTCGGTGCGGGCACTGGCCGGGGACCCCGCTCACGCGATCAGTCACCTTGCCGACACCATCGATGCAACGATGATCGTTGTCGGAACTCGCGAGGAGTCGATGCGAGGTAATCTCCATGAATTCTTCAATGGGTCGGTTGCGGTCCACCTTGCGCACAATCAGCATCGCCCTGTCGTTGTTGTTCCCCTTGCGCCGGTCCCGTTCGGCCACGCCCTCGCCTGGGATGAAGGATGAACGCGGAACAGTCTTTGGTTTCCGGCACGGCGATCGTCGTTGGAGTTGTTGGCAATCAGCCGGATGAGGTTCTTCTGCAGGCCGCGAACTTCGCCAGTCACTTCAACGCGGAGTTAGTGTTTGCGACCGTCGACATGACTCGCTACACGGTCGCGGAGGCGCCGGATGGATCCGTGTCCGCCTTTCCCATCGACCCGGATGCTGCCGAACTGACTCACGAGGAGTTCGATCCCGAACTCGCGAGCCGGGTAAAAGACATCCTCGACGGCATCGACGTGAAGTGGAGCCTCCGAGCGCTCGCCGGGGATCCCGCGCACGAGCTTTCGCGCCTCGCGGAGAGGCTGGATGCCGCGCTCATCGTTGTGGGGACTCGGCACGAGGGGTTCAGCGGCGGTTTGCGTGAATTCTTCACCGGCTCTGTTGCGGTGCACCTCGCCCATCGACAGCACAGGCCGGTGGTCGTCATTCCGCTGTCACCGCTACCTCATGGCTCGCACCTGCCGTGGGGCCACTCCTGAACGCAGAGCGCTGTCGCGGGCACTACATGCTGGCGAGCGCGGTCACAACGGCAATCACTGCGAGCAGGGCGACCAGCATGTAGGCCATATACGCATCGAGACGACCAGACTGCAGGCGCTTGGCCGTGCGCACTATTGCTCGACCCACGGGGAGCAGTGGGCGGTACAGGAATCGCTCGATGATATCCACCACGTCGACCGTGTACCCGAGGGTTGCGGCCTTCGCCCCCTTGTCTTCATTTCCGACCTGCCCTCCCGTTGCGACTTCTTCCCTGCGCAACTCGCTTCGGGTGAGCAGCACTGCAGCCAGTACCTTGCGGATCGGATTCGCAAAGGCGAATGAGGTATAGCCGTGTCCGCCTTCGACGCCTGGTGAGCCAGATGTCCACACGGGAACCCTGCGCACCCGGGTGAATCGCCTGGCCGACAGAAGCGTCGCCAGCGCGGCGATGATGAGCGCGTAGGCCGGGATGACTATCCACAACAGCGTGGGCGACAGCGCCGAGAAATTTCCATACACGGGTTGCAGGATGACCGACTGCCTGACCGCGGAGAGCGCGGCCGTGCCCACCAGCGGGGAGATCCCGGTGGCAATGAGCTGTACCTCGAGAGGCGCGGCGGCCGCGACGCCGAGGCAACCGAGTACGAGGAGCACGATGCCCGCGCGGTGAGTCCACGATCGTTCCACGGTTTCGCCAGCGTGCGCCGGAGTGAGCTTCTCGCGAGGGCCGAAAGCGGTGAGAGCAATCACGCGCACGAAGGCGATGCTGGCGATCCCGATGGTGAGCGCGACGAGCACCCCCGCGACGGCGAGGCACAGGTCAAGGGCCAGGTTGTCGACCCGGAACTGTTGCATGAGCGCCTCAAGGATCAGCCATTCCGAGGCAAAACCCGCAGTCAGTGGTACACCGGCGAGGGTCAGCGCACCGACCACGAGCCCGGTACCGGAAAAACGCAGACGGGGAGCTACCCCACGCAGCACGTCTAGGTCGGTTGTGCCGTAGGCCTCTTCAATCGCGGACGTCGAGACGAACAGCAGCGATTTACCCAGGGCGTGGGCGCATACCTGGGCCGTCGCGGCAAGAAGCCCGACGGCCATCAACGGAACCGCGCGGATGATGTCGCCAACCATTGCCACCCCGAACCCGGCAAGGATGATGCCGGCGTTTTCGACACTGGACCATGCCACCAGATAGGCGAGATCGGCATGAACGGTCGCGTGGCTAATACCCAGCACAGCCGTCACTCCAGCGAGCACGAGCACGACGCAGGCGAGCCATGTGGGTGGGGCACCGAGCACATCCATGATTCGCCACAAGCCGTAGAAGCCCACGTTGACGGCGACTCCGGCGAGGATCGCCCTGGCCGGACCGGGCGCCGCGGCATAGCCGGACGGCAGCCACAAGTGCACAGGAACCATGCCGACCTTGACGCCGAAACCCAGGACAAGCAGCGCCCAGGCAGCGTCCCGGCCCGGTCCCGCCGACGCGTGGGCAAAACTCGCCAGTGAGAAACTGTGCGTCTCGGCGTAGAGCAGGAGCGCACCGAGCACCAGCGCCGCGCCACTGGCCTTGCTGAAGACGCTCGCGAGGATCGACGATCTCGCGCGCGCGGTTCGGTCCCGATCGAAACCGACGACGAGATAGAAGGCGAACCCCAGTCCCTCCCAGCCGGCGATGAGAACGAATAGGTTTCCGGCGAGGATGGCGATCGCCGTCGCTAGGAGAACTGCGGCTACTCCCGCCGGGAGTCGTCCGCGCGTGGCGATCGTGCTCGACATCGCGGACAGCACGGCGGGCACTGCGACTCCGAAACTGATGATGAGAAAAAGCCCAGTGAGCCGGTCGACCTCGATAGCCCGGCCGCCCACCGTCCCGGTGACGTCGATGGTCATAGGGCCGGTGCTCAACGCATACGCCCCGACCACCACGAGCAGCACAGACCCTGTAAGCGAAGCGATCCACGACACCGTTGCCAATGCCCCTTGCCGCATTGGTGCGGCGTCCACGGTGGCTGCCTTCCGCGACACGGCGAACCAGCCGACTACGAGGGCGAGGCCGAACGCGGCGAGGCCGGCCGTCAGCATCCAGATCATCATTTGGTCCCGCCTTCGTCCCGTGGGGGTGGGACTCTGCCGAGCGCGAGAAGGATGCCGTGCAGCAGGCTGAACGGCGACGCCGGTGACCCGGGCACCCACACGTCCACGTCGAGCACGGCACCAACGCCCGTCCCAGCGGTGTAGCCGCCGCCAACAAGCCCGCCGCTGGTCGCATCCGTGCCCGCCGCGATCACCACGACCGGCTCCGGCATCGCCTCCCGGGTCCGTCGTAGCGGTTGCCGCATCCCGCTCGTACCAATTCCCGTCACCAGCAGGATGTCGGCGTGGCGGGGACTTGCTGTGAAGAAGATTCCGAGGCGATGGATGTCATACACCGGATTCACGAGGGCCTGGACTTCCCACTCGTCCGAGCCGTCAGAGCCGGCGTCCACGTGGCGGATGTGGACCGAACGGCGCAGCCGTTTCACTCGCTGGGCGAGCTCCGCACGGACGGCGGCAAGCGCTTCGTCGGTCTCGGCGACCCGTCCGACGACGAGCCCATCGCGTGCGACTGCCGCTACCGCCGATCCGGTCGCAATCGTGAAGACCTCCGGAGCGATCTCGGCACATCGCCCGCAGAGGATGCACCGCCCGCGGTCGAGCCTCACGCCATCGCCGGTCGCAGTGATTGCGTCGGTCGGGCAGGCGCGCGCCGCCTCGGCGACTCGGGGGTCACTCGCAGCGGCTCCCGTCGGATCGACCGCGATCGCGGCGGCGAACCCGTCAAAATAGTCGTCCTGATGCCGCGGCCACCGCGACGTGAGTACGCCATTTCGAAGACCTCTGGGTACCCACGGCATCTACATCGCCACCCCTGCGTAGCCGAGCCCGAAGCTGGCCTCGATGAACGCGAAGTCGGTGAAGACATCCGCGGGAAAGGCATCATGAAAAGCCACCAGGTTGTGGAACGATGCCGACCGGGCGAAGCAGCGCTGGATCAGGCCGTCTTCGAGAGCCACCGCGTGCACCATTTCGCCTTGCGCTCCCTCCGACCAGCCCAGCCCGAATCCGATGGCGCCGGAGAGGTCAATGGGCGCGGCCAGCACTGCGGATGTGTCCGCCTCCAGCCGGCCCAGCGCGGCCAGGATGAGGTCGACAGAAGTCTCGATCTCCGACCAGCGCACCCGAAGTCGCGCCAACACGTCACCCTCTTCTTCGCCCGCAGGTCGGGTGGGCAGTCGCAATTCGGCATAGGCATCCGTCGGGCGGCTCCAGCGCAGGTCATCTCCGCTCCCGCTGGCCCTGCCGAGCGGCCCGACGAGTCCCCAGAGTTGTGCGTAGTCCGGGTCTAGCCGTCCGGTACCGCGGAGCCGGTCCAGGAAGGAGGGAGTGCGCATGGCCAGCACGGCGTCCGCGCGGGTGCGGGCGCGAAGGCTGGTGATTTCCGAGGCGATGGCGCTTGCGGAGAGCTGGGGGGCCGCGCTGACGCCTCCGGGCACGACCACTCCTCGGCCGAACCGGCTTCCGCACATTCTGGACGTGAGCCGCAGGGTGGTCTCCTTGTGCCAGGCAAATCGTGCCGTTGCGACGGCGAGCCCGGCAGCGTCCGAGAGCCGCATGGCGACATCCAGGTGATTCGCCATTCGCTCGAGCTCCGCGTAGACGACGCGCAGGAGCCGGGCCCGCGGAGGCGGTTCAACGCCGGCGATCCGCTCGATCGCATGAGAGAACGCGAGAGCGTGAGCGACCGACGCGATGCCCTCGACCCGCTCGGCGACCAGGACTGCGTCCGCGGGCGTTTTACCTTCGAATTTCTTCGCAACCCCGCGATGTTTGAAGTGCGGCCGAATATTCAGGTGAGGGATATCCTCGCCCGGCGATTCGATGAGAAACTCGATGGACTCGACGACCCCGGAGCGAACCGGGCCGAGCGAGAGTGCGAACATCCCGCGACCCGTCACATCCACGGGTCCGTGCGCGGTCTCGCTTTGCCTCAGCGAGCTCGGGGGGGCCTGACGGCCGGGGCGCGGACGTTCGCTGCCGGCCTCGAGCGACAGCAGCAGCGGATCGAGTCGGGGATGTCCGATCGGGACGACTCCGGAAAGATCGTGCAGGGCTCGCTCGTACCAGAAAGCGGGCTTGATGTGGGTGCTGAGCGACGGGTATGCCAACTTCCCGTTCGGGTCAGGTACTACGGACACATCGAGCGCCCGGTATGCATCATCCGTGGCGATGAGCGCCGTCAGCTGGCAGGATGCGTCATCCGCGACTCCGTACAGCCCGGCGAAACGCGCACCCGCACTCACGTTGTCCACGACCGAGGCTCTCCAGCCGTCAACCGCTGTGAAGCTGGTCTTACTGCGATTGGGCATCAGTGGCCTCCCTGCAGCTCTACTGCGCCGTGGTTGAGGAGCGCCATCAGCAGCTCTGGTGGATGGATTCCCAGAAGGAGGAGCGCTGAGACTCCCACGAGGGCGGGAACGACCATCCAAACGCTCGGCTCACCACGGGCGATCGGGGTGCCCACCGCGGGCAGGAACAGGATCCGAGTCGTGGAGATGCTGAGGCCGAAGAAAGCCAGGATCACGAGCACGAGGAAGACTGCGCCGAAGACGTTTCGCCCGTTGCTCAAGCCACCGGCAACGATCAGGAACTCGCTGCGGAAGATTCCGAAGGGTGGCATCGCGCCGAGAGCGGCAATCGCGAGAAGGAAGAGCGGCGCGCTCCACGGCAGTGCGTTGAGTCCACCGCGGATCTGGCCGAGTTCCTTTGTACCGAACTTGTGGATAAATACGCCGGCGCCCATGAAGGCCGTGCCCTTCGCCGCGGCGTGAGCCAGTACATGCAGGAGCACGCCAACGAACGCGATGGGAACCCCAAAGCTGATCCCAATTGCGAGGATCCCCATGTGCTCAACGCTTGAATACGCGAGCATCCTTTTGATGTTCTGCTGGCCGAACAGATAAAGCGCGGCCAGCAGAAGCGAGAGCACGCCGAAGACGAGCAGGACCGTTTGTGGGAAGGTCGGTCCCACGGCGGTGACGGTGATCTGGTAGAAGCGCAGGATCGCGTAAAAACTCGTGGCGAGCAGCGCGCCGGACAGCAGCGCGGAGATGGGCGTTGGCGCCTCCGAGTGCGCGTCGGGCAGCCAGGTGTGCATCGGGAACAGTCCCACTTTGGTGCCGAAGCCGACGACGGCTAACCCAAAGGCGAGCTCAACCGGGACTGAGGGAAGATGCCGTGCCGCGGCGAGCAGTGAATCGAACTCGAGGTCGTAAGAGGTGCCGAGCACCTGCGCGCCGGAGTAGTACAGGATGATCGTGGCCAGCAGGGCGATCCCCAGACCAGATGAGGCGATCAGCACATACTTCCAGGCGGCCTCGGTCGCGCCCGCCGTCCTGTCGATTGCGACGAGCAGCGCCGATACGACGGTCGTGATCTCGATGGCGATCCACAGGAAAGCCAGCCCATTCACGAGCGGGGCGCAGAGCATCGACCAGGCGAAGATGTTCATACCTACGTAGAACTTCCTGCTGTATCGGTTGAACTGAGGCGCGGCCACCCCGGAGTGGCGGGAGTCGCGGCGTTCTCGGGCAAAATAACCGATCGTATAGATCGAAATAATCGCGTAGAGGAACGCAGTTGCGAGCAGGAAGACTTCGGACAGCGCATCGATTCGAATGAATGGGGCGATAGTCACGGTGCGGCCCAGTACAGCGGGCAGCAGGATGATCGCGCCGGCAAACGTGACGACTCCGGAGACCACGGCGGCGGCCTCGTTGAAACCGCGCGGCATGAACAGGCACAGCAGTGCCGCCGCCAGCGGCAGCAGGGCGACGACGAGCACGACCGGTGTCATCTCAGCCCCTCAATCGGTCGAGGCCTGTGGTCGACAGGGTCTTGCCGCGGTTGCTTTGCACGCGAATCAGTACACCGAACACAACCACCGCGACCAACAGGTCGAAGAGGAATGCGACCTCGACGATGAGAGGCAGTCCAGCAGCCACGACCAGGCTCGCCATCGACACCCCGTTTTCCAGGGAGAAGAAGCCGATGGCCTGGCTTACGACATCGCGTCGCACGATCATGAGGACAAACGCGACCAGGACCACCGCGACGGAAAGGCTCAAGGCTGTTGTGGGAAGCACGGATGAGTGGATGCCGAGAGCTCCGATAGCGAAGAACCCGAAGGCGGCGACAACGATCGAGATGACGACCTCGCTGGCAACGCCGAGGGCTCCGCTACCCGCGATTTCTGTCTTCGCTCCACGTAGCAACCGCAACATCACTGCGGGAACGACGATGGCTTTGAGAAGGAATGACACTGCGGCGAGAACGTAGAGGTCGGGAAGATTCCGACCCGCGGCGACCACGAAGGCAAGCACGCTTACCGTCGCCGACTGCACGGCATACAGGCGTATCTGTGAGCGGAACAGTGAGGCACGCAGCATCCCGAATTCGATGAGCAGGACGAGAACCGCGACGGTGTTTGCGGTCCCGTCGAACACACTCGGAATCACCGAATCATGAACTGCAAGCAGCACGATCAACCCCGTCCCAGATAGAGCGTGAAGATGGCCAGGGCGGCCAGCAGGAAGGCGGCGGAGACAAACTCGGTGATCTTGAACAGGCGGAGTTTGGCGAACGTGTTGTCGATCACACTCACGACGACGCCAAGCACTGTTGCCTTGGCTAGCAGCGCCACCATGGCGAAGGTCACGAGCCACAGGTTGGGCGTTGCGGCAAGGCCCCATGGTGCCACGAAGACGTTGAGAAAGATCGTGTAGAACACGAGTTGCTTCGTGGCCGATCCCCACTTCAGTAGCGCGAGATGAGTGCCGGAATGCTCAAAGGACCTGGCCTCCTCGATCATCCCGAGTTCAATGGTGCCCGTGTGGGTCTCGACGGGGATTCGGCCGGTCTCGAAGAGGATCACGAGGAACAGCGCAGCCGAAGCGAGCAGGTGCGCCGGGAGTACGATTTGTCCCGGTCCGCTGGTCACTGTCGCGGCGAGTGCGTACGGCAGGTCAGTGGATGTCAGGAGGGCGACCGTGAACACTACGAGGAGAACGACCGGCTCCGCAATCGCGCCGAATGTCTTGGCCCGGCTGGCGCCGAGCTGAGCGTAGGGGTCGCCGGTTTCCGCAGCGGCAACTGCGACAACGAAACTCGCAAACGCGAGGATGAGGCCGCCCCCGAGGATGTCGCCCATGGTAGCCAGCGGCAGCGGGAACGTCGTGAGCACCGGAATGAGCAGGGGCACCGTTAGGTAGCACGCGAAGCTCAGTACTGGCGCCGCGAGGAAAAAGATTCTCGCGTTGACCGGTGCGAGCGACTCCTTACCGAATAGCTTGGCGATGTCGTAGTACGGCTGGAGTATCCTCGGACCTCGCCGCCCCTGAAGGCGTGCTTCGATCTTGGCGATGACGCCGCTGATCCCCGGTGCTCCGAACAGGATTGTGAGAACCTGCAGGACCTGGATAACGGGCGGCGCGAGGATCATCGGCAGATCCGTCCTGCCGTTGATCGCGCGAACGCGCTCGACAGGGGTGTCGCGCCGTCGGATCCGATTGTCCGCATACCCGTACCCATCGCAGGGACAGGGGCTATTAGCGCGATCGCGGTTCGGAAGTTCTCCTGGCGAGCTCCATCGCCGTAGCCAGTAGACCATGGACGGAGTTATCGGGTCAAGGAAACCTCAATCCATGGCCGCTGCGCTCTCGCCCGGATTCCAAGAGAGCCTCTGTCGGATTTGAACCGCCGACCTTTGCCTCAGGAAACCAAAAGTGGCCTGAATCGCCGCGGCGGCGGCGTACGCAGGCTCTACTTCGAGAAGATCTCGCGCAACAGGGCCAGCCCGGGCCCAGTTCCTTCCTTCTTCTCGTAGCTGACACCGACCTGCACTCCGTTCAGAACCCCGAGCACGATGATGCCGTAATCGGTGCCTTCGTTCATGAATGGTCGACTGTCATCCGCGCTGGTCGCCGCGACATCACAGCCACAGTCGACAGCGGGAAGCGGGGCGTAATTCGAGCTGAAGTTTGACGGACCATCCGTCGCGTTACCAACGAAAGTCACCTCGGCCGCGCAGTTTGCGCCACCATCGCCCGGCGGACATTTATCCGTCGGTGGGTAGACGCAGGCGGTGAATACGCCGGGGTCGTTCTTGAGGAAGAACGGGGCTTCGAGGTCTGGGTCGCCCAGCACCGATTGGACCAGCGCAACGCTCGGACACACAAAAGCGACCTTCTTGGTTTTCGATGGATTATCCGACGAAGGCGGGTTCGCTTTTGTTGATGTTTTGGATCCGGGGCAGTCTGCGCCCGTGGTGCCGGTGATTGTCACTGTTCCCGCACCGATGACATCCGTGAGCGCGCTGAGGTTACTGAGAACGCTGTCGAGGATCGGATCCAGGATGGACGTCAGGATGGGACCGACGATGCTGCCCGCGAGTCCGAGCCCGTTAGTGAGCATGGTCGTCGCGAGATCTTTGAGGCTCTCCACTCCCGGCCGGGTGACGGTAATGTTCGCTACCCCGGTCTGGTCGGCTGAGGCAGCGCCGCCGCACGCCGCCGAGTCATCCTTCGACGACGTGAAGGCCAGGGTGCTCTTGCCATGATCATCCATCGTGACGCTCGTCGAATCGGCTGCGCTGATGGAACCGCTAAGCGCCCAGGTGGCGGATGCGTCGGCCGCGGTGAGCGCCGGCAATGTCAGGTTCAAGCCGCTGCTTGAAGCGCAATCGGTGATCGCTGATGGGTACGAGAGTGCGCCTGTTCCCGTGTCGACCGCTGCCGTGAACGTTCCGCCGGCGCCGGCGTCCACGCTGGACGGATCGGAGCTGACCTTTACCGACCAGGGTTTCAGGTAACTGACGACCTGCGCGATCACGACCGCGGTTCCGGCGACGGACTTGATGGCATTGAGCACGGCCCCGGTGATCACCTTGACCAGGCCCTGGATGGCGGCGCCCGCGAGCGCTACCGCGCCGTTCCAGATGCCCTTAAAGAAGCTGCCTACTGGGCTGTCGCTGGAGGATGTCCCGACCTGCAGCGCGGAGAAGACGCTACTGAGGACGCTCTGGATGAAGTTCGAAACCGTCGAGCACGGCGCATCCAGGATGCCGTCGCGCACGAAGGACGCTTCGGTCGCGACGACGTCGGAGTCTGCGCCCGACGCCGGAGCGCCGTTGGTAGACCGGGTGCTGGACGGCGTCGGCGATGGCACCGGCGACGCGGCAATGACGTCGGCGGCGAACAGCGGCAGCGCGACCGTTGGGAACACCAGTTTCGGCGCATCCGACCACTTCTGCTTGCCCATGACGCTGAGTATCTCCTTCGCGGCGGGCGTGCTTGAGGTGCTGACCCAGGATGCCAGCAGGTACGCGAACGGCGGATAGTGGGCGGGCAGCCTCATGCTGTCGTCGAGGGCCGTGCCAGTGATGCCGTTACCATCCGCGGCCTGCAGCGTCATCGCGTGCACTTGCGGTTCGGTGAACGTCATCCGCACCGGACCGGTCACGCGCACCAGGGGACTCGTCGACTTCTCGTTAGCGACGGTCGAAATCCCATCGGCGGCGAGAATGTGCTCGACAGATGGCACGGATGCAGCGGTGAAGGCGCCGCCGAGCTCTCCTGCCGGGATGACGCGCGGGGCACCGGCCGTTGTGGCGGCTGCGCATCCGGTGAGAAGCAGGCTGATGACTGCGAGTAGCGAGATGGACCGACGACTGCGGCTTTTTGTGCGCACCAGAATCTCCCAAGTTGCTAATAAAGCAAGTTAGTAAACGACCATGGCCTGACAGACGTCAGAGTCGCACAGTAACGACCGAAAGGCAACACGGTCGCGCCACTTTCACAGCAACGGACTCGAGCGTCCAAACTTCACAAACTCGGTGCACTCGGCCCGCGTCAGCGGGTCAGCCGGTCGACCAACTCCCGGTATCGTTCGGAGGTGGCACTGACCACCGCGGGATCGAGTTCGGGCGGCTCGCCCTGGCCGTCCCAGCGTGCCTTGAGCCAGTCGCGAACGGGCTGCTTGTCCAGACTCTCGCCGCGATTACCGGCGGCATAGGCTGCGGCATCCCAGTAGCGGCTTGAGTCGGATGTCAGTACCTCGTCGCCGAGAGTAATGACCCCGTCTGCGACGCCGAACTCGAACTTGGTGTCGGCGAGGATGATGCCCTTGGCTTCGGCGATCACTGACGCCCGCTCGAACACGGCGAGCGACAGGTCGCGCAGCGCGGTCGCATTCTCGAGCCCCACGAGCTGCGCCATCAGCTCGAAGGTGATGTTCTCATCGTGCTCGCCCATGGGTGCCTTGAACGCCGGGGTGAAGATCGGCTGCGGCAATTTGTCGCCATCCGAGAGCCCGGCGGGCAGCGCGATGCCACACACGCTTTGGCTCTCCTGGTACTCGACCCAGCCGCTTCCTGTCAGGTAGCCACGCACGACGCATTCGATGGGGAACATGGCGAGCCTCGTCACCAGCATTGCGCGATCCAGAACGGACTCCGGGATGGCTGCCCACTCCTCGCGGGGAGTCAGATGGTTGGGCATCTCCTGCAGCTGCTGAAACCACCACAGGCTGAGCTCCGTCAGCAGCGCGCCCTTGCCGGGAATCGTCGGCGAGAGCACATGGTCGGCCGCGCTCACGCGGTCGCTCGCGACCATGAGAACGCGGTCAGGATGCTCGGGCGACGAATACAGGTCGCGCACCTTGCCGGCATGATCGTGGTCGAATCCATCGAACATCTGCTCTGCCATGACTTCTCCGTCCTCCTGCAGCGATCGAATGGTGTGCTCGACGCTGACGATCTGCCGGTCGAGTCGTGACCTCTCCTGCTCGAGCCAGCGCAGGTGCGAGCCGAGCGCGTCGACATCCGCGGCCCCGCCCTGAAGAACCTCGGCAATCGCGGGGATGCCGAGGCCGAGTTCTCGCAACAGCAGGATCCGCTGCAGTCGCACCAGCGCATGTGCGTCGTAGTAGCGGTAGCCGTTCGAACCGATGCGGCTGGGTGCGAGGAGCCCGACATCGCCGTAGTGGCGAATGGTTCGGGATGTCGTCCCTGCGAGCCGCGCGACCTCTTGAATGGAGTGCTCGTTCGAGGTCATATTCCGATCGTAGAAGTTGACGCAGAGTTAAGGTCAAGCACCGATCCAGCTATTTCCCACCGGTGTCACCAGCGTTCGCGAGTGGCCCGGCAGCTGGGTTGAGGGCTGTGCGAGAGCTTGACGATGAATACTGTGGCGCTCGAGCGGCATTCACTGGGGCAATCACTCCCTTCGATGGACCGATCGTGCAGCCGATTTTTGGTCACCTCCGGGCGTTAGTGAACGGCAACATATGTTTGCCGGTTCGATTCGGTTCTGGGTGTGCAGTTGATTCCGATGCCCGGGAAGAGCGGTCAGGAAGATACCGAAGACATCGAAAGCCTGGCCTGCTACGCGTCCGTGCCTGAGCTTCCGTTCTCACGCTCGAACGATGACCGCAGATAGCGACGTTACGCAGGCGTTACCGGTCGGTCACTAGCGTTTGGGCCACGGCACCGAGCCGCGTCAAATTCGCTGGAGGTTTCACGCGAACATGATTCGCATCAACGCGGTTGGCGTCGTCGTGACGATGTCGGTTCTGGCGCTCGCCCTTGCGGGATGTGCGCCGACGAGTGGACCGGTTGGGGGCAGTGGGTCGCCAACGCAACCCGACACGAGTACACCGGCACAGACGCAGCCTGCACATCCCCAGGGCAAATTCGACGGAATACCCAAGCATTGCCTTTCATCTGCCGACATCAGCCTTGCACTTCACCTGCAGATCCCGATCATGCAGGAGAACGACATTTCGGGAACGCTGATCTGCAGCTATCACGGAACCTCGTCGTCGGATCCAAACCTTCAAATCGGCTTCAACACTGCGCCCGCTGGCATGACGGTCGACACCTATAAGACCAAGGAACAGAGCTCACTGCCTACCGCAGTGTTCGTGCCCGGTGTCGGCGACGCCGCCTTCTATTACACTTCGGCAAAACTGCCCAGCGAGATGAAATTCATCAGCAACGGCGTCTCCTGCGTTATCGTCACGTTCAACTTCACAGCTGACAAGGGGCACATGATCACGCTGGCAGAGTCGGTCCTCGAGGGTTAGACGATGTGCCCGTTGTCAGTGCCTGCCGACGGTTAGTCAACTTGCAAGCAAGTTGGGCGACAGCATGCGATGCAGAACTTCTTCGAGTTTCGCCGCGACTCGGTCGCCGTCCACGTCGCCCAAGGAGGTCAGGATGAGCTCGGGTGCAAGTGCCGAGGTTGGCACGCTGGCTAGCGCGGCTCGCTCGGACAATTGGTCGTACTGTTCCTTGCGAACCGAGGTAGCGACGTTGATCCGTGGTGTTCGCGCGGAACGCCGTTGCGCCCCACGAGTGGTCCTCCTCATCACGGACGGTGATCACGGTCATGACGAATCCGACCGAGCCTGACCAGCGGATCGTCCGCGTCGAGAGGCCGGTCTCTGAGGCGTAGTCCGGGTCGAACGCCACCGTTGACTCGTCCAGATACCCCTCGTCCGCCTGCTCGCTGCGGATGTCCTGCGCCGTCTCGCCCTTCCATTCCGAGGGTCATTCGATGCTTTCGCAGCTGCCTGCCTCTCTTGACTGCGGTGTCGAGCTTTGTATGCTTGTACTATGACATTAGATAAAGGGTCTATTCCGGCCGATCCGTATGGCGAGGCTGCCCAGGTCGCGGTGGCATCACCAATCGAGTTTCGGTTGGATTCCTCGACGGGGTTGCCGACATATTTGCAGCTGGTTCAGCAAGTCGAGCACGCGTTGCGGCTTGGGTACCTTCGAGTGGGCGATCAGCTCCCCACGGTCCGGGATGTGGTCGCTTCGCTGGCGATCAATCCGAACACGGTGCTGAAGGCTTATCGGGAGTTGGAGTCCAGGGGTTTGGCAGCGGGCCGACCGGGGCAAGGGACGTTTATCGAGGGCACGCTGGGCCGGGTTGAGTTGCCGGCACTGGCCGGGCTCCGCAGATCGCTGCTCGACTGGATGGACGGCGCCACCACCGCTGGCCTCGATGAAGACGGGATGGCTGCTCTCTTCGCCAGCTCTCTGTGGGACTTCCGCAACCGGTCTTCGGCGGACAAGGAGGTCGTGGCGTGAATGTCATTGAGACGAGCGGCTTGGGCAAGAGCTATGGCAGCACCTGGGCGCTGCGCCAGTGCACGCTCGCGATTCCTGCCGGGCACATGGTCGCGCTGGTCGGCCCCAACGGGGCCGGGAAAACGACTCTTCTTAACCTCGCAGTCGGCTTAACGACGCCGACAGCAGGTGCCATTCAGGTACTGGGAGAATGGCCCGCCGGGTCACCCGCCGCGCTGGACGGCATCGCGTTCGTCGCACAGGACACGCCTCTCTATAAGAATTTGTCGGCGGGCGACATGCTGCACCTGACCCGAAACCTGAACCGGCGGTTCGACCGCAGCTTCGCCGAGGCGCGACTCGCTGACCTTGGTATTCCGTTGAAGCGCAAGGCGGCCGCGATGTCCGGCGGCCAACAAGCGCAACTTGCGTTGACCCTCGCATTGGCAAGGCGGCCGCGATTGTTGGTTCTGGATGAGCCGATGGCGACCCTCGACCCACTCGCCCGACACGATTTCATGGCAACCGTCATGGCTGCAATGGTCGACGACGGAGTATCGGTACTGCTCTCTTCGCACGTGATGACCGAACTTGAGCGAGTCGCGGATTACCTTGTGCTGGTCTCCCGCGGGAGGGTCCAGGTCGCCGGCGAGGTGGAAGACCTACTCGCGCACCACCGCCTCCTCACAGGCCCCACGACCGAAGCCGACCAGTACATGGAACACGAGAACGTAGTCGGCTCACGTCGTAGCGCAGCTCAATCTCACTTGCTGGTCAGAACAAACGGAACCAAGGAGATAGTGCCGCCGGGCTGGGACGCACACCCTGTAGGCCTCGAGGAACTCACCCTCGCCTACCTGCGCCAACCCGATGCTGCCGCTCTCCCGGGGCCGGCACGGTGGGCGAGTACGTCTCTCGAGGAGGCTGCGAGATGAGCACATTGAGCGTGCCCACCCATCGGGAACGACCCACAATCCTGCGGCCCGTGCCATGGCAACGGATGGCCCGGGTTACATGGAGACAGCACCGGCTCCTGCTAGCTGGGGTCGCCGTCACCTTCGGTGTGGTTGCTCTGTACCTCTTCGCCATGGGGCTGCAGATCCATGACGGCTATGCCGCGGTGATCGCCTGCCGCCCAGTAGGCTCATCCGCTTGTCGGCAGGTGGGCAACAACTTCTTCGGGACGTATCAGCCAGGCGTCGGAATCACCGAAGGAGTCCTACAGTTACTCCCCGCCCTCATCGGCGCGTTCGCGGGGGCACCGATCATCGCACGAGAATTCGAAACCGGCACGTTTCGCTTTGCGTGGACCCAGGGATTCGGACGGACGAGATGGGTCGTGGCCAAGCTGGCGCCGCTTGCGGTTATCCTTGCCGCCGCGGCTTGCCCGATCGGCACGTTGTTCTCCTGGTACTACCAGCCGCTCATCTCGGCCGGGGATAGCAACGGGAAACTGTTCCCCACGGTCTTCGACCTGAGCGGGTTCGCTTTAGCAGGGTGGACACTAACGGCGTTCGCGCTGGGTGCTTTCGCAGGTGCCCTCATTCGCCGGGTGATCCCGGCGATGTTCGCCACGCTAGCCGTGTGGGCCGGGCTGGCCATCCTGACCGGAACATACCTCCGCGAGAACTACCTGCCACCCCGCGTCAGCACGAGTCTGAACGAGCCGCACCCTGCATGGGTGATGAGCCAGCAATGGACCTTCAGCGGCAAGCCCGCCAGCCTGGATGCGATCAACCGCGCGCTTGCACCTATAGACGCCCGCGCGGATAGTTTTCAGATCTTCTCACCCGGTCCCTCCACACCGGCCAATGTCGACCCGTTCAAATACCTCACCCAGCACGGCTATGCACTTTTGACCACCTATCAGCCCGACAGCCGATTCTGGCTATTTCAATGGATCGAAGGCGGCTGGCTTCTTGGGCTGTCAGTCCTGCTGCTCGGAGTAACCGTCTGGCTCGTCCGGCGCCGCGCGAGCTAGTGATGTGGGCAAACCCGCCGTCTGAAACCGTCCGAAGTTCTCCGGCAATCGAGACAGACGGATCTGACCAGCATTTCCTTGAGCCCCCTGTCGGATTTGAACCGACGACCTTCTTCGCTTTACAAGATCAAAAAGAGGCCTGAATTTGCGCGGCTGTTTTGCTTAACAGCTGATCAAAGGCTTATTAGAGATCATTGTGATCTCATTGAATCGATCTCGTTGAGCTGGGATTGTGGGCAAAAAACGGGAACTTTGCCTGGACAACTCCTCCGCGGACCTAAGGCTTCGGCGTTGTCCTTTGAAGAGTTGATGCTTTGCTAATGTTGCCTCAACTAGGAGGCGAGCGGCAATGAGGGATTGGTTCGCGAGCCTTTCGTGGCCAGGCGTCTTTCTCTATTTCGCCTTGGCGTTCGGCCTCATCTTCTGGATCACCGGAATTGGTAGCGGCCAACCGGCCTCGGCGGCTGGCCTCATGCCGTCGCTACTTGCCGGAGTCTTTTTCTCTGCGCTGATGACACCCTTCACAATGCTGCGGCGTCGTCGCGCAAACCCGACGAGTCGAACTGCGGTGCCCCTCGGCGTTGCCCTTCGCGAGGGCAACCTTCCTGGGTTGATCAACCCGGAGTCCTGGCTCGCCGCGCTGAAGGCACGTGCCGCGGCCGACCGGAGCCTGCGTCGGATCTGCATCGTCCTGTTGGTTCTTGCTGCGATCCTCCCGCTGTTCAGCATCGGCAACCGCAATTGGATCGGTCCGGTGATACTGGCGGCACTGTTGATCGCCGTTAGCGTCTGGCGAATAGTTACGGCACAGATCGAGCTGCCCAAGATCGCGAGGCTCGAGTCGGACATTCGCGAGACGTACCGCATCGAGCCAGACACTGCACCAGAACACCACGCGCCATAGATTGGTCGCTGTGGCGTAGTGCCACGGGCAGTTCTTGTCGGCGGCTTTCGCCCGGGCTCATGATCCGTCTACACTCTGATCACTGGCGAAAGCCACGCATGGACTGGATGTAGCTCAGTTGGTCAGAGCGCCCGGCTGAGGGCCGGGAGGTCACGGGTTCGTTTCCCGCCATTCCCGTTTGAGGCGGGCGTCGGCGCCGCTGCCGCCCTAAGGCGGTATCACGCCATCCGTTTCTGGGTCTTTCGCGCCTAATCTCGACCAGTGACTCTCGCAGCGCCCATGGCTGACCTGCTGTCGGGCCCCAGATCTGATTGCGCACCCTAGGAACCAGGTCAGGCTCTCACCGGCGACCTCATTTTCTGAGTGAGGCCGAGAGGGGCGCTCAATCGATTCACTCTCGCTCGACCGTCAAGGCCGCAGCCAGCGCGCCCTGCTTCCAAGTCAGTTCGCAGCTACTGATCGATTTTCGATACGCAGCGTCGTGTCGCAGAGCGAATCGATCTCGATCGAGTGGTGGCTGGTCATAACGATCGTGATTCCGTCGGCGAGTTTCTGCCTCAGTAATCCACTGACATTCGCAACGGATTCGACATCGAGAGCGTTGAATGGTTCATCGAGGAGGAGCACCTCCGGCGATTCGATGAACGCCTGAGCCAGGGAAAGCTTCTGTCGCATACCCAGTGAAAAGTTGCGAACCTTGAGTTTCGATGATGGATCGAGGCCAACCGAGTTGAGTGTTTCGACCAATTCGTCATTGTCTGCACGTCGACGTATCGCTGCGAGTCGACGCAGGTTGTCCATTGCGGACAAGCCGGGCAGATACGCCGGACCGTTGATCGCTATCCCGAATCGATCGGGAAACGTGCGGTCCCTCGAGAGGTACTTGGGATTGATTTCCACCGACCCGGAATCAGGGCGAACTAACCCGCACATGATCTGAAGGAGCAGCGACTTTCCGGACCCGTTCGGTCCCACCAGTCCGTAACTGCGCCCATCGTCGATCGTTAGATCAACGCCGCTGAGCACGTCACGGTTCCGGAACGACTTGCTAACTCCCGACAGCTCGACGACGACCATTGATATAGCCCGCTTCCTTACGAATTTGTGAGGCGATGAACATGACGGCAAGAACTACTAACACGGCGCAGAAAAGCGACGCGATCGAAGGCCAAGTGTCCGCGCCATCCCACTCCGCGGACCACGCTGTGATTGGGAACAGGCTAGATCGCGCAGCCGGGAGGAATCCGGCACCAACGAGCAAGACGAGAACGAGGACCCAGATTCCGTCTGCGTGAACCACAACGATTGTCGCCATGGCGACAGCAATGAAGAGGATCTCTGCGAGGACGAGCTTGACAGCGACGACGGCGATCAGTGCCAGGGTGGTGAACACGCGACTCTCGGGCACGGGGCCGAGCGCAATCCTGATCGCGATTGTGACCAGCAGCAAACCGAGCCCATAGGCGACCGCGATCAGCAGCTGACCGCGGAGAACGGTTAGGTACCACTTGCTGAGCTTGCCATATCGCACAACCAGAAGTGGTGCTCGCCTGTGCCAGTCGAGGGAGAAGGCAATTGAAAAACCAAATGCTGGCACGAGCAAGGCTGCCATCCCGAACAGGTATTGGCCTACTGTTCCTCGACTACCCGCGAAAACCGCGGCGACACTCGCTGGCAGAGGAAGCCCTCTTGTCCCCAGCCCAACCAGCGCGATTGTGACGAGCACGACCACGCCCAGCCCAACGCTCACCTTGGCGATCACGTCGCGCGCCCACTTCTTCTCTGACGCTCATCAGTGGCGTTCCCAAACAGCCAAGTGAGCGCAGTGAGGATCAGCGCTCCGCCGACTGAGGCAAACGGAACCCACCCGCTCCGGGTTGCAGAATCGACTGAGACGTAAAGTCCTGCGTTTACTGGTGAGGTTGGGTTTGCGAGGCCGAAATTTGATGCGACTGCCCAGAAGCAGATCACTAGCGCGACGCCTACCATGACTCGAGTTGACTGTGACGTCAAATAGGCCAACGCCAACACCAGATAGAGGCACACCAGGAAGAGACCAACCAATAAAACATCGCCACCGACCAACGCGAATTCACCGAAAATCGCAAACGGGAAGTCGCTGGCAGTGTAGGTACCGAACAACGCCACCGCGTAAAGTGCGACCCCTGTCGCAGCAGAGCATATGTAGATGAGGAGGCAGCGTAGCAGCGGTCGGAGAACGGCCGAGTTTCGGCTCCCATACCGGATTAGCTCCGAAGGAGCGCTCGCGCGGAGAATCGCGGTCGTGCTGCCGATAGCCCAAGCGGGAATCACGACCAACAGTTGAACCCGAGGGTCCGACGCAACGGTACTCAAGACTTGCGACGCGATCGAACCTTGGTCCGATGCCGAGATCTGCAGACGCGTAAGGATGGCATACGCCTCGGCCACAGCAATGGGAATCACAAGCGCCCAGAGCGCGGATTTTGAGATCAGCAACCGCTTCACCGGAGGGCGTGAAGGTCGTGCCTCTTGGCAGCTATGTAAAACCAAACGATCACGGTCGCCGCAGCGAGAGTCAAAGTCGGGGCAGCTGCCGTCAGTATTGGCACCTGCCGCAAGGCGAAGGGAACCATCGAATACAAGAGGCCGCCATAGGGAGAACCAGAAAGTGCGGCGGCAATTGTCTCAACGATCAGGACCACCGTTGGCGCGATCAAAGCAACTGCCCGATTGGGCAGAATCAAAAGGAGACCCGCGGTCAGGGAGCTGTATACCGCACCACAGAATCCGAACCAACACGCATAGGCCAGGCCGAAGATGAAGTTGCCGTTGGAGGTGAGCTGGCTCCACGTGAACAACATCGTGTCGGAGATACCGCCCGGCGCCGATGGCGGCGGATAGAGTGCGGCGTTGACGAATGGGTCGCCCACGCCCGGAAGGAAAGCGAACGCAAGCCAGTACGTCACAAGAACAAAGGCTGTCAGTACCAAGAAAGGGATCACAGCGCTGAGCACGAGCCGACTCGTGAGCAGTCTTCCCGCGCCCACCCGTGCTCGCTGATTGCTCAGGAATCTGTGCCCGATCTCTGCATACAGTGTCCCGCAACCCAGCCACGCGGCAATCAACGGGACCAGCACCTGCACCGGCGAGTCCATCAGTGATCCGAACTGGCTGAGGTCATTCGCGAAACCATTGCCCGGAAGGATGACAGCGCCCACGACGATCGGAAGCACGACGATGAGCGCGGCGAGGCACAACGTCGGCCATCTCGCGGCGGACCGCAACTCACCTTGGAAATATGCCGGCCACGCTATTGGCTCGTCCCCTTCCGCCGCGCTCGTAAGTTAACCGTGTCTCCCGCCGACCTTTAACCACACTCGGTCGCGCGCTTCGCTTGCAACCGACTGACGACGGAGGTCGGAAGCCCCTAGTTGCTTGCCCAGTATCCCTGAAGGTTAACCCTGAAGATGTTGGCTCCCTGGATAGATAAGACTAGGGTGCAGGTCGTGCCCTTGGCTGCAGTCTGCGGTGGGTACACGTAGCCGTAGCTATACACATTGCTGACCAAGGCACCGCACGCCGATGGCCCCGTGCCGTAGGTGTACTTGCACTGCTTCGCGTTGGCGTTGTAGAGGTTATTGGGGTACCTGTCGCCCCCAATAAGCCCTGTCTGCACGTCGCCCTTGTGGTTCGTGATGGCCTTGGTCTGCGTGTCCAGATTTACGGGTCCTCCGAGGATCGGCGCTGTCACGTTGTACCCCAGAAGCGTCGTGCCCGCGTGGGCGACGCCAGCACCGGCCAGCGAGACCCCGACCGCGAGCGTTCCGATTGCAATCACTTTCTTGACAACACGCATTGCACTTCTCCTTTGATTGAGACGCTGGTCAGGCTGCCAAATGGCGAGGGACTGTGCGACCCCTCGCGAAACATCCGAGGCCGAAGTTCTTCCCGCAGGCTCAAAAATCCGTTGAAGTGCCTGACTGTTGCTCATTTTATGGACTTCAGTGGCCGCCACGAAAGTCGACATTTATGAGGACAAATTAATTTCGGTGCTCAAGGCCAGAACACTTCGCTGGTGTCATCGGCGCGCAAGAATTGGGGCGCGGAACGTCCACTCCAGACGGTCGCCTTTTCGGTGAGCTGTCTCGCGACCGCCCGCGGGTCTGCGCGTTCGATGTCGATTCGATTGAGTGCAAGCTCGAATCTTCCGACCGCTTCCCTCAGATGACGAAGTAGTGAGCCAGGGTCCGAGGCTTTGAGGTCGGCGCGTGTTTGGTTGTTTGGAGCCAGCGCTGGATGTAGGCACGCCTACATACATCCCGCGATACGCCGCTAAATAACGCCAGACCGGCGCTGAAGCAGGCCGCGATAGCGGCATATTTTCGCGTAAACACTGGGGTGTGGGAGATTAATAGCGCGGGTTCGATTCCCGTCATCCTCTTGGGGAGCCCCGGCGAAATCGCCGGGGCTCTTCCCATGAGTACGGATCGATTCGAACTAGCTTGCGAGCAGATCCGGCGAAAGCGTGCGGCGCAGGACCTCTTCCAGTTTCGCCGCGACGCGATCCCCGTCCGCGTCGCCCAACGAGGCCAGGATTGCTTCGCGTGCGAGCGCCGAGGTCGGAATGCCGGCTCGCGCGGCTCGCTCGGACAGTTGGTCGTACTGCTCTTTAGTAAGACGCACGGACAGTACCGCGGGATTGCCGGCACCGGAACGGCGCTGGGCTCGAACGCCCGGTGCTGGTGTCGCGTCACGGTTGGCTTCGGCGTGAGCCGCTTCGGTGGCGAGGGTCTCTTCGATGCTCATTGCTGCTCCTTACGAACCTAGGTAGTGACGTTCATCTGTGCTGTTGGCGCGGAACGCGGTCGCGCCCCACAAGTGGTCATCCTCGTCGCGGACGGTGATCACGATGATGAGGAATCCGGCCGAGTCCGACCAGCCGATCGTCCGCGCCGAATGACCGGTGTCGGAGGCGTAGTCCGGGTCGAACGTCACCGCCGCCTCGTCCAGGTATGCCTCGTCCGCCCACTCGACGAGGATGTTCTGCTCGGTCTCGCCCTTCCGCTCCGACCGCCGCTCGATGTGCTCGCGGCGGTGCAACCAGTCGGGAACCTCACTCACGCATACGAGTCTACTACGCCTTACGAGGCGACCTACCACGAGTTGCCCGACGATATTCTCGGGCAATCTGGAGCGTCCTCGCTCACGCGAACCGCCAGGGCTTTCTACGCGCAACAAAAGTGGTCCACATATCCAGCGCCCGGTTTGGACGAGCGCCACGCGAAGTGGAGCTCGCGAAACGGATCGGATGACGGTCACGCTCTACAGGTGAACCCAATATCTCAAAACGACTACAGCGCGGTCGCCATACCGATCGTGCTGGGGGTGTTGGCGCTACTCCTCAACGGTCTCTTCCTGTACGCAGTGATCAGCGCTGCTGTTCCGGGGGCGTTACGCAAGCACTATCTGTGGACAAGGAAGCAAAATGAGCGCGAGACGCTGCAGAGGACCTCTTTTAGTTCCTTGAACTGAGGCCGGCGACGCGTCGCCCGCCAGGGACAACATGTGATCTATGCGCCGGCCCTCAGGCGCAGCGACTTCACAAATCAAATCCGAACGCGACTCACCAAGCCATAATGGCGTTGTCGATCTCAAATTGAATCGGAAAGACCAGCCAATGCCTAAGTCACTCTTCGTAACGCTGCTCATCGCAGCGCCCATTGTTTTGGGCGCAGTCACAAGAAATGTACTCGTCGCGTTGGTGGTGCTTGCGGTGATCCTGATCGCAAATCCGATCATCTGGAACGTTCGCAAGAATCGCTACTTTGGCTCCGAACAGTTTCAAGCTTTGCGAACGGAAATCGTCTCCGTGGTCGCGGAGCACAACGAGATGGTGAGCTACGTAGCCGAGATCCGTGCGCAGGGTTCTTTCTCACTCGGTCAGTCAACGGTTGCTCAGAACGCACACTTGGCAACGTTCGAGAATCAATCAGCATGGAACTACCGTCGTGATCGTAATGTCGCCGAGTACGCGCCCCAGGTACATAACGCTTCGTTGCAGATCGTCCGCAATGCGAGCCAGGACCCCATCAAATACCTGATGAAGTATTTTTCGATCAAAGCCGACCAAGAGACTTTGGCCGACGTGCAACGAGTTGCCGAAGACATCTCGCGGCTCGAGGGGGCCGTCTCCAACCTCAAGATACGTGAGTCGGCGATCACAGCCCGGATCAATCCGCCAGCGTTCATCTTGAAGCGCTACGCAGCTGAGTTCTGGAAGCAGATTGGCGTACAGCTGTCGCCTATCACGGTGCCGTACCCGCAGTACAAGTTTCAGTACGTCTCCGCTGGTGGCAATAGCAGTCAGGTTTCCGGCATCCAGCTGAACACCCCCACGCTTGAGGCGCTCTCCGCGACGCTTGCCGAGAAAATCCGCTGGACGAAGTCCGCATTGGGTCAGCGCGCGCTAATGACCGCCCAATTGAGGAGTCAGATCAAGGCGCGCGACGGCTACACGTGCCGGCAATGTCGCATCTCGGTGGCAGCCGAGCCGCACCTTCTATTGGAAGTAGACCACGTCACGCCGGTGTCCAAAGGCGGTCTCAGCACACCCGATAACCTGCAGACGCTCTGCTGGCGGTGCAACCGATCCAAGGGATCAAAGATCGTCGCGTAAAGGTGCTGCTCTGTTCAGAGCCCCCTGTCGGATTTGAACCGACGACCTTCGCTTTACAAGAGCGGTGCTCTACCACTGAGCTAAGGAGGCGTACGCCGCGCCCAAGAATACTATGGGCACTCCGGCGGCAAGATCGAGCGGATGCTCCCGCTAGCCTTAACCTCGTGAGCCTCGAACCGCAGACCCCTGTGCGGTCGACACGGATCGCAACGATTCCACTTGTTCTGCTCGCCTTCGTGTGTGGCTCCGGAGTCGCCTTCCAATCGCGCATCAACGGCGAGCTCGGTCAGCGGCTGCACGACGGATTCGCGGCCGCAGATGTCTCGTTCGCCAGCGGATTGATCCTCGTCCTGATCGTGCTTGCGTTTTCGCGCCACGGCCGCCGAGGGTTTCGGCAAGTTGCATCCGCGGTCCGTAGCCGCGAGGTGCCGTTCTGGTACGTGCTTGGGGGTTCCGCAGGTGCGTTCCTCGTGCTGGGCCAGGGCATCGCCGCGGGCGTCCTCGGTGCAGCACTGTTCACAGTGGGTGTGGTCGCCGGACAGACGGTGGGCGGACTCGTCGTCGACCGGCGCGGTCTCGGCACGATGCTCCCCAAACCGCTCACCATCCCGCGGGTCGTCGGCTCGGCCATCGCACTCATCGCCGTTGGTGTTGCTGTGTCGACCCAGTTGACCGGAAACGAGCCGTTCTGGCTTCTGCTCCTACCGCTGGCTGCGGGGCTCGGCCAGAGCTGGCAGCAGGCCGTCAACGGACAGGTGCGAGCCATCGCCGAGTCAGCGTTGACCTCGACGCTGATCAACTTCATCGTCGGCACGATCGTGCTCACGATCGCATTGAGCGTGGACGTCGCCCTAGCCGGGTGGCCGAGCCGGTTTCCGACGGAACCCTGGGTCTACCTCGGTGGCCCGGTCGGCGTGTGCTTCATCGCAATCTCGGCCATGATCGTGCGATCTCTCGGCGTTCTACTGCTCAGTCTCGGCACGATCGCTGGCCAGCTGGTGACGTCGCTGCTCATCGAGCTGGTCGCACCGGTTGCCGGCCACCCGGTCACGCTGACGACGGCTGTCGGAACATCGCTGACACTGGTTGCCCTCGTGATAGCCGAGATCCCGCGCCGGCGGGCTAAAGCGTCGAAATGAAGTCGGCGGGGTCGATTGCGGCCCTGGCATCCGGCTTCGAATCGGATGTTTTACCGCCGATGTAGAGCCAGCCGAGCAGTTCCTCGTTGTCGGCCAACTTGTGCAGCCGACGCACGGCGGCCGATCGGGTATGGCCGCCGCTGCGCCACATCACGCCCCATCCGGCGTCGTCGAGCAACAGGGTCAGCAGGTGCGCGATGCCGGCGGCAGCCGCATCCTGCTCCCAGCCGTGAACCTTGAAGCTCTCCTTGCGGCACGCGACGATCGCCAGCAGCAGGGATGCTCGCACCGGCTTGGCGGCAAGTCGCTCGGCACCCGGACCGCTGAGTCCGCTTGCTTCGACGAACGCTTCACCGAGGCGCACTCGTGCATCTCCCCGGAGTTCGATGACTCGCCACGGCCGTAGCGAGCCGTGGTCCGCAGCAGTAGCTGCCGCCTCGATGAGAGGCAGCAGCTCTGCAGCGGATGGAGCGTCGGCGGTGACCCGCGGGTACGACCGTCGCCGCTTGATGCTGTCGCGAAGTGCCGACGGCTTTGGCGATACTGCCGGACTCACGCCTCGGGCTTGAAATCGAGAGACAGCGAATTCATGCAGTAGCGGTCGCCCGTCGGCGTTTGGTACGCGTCGTCGAACAGGTGGCCGAGGTGCGAGCCGCAGTTTGCGCAGAGCACCTCGGTGCGGGTCATGCCGAGCGTCTTGTCGGTCTTCAGTTCGACGGCATCCGGATTGACGGACTCGAAAAAGCTCGGCCATCCGCTGCCCGAGTCGAACTTCGCGCCGCTCTTGAAGAGCTCTGCACCGCACGCGCCGCAGGTGTAAACGCCGGCACGCTTCTCATCGAGTAGCGCGCCCGACCACGGACGCTCGGTCGACGCTTCGCGCAGGATCTTGTACTTCGGACCAAGCTCCTTGCGCCACTCGGCTTCGGTCTTCGTCACGTTGTAAGTCATGTGGAACCCTCCTTCAAGGGAAATTCTGTACACCTGATTAAACTCGCGATGGCGTGGGAATGTTCCGCGAGCGTAACAAGCGGTGAAGGACAAGAGACGTGGATGATCCAAACCTCGGAACGATCGCCAGCCGGTACCAGCGTTTCGCGGAAATCGAGGCGCCTGGCCAGTCGGCGATCTTCGAGAAATGGGCATCCGGAGTCGCCGACGATCCAGAGGTTCTTCAGCTGCTCACCGAACTTCCAACGCCAAAACAGCAGCCCAATCTCTTCTTCGCCTGCTCGCGCCTACTCGGATGTCCGGTCGCAACCTATCCGGAATTCCGCGAGTGGGTGATCGCCAACTGGGACGCGGTGAGCGCTCAGATGCTGGTACGCGCGACCCAGACGAACGAGCCGCGGCGAAGCGCGCTGCTGATCCCGCCGCTTGGTCTCATCGACGGACCGATCGCGCTGCTCGAGGTCGGTGCATCCGCTGGGCTCTGCCTCTACCCGGATCGCTACAGCTACCTCTACGACGGGCGACGGCTCGATCCGGTCGGCGGACCGAGCTCGGTACTGCTCGAGTGCGAAACGACGGGTAATCCGCCGATCCCGGAACGGATGCCCCAGATCGCGTGGCGCGCGGGGATCGACCTCAACCCGCTCGACCTCACCAATGACGACGACGTGAACTGGCTCGAGACGCTGATCTGGCCGGAACAGGATGCGCGGCGCGAGCGGATACACGCCGCGATCGAGATCGTGCGCGCCGATCCGCCGCGAATCGTGCGTGGCGACGGGATCGACGACCTGCCCGCGCTGGTCGCCGAGGCGCCGCCCGAGCTGACCCTGGTGATCGTGGACTCGGCGTCGATCGTCTACATGATGCCGGAGCCGCGTGCCCGCTTCATCGAATACGTGACCGGGTTGGATGCCCGATGGATTTCCAACGAGGGTCGCGGGATCGTGCCATCCGCTGCCGAAGGACTCGGGCAAACCGGCGCACGGGAGCTAAGCGAGTTCGTGCTCGCAATGGATGGCCGTGCGATCGCGTTCACGGGCGGGCACGGACAGCGGCTGGACTGGTTGTAGTTCCCCCCGGCCATCGGTGTTCCCCGCGTTGCATCCCGGAGCCGCCAAGGCGCGCCAATAGTATTGCCAGCTAGGAAAAGGACCTTGACCATGTCTGCAGAGCGCGCGCGAGCCGGTGCGGAAGACTCCGGCCTTAGCGAGCGCGACATCCGGATTCTCGACTTTGAGCGGGCCTGGTGGCAGCACGCCGGGGCTAAGGAAGCCGCCATCCGTTCCCAGTTTTCTTTCTCAGCGGCCCGCTACTATCAGCTGCTGAATGCTGTGATTGATTTGCCCGAGGCGTTGCGCCATGATGCAATGCTTGTGAAGCGTTTGCTGCGCGCACGCGATGCCCGCACGCAAGCGAGATCGGCACGTGCGTTCACCCGAACCGGCAATGATGGCAACTCGAGCCATCCATCCAGCGAGGAATCCCCCGAATAGCTATGGCGAACTTCAGCACCGACCAGTTTGACAACTTCCCCGATCACCTCGACCGCGTTGGTGCTCACCGTGGTCCCAAGGTGAAGGGGCGCGGCTGGATCACCTTCGCCTGGGCCCTTCTCGCGACGGCTGTCCTCGTCGTCGGTGGGCTTTACGTGCTGTCAATTTTCGATGCACAGGTGAAGTTCGGGCTGGGTGGCACGACCGCGGGTGACACGCCCTCGCCCACCGGAACGCCGACCCCGCAGATCACACCGATCACCAACCCGAGCCTGGTGGCCTCGCGCGACATCTCCATCACGGTGCTGAACGGAACGGCGACGGTCGGTCTGCAGACTCAGGCGGCGCAGAAACTCACCGCCGCGGGCTGGAAGGTCGGCGCGACCGCCAACTCCACGGAGACCAACATCAAGAAGACGACGATCTATTACTCGGATGCGTCTAACGCGGATGTCGCGGAAGGCCTCCAGCTTCTGCTTAATGCCCAGAACATCCAATTCAGCAACCACTTCCTCGGCTCGCCGATCACCGTCGTCGTCGGCAGCGACTTCTCGAAGTAGGCGACCTGAGTCCCTGGCCGGGGTTGGCGTCTGTTTCTGTCAGGTTTAATCCTTCTCCAGTTGGGTTCAGCGGCGATCCAAGCGGCTAATATCTGGGATTGATCGCTGATTCGGCGCAGGCCTCAGGCAGGGAGTACGACATGGCGAACGGAACCGTCAAGTGGTTCAACGCTGAAAAGGGTTACGGCTTCATCACCGTCGAGGGTGGCGGACAGGACGTCTTCGTTCACTACTCGGCCATCGACATGGGTGGCTACAAGGTGCTCGAGGAGGGCCAGCAGGTCACTTTCGAGATCGGCACAGGGGCTAAGGGTCCCCAGGCGGAATCGGTGCGGCTGGCGTAGCCGCTTACGCGTAACGCGACTGGCGTCGCATCCTTCGGGCTGGGCGCCACTCTCTTTCCGAGTGTCCGACTTCCGTAACTCATGCAGATTTCGCGTGGGAGCGCGTTCGCGCGGCGTGTCGCACGGATTTCAGCAATTCGGCATGAGTTACGTAAGGCGACTAGGAAACGGAGGTCGGGCTGCGTGCACTCGTCTTGCACTCGCCTTGGGGGAGTGCCAGAATAGTTTGGCACTCGATGCTACTGAGTGCTAACGCAGACCACTAGCCGTAAGAGGGACAAGTAACACATGGCAAAGATCATTGCTTTCAACGAAGAGGCCCGTCGTGGCCTCGAGCGCGGCCTCAACATTCTCGCCGACGCCGTCAAGGTGACGCTTGGCCCGCGCGGTCGAAACGTCGTGCTGGAGAAGAAGTGGGGCGCGCCGACCATAACGAACGACGGTGTATCCATCGCGAAGGAAATTGAGCTCGACGACCCGTACGAGAAGATCGGCGCAGAGCTGGTCAAAGAGGTCGCAAAGAAGACGGATGACGTCGCCGGCGACGGAACGACCACCTCGGTCGTGCTCGCCCAGGCCCTGGTTCGCGAAGGCCTGCGCAACGTCGCGGCCGGCGCTGACCCGATCAGCCTGAAGCGCGGCATCGAGAAGTCGGTCTCCGCGGTCATCGAGGCGCTGGTTTCCGGCGCCAAGGAGATCGAGACCAAGGAAGAGATCGCGGCAACCGCATCCATTTCCGCGGGCGACGAGGAGATCGGCGCACTGATCGCCGAGGCGATCGACAAGGTCGGCAAGGAGGGTGTCGTCACCGTCGAGGAGTCGAACACCTTCGGCACCGAGCTCGAGCTCACCGAGGGCATGCGCTTCGACAAGGGCTTCCTGTCGGCGTACTTCGTCACCGACCAGGAGCGCCAGGAAGCGGTCTTCGAAGACCCGTACATCCTGATCGTCAACGGCAAGATCTCGAACATCAAGGATCTGCTGCCGATCGTCGACAAGGTCATCCAGGACGGCAAGCAGCTGCTCATCATCGCCGAGGATGTGGATGGCGAGGCTCTCGCGACCCTGATCGTCAACAAGATCCGCGGCATCTTCAAGTCGGTCGCCGTCAAGGCTCCCGGCTTCGGTGACCGCCGCAAGGCGCAGCTGCAGGACATTGCGATTCTCACGGGCGGGCAGGTGATCTCCGAGGAGGTCGGCCTCAAGCTCGAGAACGCGACGCTCGACCTGCTGGGCCGCGCTCGCAAGGTTGTCGTGACCAAGGACGAGACCACGATCATCGAGGGTGCCGGCGAGGCCGACGCCATCGCGGGTCGCGTGCGCCAGATCCGTTCGGAGATCGAGAACACCGACAGCGACTACGACCGCGAGAAGCTGCAGGAGCGCCTGGCCAAGCTGGCCGGTGGTGTTGCAGTAATCAAGGCCGGCGCCGCGACCGAGGTCGAGCTCAAGGAGCGCAAGCACCGCATCGAGGATGCCGTGCGCAATGCGAAGGCTGCCGTCGAGGAGGGCATCGTCGCCGGTGGTGGCGTCGCGCTCATCCAGGCCGGCAAGGTCGCATTCGACACCAAGGCGATAAAGGGGCTACTCGGTGACGAGGCGACCGGTGCGAACATCGTGCGCGTCGCGATCGACGCGCCGCTCAAGCAGATCGCGCTGAACGCTGGCCTCGAGCCCGGTGTTGTCGCGGACAAGGTGCGCAACCTGCCCGTCGGCCACGGCCTCAACGCCGCAACCGGCGAGTACGTCGACATGCTTGCCGCCGGCATCAACGACCCGGTCAAGGTGACCCGGTCGGCGCTGCTCAACGCCGCATCCATCGCCGGGCTGTTCCTGACGACCGAGGCGGTTGTTGCAGACAAGCCCGAGAAGGCATCGGCTCCGGTCGGCGACCCGTCGGGTGGCATGGACTTCTAGAGCGATCGTGATTGCAAAAGGGCGGTTCCTTCGGGAGCCGCCCTTTTCGCGTCGTGCCCGTTGCCCGCAACAGGAGGTGGGTGGGCTAGTGGCGGAAGAGGCTCGCGTTCGCGGTCTCTGCCTCCGCGTACTGGTGGGCTGCAGCTCCGAGCGCACGGCCGATGCCGCCGAGGCTCTCCTCGACGCGCTGCTGGGTCGCGCGCCAGTCCGCCACGATTGCCTGAAACGCGGATGACGCGGACCCGGTCCACGAACCCTGCAGGTTCACCAGCTGCCCGAGCAGCGCACTCGACTCGCCCGACAGGCGCTCCATGGATGCGTGGATGGATGAGGTCGCTCCGAGAACGGCGTCGCTGTCTACCTGATATGTCGTCATGCCAGCAGGTTATGGAGACCGACGCTTCTGCCGCCGACATTGAGCGGCGCAGGTGGACGGATGCCTCGAGCTAACCCGCGTGCAGGAGGGGAAGCCGCGCGCGGAACGTTGCGCCGCCGCCGGGCGTTTCGACGACATCCACGCTCCCGCCGTGCGATGCGACGATGGACGCGACAATCGCGAGTCCGAGCCCACTGCCGCCGGTATCGCGAGTGCGCGAGGTGTCGGCCCGCCAGAAGCGCTGGAAGATCTTCTCGCGGATTTGCGGCGGGATTCCATCGCCATGGTCGATGACCGACAGGTACGCCGAGTCGGTTGGTTCGTCGACCTGGATTCCGATCTCGATGGGGCTGCCGTCGGGCGTGAATCGGATGGCATTGCCCATGAGGTTGGTGAGGACCTGCCGAATCTTGTTCTCTTCGGCCAATACCGTCGCGGTTGGCGGGTCCGTGACAGCCACCGCTGCGGGCGAGCTTGCCGGCGCAGCCGCCGGTCGAGGCCGCCGAATGGTGAGCCGGGCGATCGTCGCACCGGCCAGCGCCATGCTGCGCGTTGCTACCGAGCCAGTGCGCAGGGCGGCAGGGGTTGCCGTGCGGGGCGCTGGCTCCGCGGCAGGAACATCCGGCACTTTTTCGATCAGGATCGGGTCGCTGACGACGACCGTCACGGTGCGGTCGGGTGAAGATGCCATCGCATCCAGCGCGGCATCGTTCGCGAGCGGCACCAGGTCCACGGCTGAGAGGTTGAGCGGTTTCGCCTCGTCGATACGGGCAAGTTCGAGCAGATCCTGCACAAGTTCGCCCATGCGCACGGCTTCCTTCTCGATGCGCTCCATCGCCTGGGCGACTTCTTCCGGGCTCGACAGCGCGCCCATCCGATACAGCTCGGCATAGCCACGCACTGAGACGAGAGGCGTGCGTAGCTCGTGGCTCGCGTCCCCCACGAATCGCCGCATCTGATCGAGAGTTCTCTCCCGGTCGGCGAAGGCCGTGTCGATTCTGGACAGCATGACGTTCAGTGAGGCGTTGAGGCGTCCGACTTCGGTATTCCGAGGAGCGCTCTGCAGTCGTTGGGCGAAGTCGCCGGCCGCAAATCGGGCCGCCGTCTTTTCGACCTCCGCGAGCGGCGCGAAGGTCGACCCGACGAGCAAACGGGTGAGGGCTCCGCCGAGAACCACGACGATCAGCGCGAAGAACAGGAAAATGAGCGCGAACTGCCCGATGATGGATTCGTTTTCACTCAGGTTGTAGGCGACGATGACCGCATTCTGAGGAGTGCCATCGGCACCGGCCAGCGGAAATGCAACAGCCTCCCAGTGGTTCACGCCACGACTGTCGCTGAGTGTGAACGCGACACCACCGTGGATAACCTTCGGCAGCGTCTTCGCATTGATGACAGGTATCGGCGAGCCATCCGGTCCGTTGTGACAGTTGACGCTGCCAGTCTGGTCGATCTCCGCGTAGTAGTAGCGCGGCGCGACCCGCAGATCGTGACAGGCGTCGTACACCGCGTCCGCCGTGCTACCCGAATACACCTCGAGGTCGGCCGTGTACACCTGATTGAGCAGGTAGCTACGCAGGAAACTCATGGTGCCGACACCGGCGACGAGCAGTCCGAGTGTCAGCAGCATGACCGTGACACCGGTGATTTTGCCGCGCAGCGAAATCCCGTTCCACCACTCGGCGAGCTGCTCGTGCATCAGGGGGTAAGGCTAAACCTTTGCGGCACGAAGCATGTAACCGAAGCCGCGCTTGGTCTGGATGACCGGCTCGTCGGAGTACTGGTCGAGCTTGCGGCGGAGATACGAGATGTAGCTTTCGACGATTCCGGCGTCGCCGTTGAAGTCGTACTCCCAGACGTGGTCGAGGATCTGCGCCTTCGACAGCACCCGGTTCGGATTGAGCATCAGGTAGCGCAGCAGCTTGAACTCGGTAGGGGACAGCTCGACCTGCTCGCTGCCGATGGTCACCTCGTGGGTGTCCTGGTCCATGCTGAGCTCGCCGGCGCGGATGACGGCCTCCTCGTCATCGTGCATCGTGCGACGCAGGATGGCCTTAAGCCGGGCGACGATCTCGTCGAGGCTGAACGGCTTGGTCACGTAGTCGTCGCCGCCGACGGTGAGGCCGGTGATCTTGTCTTCGGTATCATCCTTCGCCGTCAGGAACAGGATGGGTGCTGTATAGCCGGATGCGCGCAGCCGCTTCGTAACACCGAAGCCGTTCATGTCGGGCAACATCACGTCGAGGATGATGAGGTCGGGTTCTTCTTCGATCACCGCAGAGAGAGCTGCCGCGCCGTTGCCGACCGCTCGAACCGCGAAGCCTGCGAACCGCAGGCTAGTGGTGAGCAGGTCACGGATGTTGGGCTCGTCATCGACGATCAGGATCTTGGGGCCATCAGTCATGGTGTCAGTCTCTGCGTGTTAGCTGTGAGGATTCTGGGAGAGTCGTTAGTGGCTCTCAGAGTCCGAAGGAGATACTTGAAGCGTTGGGAGTGGTGCCATGGAACTCGAAGAACCGGATGAGATCGAGTCGTTCGGCGATCGTGTCTGCTACCTCGAGAGCGTGTGCGAGCAGTGCGGTGCCCTGGTCGAGGCCGAGTTGCCGGCGAAGTGCTGGCGGTGCGGAGCGGTGGTCGCCAGTTAGCGTCGCGCAGCTGACCCACAATCTCGTGAGGGGCGGCAAAAGGCTCTAAACACCTGCGGTTTAGAGCC
>DATAXD010000055.1:0-28127 GCA_036266835.1 Galbitalea sp. | reverse complement strand
CAGGGTCTCTACCAGCGCGAGACAGCGCCGATTATTGCGGTCTACAAGGACCGCGGACTGGTCGTCGAGGTCGACGCGCTCGGTGCCGTCGACGACGTCGAGAACCGAATCACCGCAGCGCTTGCCGCTCGCGGCATCGGCACCCTCTCCTAACTCAGGAGTTCACTCTCGCAATTCAGGACCCTGCTCTCGCAATTCAGGAGTTTCGGCTGCCGAGGCCCGGAATTGCAGGCGTATTCCAACCTCGCATCAAACCCATCACCCCAAACTCCTGATTTAGGAGAGTGCGGGGCGGTGAGTATACGCCGAGGTTGGCGCGAGCAGTATTAATCACCTAAGCTTGATCTTTGGTGTGTTGGGCTCGCTTTTTGCGTGCCCGCTGCCGTCGGTTCCATGAGGAACAAGTGTCATTCGACACGCATCCAATACGCATGACCAGCAACCAACAACTTTTAGCGACGAAGAGGCAATGGCCAAAAAAGACGGTGTCATCGAGATCGAAGGCGCAGTGGTCGAGGCTCTGCCCAACGCGATGTTTCGCGTTGAGTTGACCAACGGACACAGAGTACTCGCCCACATCTCGGGGAAGATGCGCCAGCACTACATCCGAATCCTCCCTGAGGACAAAGTGATCGTAGAACTGAGCCCATACGACCTGACCCGCGGCCGCATCGTGTACCGCTATAAGTAATTTGGCGCTCCAAGTAATTTGGCGCTACAAGTAAAGGTTTGCTGGAAAGTAACGAGAGGTGCGGGGCAACCCAAACCGTATCGAAGACAGCGAAAAGAGAAATAAATGAAGGTCAACCCGTCGGTCAAGCCGATCTGTGAGAAGTGTCGTGTGATTCGTCGTCACGGTGTCGTCATGGTCATCTGCAAGTCCAACCCGCGCCACAAACAGCGTCAGGGCTAGAGCTTCGATCCCTCGTGGTTCGTAACAACTAAATAGACAAGAGCAGTACCAGATCCGCGCGTTCCTTTGGGAGCGCAGACGGGGACACCCGGGGTTGGAGGCCTCGGCACCGGTTCTGTCCAACACCTCCACGTGACTCTACGGAGAAGAAGAAATGGCACGTCTAGCCGGCGTCGACATTCCGCGCGATAAGCGCGTTGAGGTCGCACTGACTTATATCTACGGTGTCGGTCGCACCAGGGCGCTCAAGGCTCTCGCCGACACCGAGATCAGCGGTGAAATCCGAGTAAAGGATCTCACCGACGACCAGTTGATCGCTCTTCGCGATTACATCGAAGGCAATTTCAAGGTTGAGGGTGACCTCCGCCGCGAGGTCGCCGCCGACATCCGCCGCAAGGTCGAGATCGGCAGCTACCAGGGAATCCGCCATCGTCGCGGTCTGCCCGTCCACGGACAGCGCACCAAGACCAACGCTCGCACTCGCAAGGGTCCGAAGCGCACCGTTGCAGGCAAGAAGAAGGCTCGATAGAAATGGCAGCACCAAAGTCGGCCGCGCGTAAGCCCCGCCGCAAAGAGAAGAAGAACGTCGCGGTGGGCCAGGCCCACATCAAGTCGACCTTCAACAACACGATCGTCACCATCACCGACCCGAGCGGTGCCGTACTGAGCTGGGCGTCGTCCGGCACGGTCGGTTACAAGGGTTCGCGCAAGTCGACCCCATTCGCCGCACAGCTTTCGGCGGAATCCGCGGCGCGCCAGGCGCAGGAGCACGGTGTCAAGAAGGTGGATGTCTTCGTCAAGGGACCGGGATCCGGTCGCGAGACGGCCATCCGTTCGCTTCAGGCAGCAGGCCTCGAGGTTGGCGTGATCTCCGATGTGACGCCGCAGGCGCACAACGGCGTTCGCCAGCCGAAACGGCGCCGCGTCTGATCTAACTTGCGGGCGGGCACGCTAGCGACTTCGTCGCCGGCGCACCCACCCGCTATGCGCCCCACGTTTTCTATTTACAACTTAATTCGCGTCTATAGCTTTCAGGCGGGCCAGCCACCCGTCACCCCATAAGTGTCATATAGCGGACACTTCGCCGAAAGGAACAACCCGTGCTCATTGCACAGCGTCCAACACTCGCAGAAGAAAACCTCTCAGAGTTCCGTTCACGATTCGTCATCGAGCCCCTCGAGCCCGGCTTCGGCTACACGCTCGGCAACTCGCTCCGTCGCACGCTGCTGTCGTCCATCCCGGGTGCCGCGGTTACCAGCATCCGCATTGATGGTGTGCTGCACGAGTTCAGCACCGTTCCCGGTGTCAAAGAGGATGTCACCGAGATCATCCTGAACATCAAGGGACTGGTCGTCTCCAGCGAGCACGACGAGCCCATCACCGCTTACCTGCGCAAGCAGGGCGCAGGCCAGGTCACGGCTGCCGACATCTCCGCTCCTGCCGGTGTCGAGATCCACAACCCCGAGCTCGTCATCGCGACGCTCAACGACAAGGCAAAGTTCGAGCTCGAGCTCACCATCGAGCGCGGTCGCGGTTACGTCTCTGCGACGCAGAACCGCAGCGAGTTCTCCGAGGCTGGCCAGATTCCGGTCGACTCGATCTACTCGCCGGTGCTGAAGGTCACCTACCGCGTGGAGGCGACGCGTGCCGGTGAGCGCACCGACTTCGACCGCCTCGTCGTGGATGTCGAGACCAAGTCCGCGATCACGCCACGTGACGCGATCGCATCTGCCGGCCGCACGCTGACCGAGCTGTTCGGTCTCGCCCGCGAGCTGAACACCGCGGCGGAGGGCATCGAGATTGGCCCCGCGCCGGTCGATGCGGTGCTGTCCAGCGAGCTGAGCATGCCGATCGAGGACCTCGACCTTTCGGTGCGCAGCTACAACTGCCTCAAGCGCGAGGGCATCAACACCGTGAGTGAGCTGGTTGCGCTCTCCGAGATGCAGCTCATGAACATCCGCAACTTCGGACAGAAGTCGGTGGATGAGGTCAAGGACAAGCTGGTCGAGATGGGTCTCAGCCTGAAGGACTCCGTTCCCGGGTTCGACGGCGCCCACTTCTACGGCGGGGACGACGACGAGGTCTGAACCTCCGTCTCTAACTACTTCACAACAACGAAAGAATCCTGACAATGGCTGCACCAACTAAGGGACCACGCCTCGGCGGTGGACCGGCGCGCGAGCGCCTCATGCTTGCGAACCTCGCGGCTGCCCTGTTTACGCACAAGAGCATCAAGACGACCGAGACGAAGGCCAAGCGCCTACGTCCGGTGGCCGAGCGGCTCATTACGTTCGCGAAGCGCGGTGACCTGCACGCGCGTCGTCGCGTGCTGTCGGTCATCCACGACAAGAACGTGGTGCACGAGCTCTTCACCGAGATTGCGCCGCTCGTCGAGCACCGTGAGGGTGGCTACACCCGTATCACGAAGCTCGGCTTCCGCAAGGGTGACAATGCTCCGATGGCGCAGATCGAGCTGGTGCTCGAGCCCGTGAACCCGAAGCCGAAGACGGCGAAGGCGACGACGAGCGCGACCGCATCGAAGTCGAGCACGAAGCCCGCCGCCGAGAAGGCCGCAGACGAGAAGACTGCAGACCAGAAGATCACAGCCGAGCAGACCACCGACGAAGCGGTGATCGAGAACGTGCCCGACGACGAGACTCCGGCCGAGGAGGCCGCGGTCGTCGAAGAGGCGACCGACGCTCCAGAGTCGGACACTCCCGAAGCCGAGGCCGCAGAAGCGGACGCGGCAGACGACGACGACGCGGAGTCCATCTCCGCCGAGTAACACTCCCGATTGTCAGTGGCCGGAAGTCGGCAGCGGCGTGGTCGAGAAGAAGTCCGACACCGTCGGATAGGGCGGCAACGCCTTGAGTCGGGCAATCGCAGCCGTCAACGCATTCGTGTAGATGCGCCCGCCGGTCGGTCCCGGATGGATGTGGTCGGGCGCCAGGATCGAGATGTGCGGCAGGATCGCGCCGTACCAGTTCGCCAGCGCAACGTTCTCATAGTCCTGGGAGAAGCGATTCAGCGTGTCGTTTACCTCGGATTCCCAGACGCGTGGTTCTTCGACATTGACGAGAACCATCTGGCGGTTCGGACCGATCATCGTGCGAACCTCCTCAAGCGTCGATGTGGCGATCGGTCCGTTCGTCCCCAGACCTACCACGAGGATCTGCCGAAGCTCATTCTTCCTGAGTAGTAAGCGAACGATTCCGGGCAGGGTGTTCATCTGCCGTGAGACCACGGCGTCGATGTAGATCCCGGGATAGACATGCCGCAGCTCGGGGGCGGATGCCAGCATCACCGAGTCGCCGATCGCATCCATGTTGCTGCCGGGCGCTCCCGGCGGCGGTGGCGGAAGATGCTTCGCCCTGGCCAGGGCGACGATGCCCGCCTTGATGTCGTTTTGCGCGGTTCCGGATGTGGGTGCGTGCGCAATGGCGAGGGCGGTGCCGCCGACGCCGGTAACCAGCAGCACGCCGATCACCGCAGCGGAGGTGATTCGCAGGCTGCGATGGCCGCCTACCCAGCCGCGCGCGAGCCAGGCCCGGAATCCCATCCGCCTGATCGGTCGTTCCACGAATTGATAGGAAAGCGCGGCGGCGGCCACGGTGATAGCGACGGTGACCGCGCCGATCAGCCACCCCGTCGACGGCGAATCCTGCCATCGCGGGGCAGCGGCAACCACCAGCACCAACACCGGCCAGTGCCACAGGTAGATGCCGTACGAGCGGGCGCCGGTCCAGCGCATGGGAAGGATGTCGAGTCCCGCGCCCAGGAGCGAGCCCGGCACGACCGCGCCGAGGATCGCCAGCGCGCTCAGCACCGCAACCAGGGCGAGGCCTCCCTGGAAGCTGAGCGCGGAATCCGAGGGAAGCAGGACCGCGATTGCTACCAAGCCTGCGATGGCGACCAGCCCAACGGCGGGCAGGATGCGCCGCGGCCACTTCGGCCACTCCAGCGCGCGTCGCGCCATCCCCGCCGTCGCCACGGCCAGCGCCGCTCCGAGCGCGAGTCCGAAGCTGTGCGTGTCGGTGCCGTAGTAGACGCGGGTCGGGTCGACTTTAGGGGAGTAGAGCAGCACCATTTCCGTTGCGGAACCGACGGCGACAGCCGCGAAGATCCCGAACCGCACCCACTTCCAACGCACCAGAACGACGAGCAGCACGACGAACGGCCATATCAGGTAGAACTGTTCCTCGACGGCGAGCGACCACAGGTTGCGGAAAAGCTCTGGGGTGGTGCCGGTGAAGTAGCTCGTGCCGCTGGCGATCGACAGCCAGTTGCTGCTGAAGGTGGCCGCACCCAGCACCTGCCTCCCGATCCCGACCAGGACGTCGCCTCCGAAGGCGAAGGCGACCGTGGCGCAGACCAGAACGAGGATCGCGAGCGCCGGCAGCAGGCGCCTGGCACGTCTCGCCCAGAACGATCGAAGGCGGATGCGGCCGGTCTCCGCGCGTTCCGCGACGAGCAGTCCGGTGATGAGGAATCCGCTGATCACGAAGAAGATGTCGACACCGAGTCCGCCGCCGGGAACCTCGCCCGGGAGCACGTGGAAGGCGACCACGGCGATCACCGCGATGGCGCGAAGGCCGTCGAGACCGGCAAGGCGCGGCGAAGAATCCGACACGGCGGGTGTCAATTTCTTCGGGGGAGCTGTCTTCTTCGCCATAGGACTCAACCGAGCATTGTCCACCCGACGGCGGGCGTCAACCATCGAATCTGGTTTACGGTGAGCTATGGCCAGCGAAGCTCGCATTTTGGAAGTGCCCGGTCCGTCAGGCGTGCGGGAGGTGCGGATCTCGAGTCCCGATCGCATCCTGTACCCGGAGCCGGGCATCACGAAATTCGATCTCGCAAGCTATCTCGTTGCCGTGGGCGGTCCGTTTGTCGCCGCCAATGGAAACCGTCCGATCTCGCTTCAGCGTTTTGGTGACGGGATCGATGGCGAGTGGTTCTTTTCGAAGAATCCGCCGAAGGGCGCGCCCGACTACGTGCGCGCCGTCGACGTCACATATCCGAGCGGGCGCTCGCACCCCCAGCTCGTGATCGACGAGCCCGCGGTCGCCGTCTGGGCGGCTCAGATGAACACGGTCGTGTTTCATCCGTGGGCATCGCTGGCCTCCGACCCCGACAATCCCGACCAGCTGCGCATCGACCTCGATCCGCAGCCGGGCACGAATTTTTCGGATGCGGTGCCGGTCGCTCTCGAGCTGCGGACGGTGCTCGCGGAGGCGGGGCTGACGGCGTTCGTCAAGACATCAGGAAATCGCGGCATCCACGTTTTCGCGCCGATCGACGCGAAGCATGAGTTTCTCGAGGTTCGTCACGCTGTTATCGCGGCGGCGAGAGAGCTGGAACGGCGGATGCCGGACACCGTGACCACCGCGTGGTGGAAGGAAGAGCGCGGCGAAAAGATGTTCGTCGACTTCAACCAGGCAAACCGAGACCGCACGATGGCCGGCGCTTACAGTCCGCGCGCGCTGCCGCACGCATCCGTCTCCACGCCGGTCTCCTGGGACGAGTTGCCGACCGCGGACCCGATGGCGTTCACTATCCTGACCGTGCCGGACCGACTTGCTACGGTCGGCGACCCGTGGGCGGAGTTCTCGGCTTCGCCAGGATCGATCGCAACGCTCCTCGAGTGGTGGGAGCGAGACCTCGGCACTGGCCTCGGCGAGCTGCCGTTTCCGCCCGACTTCCCCAAGATGCCCGGTGAGCCGCCACGCGTCCAGCCCTCGAAGGCGCGGAAGCCGGCGTAGTCCGCCCGCAACGGCCCGGGTTACGCGAAAACGTCCCCGAGGTCATAGGCGATGGGGCGCTCGAGCTGCTCGAACGTGCAGCTGCGTGCATCGCGTTCCGGGCGCCAGCGGACGAACTGCACCGTGTGCCGGAACCGCGGCCCCTCCATCTGGTCGTACTTGACCTCGAGGACGCGGGTTGGCTCGAGAGCGACGAACGAGACATCCTTCGATCCGGAGAATCGACTGCGATCCGTCGCGCCCTTCACGATCTCACCACTCTCATCGCGCTTCACGAGTGGAGCCAGCTCCTCCACGAGTTCGAGCCGCCGAGCATCCGAAAACGCGGATGCCCCACCGACGTTGCCCAGTTCGCCGTCCGAACCGTACAAACCGAGCAGCAACGATCCGACACCAGCGCCAGACTTGTGGATGCGGTAGCCGAGCAGCACGACATCTGCGGTCCGATCGTGCTTGGTTTTGAACATGACGCGCTTGCCGGGACCGTACGCAGCAGCGAGCGGCTTGGCGACAACGCCGTCGAGGCCGGCTCCCTCGAATTCCTCGAGCCATCGATTCGCGACGGCGGGATCGGTCGAGGTCTGCGTGAGGTGCAGCGGAGGCTTCGCCTTGGCGAGCAGCTTCTCGAGCGCTGCGCGGCGTTGGGCGAAGGGTGCTTCGAGCAGCGACTTGCCGTCGATTGACAGCAGGTCGAACGCGACGAACGAGGCCGGCGTCTCGGCCGAAAGTTTGGCGACTCGCGAGACGGCCGGATGGATGCGCTGCGACAGCGTCTCCCAGTCGAGCCGTTCGCCGCCAGCCCGGCCTCGCCGAACCACAATTTCGCCGTCCAGGACGCACGGGTTCGGCAGCTGTTGCGTGAACATCTCGACGAGTTCCGGAAAGTAGCGCGTGAGCAGCTTCGATCCGCGGCTGCCGATCTCGACATCCGTGCCGTCGAAGTAGACGATGCCGCGGAATCCGTCCCACTTGGGTTCATACAGCAGTCCGCCAGCGACCTCGTCGGGCAGCGGCACCGCATCCGTCAGCTTGGCCAGCATCGGCTCGATGAGCTCATTCATGTCGCATCTACCTCCACGCCCACTTGCGTAACTCATGCTATTCGCGCGCTGCGGCCGTCCGGCCAGGAAGTAGGCTCGGCGCGTGATCGAATCGCCGAAGGGGCTGCACGCGCAGCTCACGCGACTTCGGCTCGACATCGCGTACGACGGGACGGGATTCAGCGGATGGAGCCGCCAGCCGCATCGCCGCACCGTGCAGGGCGAACTCGAGGCTGCGCTCGCGACGATCCTCACCCGCTTCGGCACCCCGCCGAAACTCACGGTCGCCGGCCGAACGGATGCGGGCGTCCACGCGCTCGGCCAGGTCGCGCACCTCGACCTCACCGATGCCCAACTCGCCGGCCTCGACGACACCCATCGCGGCAAGGGCGCCACCAAACCGCAGCGCACGCCTGAATTTCGCGCCGCGCGACTTGCGCGCCGGCTCAACGGCATCGCGGGAATGAACAGTGACCTGTACGTGAAGTCCTCGACCGTCGCGCCGGCCGGATTCGACGCCCGCTTCTCCGCGGCGTGGCGACGCTACGAGTACCGCGTCGCGGACCGCGCTGCGCCGAAGAATCCGTTGCGACGTGCAAACACGCTCTGGTATCCGAGCGAGCTCGATGTCGACGCGATGAACAAGGCGGCAGAACCCCTCGTCGGTCTCCACGATTTCGCCGCGTATTGCAAACCTCGCGAGGGTGCAACGACCATCCGCACGCTCCAGCGGTTCGAGTGGGCGCGCGACCACGACGGTGTCCTGGTCGCGAGGCTCCAGGCGGATGCGTTCTGCCACAGTATGGTGCGGGCGCTCGTCGGAGCATCCGTTGCGGTCGGGGAAGGCAACCTCGCGGCGTCGCGAGCGCGCAAGCTGCTGGACGAGCGTGCGCGCAGCAGCGCGTTCACGGTGTTACCCGCGAAGGGTCTCACAATGCTGGAGGTCGGATACCCGGATGATTCGGAGCTCGCCAGTCGCGCCGAGCAGACCCGGGCGCGCCGCGACGAGGAGAGCGAGTAGCGCTCTCAAATTGACCGAGCATGCCCGGCCCGGCTAAGGTAGACCCTTGGTGCCAGCGCCTCCCAGACCTGAAGTCTGAGCGGAGAGCACACCACGAACTTGAGCCCTCCACGGAAGGTTCGCCGACATCGTCGGGCGAACGTTCACCGGAGTGGGATTCTCGATCACCTCATTTCGACCAGAAAGTAAGTAGAGCTGTGACTCGTACGTTCTCTCCCAAGCCCGCTGACGTTCAGCGCGACTGGGTTGTCATTGACGCCACGGATGTTGTCCTCGGTCGTCTTGCCAGCCACGCCGCGACACTCCTGCGCGGTAAGCACAAGCCGACGTTCGCCCCGCACATGGACATGGGCGACTTCGTCATCATCATCAACGCAGACAAGATCGCCCTCACTGGCGCAAAGCTCGCACAGAAGCAGGCGTACCGCCACTCCGGTTACCCGGGCGGTCTCTCATCCATGACCTACGCCGAACTGCTCGAGAAGCACCCGACCCGCGCGGTCGAGAAGGCGGTTCGAGGGATGCTTCCGAAGAACTCGATCGGTCGTGCCCAGCTCACCAAGCTCAAGGTGTACGCCGGGCCTGAGCACCCGCACGCCGCGCAGCAGCCCAAGCCGTACGTCCTCAGCCAGGTCGCCCAGTAGCGTCGGCCCGAACAGACTTTAGGAACAGAAAAATCATGGCGAAGATCGAAGACGACATCATCGAAGACGCTCCCGAGTCCGAGGAGCCGACGAGCGCGGAGCTTTCCAGCGCTGAGCTTTCCAGCGCTGTGCTTTCCAGCGCTGTGCTTTCCAGCTACACCACGGAGAGCGGCGAAGCGGGCAGCTTCACCACCGAGAGCACCCCGAGCGAGGCACCGAAGGCGCCGCGCACGATCCTCAACGTCCCGGGCGCAGCCGTTGGCCGTCGCAAGGAGGCCATCGCGCGCGTGCGCCTCGTTCCGGGTGGCGACACGTTTACCGTGAACGGACGCACTCTCGAGGAGTACTTCCCCAACAAGCTGCACCAGCAGCTCATCAACGACCCATTCAAGGTTCTCGACCTGCTCGGTTCGTACAGCGTGATCGCCCGAATCACCGGCGGTGGCCCCTCGGGCCAAGCCGGCGCGCTGCGTCTGGCAATCGCGCGCTCGCTGAACGAGATCGACCGGGAGAACAATCGTCCGGCGCTGAAGAAGGCCGGCTTCCTGACTCGTGACGCTCGCGTCATCGAGCGCAAGAAGGCCGGTCTCAAGAAGGCCCGCAAGGCGTCGCAGTTCTCGAAGCGCTGACGCGTTTCTCGAAAACGGGCGCTTGTAGAAACGGCATCCGAAAATGCCACGGCTATTCGGTACGGACGGGGTTCGCGGCAAGGCGAACTCCGGCCTCACCGTCGAGCTCGCGCTAGGTCTGGCGCAGGCGGCCGCCGTCGTGCTCGGCAAGGGCCGGGTCGCGGATGGTCGACGAGCGTCCGGCCGGCGTCCAATCGCCGTTGTCGCGCGCGACCCGCGGATCTCCGGCGAGTTTCTCGCGGGAGCGGTGAATGCCGGCCTCGCAAGTTCCGGCGTTGATGTCTACGACGCCGGTGTTGTGCCGACGCCCGCGCTGGCCTTCCTGGTCGGTGATTTCAAGGCCGATCTCGGCGTCATGATTTCCGCCTCGCATAACCCGGCGCCCGACAACGGCATCAAGTTCTTCGCGAAGGGCGGCACGAAGCTGCCCGACGAGGTCGAGGACCGCATCGAGGTGGCGCTGGGCGAAACCAAGCTGGCGCCAACCGGGGCGGATGTCGGCCGCATCCGTCGTTTCGCGGATGCCGAGGATCGCTATGTCGTACATTTGCTCTCGACCCTGCCGAACCGGCTCGACGGCGTGCACCTCGTGCTCGACTGCGCACACGGCGCGGCTGCCGGGCTCTCGCCGGAGGTGTTCTCGGATGCCGGCGCGACGGTCACAGTGATCGGCGCCGAGCCGGACGGGCTCAACATCAACGACGGAGTCGGGTCCACGCATCTCGACAATCTCGCGAAGGCGGTTGTTGAAGCCGGCGCCGACCTCGGGATTGCTCACGACGGGGATGCCGACCGCTGCCTCGCGGTCGACGCAGCGGGCAACGTCGTCGACGGAGACCAGATCATGGCCATCCTCGCGGTCGCAATGAACGAGCGCGGTGTCCTGAAGAACTCGACGCTGGTGGCCACCGTCATGAGCAACCTCGGGCTGAAGCGTGCGATGGCTGACCAGGGGATCACGGTGCTCGAGACGGCGGTCGGCGACCGCTACGTGCTCGAGACGCTGAACGAGAAGGAACTCTCGCTGGGCGGTGAGCAGTCCGGACACGTGATCATGACCGAGTTCGCGACGACCGGCGACGGCATCCTGACCGGCCTTCATCTGGTCGCCGAGGTCGCTCGCTCGGGCAAGTCGCTGGCCGAACTCGCATCGGTAATGACGGTCTATCCGCAGATCCTGGTGAACGTGCGCGGAGTCGACCACCACGGCCTCGCGGGCAACAAGGCGATTGCGGATGCGGTTGCCGCAGCTGAGGCGGAACTCGGAGAGACCGGGCGTGTTCTCCTTCGGCCATCCGGCACTGAGCCGATGGTGCGGGTCATGGTCGAAGCCGAGGATCAGGCGACGGCCGACCGCATCGCGCACCAACTCGCGGATGTCGTGAAGGCCGATCTCGCGAAGTAGCCGCGCCCGCCGCATCCATCGCAAGGTCGGAACTCCATGCGCCACGCCGTCTGAAGTGCCACAACACGCCTGCCGATTTACCAGATTCCTGACCCCGACCCGCGTTCAACAGGATGAGGCGGCGAAATCAGGACGGTTTCTCCTGTTGTGGAAGCCGAGTGACGAGATTCTCCTGTTCAACGCCGCCGGCTGAGGCCTAAAGCTCTCCGCGCCCGCGCACCCCGAGCTTCGCGTACGCGGCGTGCAGGTGATTGTTTACCGTCCGCGGCGACACCTGCAGCCGCTTCGCGATCTCGAGACTCGATAGTCCCTGAGCGGCAAGAGCAGCGATCTCGCGCTCGCGGCCGGTGAGCCGCTCGCCGCGCTCGGCGAACTGAAGTAGCGGAGTGGCGGGGCTCTCGCACTTGGCGATCAGCTCATCCGCTCGGTTCTGCAGGCTCACGGCGACGCGCGAGTCGTGGGCGCGCCGCGCCGCGCCGCTCGCCGACACGAACGATTCGCTCGCGAAGAGGTTGTAGCCCATGGCCTCCCACTGCTCGCCGACGGCCACGAGGGCGTCCCGGTCGGATGAGCCTTCCGCGGCGGCGTGGGCCGCCTGCGCCTGAAGCAGGGGCGAGGTGTTGCCGGCCGCCAGTGACGCAAGGACAGGCGCCGCTTGCGAGGCGGCACCGATCCGCGCAGCCCCGTGGAGCAGGCGCGCGGCGTGGATGACGTGGCCGCGGTCGGCGACGGACCTCGCGCGCCGGATCATCCCGACGGCGGCCCGGTCCCGACCGCCGCGCACGGCATCCAGCCAGAGGGTTGCAAATGCGGCGACCGAGCTTGCCGCGACCAGGCTCTGGTCGAGATCGGCGAGAACCGCAGCCGCTTCGCCCGGGCGACCACTCCACAGCAGGGCGAGTGCCAGAAACGATTTGGCCTGGTCGAGGTAGAACACCGATCCGCGCACTTGCGAGCCGCTGATGACGTCGCTGAACCAGCGCCCGGCGGTGTCCAGGCGCCCCATGCCCAGGTAGCACTGGCCGAGCATGAGTTCGTTGTAGCGGGTACCGAGTTCGTCCTCGCTTTCGATGCAGGCCTCGATCGATCGGGCCGCGACCGCGCGCGCCTCTTCGAGCGAGCCCACCTGGATCAGCGCGGTCTCGAGCACCAGTTGGGCACGACGCAGCGAGAACGCCGGCTGGAGGCTCTCGACGCTGTGCGAGACGGCGAAGTGCGCGGCGTCGAGCGCGTCGGTCATGCGTCCGAGGGCGGAGAGCGGCAGGGCCTGGGCAAGGGCGAAATTCGCGCGCTCGGCCTCATCCGCTCCGGGCCCGGGTGTGGCGACCTCGAGCGCGAGTTCGGACAGTGCCGCGTTCTCGAGATTCAGCAGCAGCACCGACTTCGGGAACGCGAGCGTGATCGAGAGCTCCGGATGCCGCTCGATCGCGTGATCGAGCACTTCGAGGCCACGGATATTGCCATCCGTGTCGCCGGCGTAGGCGCTCGCGAGCGCCGCGGCGATCTGGCCGGTGAGTTGGACTGAGCTGGGGTTGGCCTCATCCTCGAGCGCGGCGCGCTCCAGGATGGTGATGGCTTCGGAGATGCGGCCGAGCGTCCAGATGGCCTGTCCCTGCACGAGCAGCATCTCGGCCGGCGGAGCGCCCGCCTCGATTGCCGCCGCTGCGAGATTCTCGGCGCGCGCGTGGTCCCCACCGAGGGCAGCGAGGTGGGTGGCGCGGAACAGGATGGTGGGATCGGACTCGACGCCGGCATCCAGCCTCCACAGTGCGACCCGCAGTTCATCCTCGGGTGACATCTCGTGGGTCGCGACGAGCGCGGCCTGGTCGACGAGCAGATCGCGAGTGGCGACGCGCGACATCGATCCGCGCACGGCTTCGTCGTACTGCGGATGTGACAGCGACAGCCAGGCACGACCGCGACGTTCTTCGACGATCACCAGGCCGGCGCGCTCGAGCGAGACGAGATTGTCCTTTGCCTTCGTCGGCAGGTCGTCGACGGTCAGCGGATGGCACACGGCGAGCCGTTCGACCAGCGCTTTCTGCGGGCCGTTGAGGTGCGAAAGGCGCGCGCGGATCAGGTCGTGCAGCGCAGGGGTTCCGAGGGGCTTGCCGAGCAGTTGCCAGACGCCGTCGTGCTCCTGCAGCTGCTCATCCTGAACCGCTCCGATGACGAGCTCGCGCAGGAACAGCACGTTTCCGCCGGATCGCTCGTGGAATGCGACGGCACTTCTGTGGGCGACGCGCGAACCGAGCACGGCGTTCAGGAGGTCTTCTGTTGCCTCGATGCTCAGCGGCAGCACCTCGAGGACCAGGGCCGAATCATCCGTCCACATCGACACGAACGCTTCCGGCAACGATTCGCCCGAGGGAACCGTCGCGATCAGGCGCACAACCTTCGCGGCGACGAGCTGGATGATCACGGTCATCGACAGCGGATCGAGAAGACTGAAGTCATCGACGATCATGACCACGCGGTTGCCGGTGGCGAGCCGGTTGATGGACTCGCGCACCAGGTCGAAGATAGCAAGCGAGTCGCGCACGACTACATCGATCGCGTCGCGCCCCGGCGAGATCGCCGGAATCAGCGCGCCCAGCGGAGTCCCGGTCAGCATCTCGGTCGCAGCGACGCGGATGATCGCCCATCCGTCATCGGCCAGCGTCGCCGCAGACTCGGCGGCGAGACGCGACTTGCCGACACCGGATTCGCCGGTCAGCACAACGATCGACACGAAGTGCGAGCGAAGGACCGCCGTGATCTGGCTCAACTGTTCGTCGCGGCCCGTCAGGGGCCACTGTGACTGTACCGAAACGACGGTTGCCACGTCTGCCCTTCCTGTCGATTGCCGGGGTCGTTACTGGAGGCAATCGAAGTTTACCGGTCGCCGTCAACCCCCGGCACCGGCCGGTATTTCGAGCGTGATCGCTCCGCCCGCAAGGGTTCAGATCTTGCGAAGTAGTACCGAGCTCACCGCGTGATTGGAGCCCTTGCGGAGCACCAGGGATGCCCGCGCCCGCGTCGGCAACACGTTCTGCAACAGGTTCGGCTCGTTGATGGATGCCCAGATCGAGCGAGCCTGTGCGATTGCGGCTTCTTCCGAAAGGCTGGCGTACCGGTGAAAGTACGACTTCGGGTTGGTGAAGGCCCCGCGCTGCAGAGACAGGAAGCGCTCGACGTACCACTCCGCGATATCGCTGGTACGGGCGTCCACATAGACGGTGAAATCGAACAGGTCACTGACGGCGAGACGACCGCTCTGGCTCGGCGGCTGGAGAACATTGAGGCCTTCGACAATCAGGATGTCGGGTGTGCGAACGACGATCTCAGCATCCGGAACGATGTCGTAGCTCAGGTGCGAATAGAACGGCGCGCGAACCTCCTTCACTCCGCTCTTCACGTTCGTCACGAAGCGCAGAAGGGCGCGGCGGTCGTAACTCTCCGGGAAGCCTTTGCGCTCCATCAGGCCACGCTCCTGGAGAACCGCGTTCGGGTACAGAAACCCGTCGGTTGTGACCAACTCGACCCGGGGCGTGTCATCCCAGCGGGCGAGAAGTTCGCGAAGCAGTCTCGCCGTCGTCGACTTTCCGACAGCCACCGACCCAGCAACACCAATAACAAAGGGAGTACTCGGATTTCGACCATGCAGAAACTCGCTCGTCGACTTGTGCAGAGCTCGCGCGCCGCCCGCGTACAGGTTGATCAGCCGCGACAGGGGCAGATACACGTCGCTGACTTCGCTCGTGTCGAGGCGGTCGCCGAGACCGCGAAGTTGTACAAGTTCGGCTTCACTCAGGGGCAATTGCGTCGAGGGAGCCAATTCCGCCCAACTTGCGCGATCGATTTCGACGAATGGCGACGGTTGCGCGGATGCTGCCTCATGCATTGTGCAGACAACGCTAGTCCCGCAAGAGGCAACCTAGAATTGCGGGATGTGCGGAATCGTGGGGTACGTGGGACCTAAGGGCAGTACGGCTGTCCTGCTCGGCGGCCTCAGTCGTCTGCAGTATCGCGGATACGACTCTGCGGGTATCGCGGTGATCGGCTCGGACGGCGTCCTCGAGACCCGCAAGCACGCGGGCAAGCTCAAGGTGCTGGTCGACGAGGTCGACGCGAGCCCCCTGGTCGACGGACAAACCGGCATCGGCCACACCCGCTGGGCAACCCACGGTGGGCCGACGGATGCCAACGCGCATCCGCATCTTGGCGACGACGGAAAGCTCGCCCTGATCCACAACGGGATCATCGAGAACTTCGCTCAGCTCAAGCAGGAGCTTCTGGATGCCGGGGAGACCTTCGCGAGCGACACCGACACCGAGGTGGCGGCACTGATGATCGGGCGCGCGTTCCGGGAAACCGGCGATCTGACGCTCGCGATGCGGCAGGTTGTGAACCGCCTCGAAGGGGCGTTCACTCTTCTTGTGGTCCATCAGGACCGACCCGGCGAGGTCGTGGGCGCGCGACGCATTTCGCCGCTCGTCATCGGCCTCGGCGAGGGCGAGAACTTCCTCGGCTCGGATGTCGCGGCCTTCGTCGAGCACACCCGCCGAGCGGTCGAAATCGGCGATGACCAGATGGTGACGATTCGGCCGGAATCCGTCGAGGTCACCGACTTCGACGGCAACTCGGTCGAAACGCGCGAGTATGAGGTCGCCTGGGATGCCTCGGCATCCGAAAAGGGCGGCTGGTCGAGCTTCATGCGCAAGGAGATCAGCGAGGAGCCGGATGCCGTCTACAACACGCTTCTCGGTCGCGTCGAGGACGGCGCCGTCGCGTTTCCCGACCTCGGATCGCTCAGTGATGACGTACTGAAGTCGGTAACGCGGATCTTCATCATCGGGTGTGGAACGGCGGCGTACGCCGGGATGCTCGGCAAGTATGCGATCGAGTCCTGGGCGCGCGTTCCGGTCGAAGTGGCCCTGTCGCACGAGTTCCGGTACAGCACGCCGATCCTCGACGAGAACACGCTGGTCATTTCGGTCAGCCAGTCGGGTGAGACCATCGACACGCTCCGCGCGGTCAAGTACGCCAAGGACGAAGGCGCCCGCAACCTGTCGATCTGCAACACCCAGGGCTCGTCGATTCCGCGCGAATCGGACGCCGTGATCTACACCCACGCCGGACCCGAAGTCGCCGTCGCGTCCACGAAGGCCTTTGTCGCGCAGATCACCGCGCTGTATCTCTTCGGGCTTCACCTGGCCGCGGTGCGCGGCGAGCTGACCAAGCCCCAGCTCGCGGCGAACATCGCCGAATTGCAGGCGATTCCGGCCAAGATTTCGGAAGTGCTCGTCGCATCCGAGCGCATCGGCGAACTCGCGCGATGGATGGCGGACACGCATTCCGTGCTCTTCCTCGGGCGTCACGTCGGCTTCCCGATTGCGCTCGAGGGCGCGCTCAAGCTCAAGGAGCTCGCGTACATCCACGCCGAGGGGTTCGCGGCGGGCGAGCTGAAGCATGGGCCGATAGCTCTCATCGAGCCGGGCCAGATCGTGTTCGTGATCGTGCCGAGTCCGCTGGACCCGAACTCGCTGCACGCGAAAATCGTCTCCAACATCCAGGAAATCCGCGCTCGCGGGGCGCGGGTCATCGCGATCGCCGAGAAGGGTGACGCCGCCGTGCTGCCGTTCGCCGATGAGGTGCTGCCCATCCCGCACGCTGGCACGTTCTTCGAGCCGTTGCTCTCGGTAATTCCGTTGCACATCTTTGCCCTCGAGCTGGCATCCGCGAAGGGACTGGATGTCGATCAGCCGCGCAACCTCGCCAAGTCGGTCACGGTCGAGTGATGATTTGCGCGAGTGATGAGGTCGGATGATTGTCGGGATCGGCGTGGATGTCGTCGACCTCACCCGGTTCGAGCGCGCCGCCGATCGCACTCCGGCGCTGCTCGAGCGGCTCTTCACTAGAGCTGAGCGCAAACTCCCGCTGCATTCCCTTGCCGGTCGATTCGCCGCCAAGGAAGCGCTCATCAAGGCCATCGGAGACTCGACCGGAGTTCGCTGGCACGACATGGAGGTCGTCTCCAACGAGCTCGGCGACCCGTCGTTCGTGCTGCACAACGCGGTGTCGCGCATCGTCGCGGATCGCGGGATCGACCGCATCCACCTGTCGATGTCACACGACGCCGGCATCGCGGTTGCGTATGTGATCGCCGAGTCAGCCGATTCGTCGCCGACGTCAGTAACGGGCGCGGTGACCGGATGACGCGCCCAATGCGCGAGGCGCGAATTGATCTCGGTGCGGTTCGTTCGAACATCCGAGTCCTGCGCGACGCCGTTGCGCCAGCCGAGGTAATGGTCGTCGTCAAAGCCGAAGCCTACGGACACGGGGCAACCGAGGTCGCACGAGCCGCGGTGGATGCCGGAGCGAGCTGGATCGGAGTCGTCGAGATTCCCGAGGGGCTTGCCCTCCGCGAAGCCGGTATCACCGCGCCAATCCTCACCTGGCTGCACGGAGAAGACTCCGACTTCGCCGCGGCCGTCGACCACGGAATCGACCTCGGAATCTCCACGATGGATCAACTCGAGCGCGCGGGTGCAACAACCGGTCTCGCGCACATCCAGATCAAGGTCGACACGGGCCTCAGCCGCAACGGCATTGAGGAGCGACTCGCGGCCGCCATGTTCGATCGCGCGGCCGAACTCGAGCGCGAGGGACAGGTATCCGTGCGGGGGGTCTGGAGCCATCTGGCAAACGCCGGCGAAGACGAAGACATGCTTCAGCTCCGCCGATTCGAGGACGCCCTCGCGCTCGCCGCGGATGCGGGACTCCACCCGGAACTGCGTCACCTTGCCGCGACGGCGGGAGCCCTGTCGCGGCCCGAGACCCGTCAGAACCTCGTGCGAATCGGCATCGGCGCTTACGGGTTGTCGCCCTTCGACGGTCAATCATCGTCAGACCTCGGACTGCGACCGGTGATGGAGTTCAGCGCCGAAATCGTCTCGGTCAAACGCGTTCCCGCCGGCAGCGGAGTCTCTTACGGCTTCACCTATCGCACGAAGGCCGAGACCAACCTCGCGCTCGTGCCGCTCGGCTACGCGGACGGAATCCCGCGATCGGCGTCATCCGTCGCCCCCGTCTCGATCAACGGCAAGCCCTACACGATCAGCGGACGCGTCGCGATGGATCAGTTCGTCGTGGATGTCGGCGACGACGAGGTTCGCGTCGGCGACCGCGCCATCCTGTTCGCCGACGGTAGCAACGGCGCACCGACCGCCGACGACTGGGCCGTCGCCACCGGAACCATCAACTACGAAATAGTGACGCGCCTGGGCCCACGGGTGACACGCGTCTTCGTGCCGTGACGAGCGACGCGCCGGTCGAGCTGGTCATCCCGACGCCCGAGGACATGGAGGCGCTCGGCGCAGTCATCGCCAGAAGGCTGGTTGCCGGCGATCTTGTCTTATTGAATGGTGCGCTTGGCGCAGGAAAAACGACGCTCACTCGGGGGCTCGGCGCGGAACTCGGTGTTCGCGGACCCGTGACCAGCCCGACCTTCGTGCTGGCGCGCACGCATCCGCGAGCCGATCCTGCGAATGCTGGCGCGCCACTCGTCCACGTCGATGCGTATCGGCTGGGCAGCGCGCTGGAACTCGACGACCTCGACATCGAATTCGCCGACTCCATCGTGGTCGTCGAATGGGGAGCGGGACTCCTCGACGGGCTCACGAATGACTGGCTACAGGTCGACATCCTGCGGGAGTCATCGGCGGCCGACGGGTCCGAACCGCGCACCGTCACGATCACGGGCCACGGTGAACGCTGGGAAGACTTAGGGTGGATCGGTGCTTCTCGCGATTGACACCTCAGCAGGCACCAGCGTCGCCGTGGTCGACCGCGAGGCGGGCGTCATCGCCGAATTTGGCGAGGCCGACACGCGACGGCACGCGGAGGTCATCGGCACCCTCATCGCACGAGCGCTGGCCGCAGCGGATATCCCGGTAACCGCCCTGAGCGGTGTCGCCGCCGGCATGGGACCGGGGCCGTTTACCGGGCTGCGCGTCGGCATCGCCGCAGCACGAGCGTTCGCCCTCGGAATCGGCAAGCCCGTCGTGCCCGTCGTGAGCCACGATGCCGTCGCGTTCGGCCTCGAGACACCAACTCTCGTCGTTACGGATGCCCGCCGCCGCGAGGTCTACTGGTCGACGTACGGCGGTACGGATGTCGACGGGCTGCCCATCCGGGAGGTCGGCCCGGCGCTCGCGCCGCCCGCGTGGTTGGCCGAGGTCGTCCCGGGATTCGACGGCCACGCCAGGATGGATGTCGCAATCGTCTCGGCCGGCGCCCTCGGGATGGTCGCCGAACTGCTGTATCTTCACAATCGCCCATTCGCGGGCGAGGGCGCACTGTATCTGCGATCGCCGGATGTGACCGTGTCTGCCGGACCGAAACGAGTCAGCTGATGGATTTCGAGATTCGCCGAGCAACGCCGCACGACCTTGAGGCGATCATGGCTCTGGAGATCGCCACGTTCGTCGAAGACGCGTGGTCGTTCGAGTCCATGAGCAGTGAGCTCGGCAGTGAGCACACCTACTACCTCGTGGCGTTCGAGCCCGAGCGTCCGGAAGTCCTGGTCGGGTACGCGGGACTGCTTGCCCCCGATGGCGGCGACGGCGAGATCCAGACGATTGCCGTTGCTCCGGCGATGCGCCGCAAGGGACTGGGACGGCTGCTCATGGAGCGGCTGATCGCCGAGGCCGAAATCCGCGAAGCCAGCCAGGTGTTTCTCGAAGTGCGAGCCGATAATCCGAACGCCCACGAGCTCTACGAATCGCTGGGCTTCGAGCAGATTGCGGTGCGCAGGGGCTACTACCAGCCGGGCAATGTGGATGCGCAGGTCATGTGCCTGCCACTGGAGCGCTCCGAACCCGACGCACCCGACGAGGATGACGTGTGAGCGAGCTTCGACGAGCTGAGGAACCAATCGTCCTCGGCATCGAAACCAGCTGCGATGAGACCGGCATCGGCATCGTCCGCGGGACGACACTGCTCGCCAACGTCATTTCGTCATCGATGGACGAGCACGCCCGCTACGGCGGAGTCGTGCCGGAGGTCGCCGCGCGCGCTCATCTCGAGGCGCTGACCCCCGCACTGACGGCGGCACTGGCCGAGGCTGGCGTGGAACTCGCGGAGCTCGACGCGATTGCTGTGACCTCCGGCCCCGGACTCGCGGGCGCACTCATGGTGGGAGTTGGCGCTGCGAAAGCGCTCAGCGTCGCGCTCGGTAAGCCGCTCTATGCGGTAAATCATCTCGTCGGGCACGTCGGCGCCGACATCCTCTCGGCGCAGGCCTTGCAGTACCCGACGATCGCCCTCCTCGTCTCCGGAGGACACACGTCACTGCTACTGGTGCGCGACCTCGTCTCCGACGTCGAACTCCTCGGTGAGACCATCGACGATGCCGCCGGCGAGGCATTCGACAAGGTCGCCCGACTGCTGGGGCTGCCCTATCCGGGCGGGCCGCAGATCGACCGGGCCGCGGTCGGCGGCAATCCGGCCGCGATCCGATTTCCGCGTGGCCTCAGTTTGCCGAAGGACCTCGAACGGCATCGTTACGACTTCTCGTTCTCGGGACTCAAGACAGCCGTCGCGCGGTGGGTCGAGCAGTCGGCGGATGCCGGTACCGAGATTCCGATCGCGGATGTCGCCGCGAGTTTTCGCGAGGCCGTCGCGGAAGTGCTGCTCACCAAAGCGATCGCGGCCTGCGTGGACCTCGGCGTGCCACGTCTTCTGCTCGGCGGAGGGGTCGTGGCGAATGCGCGCATCCGGGAGCTTGCCGCGGAGCGCACCGAAGCCGTCGGAATCGAGCTGAGGGTGCCGCCGCTGTCACTGTGCACCGACAACGGAGCGATGATCGCCGCGCTCGGGGCGCAACTGGTCATGGCGGGCCACGAGCCATCCGGACTCGACTTCGGCGCGGACTCCACGCTGCCGGTCACGACGATTCAAGCCTGAAATTGCGGCAAAAATCTGTCTGACCTGTCCGGGTAGGTTCGTTGACACTGCCCCAAGGCAATGCCACTATGGGCAACGCTAAGGCTTTTCAGCAAACTTTAAGGAGCAGCACCCCCATGACAGATCCAGCAACTCCGCCGGCCGCGCCGGCACCGGCTCCCGCTGCGGCGGGTCCGAAGCAGACCCTCAGCCTCGTCGGTTTCATCCTCGGCATTGTCGCTGTCATTTTCCTCTGGGCTCCGATCTTCGGACTTCTGGTAGGCATTGCGGCGATCATCGTTTCCCAGATGGGCCACAAGCGCGAGCCGGCTGCACCGCGGTGGATGTCGCTCATCGGCCTCATTGCCGGTATCGTCGGCGCGGCTTTCAGCCTCCTCTTCACGCTGTTCTGGATCTTCGCGTTGATCGCGGAGGCGTCAGTTCTCGGAACAGTCGGTAGCCTCTCGGGCTACTAAGAGCCGATCGAACGTCCTGCGGGCCCGCACCATTCGGTGCGGGCCCGCAGTCGTTCCAGTAGGTTGTCTGCATGGCCAAGGCACAGGATCCGCCGTCCCCGGTTGACGCGTACGTCGCTCCGGCTCCACCTGTGCCGGCCGGCGAGTCGGCGCCCCAGCAATTCACGAGCATGCCGCCGTACTACGCGCCGCAGCCTGGCGCAGCGCAGCCTCGGTACTACTCCTCGCCCCGCGCGACCAACACGCTGGCGATCATCGCGCTCATCGCATCCTGTGCCGGCCTCCTGGTTCCGCTGGCCGACATCGCCGGCGTCGTGATGGGATTCATCGCGCTGAATCAGATCAAGCGAACCGGCGAGAACGGTCACGGGATGGCACTGGCCGCTGTCATCGTTGGCTTTGCGGTGTTCTTTTTGGAGCTCCTGGTGGTTGCGGCCTACTTCGTATTCCTCTTCTGGATAATCGGGATCTCGGCTTCTGCTGCAACGTTTGGCGGGGACTAGCCAGGTCGGCAGTGCCACGCGCGCGCCCGGTCGGTAGTGTGTGAGCTGAGCACTCACAGAAAAGAGATCGCCGCGTGGCCGCCAACTCGACACCGAATGCCGTTCCTCCGATCGAGCCGACTCCCGTCGCGGGTCCAGCCGCTCAGCCAGCAGCGCCGCCCCCGCCGCCGCAGCCGGTGATGCCTCCGCCTCCCGCCGCCGCGGCCGTGGTTGACCCGTACGCGGGATCGATGCAGAATCCGCCGAGCGGCCAGTATCCGCCCGGTGCTCCTTACGCGGCCGCACCGACCGGCTACTACGCCGAGGCGCCCTTCAACACCCTCGCCATCGTCGGTTTCGTGCTTGCGTTCTTCGTCTCGCTCGGCGCTATCATTTGCGGCCACATTGCCCTGTCTCAGATCAAGCGCACGGGCGAGCGCGGCCACGGCCTGGCGCTCGCGGCAGTCATCATCGGGTACGTCGGGCTCGCGTTCGGTCTCCTCTATATCGTGATCCTGTTCATTTTTGTCATCGCCGAAGCGACGAACATCTCTTACTAGCTTTCCGGCGACCGCGGCGATTCCTGGACACGCTCGGCGAGCAGCGCCATCCGCTTGCCGGCGACCCGGGTGAGGATGAGCGTCGCGGCGGCGGCGCCCTTCAGTGAGAGCTTTGTGCGTAGCTGGGCCGGATCGATGTCCATGCCTCGCTTCTTGATCTCTAGCGTTCCGATCTGACGAGCGGCCAGTTCCTTCTTGAGCAGGCGCTCGTCGAACGGGAATCCCTCCAGCACGCGGAATCCGGCTGCGAACGGGGTCGCGATGTATGCGTCCGTTGTGAAATACGCGATCGAGCGGTCCAGCATCCGTGCCTGCAATCCGCGTGCCAGGTCTCCGATCAGCCGGGCACGGATCACCGCGCCGTCTGGCTCGTACACGTACTCGCCGAGGTCACCGACTTCGGCATCCGGGCTGTCCGCAGGACCGGTGAGCTCGTTCGAGACACCGTCGCCAATGACGAGTGCGGCGCGGCGGATGCCGGGGCGGGCTAGCGTCCCGGACCAGACACCTACCTCGACGACGTCGCGGCTCACCGAAACCCACTGGGCCTCCGCGTCTTCGGGGAGCAGGTCGCGGTCGATTCCCGGCGCAAGCTTGATGCCGGTCGGGAAGCGGCGAGCGAGGCCGAACGCGAAATCGAGCGACGGCGACCAGTCGGCCGGATTGCTGAGGCGCTTCGACGCGTTTCGCCGGGCCGGGTCGAGGTACACGCCGTCAATGCCGGCGAGGTCGAATTCGGTGACGTCTGCCTGCTCGATGCGCGCATTCGACCAGGGTGCGAGATTGAAGGATGCGATCGCCGCCGTGACCTCGTCGCGCTCGACGCCGGTTACTTCGATGTCGAGTGCGGCAATCGCCAGGGCGTCTGCGCCGATACCGCAACCGAGATCAGCGATCCATTGCAGCCCGGCACGCTTGAATCGGCCCGCGTGCTGCGCGGCGACCGAGAGTCGAGTCGCCTGCTCCAGACCTGCCTCGGTGAACAGCATCCGATCGGCAAACGGTCCGAACTTGGTTCGAGCCTTCGAGCGCAGCCGAGCCTGGCTGAGAACCGCGGCCACGAGACTGGGGCCGTGGCCGGCCTTGCGCAACTCGGAGACCGACCGCACCACATCATCCGTCGACGAGTAGGCGGGCAGGGAATCGAGGAGTCGCAGCCCCTCGGGGGAGAGCAATTCCATCAGCTCGAGCGTCTCCATGCCTTCATCCTTGCCCATCGTGACGCAAAGTCGAGCGCGATGGACTGGCACTCGGATTGAACGAGTGCCAGACTGCCCCTATAGTTGAGTTGGCACTCTCCCATGGAGTGTGCCAACCACGGATTTGAGTCAGACCAGCGCTGAATTTGAACCAGCACTGGCATGTGTAGAAGAAAGTGAAGGTGAACCGTGTCGGTTTCCATCAAGCCGCTCGAGGATCGCATCGTCATCAAGCAGGTCGAGGCAGAGACGACGACCGCATCCGGTCTCGTTATCCCTGACACCGCCAAGGAGAAGCCGCAGGAGGGCGAAGTCGTCGCCGTCGGCCCAGGCCGCATCGACGACAACGGCAACCGCGTTCCGCTCGACATCGCGGTCGGTGACAAGGTCATCTACTCGAAGTACGGCGGAACCGAGGTGAAGTACGGCGGCGAAGACCTGCTCGTGCTCTCCGCCCGCGACGTGCTCGCGGTCGTCGTTCGCTAGTTAGCGCTCGCTAGCTCGAAGGGTCCGGCAGTCGCCGGGCCCTTCGCCGTTCCGCTACCCCTCGCGGAGGGTGAAACGCGCTCGCGGAGCGTCGGATGCGACCCTCCGGGAGGAGTTATCCACCTCCGCGAAGTGAGTCGGGTGCGGGTGCGGATGCGGCGGGATGTTGCCGGTGCCCGGCAGGAACGGGTGGGTGGCCGTCGTTAGGCTGAGGTGGTGACGGCCCCTGCTCCAGCTCCTGCGATTCGCGGAGGCACCGGTCATGGCATCATTCTCGCGGTCGCGGCGTATCTGATCTGGGGCTTCCTGCCGCTGTTCTTCCTGTTGCTTCGACCGGCGAACGCCCTCGAGATCGTCGCCTGGCGCATCCTGTTTTCGCTGGTGTTCTGCGCGATCCTCCTGACGATCACCCGCGCCTGGGGTCGGCTCGGCACTCTCCTGCGCGATCGGCGAATCGCGCTCACCCTGCTGCTGGCCGGCATCCTCATCCTGATCAACTGGCTGGTCTACGTCTACGCGACGCTGAACCACGAAGTCGTCCAGGCCGCGCTCGGCTACTTCACGAATCCGATCCTCACCGTGCTACTGGGCGTGTTCGTGTTGCGCGAGCGGCTGCGCCCGCTCCAGTGGGTCGCGATCGGCATCAGCGCGGTCGCAGTCTTGGTCATCGCCCTCGCGTACGGCGCGTTTCCATGGATCGCCCTCGCGCTGGCCGTGTCTTTCGGACTCTACGGGCTCATTAAGCGGCGCGTGGGCGGGAAAGTGGATGCCGTGAGCGGGCTCACGATCGAGACGCTCTGGCTGGCGCCGGTCGCGATTGCACAACTCATCTTCGTCGCAATGACGACCGGCCTGACCATCGGCAACATCAGCCTGCTGCAAACGGTATCGATGGCTCTCGCCGGTGTCGTGACCGCCGTGCCGCTGCTGCTGTTCGCGGGAGCCGCGCGCCGGGTTCCGCTCACCGTCATCGGCCTGACCCAGTACCTGACCCCGCTCATGCAGTTTCTGATCGGGGTGCTGCTGCTTCACGAGGAGATGACGCCGCCGCGACTGGTCGGGTTCATCATCGTGTGGGTGGCGTTGGTCATTCTGAGCGTGGACACCTTCCGCGCATCGCGTGCCGCCCGGCGCGCGCGGCTGGAGCCCGTAGTCATCTGACGCGAGGCGACGTCCCGCTTCGTGGTGTGTCCGGAATACGTTCCGCCCAATATTGTTAAGGCATTCACGAGGCATGCGCGGCCCCGTGCAATCACATCCAGCGAACGGGAACAATGGACAACGAAGACCCCTTCGGTTTTATCGGACTCACCTACGACGACGTCATGCTCCTGCCGGGGCACACCGATGTCATCCCCAGCGAAGCGGATACGAGTTCGCGGCTGACCCGTCGCATCCAGGTCGCCTCACCATTGCTGTCCGCAGCCATGGACACCGTAACCGAGTCGCGGATGGCGATCGCCATGGCTCGAAACGGCGGCATCGGCATCCTGCACCGCAATCTCTCGATCGAGGACCAGGCGGCGCACGTCGACAAGGTCAAGAGGAGCGAGTCGGGGATGATCACGAATCCGGTGACCACGACCCCGGACGCGACCGTTGCCGAGGTCGACGCGCTGTGCGGGCAGTTCCGGGTTTCGGGTCTTCCGGTGGTCGAGGGCGACGGCAAGCTCGTGGGCATCATCACCAACCGCGACATGCGGTTCGTTTCGCGATTCGAGAAGTCGACGACACTGGTGCGCGATGTCATGACGGCGGCGCCCCTCATCACGGCGCCCGAGGGGGTCGATCCGGATTCCGCGGTAGCGATCTTCGCGCAGCACAAGATCGAGAAGCTTCCGCTCGTCGACGCCGAGGGGCGCCTGCGCGGACTCATCACAGTCAAGGACTTCGACAAGAGCGAGAAGTATCCCAACGCGACCAAGGATGCGGAAGGCCGCCTTCGGGTAGGCGCGGCCATCGGATTCTTCGGCGATGCGTGGGATCGGGCCGTTGCTCTCAACGAGGCCGGCATCGATGTGATCGTCGTCGACACGGCAAATGGCGACTCGGCGGGCGTGCTCGACATCATCCGCCGTCTCAAGAAGGACAAGGCGTTCGCCCACATCGACATCGTCGGCGGCAATGTCGCGACGAGGTCCGGTGCACAGTCGCTGGTGGATGCGGGAGCGGATGCCATCAAGGTGGGGGTCGGACCGGGCTCGATCTGCACGACTCGAGTCGTTGCCGGAGTCGGCGTGCCCCAGGTGACCGCCGTGTATGAGGCGTCGCTCGCCGCCCGCGAGAGCGGGATCCCGGTGATCGCCGATGGCGGCCTGCAGTATTCGGGAGACATCGCGAAGGCGCTGGTCGCCGGTGCGGACACGGTCATGCTTGGGTCACTGCTCGCGGGCTGCGACGAGAGCCCTGGCGACCTGGTGTTCGTCAACGGCAAGCAGTACAAGAACTATCGCGGGATGGGGTCGCTCGGTGCGCTGCAGACTCGCGGCACAAAGACGTCGTACTCACGCGACCGCTACTTCCAGGCCGACGTACCGTCGGATGAGCAGTTGATCGCTGAGGGAATCGAGGGGCAAGTGCCCTATCGGGGGCCTGTCGCATCCGTCGCCTACCAACTTCTCGGCGGGCTTCGGCAGTCGATGTTCTACACCGGCGCTCGCACTGTCGCCGAGCTCAAGGACAAGGGCAAGTTCGTGCGGATCACCGCTGCCGGTCTCAAGGAGTCGCATCCCCACGACGTGCAGATGGTCGTCGAAGCGCCCAACTACCGCCGCTAGCCCGTCTTCAATTCCCTCGCGGAGGGTGAAAACCGCTCGCGGAGGGCCGCATCCGCCCGTCCGCGAGCGCTTTTACCCCTCCACGACGGAGGATTGCCTCTCCTTCACCGCGCCGGGTCACGGGCTGCCGTGAGTTGATGACGCCAGCGAGCACTCGCCACTGCGAGACTGCGGCAACCATGAGGCATGACTTATGCACTTTTTGAGTCCGACGGTCTAATCCTTGCCGCGGCGGCTGGACACCATCTCGACGACCGCCGCACGCTCATCCGGGATGCCGAACGCGGCACTCTGGTGCGAATTCGTCGCGGCGCATACGTCGAGGCGTCGCGGTGGGATGGCTGCTCATCTCGAGAGAGGCACCTTCTGCGCATCCGCGCCGCGAACGCGGCGTCTGATGCTCCAATCGTGGTGGCTCGTGAGTCTGCGGCTGCACTTTGGGGAATGCCAATCGCCGGCTCCTATCCGGATGATGTCACCGTTCTGGTCGAGTGGCCGGGCGGAGGTTCGAGCGAAGCTGGAGTCAGGAGAACGGTCGATGGATTTCACTCTGCAGAAATTGTTGAAGTCGACGGCATCCTCACGACCTCCCTCGCCCGCACTGCACTGGATGTCGCGCGGTTCGCCCCATTTGCGGACGCGATGGGTTCGATCGACTGGGCGCTGTGGCGGCGGAATCCGTCCGCGATTCCTCTTGCCGAACTCGCCGCCGACTTCGAACGGTGGGGTCCGCGCGTTGGTCGGCGGCAGTTGCGAAGGGCCATCCCTTTTGCGAGTGCCCTGTCCGACTCGTTTGGTGAATCGCA
>DATAXD010000048.1:0-17576 GCA_036266835.1 Galbitalea sp. | reverse complement strand
TTCGGATGCGCTGCTGCATTTCCTGACCGCAGGGATGGATGCCGACGATTCGATCATGATCGGCTCGGGCGCCCCGATCATCCGGGTCACCGTCGCCGAGGAAGCACTACAGACCGGGGTGGGGTTCGGGCGCATCGACGGACAGGACCAACCCATCAGCCTGGACACGGTGAGGCGCCTGATGGAAACCGGCAAAGTGATCAGGGTCGGCTTCGACCCCGCCGGGGGTTACATCGAACAATCCGAAGACCCGGCAGCGGAGAACCGGCTCTACAACGCCAAACAACGAGAAATCCTCGCCACCAAGTTCGGGGGATGTATGGACCCGGCCTGTGAGAGGCCCCCGTCCTGGGCTGAAGCCCACCACATCCGCCAAGTCAAACGCGACGGCGGCAAAACGACCATCCAAAACGCCATCTTGCTATGCAAATACCATCACCTGCTCTACCACAACCGCGGATACGAAATCGCACTCCACGACGACGGCAGCTACTGGAAAATCCCACCCAAATCGGTCGACCCCGACCAGACCCCCATCCCGATGCCGCTGAAAACCCGCAACCTCAACGACCTAAGGACCGCACCCACACGCACCCGAACACCCGGGCGCACAGAAAGAGCCCGCTAGCCGTAAACGCGCACCGACGCATCGCTACGCGTTGGCGGGCTGACGACATAGCTTGTTACGCCGCCGTTGTCTGTGCCACTTACCGAAGCGTAAAGCCGGGCGAAGCCGCTCAGCTCGTAGGTTGTCGCCGACAAAACCGACACCGACGTCGCCGAGTTCGCGGCAACAGTGACCGTCTGGGAAGTCCCGTCCGTTCCGGCGACCTGTATCGTTTCCGGCTCGGAAGTCGGGTTCTCGAGGTGCAGCAGGGGAGCGATGTCACGTGCCACCGAAACCAGGGCACTTGAACGCAACAGCGGCGCCGCCGTCACCCAGGCAAAATCCGTGCTGGATGTCGCGCCGGGAACGGTGCTGCCCGGAGTCGCGGTGCTCGATCCGGAACTGCTCGATCCCGAACCGCCCGATGCAGATCCGCCCGATCCGGAACTGCCCGATGCCGCGGTCGACACGCGCACACTCGCCAACAGCGGAACCTTGCTGGTGACGACCACCGTGTAATTGCCGTCGGAAAGACTGTCCAACTGGAGGTCGGTAACACGGCCACCGGCCACTCTGGATGTTGTTGGTTTGCCGACCACCGTGCCATCTTCGGCGAGCATCGCGATCGAAGCGGTCACCGACTTCGATCCAGGTGCAAACAGGCGAAGGGTGGTCTGCAGATCGTCGAAACCGCTCTGGCCGACTTGGGCTTGCAACGCGCTGGATGCGCTGATTACAACGCCCGGGATGACGGTCGTCGTCTTCGGCGCAGCCTCCCCGCCGACAAAGTCAACGCCACCGGCAACGAGACCGCGCACCGTCGTCTGCTCGAGAGTTGCCGAAACCTGGCCACCGGTACTCGTGACGTGAACAACGGGCGAGACGACGTTCGGGGCGAACCCAGCGATCGACAACACACGCTGGGAGTCGGGGTCAACCACGATCCCATCCATTCCGGGCGCCGTAACCTGCCCGACTTCACCAAAGACCTGAATGCTGACAGTTGCGGTGACATCCGTGGGATTGGCAAGGAGCAACAGGGTCGTGCGACCCACAGAAGTGGCGCCTCCGACGAGCCAGGTGCCCGCGGAAGGAGCGGTGCAGGCCGCTGCGGCGAGCCCGGCGACGTCGGATGCCGCGACCTGCTGGGATTGGGCACCGCTCAACTCGGCCGGTGCGGAGCCAGCAGGCGCTGCGGGCGTGCTCAGCAACCGGGGAGCCGCGGGGGTGTGGCCGGTGCCGGCATCCGATGTCGCGAATTCGCTCGCATGTACCGAGCCCGACATCGCTCCCGATGCGAAACTCGCGGCGCCGAGGGACGATGCGGTGGTGGCATTCGCTCCGCTCGATGAGCCCAGTCGCAGAAGACCTCCCGGGCATACCACCTGCTGCGCCGTCGCAGTTGGGACGATGACCCGCGAGGCCGGTCGTGCGGCGATTGATGGGAGAGGTACAAGGATCGCTGCCGCGACGAGTGCACCGAGAACAGCCAGCGTGAGGAAACCGAGAACGATTCGCGCGCTCACTACAGTTGCGGTTCTCAGTGCACTGGGCGGCGGCTCATCGTCCTCGAGATTCTCCGGCGCGGCGTCATCCGCAGGCACGAAGACCTGGCCGGTCGGATCAGCGGATGGCAGCGCATCCGCTGCCGGCACTCCGTCCGCAGGCGGCACTGCCTCCGGGATCGGCGGGTCTTCCGGGATCGGCGGGTCTTCCGGATCAGGCATCGTCGTCTTCCCCCAGGGTCGCGCGCTCCTCGGTGACCGTCGCGACAGACGTGCGCCTGCGAGCGCCGCGGATGGGTACTGCCAGCAGGAGCGTGATCAGAAACACAACGCCGAGGCCGCCGAGCACCCAGTCCCTCACCGGCTCCCCGGCTGGATTCTGCGACCGGAGCCCGTTCGACGGCAGTTGGTTGTAGCGCCACAGCAGGCCAACCGGCGTGGTCCCCACCGGTGCCATCGAACTGTCGCCGTTGAGTGCGACCTGTGCTCGCTCACGGATCGTTTCAGCGGCGGCGCCCCTCGACGGCCCGAGCAGCACGAATCCGATCCTGGACGAATTCAGCGTCGAGGTGGTGTTCCTGCCGCTCCTCGATGCGAGATTCCCGGCAAGGGCGAGGAGCGACGAGCGACCGGCATCGAGTCTCGAGTCGGTTGCCGCGAGAGTGGACTGGTCGTCGAGGGTATCGCCGGATCCCCGCTGAAGAGTCGCGGCGAGCGATCCGTTCGACTGCGGCGCGAGCACGAGCGTTCCGATGTTCGGCTTCGTTGCCCCGACGGCGACGACGTAGGCGGGAAGCACACCCGATGCGGTGGGCGCGACCTGCGCCGTACCGGCCAGCGGGGCAACCAGCAGCGGACCGACGGCGAGCGTGCCAGCGAGGACCACAATCAGCGATGGTAGAGCCGCCAGGCGCCCGAAGGCCTCGAGAGTCACCACCGCGGCGGCCGTGAGGCCGAGCCACATGAGGCTGAGGCCGGAGCCGGGCCAGATCGTGACCGAGGCCGAGCCCGACGTGGTCAGCGCCAGAGTTGTCGCACCAACCGCCGTGCCGAATCCGAGAAACGCGATCACCAGCGCCGGGATGCCGCGGCTGGAGCCCGGAACGAAGGCCGCCGCCAGCGCGACCAGCACCAGCGGCACCAGTAGCAGGTCGTAGACCGCCGGGCCGGTGAACGCGGTTCCGAGGGCCGAGTGCAACTCGGCCCATCCGTTCGCGTCGGAGATGGGCGAGCCCGACAGCAGTTGCAGGGGCGTCGATGTCGAGTGAGCGACCGGCACACCGGGGTCCGCGAGCAGATCGAGCGGCGTGCCCCGCCGAACCTGGGCATAGACCAGCGGCGCGAACAGCGCGGCGGCGGGAATCACGATTCCAATCAGCCGGTGGATGCGCGTCGCATTGGCGGCCATCCACACCACGAACATGACGACGAGCGCTGGAACGAGACTCGGGGCTGATGCGGCAACGGCTGCGAACAGCAGGGCGGCCACCGCGCCCGCCGACCAGCTCCGCGCGGCCGCGATTGCAGCGAGCACCAACCACGGAAGGAGGATGTGCGCGACCACTGCACCCAGTTCGCCGTGCTCCATCGAAGAAAGGAACGGCGGCGCCAGTGCCCACAACAGCGCAGCGATCGCGGGCGGCCAGGCCCTGGTGGCGATTCGAGTTGCACACCACCAGGCGCCGAGTGCGGCAACGGGCAGGGCAACGAGATACAGCAGCACGATGCTGAAAGACGGCGACCAGAAAGTGAGCGACCCGAGAACAGCAAGGACGGCCGCGAACGGATCCGAAGCGCCGACGAAGCCACCACCTACCGAGTGCCAGCCGTAGCCAACGTGGGCCCAGAGTTCGCCGACCGTCGACGACAACGGCAAAAGCGCACCGCCGTCGATCTCGGTCGCACCCAAAAACCGCCCGAATGAGATGACGCCGATCGCTGCCACAACGACGACGACGCCGGCGCCTCCACCTGACACGAAACTCGCGCGAACCCGGAGTGGTCCGGCCGGGCCGTCAGACGGTAGCGGCTGGCTGATGCGCCGCTCACGCGCAAGCGCCGACGAAATCCGAAGCGGGGCGATGGTCGCCCACGACAGCTTCCTCGTCCGACGGATGCGACCCCTGGCGGCCGCCACCGATCCCGAGAACGCAACCGCGAAGGCGGCGGCCAGCTCTCCCCCGACGAGCCCCGGCTGCTTGCGCAGTAGTTGGAGAAGACATCGAAGCACCGCGAGCGGAACCAGGGACAGCCAGACGAACACAGGAGCGAGACCTCGCGCGTAGGCCATCCGACGGTGGAGCTGCGCACGCCTGCGCAGCCTCGCCAGCGTCCGCGATGAAACGCTGGCGCGACCGAAGAGTTCGGGGCCGCCAGCACTGGCGACGCGTGCGTGAGGAACGCCGATCACCCGGTGGCCGGCGAGGCGCGCCCGCACGGAGAAGTCGAGGGCGGCATCCACCGTTGGCAGGCCGGGGTCGAACCCGCCGAGCGTCTCCCACACTGCGCGCCGGACCAGCATCCCGGCACCGGATACGGCGAGGAGGTCGCTCTGACTGTCGTACTGAGCCTGATCGAGTTCGTTCTCCACGAGAATCGCGGATGCGCCGTAGCGAGTCATGCCCTCGCCATACCGCGCGATGATGTCCGGCTCGTCCGAACGCATGAGCTTTGGTCCTGCGACCGCGACGGACGGCGCGATTTCGACGGCTCCGAGAAGCCGAGCCAGGGCATCCGGAGCCGGGGCGTTGTCTGAACCGAGTAGCCAGAGCCAGTCATCCTCGGTCGCGGGCGGGAGCGTCGTCTTGACCGCGAGAGCGACGGCGGCACCGAAACTCAGCTTGGCGGATCCGGCGACCACGGGCGTTGTCGCGGCCACCTTGAGAAGCAAAGCCGAATCGTCCCGCGACCCCGCGTCAACGGCGATCAGCCCGTCCGGCACACGACTCTGCGACGCCAACTGAGTGAGGGTCTGCGGGAGAAATCGTGACCCATTTCGGGCAACGAGTATCGCGGTGACTCTCGGCTGCACAGGAACTGAGACTAAGCGCGCTTCCGAAGTTTGCGCCGCTCCCGCTCCGACAAGCCGCCCCAAATGCCGAATCGTTCGTCGTTTTCGAGGGCATACTCCAGGCACTGCAGACGTACTTCACAGGAAGCACAAATCTTCTTCGCATCCCGCGTCGATCCGCCCTTCTCAGGGAAAAACGCTTCGGGATCCGTCTGCGCGCACAGCGAGTCCGACTGCCAGGCGAGCGCGTTGTCGTCGAGGGGCGCAGGCGCCGCAGGCTGGCGCACACCGGGCACACCGAGCCGGATTGGATCGACAAACCAGTTCTCGGGAGTGGTGGGCGAATACCCGGTGGACGGCTGTCGCGAAAGCGACGGCGCCGGCCGAGACAACGCGGCAGTCACCGGCTGTTCGGCGGCGTTGGATTGCGACGACATCTTCGGTGTCACCCCTCCCGCGTTCGGCACCTTTGGCTCACGGCGCGTTAGAGATAATTACACTCGTGTAGTTCCCTCTAAGTCAAGTCGCAGATCATAAATCGCACATACCGGATTGCGACGGTGCAACGCGCCGAAGAGAGTAACGATCTACCGGTTCGAGCGGTCGGGTTTGGCGGAAATGTGCTGAGTTGTGAATTCCTGCCACCGCTGGCAGAATCTCTTCAGCCATAGATTTACTGCCGCGAGAGAGACGAGGATGCGCGGAATGCTCAGGAAAGTCGTTTTGCTGGCGCTGCCCGGAGTCGCGCCGTTCGAGTTCGGCGTGATCTGCGAGGTGTTCGGAATCGACCGGAGCGACACCGGCGGGCCGGTGTTCGACTTCGCGATTGCTACCGCCGACCCAGGAGCGGTGCGCACGAGCGCCGGATTCGACCTGATGATCACCACGGGGCTGGAGGTCGCGGCCGATGCGGACCTGATCGCGGTTCCCGCCCACACGACCGACTTCATCGACGAACGCTTCCTTGACGTTCTCCGCGAGGCCGAGGCGCGTGGCGCGTGGATTCTCAGTGTCTGCAGCGGAGCCTTCGTACTTGCCGAGGCCGGCATCCTCGATGGGCGGCACGCAACGACGCACTGGATGCATGCCGCCCGACTTGCCGCCGACTATCCCACCATCAGCGTCGATCCCAACGTGCTGTTCGTCGAGGACGACCGGGTCATCACGAGCGCCGGCACCGCGGCCGGCATCGACGCGGCCCTTCACCTGGTGCGAATCGAGCACGGAGCGGCCGCGGCGAATGTCATCGCAAGGCGCATGGTGGTCGCCCCGCAACGCGACGGCGGCCAGGCCCAGTACATCCCGACGCCGATCCAGGAGGAGTACGGCGATTCACTCGCGAGCGTCTGCGAATGGATGCTCCAACACCTGGACGAAGACCTGAGTGTCGAACGACTGGCGCGCAAGGCGCTGATGTCGTCACGCACCTTCGCTCGCCGGTTCCGCGACGACATGGGGACCACTCCCGCGGCGTGGCTCAACCGGCAGCGGATCCTGCGCGCCCAGCAGCTGCTGGAGACAACCGAGCTCGGACTCGAAACAGTCTCCCAGCAGACCGGATTCGGCACCGCCGCCGTGATGCGGCACCACTTCCTCAAGGTGCTGCAAACGACGCCGACGAGCTACCGGCGAGCCTTTGGTGCCCGGCTCGCCGGTTAGCGGATCCGTCGCAACGGCGAGAGCTCGGCCTAGTGGAGAGCCTTCAGGATGCCGCCGATGACAGGAGTCAGCTGCGCGACCGAAATCGGACCGCCAAAAGGCTCGAAAGCAACCCAGTTGACGCCCTTGAAGACCTCGATGTACTCGATTCCCTGCGTGTCGGAGAACGTGTACGCGGCATCCGTTCCCGGGATCGAGACCGAGGCTTTGGTGTAGCCGGCCTCCGGTGGGCTGCTGAGCAGCTTCTGGGCCCAGGCCCCTCCCGGAGCGAGTTCGACGGTGAAGCCCTGCAGCTTGCCGGTGGCGACAGTTCCATCCGAGGCGTACGCGCATCCGAGGTAGCCGGACGTGGTCAGCGCCGTGTAGTAAGCGTCCGGCGCATCCGATTCGGTATCGAGCGGATTCGCCTGCAGCGTCGGGGATCCGGATGCGGCAACGATGCCCGCGGCGGTGTTCAGGGCGTTGCAGTCGGCAGGTTTCGTCCAGGCCCCGGCGACCGCCTTGGTCGCGGGCGGGGCACTGGCGGTCTTCGCGTCCGCCTTCAGGAGGGCCTCGATTGAGGCCACGGCGGCCGGTGTCGGTGTAGCGGTCACACCGTTGACCGCGATGGCGTGGCCCGAGAACCAGTAGCCGCCATCGACGACGTTGAAGTAGCACTGGTCCGCTCCGCTGCCCGCGTCGCAGTCCAGCGGTTTGTCACCGGGCGGTTCGAGATCGGCCCGAAGCGCGAACACGTCGAGGAACTGCTCTCCTTTGCTGGTGGGGTCGCTCCAGATGCATTCGAGACCGCCAAGCGACGTCACGGCGTAGTCGGGCGGCCCCACGATCGGACTCGCGGCAAGGCTGACCGGAGCGCCGAGGAACGCGGTCGCCGTCTTCGTCTCCAGCATCGATTCGCAATTGCCGCCGAACGCTACCGCGGGCGGCGTGTTCGGCGCAGCGGTCGGCTTGGCGGAGGCACTGGCACTCGGCGGCGAAGTCGTCGTCGGCACCGCCGGTGCACACGCCGCGAGGGAACCGATGAGCACGAGTGCGGGGAGCAGCAGGATGGCGCGAACGCCACGACGTGTCGGGGTCATGGAAGGAACAGTACCGGCGCGGTCACCGTCGACGCGAGACATTTTCATGAGGCGCATGAGGATCGGAGGCCGTCAGGTAGAGCACTCCGTCACCGGTAACAGTGATCGGTGAATCGCTTCCGGTGCCAAACATCGCTTGCCCGCGATCGAGAAGCATCCGATCGGAGCCGCCGGTAATCGTGATCGCCCCATCGGTAGCGAGCGCGATGAAGTCGCCGGCAACGCCGAACTCGAGCCCCGCACCCGGCGCCGCTGACGGCTGGAACACAGCAAGTTCGAAATCCGGTACGTCCGGCCGAAACACCCGCAGTCCGGGCACCGATGTGTCGGGCTGCAGGAACGGAACCGGCAGCGGGCGAAAATCGAGTATCCGTAACAGCTCCGGGATGTCCACGAACTTGTGCGTGAGTCCGCCGCGCAAAACATTGTCGCTCGAGGCGAGTACTTCGATCCCCAAACCATGCAGGTACGAATGGATGTTGCCGGCGGGCAGGAATACCGCCTCGCCCGGTGTAACCGTGAGGCGGTTTAGCAGCAGCGAGATGAGGATGCCCGGGTCTCCCGGGTAGTCGCGCGCGAGCGAGCAGACCGTCGCGAATTCGACGCCGGGCTGCGTGGGGGCGAGCTGCAGCATCCTGGCCATCAGCTCCGCGACGCCATCGCCTTTCGAGATCAGCCACTCGAACACCGGTTTGAGGCTCGAGTCATCGGTCAGCCGGTCGAGGAGCGAGGCTACGACGGGGTCGCCTCCGATCGGCGCGAGCAGGTGTCGCGTAGCGGCCACGGGCCGGAATCCGCAGAGCGCGTCGAACGGGTCGCTGATCGCGAAAATCATCTCCGGCTTGTGCCGGGGATCCTTGTAGTTGCGGTTCGGGGCATCCATGGGAATCCCGGCCGCATTCTCGCGGGCGAATCCCTCCTCGGCCTGGCGAGTGCTCGGATGCGCCTGCAGCGACACCGGTGTCTCGGCAGCGAGCACCTTCATGATGAACGGCAGCCGGGTGAGGTCGCTTAGCAGGTGGGCGCCGGGCGGACCGTCGACGAGAACCGCGGGCGAACCCGGATGCGTGCCGAGCCAGTACTCGGCCTCGGGGTCTCCCGATGGCTTACGCCCGAGCAGGTCCGCGATCGCGGTGGTCGAACCCCACGCGTAGTCCCTGGGGGTGTTGGTAAGACCCACAAACATCCGGTGTTCTCCTTGTCGGCGAATTAGACCAAAGTACCAATCGCTTTATGGGCTTCCGCACACGGCACCTATGGTTTGAGTGGATTGACCCCAAACAACGGAGCACCCATGCCATTCGAGGTACTGACCAGCGATTTCTACGGGTTCGAGAACTCACTGACCGACAGCGAGAAGCAACTCATCGTCGAGTTGCGCGCGTTCCTCGAGAAAGAGGTCCGCCCGATCATGAATGGGCTGTGGGAGCGCGCCGAGTTCTTCCCTCGATCGATCGTGGAAGGACTCGCGAAACTCGGACTGTTCGGGTCGCCCTGGGTCGAGACTCGGAAGTTCCCGAACTCCGCGACCTTCCGCGGTTGGGTCGCCCTCGAACTCGCGCGCGTCGATGCCAGTGTCGCGACGCTGGTCGGCATGCAGAACGGGCTCGTGATGGGCTCGATCGCCGTCGCGGGCAGCGACGAGCAGCGGGCGCAATGGTTGCCCCGCTTCGCCTCCGGCGAGCTGCTCGGCGCTTTCGGGCTCACCGAACCGCTGTCCGGTTCGGATACCGCGCAGGGGTTGCGCACCGTCGCAAAGCGCGATGGCGACAACTGGATTATCAATGGCGCGAAGAGGTGGATCGGCAACGGTTCGATCAGCGACGTCACGATCATCTGGGCGCGTGACGAGGCCGACAACCAGGTGAAGGGGTTCATTGTTCCGACCTCGACCCCGGGATACTCGGCAAAACGAATCGAGGGCAAACAGGCGCTCCGAATCGTTCAGAACGCCGACATAGTACTGACGGATGTCGTCGTGCCGGAGGTAAACCGACTTCAGAAGTCACAGACGTTCCGGGAGACCGCGGCCGTGCTTCGGCTGACCCGCGCCGAGGTGGCGTGGGCCGCCGTCGGAAACGCGGTCGGCGCGTACGAGGCCGCGGTCGCTTACTCGAAGGAGCGCATCCAATTCGGCGAACCAATCGCCTCCCACCAGCTCATCCAGGAGCTGCTGGCGAAGAGCCTCGGCAACATCACCGCATCCATCGGGCTGGTCACCCGGGTCTCCGACATGCTCGATGAGGACCTGCAGCGCGACGAACACTCCTCGCTCGCAAAGGAATTCACGACCTCGCGGATGCGCGAGACCGTCGCCTGGTGCCGCGAACTGTTCGGCGGAAACGGCATCGTCATGGACTATGGCGTCATCAAATACTTCGCCGACGCCGAGGCGATCTACAGCTACGAGGGCACTCGGGAGATGAACACGCTCATCGTGGGAAGGGCGATCACCGGCAAGGCGGCGTTCGTATAACCTCGACAGCATGGTGAAGAGCCGAACCTGGCTGTCGGTCTACGCGGTCGCCCTGTTCTTCACGGTCCTGTCCGGCGACACCCTGCGCTATGGGCTCACCTGGTACGGCTGGGGCGTGGCCGTCGGCGTGCTCTTCGTGATCTCACTGGTCATCGTGATCCGCAGGCGCCACGACTGGCGACTCGTCGCCCTGCCCCTGCCGCTGCTGACCTTCGTCGCACTGACGATCGCGTCGATCGCATGGTCGGCCTATCGCGGTTGGACCGCCGCCGGAGCGTTCGCTACATTCGCGACGGTCGTCGGCGCGTTCGCGGTCTCACTGAGCTTTTCGCTCCCGCAGCTCATTCGGCTGTTCGGGCACGCGTTGCGGATCGTGCTGCTTGCCTCCATTCTGTTCGAGCTGGTCGTTTCGACGTTCGTTCGCCATCCATTCACGCCATGGTGGACGCATTACCAGGCCATTCACCCGGCAGACAACTGGTCGCGCGACCTGCTGTTCGCGGGCGGTCGCATCCAGGGCATCATGGGCAATTCGGACCTCCTCGGATTCGTTGCCCTGCTGGGGGTCCTGGTCTTCGCCGTCGAGTTTGCTTCGCGGTCGATTCACCGCGCCTGGAGCGGAATCTTCCTGGTCGTCGCGGTCATCGACATCGCACTCACCCGGTCGGCCACGGTTTTCGTCGCCATCGTGGTCGTTGCCGTCGCCGCGATCGTACTGGTCGTCATCCGGCATACGAAAACGCCTGCATCCCGTCGAGCCGCGGGGATCGTCTCACTGATTGTGATTCTGGTCGGCGCCGCCGGGGTCTTCGTGTTCCGAGCACAGATCGTCCGACTGCTCGGCAAGTCGGGAACTCTAACGGGACGCACCGGAATCTGGGCTGCGGTCGCCAAACTCGCCGAGCAGCGCCCTGTCGCCGGCTGGGGCTGGCTGGGATACTGGCCGCCACACGTTGCCCCCTACGACGAGAAGGTGTTCCGCATCGGCGGCATCCAATACCTCCAGGCGCATGATGCCTGGCTCGACGTCTGGGTACAGCTGGGCATCATCGGCGTGGTCGTGTTTGCGGCACTCGTCATTTCGGCTCTGGTCCGGGCCTGGACGATCGCGATCGATCGGCCGCAGCTGGGTGCCCGCACGAGCGGGCGCTACGATCCCGCGACCCTCCTGCCCGTGCTCGTCCTGATCGCACTCATCGCCCAGAGCATCGCCGAGTCGAGGCTGCTCATCGAATACGGGTTGCTCCTGCTTGCGCTCATCGCAATCAAAACGAAGCGTCCCGACCCAGACATGGTTCGCGGCGCTGCGCCACAGGCCACCGTCACCCCGGCGAGCGGCTAGCGCATGGCAAAGCTGGCACCGCCCCAATCCAGGCGCGAACTCGCGGGAGCCATTTTCGCGTCGCCCAGACTCACGGCCGCTCTGACCACGACGATTGTCGGCACCGCCGTCTTCTCGTTCGCCCTGCGCCAGCTGATCGGCTGGCCCGGATTCATCGCGATCCTCGGCGGCCTGCTTGTCCTGGCCATCACGTCGCTCGCGGCGCAGTGGCGATTGATCGGATGGAACGGACTCCTGCCGATCTCGCTGATGGGATTCGTCGGATGGGCCGGGGCATCCATCCTGTGGAGCCAGTACCACTGGGCGACCCTTGGCGGCCTTGCGTATCTCGGGGTGTTCGCGGTGCTCGGCATCTATGTCGCCCTTGCCCGAGACGCTATCCAGGTAGTGCGCGCGTTCGGCGATGTTTTGCGCTTCGCCCTCGCGGTGTCACTCGCGATGGAGGTCTTCTCCGGCGTTCTCATCGACACGCCCATCCGGTTTCTCGGCATCACCGGCCGAATCGCCACGCTCGGGCCGATCACCGGTGTGATGAACACCACCGATGAGCTCGGAATCATCTCGGTGATCGGGTTGATCACATTCGGCATGGAACTGCAGACTCGTTCGGTATCCCGCGGCGTTTCGGTGGTGTCGATCGCGCTTGGCGTGCTCGCCCTCGCGCTCAGTCGCGCTCCGCTCGCCCTCGGCGCGGCGATCGTCGTCGCCGTCGCGGCGCTCGTTCTCTACGGTCTGCGTCAGGCGTCGGATCGCGCCAGAACGTTTCTGCAGCTCGGAGTCCTCGCGCTCATCATCGCGATCGCCGTGGTGGCGTGGATCTATCGCGGCATCATCGTGCACACGTTCAACGCCTCGGGTGCGCTGAACTACCGGCTGCGGGTGTGGCAGGGCATCTGGGCGCTGACCCAGCCGAAATCGCTGCAGGGCTGGGGTTGGATCGGTGCCTGGCGAGCCGACACCTTCCCGTTCTCGACCTTCGTCGGCGATAATCTCCCGTTTCCCGGGTCAAGCCTGAATGCGTATCTGGATGTCTGGTTCCAACTCGGAATCGTCGGCTTGCTGATCTTTCTTGGCTTTCTTGGGCTCGCGTTCACCCGATCCTGGCTGCTGGCGTCGCGTAGGCGCAGCGTCGTCTTCGCCTGGCCGACCCTCGTCCTCGTCGTGCTCGTGATCAGCGGACTCGCGGAAAGCCTCATGCTCGTGGAGTTCGGATGGCTGTGCCTGGTCGTATGTTGCGTGAAGGCCGCACGCGAACTGAGCTGGCGACGAGCATTCAGCTACGAGGATGAGGCGACCCCCGCGAGTTGATCCAACGGGACGGTAGCGGTCAGTCCGACTCCGCGGTGGCCAATGCGGCGAAGTACTCGTGGGACTCCCATGCAGAGCGCACCATGTCGTCGAGGCCGAACCGTGACTGCCAGCCCGTGGCCTTACGCACGCCCTCGACCCGGGCGATGAGGAACGCGGGATCCCCGGCCCGGCGCTCGACCACTTCCGGCTCGATGTCCACCCCGGCGACACGCTCGATCGCGGAGATCATCTCGCGGACGCTCGTGCCGAGCCCCGTTCCGATATTGAAGACGCGGTTGAGGGGCCCGGCAGAATCGATCGCGTCCAGCGCGGCGAGGTGAGCCTCCGCGACGTCGACGACGTGCACGTAGTCGCGGATGCAGGTGCCGTCGGGCGTGTCGTAGTCGGCACCGAAGATCAGCGGCGCGGAGCCGGCGTCCAGCCGTTCGAACACCATGGGCACCAGGTTGGCAGCAGCGGTATCCCCGAGTTCGGGACGGCCGGCACCAGCGACATTGAAATACCTGAGGCTGATGGCACCCAGTCCCCATGCGCTGCACGCCGCACTAACGAGCCACTCCCCGGCGAGCTTGGTCTCGGCATAGGGGCTGATGGCCTTTGTCGGTTCGGATTCCGCCACCGCGCCGGAGCTTCCGCCGTAGACGGAAGCCGACGATGAGAACACCAGTCGTCTCACGTTCGCGCTCTCCATGGCGGTGAGGAGGTTTGCCAGACCGCCGAGGTTTTCCCGGTAGTACCAGGCCGGGCGTTCGGTCGACTCTCCGACCTGTTTGCGGGCGGCGAAGTGGATGACCGCGTCAACCTGCTGGCCACGCATGACCTCCTCGAGCACCTGCGGAGCAGCATCGGATGCGAGGTCGAGACGGGTGAGCGGGATGTTCGGAATTCGTTCGGGCCGACCGGTCACCAGGTCGTCTACGACGACCACGGAATGGCCGTCGTTGCCGAGCGCGCCCACGGTGTGCGCACCGATGTAACCGGCGCCACCGGTGACCAAGACTCGCATCCCAGAAGTCTATGGGGCGGGCAAACGACGACCGCTGAGCGATGCGGCCTAGTTGCTGAGGGTACCGCCCTGGAAGTGCTGGGTGCACGCCGCGCCGGAGCAGACCTGCTCGGCGGTCGGCCAACCCAGCTTCCCGGCATTGGATTTCTGCGCCCAGTACTTTGTGCGGATCGCGCCGAGGACGGCGAAGGTGCCCGCAGACGACGAATAGATCGAACCTCCCGAGAACAACTGTCCACTTCCGGCCGGGTGGGCCGATGCCGGAATCGCCGCCTGCTCACGCAACGGATGACCAAGGACCCCGGCGAGCCCACCCTCCGCCTTGTACAGGGTCGCGTAGCCACCGAGTACGGCGAAGGCGGTTGTCGCCGTTGACGACACGATCAGCCCGCCCTGGAATGCCTGCGAACACAGGCCACCCGTGCACACCTGCTCCGCCGTCGGCCAGCCGAGCTTACCCGCGTTCGATTTCTGCGCCCAGTACTCGGTGCGGATCGCGCCGCGCACGGTGAAGATGCCCGCCGACGACGAGTAGATCGACCCGCCCGAGAACAACTGCCCACTACCGGCCGGATGCGCCGACGCCGCGATCGCCGCCTGCTCGCGCAGCGGATGACCAAGAACCCCGGCGAGCCCACCCTGGGCGGTGTACTCGGTCTGGTAGATCCCGACGACCGAAAACGCCGTTGACGAGGTCGGTGCCACGATGGACCCATCCTGGAACGCCTGCGAACACACGCCCGCGGCACACGCCTGCTCGGCGGTCGGCCAGCCCAGCTTGCCGGCACTTGCCTTCTGGGCCGAATACTCGGTACGGATCGCACCACGGAGTGTGAAAGTTCCAGCCGGAGACGAGTAGATCGATCCGCCGGAGAACAGCTGCACGCTGCCCGCCGCGTGAGCCCCGGCCGAAATCGCGACCTGTTCGCCGAGCGGACGTCCCAAAACCCCGGTTAATCCGCCATCCGCCGTGTACTCGGTCTGGTACGCGCCGAGGATGGAGAACGCGGACGTTGCCGACGACGACACCACCAACCCGCCCTGGAACACCTGTGAGCAGACCGAACCCGTGCAGGCAGCGGCGGCTGCTGGCCAGCCGAGTTTGCCTGCCGTGCTGAGCTGGTTCCAGTACTCGGTGCGAATGCCGCCGCTCACCACGAACGTGCCAGCGGTGCTGGTGTAGATCGAGCCGTTCGCGAACAACTGGCCCCCGCCGTTGCCGTTCACCGGCTCCGGGATCGCGGCGTAGTTGCGCGTTGGCACGCCCAGTGCGCCGGTCAGGCCGCCAGCGGCCGAGTACACGGGGTAGATCACCCCATCGACCGTCAGCGCGCCTCCGGTCTTCGTCCAGTAGATGACGCCGTTCGCGTAAACCTGCGAGCACGAGGTCGAGGTCGGGCTGCAGGTCGACGAGCCGACGGAAGCGCCCAGCACACCACCACTGCCGCCGTCTGCGGTATAGGTAGCGCTGATCTTGTCGGCACCTTCGCCCTCGAGCGGGTCGCCGAACCAGTTGTTCCAGTACACCCAGAAGTTGCGGTTGCCGTAGGACGAGCACGCATCCCCCGTGCCTCCGAGGTTCGCGAGCGCAGCGGGATCCGGCGTGTACGGCGTGTAGTAGTAGAGAGCGGTCGTCGCCATGTCCTGGACGGTGACCGTAATCGTTTTGCAGGTCGCATTGGGACTCTTCGCGATCGGATAGGGCACGCCGATCTGGTACTTGGTGCGAAAGCTCACGTTGTCGGAGGTCCGCAGTCCGTAGCGCTTGAACTGGCTCGACGCGTCATAGATCTGGTTGAACAGCCCGTAGTACTGCGACGCGCAGGGCGCCGTATCCGGGCAGCCGTACCCCATGGCCTCTCGGAGTGCCGGGGCACTGGGATTCTGCCTGGTAACGAGTCCCTGTTCTTTTTGCAGGGTCACGAGGATGACCTTCGCACTGATGCCACACGACTGCTCGACCTTGTAGATGATCGCGGCCGTCGTTTCGCTGGCCGCGCCGACGTAGGCGGTCGGGCACATGTTGGATGCCGCGCGCGTTGCGCTGGTGGTCTTGACGTTGTCGATGCAATTGTGCGTTGGGCACTCGGCGTCCAGGAACGTCTGGATCTGCGCCTGGGTCATGGCATCCGTCTGGTAGAACAGGTAGTCACTGATGATGTAGCCGGGCTGGAAACTGGACCCGCTGAGCGCGCTCGTAGCGGTGAGCTTCGGTGCCACAACGGCCGAAGGCGTCGAGGTTGCGGTCGCGTCCGCCGGTGCGGAAACGCCGACGAGAGTCGCCGACAGCATGGCGAGCGCCGCTGCCGCGACGGCCAATGTGCGGGCAATCCGTGACGAACCCAGCAGCTTTCCGGCCAAAAACACCCCCTGCATATCCTCGTCGATCACAGCATATGAGGCAACGAGGGTCAAGCCGACCAGCGGCGCGGCGCGCGGGCGACACCGGGAAAGGCCGGGATTCCGGCCACTGGCGGCGGCGCAACGCGAAACCGCGAACTTCGCCGAATGCTAGTTTGTGCAAACAGGCCGAACCGGAGCGCCCTTCCGGAGAAAGTGGTGACATGCCGCCGCGACGAAGCCTGCGAATTGTGCACATCGGCAGGGATTCGCAGTTTCTGCAGTTCGCCGCGAACGTATTCGAGTCAGTCGCGCCGGGCGCGAACGAGTACATCGTCGTTGGGGCATCTTCGAGCGGCACGCTACACAACCCGATTGCCCACGGGAAAGTCACCGTCGTGCCGTCGTCGCCCCAGGGTGTCTGCGCTCTGCTGACACGCAGACCGGAGTGCGACCTCATCGTCGCTCATTCGATGTCGGTACACGCGGCTGCGGCGTTCCTGCGCGCCAAAAGCACAACGGCAACTATGTGGAGCGGATGGGGCTTCGACTACTACGGCACGGATGCCGCGAAGAGCCACGAGCTCCTCGCGCCGTTGACCCGCGAACTCGAGACTGAACTGACGCGGTCGGCTCGCGGAAGGCGTTCCCTGCCGCGGCGCGCACTCAGCCGGGTCTGGTCGGAGTACGAGCGCCGCCTGATCCGGAGGGCGGCCGCCCGATCCACCTACTTTTCCGCCCCGGTACCGGTGGACGAACAGGTCTTCCGCTCTCGTTTCCCACAGTTCCGTGGCCGCTACAGCCAGTTGAACTACGCGAGCCTCGAGGAGACGTTCACCACCGCGAGTCGCGCGAAGTCGAAGAGTGGCGGCGTACTCATCGGCAATTCCGCATCACCGACGAACAACCATCTCGACGCATTCGAGCTTCTTGCCTGCCAGGATCTCGGCGAGCGCCGGGTCATCGTGCCGCTGAGCTACGGGAGTGCCGCCTATCGTGACGTGATCGTTCAGCGGGGAACCGAGCTGTTCGGGGCGAACTTCCTGCCACTCATCGAGCGGATGCCGTTGGACGAATACAACGAGGTCGTCGGCAACTGCGACACGATCATCATGAACCAGCGGCGACAGCAGGCCCTTGGCAACATCGGGACGGCGCTGTACGCGGGAGCTGGCATCTTCCTCGACGAGGTGAACCCGCTCTACGGGTTTCTGAAACAGCAGGGCGTGTCGGTGCGGCCC
>DATAXD010000046.1:0-2560 GCA_036266835.1 Galbitalea sp. | reverse complement strand
GATTGCGGTAGGATGGGTTATGCGCTCACCTACCGCCCCGCTGTCAGTCACCGGTGAGCAGCGTTTGGTGCTGGAGAAGCTGATCCGATCGCGCACCTCGCCGCACCGTGACGTCCAGCGCGCGCGAGCTCTGTTGATGGCGTGCGATGGCTTCGCGAACACCAGGATCGCTACCGAGGTCGGGGTTGCCCCGATGACGGTGAAGGCATGGCGCGATCGGTTTTCCGACGATGGTCTGAAGGACTTCTGGACCGTGCGACCAGGGCGCGGGCGCAAGCCGTCGATCGCGGCGGAGCAGGTCGAGGAGATCGTCCGGTTGACGCTGCATGAGACGCCGGCCGGAGAGACGCACTGGAGCTGTCGCACGATGGCTGCTCGTGCTGGCGTTTCGCCGGCGACGGTCCAGCGGATCTGGTCGGCCAGGGGCCTTCAGCCGCATCGGATTGAGACGTTCAAGCTCTCCAGCGACCCGCGGTTCGAGGAAAAGCTCGTCGACGTCGTCGGTCTGTACTTGAACCCGCCGGAGAAGGCCGTGGTGCTGTGCATGGACGAGAAGAGCCAGATCCAGGCGCTGGATCGCACCCAGCCGAGCCTGCCGATCAAGCCCGGGCGGGCAGGGACGATGACCCATGACTACAAGCGCAACGGGACCACGACCCTGTTCGCCGCGCTCGATGTCCTGACCGGCTCGGTGATCGGTCAACGCCTACCGCGGCACCGCCACACAGAGTTCCTGAAGTTCCTGCGCACGATCGATCGCGAGGTCCCCAAGCGCTTGCGGGTGCATCTGATCCTCGACAACTACGCCACCCACAACCACCCGAACGTGCGGGCCTGGCTGGCCAAACACCCACGGTTTGAGCTGCACTTCACACCGACCTCCAGCAGCTGGCTGAACATGGTCGAGATCTTCTTCTCCAAGCTCACCGACAAGGCAATCCGCCGCAGGATCTTCCACAACGTCCCCGACCTGATCGACGCTATCCAGAGCTACCTCGCTGCGCACAACGAGAACCCCGAACCGTTCCAATGGACCGCGACGACCGATCAGATATTGGAGAAAGTCCGGCACGGCCGAGTCACACTCGATGCAATCACCAGCTAAAACTGAGACGGACCACTAGAACCAGACAATCATTGAGGCGCCCGAGCGGTACGCGGAGACCTTGACGTCGAGGCGCTACGCGCTGAGCTACTGCGCGAATACACCGACGATGGCCGCCAGGCCTTGAGCGTCAGCGCGAATATGGAGAACGACGTTTCCCGACTCTCGCGTGACCTGCCAGTCAGCGAAGCCGCAGCATTCGCGCTCGGCGGCAACAAGGGACTCGAGTTCTTCGTGAACGCCACGGCTTGCCTCGTATGAGACGACCACCTCGCCGGAACCGTGCCGCACGTCCAAGCGACCATTCGCTAACGCGCGCCATCGGTCCATCCGCGCGGCGCCATCAGTCGGCCCGAGCGCGCACGCGGTAGGCAGCTCGTCGGGTCGGCGCAGCTCGTCAACCATCGTCACATCCTCCCAGACCGCGCACACCGGCCGGCGCCATGGTCGCAACGCGACCATCTGCTGGCTATCGCTTTAGCCGCCCGATCGCGTCAAGTCGCGCCATTGGATTGGCGACGAACTGCGGCTGGCCGCCAGTATGTTCGGGGAGGTGTTTCCCGCGAGCGTCAGTGCACTGGTTTGCGTGCGCGGATGATCGCGGAGCCGGCTGAGGCGTGTACGCGGTGGGTTTCCTGGACTTCGATGTTCTCGAAGCCGGCGCCGGCGAGGATCTGTTCGAACTGACTGCGGGTGAGCGCCCCTGCGATGCAGCCGGTGTAGGCCTGCATATCGGCGCGAGTTGCGTCGTCCATGTCGTCGTCGGCGATGACGTCGGAGACGGCGAAGCGGCCGCCTGGGCGTAGGACGCGTGCGGCCTCGGCGATGACCTTGGGTTTGTCGCCGGAGAGGTTGATGACGCAGTTGGAGATGATCACGTCGACGCTCTCGGCGGCGAGCGGGATCTCTTCGATGTGCCCGCGCAGCCACTGCACGTTCTCGACGCCGGCCTTCTGCTGGTTCTCTTTTGCGAGGGCGAGCATCTCGTCGGTCATGTCCAGGCCGTAGGCCAGGCCGGTCTGACCGACGCGCTTTGCCGAGAGCAGCACGTCGATCCCACCGCCCGATCCGAGGTCAAGCACGGTTTCGCCCTCGTGCAGTTCGGCGACTGCGGTCGGGTTGCCGCAGCCGAGGGATGCGAGCGCGGCGGTGTCAGGAATCTGCTCACGGTCACCGATCGCGTACAGCGCGGCGCCGAAGACTTCGCTGCCGCCGTCGAAGGTGTCACTCGGTGCGCAGCAGCCGGCGCCGGGATCGGTGGTCGTGACCTGAAGGGCGGCGGCGGCGTAACGCTCGCGGACCTGCTCACGAATATCAGTCGTCGCGTCGGCCGTGGTCTTGCCTGCTGAACATCCGCATCCGTCTGGGTGACCCGTCTCGCAGCACATTGCCTTATCGCTGGGGTCACAACAGCTCGCCTGCTCAGACGGCGCGCAGCACGCGGCTGGTTCGCCG
>DATAXD010000036.1:0-69019 GCA_036266835.1 Galbitalea sp. | reverse complement strand
TTCGGATGCGCTGCTGCATTTCCTGACCGCAGGGATGGATGCCGACGATTCGATCATGATCGGCTCGGGCGCCCCGATCATCCGGGTCACCGTCGCCGAGGAAGCACTACAGACCGGGGTGGGGTTCGGGCGCATCGACGGGCAGGACCAACCGGTCAGCCTGGACACGGTGAGGCGCCTGATGGAAACCGGCAAAGTGATCAGGGTCGGCTTCGACCCCGCCGGGGGTTACATCGAACAATCCGAAGACCCGGCCGCGGAGAACCGGCTCTACAACAAGAAACAACGAGAAATCCTGGCCGCCAAGTTCGGGGGATGCATGGACCCGGCCTGTGAGAGGCCCCCATCCTGGGCTGAAGCCCACCACATCCGCCAAATCAAACGCGACGGCGGCAAAACGACCATCCAAAACGCCATCTTGCTATGCAAATACCATCACCTGCTCTACCACAACCGCGGATACGAAATCGCACTCCACGACGACGGCACCTACTGGAAAATCCCACCCAAATCGGTCGACCCCGACCAGACCCCCATCCCGATGCCGCTGAAAACCCGCAACCTCAACGACCTACAGAGCACACACGCACACACCCGAACAGCAGCACGTGCAGGATCCGGTCGTTCGAAGACGCGCGCCGAAACAGCGGCCGCGAGCTAGTCGGTGACCTGGACTTCTTTCCAGAAGGCCACATAGTTCGAGAAGTCCTTGCCGACGCGCTCGATACCAGTCGGGTACGGGGTCGGATAGCTCCAGGCGCGATCCTGTAGCAGCTTGTCGCCATCCTTCACGGAGAAGTACTGGCACTCGCCCTTCCAGGGACACGTGTATGGTGTCGGGCTTTCGGAAAGGAAGCCCTCCTTCACGCTCGACGGCGGAAAATACCAATTGCCCTCGATCGAAATGAGGTCATCTTTCGGCGCCTCCGCGATTACCGTTCCGTCAATTACTGCCTTCATCGTGCCCTCCACCGTTTCGGCCCAATATGCCTGGTGCCGCTCAATACCGCTAACGCTGTGAACTGAACGCGAATTCCCTAAACACCGGAACCGTGTCAGACGCGTTCAACTCGATTGCAAGATCGATATCCCCACGAAAGCCCCGCTCGGATAGTTCGCGACCGCTCGCGGATGCGCCGATCAGGTGACCCGTCGCGTTGCGCAGTCCGGTGAAAGCGGATGCGGCTGCCGCCGCCTCGGGCGAACAGTAGTCAATTCCTACCTCCGCGAGGGCGTCAATTACCGCTCCCGCGCCGAGGAGATCCTCCAGGGCGAACCGCAGTGTGCCATCCTCGCGTTCCTCGCCCGCGCCAATGACCGCAATCACGAAACGGTTGCCCTTGTCGCCCTGCTGAAGCAACGCCCAGCGCGCAACAGCTACGGCGTTTCGCAAACACCCTGCCACGACCTGGGCTCGAGAGTCGCGAATCGCGGCAACCAGGCGGGATCCGTTGAGCGACGGAAGCACGAGGCGATCGACGCCGACGAGGGACTCCGCGGTGATGCTTGCCGGCGAGAGTCCCGGTCCAATGCCGCGGGCTCCCGCGAGCGTCGCACGGCGTTCCTTCGCCAGCGCAGCGGCGGTATCGGGCGCGGAGGGCAGAACATCGACGCCGTGCGTAACTGCCAGTTCGACGGTGGTCGAAAACGACAGCACGTCGACGACGACCACGACATCGGCGTCAGCCGCCACCGCATCCATCCCCTGGATACCCCAGTCGAAACGCACCTGATACTGGCTCTGGCCGAACGCGCTTGTCATGCGTCAACGCTATCGACTGCGCAAGCGCGCATCCGACTGTCGGAGGATGCGCGCGAGCCTAGTGTTGGAGGATGACCGCTCTTGAGGTCGCCGACTGGCGACGACGCGTATTCGCCCTCTACGCGGCAGTCAGGGACGCAACCGACCCGCCCGCCGCGCACGAGCTCTGGCGACTGACTCGCGATGACCTGTTTGCGACGCATCCGTCCACACCGCTTCTGCCTCAGGATCGCGAGGCGTTCTCCGGGCTGCCGGTCGAGCCCTACGATGCTGCCTGGCGCTTCGAGGTCGCGCTGGTACCGGCTGAACCCCGGCACCTCGATGTCGAGACGGGAACCGACGGGATTGTGCCGTTCGACCTGCTGGGTGTTGTTAAGGTTCCCGGAGTCGGATCTCTCGACGTCTGGCGTCTCGCCTCATACGGTGGCGGAATCTTCTTGCCCGTCAAGGACGCGCTCCACGGCATCCACGGCGGCACCTACGGCGGCGGCCGTTACCTGCTGGACACGATCAAGGGCGCCGATCTCGGCCCCGGTCACGCTCCCGAGTCACTCGTGCTCGACTTCAACTTCGCCTATAACCCCTCGTGTGCGTACGACCCGATGTGGGCATGTCCGCTCGCCCAGCCGGGAAACACGACGAGTGTCGAGATCCCGGTGGGCGAGCGGTACTCCGGCAGCTATTAGGAAGCGCCGTCCGGAGTTCTATTCCTCGGTCGGTCGATGCGACCGGCGGCGGAAGTAGGAAACCATCGCAGCGACCAGACCGGCGAGGAGCGCCAGCAAACCGAGCACCAGCTGGGCGGTGATGTTCTCGCCGGTGAATCCGAGCGCGATGTTGTAGACGTTTACGACATGAATTACGAAGTCCGGATCGCCGACAGTGACCGAGGTCAGCGGCACGGGCATCCCATGCCAGGTCACCGTGACCACCTGCGCGGCATTGGTCACGCTTTCGACGAGCTCACACGTCGCGCCGATCGGCAGATCGGAGTACGTAATGGAGGTCTTGTGCCAGATGTCGCGCGTCGCACCACCCGGGATGTCGACCGGAGTCTGCACACCATCGATGTCCTGCGTGCAGGTGAGGACGACCACATAGGTATCCGGGTAGTGCCGCTTCGCATCGTTTCCGATCACCAGGTTGTCGACCGTGATGAATCCGATGTCGAACTCGTTGCTGAGGTCGACCGCGGTCGTCGCGTCGTCCTGAACGACTATGCCGGTTGATGCCGTCGTGAATGCCGACGAGGTCGCCCCGCCGGTCTTCGACTCAGTGACATCACACGTTGCTCCGGCAGGTAGCGAGTCGTATTCGGCCGAGTATCCGTTGAGTGAATTCAGCTCGCGCGTCACGCCGTCCGGGATGTCTACCGGAGTCGTCGTTCCGTCGATGTCCTGGGTGCAGACAATGGTCGTCTCGAATGGACCGTTGCCGTAGAGCTCACTTCCGGCTCCAAGGATGGTCTTCGACACCGAGATCGTGCCAACGCCGAACGTGTTCGTGATGTCGACAGCGGTTGCGGCACTCGTTGCGGTGGTGAAATTGGCCGGCGAAATCACCGTAGAGGTTGCGCCGCCGGTCTTCGTTTCGGTTGGCGTGCAGTAGGAACCGGCCGGAAGACCCGAGTACCTGGCCTGGTAGATGTCGTCAGCATCGAGGCTTCGAGTCGCACCGCCGGGAATGGCGACGCTTGTCGTCACGCCGTCGATGTCGACGGTGCACACCAGGGTGACCTCGAACGGTCCGTTTCCGTACAAGGCGGAGCCAGCGCCGTCGCGGTTCTTGGTGACATCAACTTCGGTCTCGTCGAACTCGTTCGTAACGACGACTGCGTAGGTGTCGCCATCCGATGGGCTCGTGAAGTCCGCGGCGGTTTCCAGCGAACCGCCCGCGCCGTCCAGCGCGATGGTGGTCGAGGTTGCGCCTCCGGTCTTCAGCTCGGTCGCCGTGCAGTCCGCGCCGCTGGCGACGTGATCGAGTTCGATAGTGGGGTCACCGCGGGAGATCGAGTAGGTCTTGTTCCAGACGGTGCGCGAACCACTGCCATCCGTCAGAACGCAAGTCACGTTTATCGAGAACGGTCCATTGCCCCAGTCGGATGCTCCGGCTCCGGTCACCAGCTTGGTCAGCGTAATCGTGCCGCTGGCGTAGCTGTTGGTGATCGTCGCCGAGTTCGCCGCGCCAATGCCCACGGCGGGCTGAAGGATGATGCCGGTCACCGTGGCACCGGTGGTGGTGACCTCCGGATCGCTGCCGGTGATGACGCCGATCGTCGTGTCCGTAGCGGACTTGCCGTCGGTTTCGTCGACGTCACAGGAAGTGCCGGGCACGAGTCCCGCCAGGGACCACGTTTCGCCTTCGGTCAGATCCTTCTGCATCGGATCCGATGCCGAATAGTCGGTCGCATACACGGCCTCGCCGAGGAACTCGCAATCAACTGAAACGGGGAACGGCCCGTAGGAGACGGCCGCTCCCGACTGGTCGACTGCGGCGCTGTCGACCAGCTTGGTGACAGACAGCGACACCTCCGTGAAAGTGTTCTGGATCGTGTACGACGGCTGAGCCTGGTCATCGGTCAAGGAGCTAGTATCGACGGTGACCACGCCAGGGATCGCGAACGGCGCGGTCGCATCCCCGCTGACCTGGAAGTCGGACGAATCGAGAACGGCCGTCGATGTCGCCCCGCCAGAGTTGGTCTCCTGGAGCGTGCAGCTCGAACCGCTGGGGATCTGGTTGAACGTGACCACATCGCCCGCCGTTACGCTACGGGTTCCCATTCCGGGAATGGTCACATCGGTGAGAACCCCGCTCACGTTCGTGCGAGTGCAGTCCAGCTCGAATTGGAACTGTCCTGCGCCGTTGCCGAATTCCGCAGCGCCGTCTCCGGCAACCGTCTTGGTGACGGAAATTGATCCGGTGAGATACCAGTTCGTTACCGTCACAGTGCCCGGCTGAGCGACGGTTGCCAGCACACCGAGACCCGTGGTCCCGCCGTCGGAGTCGAGATAGCTTTGCGTGTCCGCGCCCGTGGTGCTGCGGCTGCCGAGTTCAACGACGGAGCACACCGAGTTCTCGGCGAGATTACTGATGGTCTTGAACCACGCGCCACCGGCCGTGGGCAGCGTGATGTCGCCGTCATAGGAGACCGGGATGCCCGGAGCTGAGCAGGTCAGCTGCAGGGTGAAAGAGGATGCCGCGAACTGAGCGGCTCCGCCGCCGGCCAGTGCCTTGGTCACCGTGAAGCTGGTGACCCCGTAGTTGTTGGTGATCACGGCCGTGTTCGCGGTCGCGGAGCCATCCTTGCCGAGCGTGAGCGTGCCGGAGGTTCCAGTGGCCGACGACGATCCGGACGTGCTCTGCACGGCGACGCTCGTCGAATCCGCGCCCTCCGTGTTGGTCTCGGTCACGGTGCAGGACGCGCCAGCCGGAAGCCCGGTGATGACCTCGGATGCGCCGTGCTGCAGCGTGAAGGTCATCACGGTTCCAGAGAATCCGGTGCCGACGACCGGAGCGCTCTGGAACGTGCACGCCACCGACATCGGGAACGAGTAGTTCTCAAGGGCGGGGTTGTTGCTCTGGTCGACGGCGCTCGAGTTGATCTGTTTCGTTACCGTCAGGGTCGCGTCACTGTAAGTATTGGTCACAGTCACCTTGGGCGTCGTGCCGTTGCCGATCGTCGCCGTGCCGGAGACCACGGTGGTGGTCGCTCCGGCTGCGCCGGTTTCGACGATCGTGCAGACCGACCCCGTCGGCAGGTTACTGATCGTCTTCGACAGCGGGGACGGTGAACTCAGACTGAAGGTGGTGCTGTATGGCGTCGCGAGCGTGGTGTGCGAGTTGGTACACGTCGCGGTGAAGCTGAACGTGCGTCCGGTGTACCAGGTGGCATCCCCGGCGAGCGCCTTGTCGACCTCGAGCGAGCCGGTCGTGTAGGTATTCGTGAATGCGGCGGTGTTGGTCGGTGTCGGTCCGCCCGTGTTGGCCGCGACCGTGAACGTTGCCGTTGGTCCGGACGCCGACGGCTGGGGCGTTCCATTGGACGTCAGGACGTACGTGTCGGTTGCGGCGCCCTGGGTATTGGTCTCCTTGACCGTGCACACCGAACCTGCGGGAATCGACGAAAAACTCTTGGAGCCGCCGCTGGCTAGCGTGAAATTGGTTGTCCCCAGGGTGGTGATGGTCGAGGCACCGTTGTTGAACGTGCAGGATGCACTGAAGGACGGCGATTTGTAGCTGACGGCGTTTCCGCTGGCGTCCAAGGCTCCACCGTTGTCGATGGTCTTCGTGACGGTGAAGTCGCTCTCGTCGTACTCGTTCGTGATCGTGGTCTGCTGGATCGCGGGCCGATAACTTCCACCCTCGTCATCGAAGGCCGGATGGGGGTTGTAGACGGTTTCGGTCGACACCGTGTGCGGTGCCTCGGCGACGATTGGCGTCGTCGGGCTCACCGTCTCCACAGTCTCGCCGTACGCGGCGGCCTCGGCGACCGTGCACACCGAGTACAGCGGAATTCCCTGGACGAGGAGCGTCGAACCAGGGGTCACGACGAACGGGTTGCGCGCGTTCCCGCTGCTGTCGAACAGTTCGACCGGCACACCGTTCGACTTGCAGGTGACCGTGAAGTCGTTGGATGGCGCCTTGACAACCGAGGCCGCCGAGCCGGAGTCGATCTTGGCCAGGTCGATGCCACCGGTCGCCAGGGCAACCCCGACCTTGCGGGGCTCCGACACGAACGGGTACGGAAGCTCTTCCGGGTCGCTGCCGATGGCGGCGCCGGCGATCGAGTTGTACGCGATCGAGTCGTTGGCAAGATTCGCGGTTGACTCGGCAAGGTCGATGTTGTTCGCGGTCTGGGTTTCGTAGGTGATGTCGATCGCCCCACCCGGTGCGAGGCCATCACCCATCGACACCACGAACTTCAGCGCAACGACGCTCGCGAGGAGCTTCGCGTAGTCGGAATCCGAAAGTCCAGCAGCGACGGCGCTGGTCGGGAGGGTCGTCCAGACGCGGTTCGGCAGGTCATCCGGCTGGCCCGTGTTGTTGAGGCACGGCTGGTAGGCGGTGAGCATCGCCGGGTCGCTCGTCGGCGTCATGCCCATGGTGTTCTGGATGTCCGCGCCGTTGCAGCGCGCGCTGGCGACACTCGTCGACGCCGTGTACAGCACCTGGTAGGACGCGCCAGACGGCAGGTCGTCGATTGCCGGGTAGCTGATCAGTGTCGGGGTCCACTTGGAGCCGCGCGCGGAGCCAAGAATAACGCCCGTGTCGCCTTGTCTCGGCAAGACGTCGATCGCGACGATCTCGGCCAGGTCGATGTTTCCACCGTTGGTGAACTGGTTTGCCCACTGCTCGTCGCCGCCGGGTCGCGTAATCGGGACACACGGATAGGTGTAGTAACCGTGTCCGTCAACCTGCAGAGCCGGGTTGGTCGTCGAGCAGTCGTTGAGGCTCGCGGTGTCCGTCTTGATGACGCCGAGGTCGTCGTAAGGATCGCCAGTCGACGTATCGATGATCGGGTCACCGCTTGAGTCAAGGGGGCCTGCGCCGTCGCCTCGAACACCCTTGACGATCGTGAGCGGCGCCGACGGCTGCGGGTAGGTCGTGGTCTGTGAGGTGCAGGAGCTGACATCCGAAAGCTCGGGGAGCGTCTCGGAACCGTTCGTGTAATAGTCACAGGTGTCGAAGGGCTGGTTGCTGGTGACGGTCGCCGCGTTGAGCACCGGCGTGAAGGCGGCGAGCCCCTGACGGAAGTCGAGGGTCGTCGAGATGGTGAGCGTCCAGCCGAGCGGAAGCGTCTGTGCGCCGGTGAGGCCGAAGGTGACTGTCTCGGTACCGTCACTGTTGATGACCTCGTTGTCGCTTACGGTCGGAGCAGGCTCGCTGGTCGCGCCATCCGTCATCGTGTAGGTGAAGGCGGTCGACGTGGCTTCCGGCAATCCGGTGTCCGGGTCGTTAGGGACGACCAGATACGGCCCGCTCGCGTCGCCCGGCAGCGTGTCGGTGACGACGACGCCAGACAGGATCTTGTCGTGTCCCGCGCCCGTGTTGGTCACGGCGATCGAGTACGGGATGTCCTCACCGAGCGGCCAGTCACCCGCCGGTGTTTTCACGATCTTCACGACTGCGGGGAGGTGGTGGTACTCGATCTGGGCCGTGACATCCTGCGTCGCGCTCCACACCGGGTTCGTGTCGGCGGGGCCGGTCGCCGCTGCGACGGTAACCTCGGCGGTGTTTGTGTAGACCCCGGCCTCGGTTTCTCCCGGCGCCGGAGTCGTGTTCGTGTAAAGATCCGAGCCAACCGGCGTGGTCGGCGACGAAACCAGGTCAGTGCGACGCGTCACGGTGAACGAGACGTTCTGCAGCGGGTTGTGCGGGCGCTCCCAGTTCGAATAATCGCTCTTGGTGAACGTGAAGCGGATACCGCGGATGTCAGCGGTCGTCGTACCCGAGGGCAGCGGTCCCGCAGGAGTTACTGCGGGTAGAGCGAGGGTGGCGCCCGCTGTTCCGTCGTACCAGCAGTCGGTCAGATCGGCGATTCCATTGCACAGCGGCGTGATCGTGCCCCCACTGGTGTCATAGGTAATTCCCACGAGCACGTCGACTTCGACACGGTTGATTGGCGTCGCGAAGGCGAGGCTGCCGAATCCATTGAAGTTGTAGGCGTTGAAGAATGTCGGGCTCGAGTCCTCGATGACCATGCGGGTCGTAGGAACGTTACCGATGGGCTGCCCGCTGAGCTTCACGGTCGCGTTCGAGGAGCTGCCGTCGTACTGGATTGCGGGTGTGCCGCCGGAGGTGGTATCGGCAGCGATCTGCTTGGTCGCTGCAACACCGTAGCTGTAGGCATCGACATCCATGGTCGCCGTGGCGTCCGCTGAAACGACGTTCGTCGGGTTGCCGGAGTGAGCGGTCTGGACTCCGACCTCCGGGTCGGTGATGCTGGCCGTCGTGGTGTTGTGGATGGTCATTGTCGAGTCGCCGACGGGCAGCACCGGATTGCTGGTACCGCGAATAGTCGCGCGCAGCTGAGTGTCCACCTGCACCGCTGTCGTGGCGTTCAGTGCAATCGAGCCGGTGAACGTGACCGTGATACCGGTCACGTCGGCCAGGTCGGTCGCCGTGAGCGCGAGCGCCTGCGCGATCGTGTACGACGTGTTCGAGGGCGCGAGCACGACGGTGCCCTGCCCAGACGTGGAACCGGCAGGGATCGAGATCGAGTCGATCTTGGTCAGGTTCACATCGTCGAACGGGTCATCACCCTCGGTCGGATCGGAGACAGCTAGCTGATCGACGCTCTCAACGGAGACGTTCTTCCCGGAGAAGTTCAGGTACGCCGTCGGGTAGAACTGCTGGGGTGTTCCCACCGGAGGCACGCCCAGCGGGCCATCGAGCCAGCTCTTGGCTGCGGTGACATCCACGGGCTGGTCGAGAATCTGGATGGTGTCGGACGCGCGGCCGGTCGCGACGGGCGTCGGCGTGCCGTCGTAGCCGTCGAACTCGGCCGAGTTGGAAACCAGTCCGGCATCGACGGCGTTGTAGGTGGTCGTCGAACTGCTGCCGAGGACGGCGGCACCGTTCGAGCGCTTGTTGTTGCGGATCTGGAAAACCAGGTCGATGCCCCGTGACAGGTCGGTGCTGACCGCGACGCCGGAGCCCACCGACGGAGCGTAGGGGTTCGAGCCGGCGCGGAGGCCGCGCGTCGGGCTTTCGATGTAGGTGAAGCTCACCCCGGTCGCGTTGGCCGATTCGGTAGCGCTCAGGGTGTAGCCGGGGAAACTGCCGTCGCAGCCGCCGCTGCGGCACGGGTCATCCGCCTCATCCACCCAGCCCGTTCCCGGGATGTACAGCTGCACGCTCGAGATCTCGTCGTAGGTCAACAGCGGATCGATCGACGAGGTGATTGCCGGAATGCTCACCAGGTTGAACGCATCGAAGACGCTCGCCGAAACATTGCCCAGCGTCGGATCGCCTCCGTCGTCCGTAACGACCACCGAATTGAACTCCTGCGACCCCGTACCCCAGTGAACGACTGCGGTGCGATCCTCACTCGACCGGGCATCGACCGTTTTCAGGTTGGTGACCGGATCGGTTGCCCAGGCCTTCGAGATCAGGGTGACGCCGGGACCGCCCGTCGTCGGAAGCAACTTCACCGTGGCCGACGCCGTGGCGGTCACCGGTGAGATGACCGCAGACCCGCTGGTGGCAATCGACTCGACCGAGTTGGGAACGTCGACCTCGGAGGTCGTCGCGTTCGGCGGGGTCGAGGGGTCGTTCCTCAGGTCCGCGCGAAGCACGGCCTTGATATTGGGCTGCACGCTGAATCCGGGCGGCAGAGTGCCGGACGTCGGGGTGTATACGAACTGGAGGCCGTCCGCGTTCTGCTCTTGTGCGTTGGTCAGCACGTAGGTGAGCGACTGCGGTCCGGTGACGCCGGTGGTCGCCGGGGCGAGCGGCTCCCAGGCCAGGTCGGTTGCATTCCAGTAGTTCACGGTCAGGGTCGTGTTCGACGGGACATCCGTCTCCACGATGGCAGCGGGATTGAAGTCATTCCAGAACGGATCCGTGGCCGGGTTCGCGGTGTCCTGCACCGTGAGGCTGTCCGCCCCGATCGTCGACCCGCCCGTGTCGCTCGGCGACGTGGGCTGCGCCGCGACTTGCGCGGGGAGCGAGAGCACGGTGTACGCGCCCGTGGTCGCGTAGATGCTGCTCGGGGTTGCCGTCTTCGACACCGTCGTGTTGATTCTGGCGGTGCGAAGCGTCAGTTGGGCGGATGCGAGCGCCTCGACGGTCTGCCCGTCGATGGTCGTGACATCGTACGAAATCGTGTTCGTCTCGGTCGTATCCGCAGGAACCGCAGGCGTGCCGATGAAGAACGGAAGTGACGTGTACTGCCCGGTGAGCATCGTGCCCGTGAAGGTGACGGTGAACCCCACGACGGTTTGGAGTACGGACGGATCGGCGCAGGTGATCGGGTTCGGCGCCGGTATCGGCGACCCCTTTGTCATCGTCTGGGCGGTTCCGAGCCCCGGCAGACATCCGGCGAACAGGTATTGGATGGTGGCCCCGGTCGCCCCGACCGGCCATTCGACGTTCGCGTCGTCCCAGCTGGAGAACGTCAGTCCCTGAGCGGCGAGGTCCGGGTACCCGGATGCGGGTTCGTTGACCACCATCTTGCTGAGCGTGTAGTTGCCGCCGTTCTGGCCGCCGACGGTCGCCTCGTCACTCTGGCCACCGACGATGCTCGAGTTGGCGTACGTCTTCGTCGCGATTGGATCGACGACCACGTGATCGATGGTGAGGTTGGCGGTCGACTGGACCGTCGTCGAATTGGCTCCGGACAGGGTCACGAATGCCGACGCGGCATTTTGCACGGTCGTATTCGAGGAGATGGTGGTGACGTTGCTCCGCAGAGCGGTCGCGATGTCGATGGTGCCTGCCGCCCCCGCCGCGATGGTGCCGGAGGTCTTCTCGAAGGTAAACCGCAAGCCCAGGATCGTGGACGCATCCACGCCGGTCGGCAGCGCGATCGCCGCCGCGAAGGTGCCGTTGTGCCAGGCCGTGCCGTCGTACCAGTCGACCTCGACGCGGTTGGCGCCACCCGGCCAGGTCGGCAGAGTGAGCCCGGTTATCGCGTCGTAGAGGAACGGACTCGGCGAGACGGCGACGTTGGCCGGGTCCTGGACCGTGAGGGTCGAGACGCCGATGTTGGAGGTATTCGAGACGACGAGCGCCGCGGTGGTGGTGAGATTCGGCGTGCTGTTCAGCGTCGCCGGCGAATAGTTCTTTGAAACGGATGCGGCAAGCGTGGTGGGAACAGCCAGGAGCACACTCGCGGTCGCGGTGGCAGGAGTCGGGACGTTCGATGCCGTCGCAGTAGACGGATTGGCGACCGTCTGCCCGTTGTAGCTGGCGGACACCGTGGTTGGCACCGACGCGGTCACAGTGAAGCCGGCCTGCTCACCGGCATCCAGGCCATTCTGACCGTCTTCAAGGGGCTGGATGATGTTGACGGTGAACGTGTTGCCGGACGTGCTGATGGTGGAGTGCACTCCGCCCGGCGACGACACCGAACCGAGGACCAGCGGAGTGGGGATCGTGTCGGTGACCGAGAAGTTATCGCACTCTGTTGTCAACGACGAGCATTCGACGTTGTAAGTAAAGGTGGCGACATCGCCGGGATGCAATGCGGTCGGGGGTGCCGGCGAGACCGACTCGTCGAGGTGGATGACCGGCACCTCGGGCGGGTCATCCGCAAGCGCAGCTGGGGCGAGGACGCTGCTGAGCAGCAGCAGGGACGCAACTCCGGCGACAATGCCTTTGATTCGACCGCCGGTTAGCCGGCGTCGCGAGCGCGCGCGCAGGAAATTGAAGTGCACTTGTTGCTCCCTTAACAAGTCCGCACCCCGGGAAACGCAACGCAAACGATAAAGAGGAAGTGGCCTCGGGTGTGCCAGTTGCGACACTACGTCCGGTCGTGCGTGGCGCCGAAGTCCCAGTCTGGGGAGCACGCGAACGGGGGGTGCCGGGCTTCCACCCGAACGCGTCTGCTAGGGTTGTGGCTACATGCGGATCCGTTCACTGGATCCCTGCGTCGTTGAACGACCTCTGCTTTTTAGCAAGCTTTCCACGGCGAACGTTTGCGGCCATCGCCGCACTCGCCATCTATTCGGCAATTGCCGATGCATTCACAAGAAATGAATCATTACTTTGACTTCACCGTCCTTTGGCGCGCTCGGCGTGCCCGCACCACTCGTCGCAGCACTTACTGCGGCGGGAATTACTGAACCATTCCCCATCCAGCTCGACACACTGCCGGACACTCTCGCCGGGCGCGACGTGCTCGGCCGGGGCAAGACCGGCTCCGGCAAGACCCTGGCCTTCGGCATCCCCCTCGTTGCTCGCCTCGGCGGCGAGCTGGCCGGAGGCAATCGGCGTGCCGGCCGCCCGCTCGCCCTGGTGCTTGCGCCGACGCGCGAGCTCGCGACGCAGATCGCGGTCGCCATCCAGCCGCTCGCTGACGTGTACGGCCTGAAGTCGACCACCATCTATGGCGGGGTCTCACAGCAACGCCAGGTCGCCGCCCTCAAGGCTGGGGTCGACATCGTCGTTGCCTGCCCGGGACGCCTCGAAGACCTCATGCACCAGGGATTTGTGTCCCTCGATGCCGTGGAGATCTCCGTTCTGGATGAGGCCGACCACATGGCGGATCTCGGGTTCCTGCCGGTCGTCACTCGCATCATGGATAAGACTCCGCGCGGCGGACAGCGGATGCTGTTCAGCGCGACGCTGGACAACGGCGTCGACAAGCTGGTGCGCCGATACCTCAGCAACGAGGTGATGCACTCGGTCGACGAGGCAAACTCCCCGGTCGCCGCGATGACTCATCACGTGTTCGAGGTATCCGGAGTCGACGCCAAGCGTGCGCTCGTCGAGCGCCTGGCATCCGGAACCGGGCGCCGCCTCCTGTTCATGCGTACCAAGCACCACGCGAAGAAGCTTGCCCGCCAACTGACGGATGCCGGAATTCCGTCGGTCGACTTGCACGGCAACCTGTCGCAGGTGCAGCGCGATCGCAACCTCGCCGCGTTCGCCGCGGGCGACGTGCGAGTTCTCGTCGCGACCGATGTCGCCGCTCGCGGTGTTCACGTCGATGACATCGAACTCGTTGTTCACGTCGACCCGCCGGCGGAGCACAAGGCGTACCTCCACCGCTCCGGCCGCACGGCTCGCGCCGGGGCCGAGGGCGATGTGGTCACGCTCGTGCTTCCCGAGCAGCGCAAGGACACCGCAGCGCTACTGCGCAAGGCCGGGATTTCGGTCGCGCCCGAGCAGGTGGACGCCTCCTCAGCAACAGTCACTGCTCTCGTCGGCGAAATCGCTGACTACGTGAAGCCGGCTCCGCGCGAGGCGAAGCCGGCTCGCGGAACCTCACAGGGTGGTCGTTCGCAGGGCGCGAACGCGCAGCGAAAGCGTGCGAACCGAGATTCTCGGGGCCAGGGAGCCGGTCGTGGTTCGCAGCCGCGCGACGGCCAGCAATCCCGGACCGATCGTCCTGCGAAGTCATCCGGGGCCCAGCGCTCGGGCGGTCAGAGCTCTGGCGGGCAGAGCTCTGGTGGGCAGCGAACTGGCGGACAGCGCACCGGCGGTCTCCGTGTCGGAGGGCTGGTGGGCATGAGCCAGTCCAGCAACGGTCGGCGCCGCGGTCGCTAACCCGCGTATCCCACCGCAAAGTCGGATTTCCATGTGGCACGCCGGTTCGCGCCAAAGTCGCCGTGACGGCGTGTCGCACCAGATTCCGACTTTGCGATAGTGCGGGACCGCGCGACTAGAACAGTCTGCCGACGGATGCGAGAGCTGCGCGGAGTAGCGCCCCGCGACCGCCCTCCATCTCCGATGCGACGGCATCCGATGCCGCCTCGATGGGATCCATCCAGGTGAGCTCCAGCGCATCCTGGCGAGGCTCACACGTTCCGGTCACCGGCACGACGTAGGCGAGCGACACGGCGTGCTGTCTGTCATCCGTGAACTGCGCTCCGGGGAACGGAAAGTACTCGGCAACCGAGAACGGCACAGGACTCGCAGGCAACTGCGGAAACGCCATCGGACCGAGGTCCTTCTCGAGGTGTCGAAACAACGCCTCGCGCAGGCTTTCGCCATAGAGCACGCGGCCGGAAACGAGCGTGCGGGTGATGTCACCGTCCGCGTTCGCGCGCAACAATATGCCGACTTCGGTCACCTGCCCGATGCCGTCGACGCGCACCGGTACCGCCTCAACATAGAGAAGGGGTAACCGTCGCCGCGCATCCGCGAGTTCGTCGTCCGACAGCCAGCCGGGGTTCGGATCGGGCGTACCAACGGAACTCATGCTCCATTCTCACCTACCGGCCCACGATCGCGGTCTCGCGGGGCCGTAGCCTTAGCTGGCATGAGACTCGATACGGATGCCGTGATCTGGTCGGCGCCTGAGCGCGACCGCGCGGGTCGTCCGCTCATCGTGCTCCTCCACGGCTACGGATCGCACGAGGGCGATCTCTTCCAGCTGTCGCCGCGGCTGCCGCTGGCTCCGGTGGTCGCTTCAGTGCGCGCGCCGATCTCGGAGAGCGGCGGCTGGGCGTGGTTCTCGCTCGCTCGGCGCGATGTCGCCGAGCCGAGTCCCGACGACGCTAACGGTGCAACCGCGGCACTCATCGAATGGCTGGACACCCTCGAGTTCACCAGTGTCGCTCTGCTCGGGTTTTCGCAAGGGGCCGTCGTCGCTCTCCAGGCAATGCGAACCAAGCCGGCACGGTTCACTTCGGTCGTCGCATTGTCCGGCTTCGTGGCGACGGGCATCGAACCGGGCGACAGCGAACTGGAGGCGACGCGTCCTCCGGTGTTCTGGGGACGCGGCACCCTGGATGCGATCATCCCCGACGCGGTGATCGCCCGGACCGAGGACTGGTTGACCACCCACTCGACGCCCACCATCCGCATCTACGAGAATCTCGCTCACGGCGTCTCGTCAGACGAGCTCAGTGACATCTCGGCATTCCTGCAGGAGCATCCCTGATCCGCTCCCGAGCGTCAGTCGGGGGTAAGCGGCAGGATGGTCGGATGGGCGACGTGCTCGCGCGGTTCTCGCCGGCTACCAGGGAATGGTTTGCCGGCGCCTTCGCTGAGCCGACGCCCGCGCAGGTCGGGGCGTGGGATGCGATTAGTTCCGGTGCGCATGCCCTGGTGGTGGCCCCAACCGGATCAGGTAAGACGCTCGCCGCTTTTCTCTGGTCGATCGACAGGCTGCTCGACTCTCCGGCGGCCAGCCCGCAACACAGAACCCGAGTCCTCTATGTATCGCCGCTCAAAGCGCTGGGCGTCGACGTGGAGCGCAACCTTCGTTCGCCGCTCGTCGGCGTAACCCAGACGGCGAAGCGGCTTGGCCTGCCCGCGCCCGACATCACCGTCGGAGTGCGCTCCGGCGACACCTCGACACAGGATCGACGCCTCCTTGCGCGCGTACCACCGGACATCCTGATCACGACGCCCGAGTCGCTGTACCTCATGCTTACCTCGGCCGCGCGCGAGACCCTGCTCGGAGTCACGACCGTCATCGTTGATGAGGTGCACGCGGTCGCGGCGACCAAGCGCGGGGCGCACCTGGCGGTATCCCTCGAGCGGCTGGATTTGCTGCTGGAGAACCCGGCGCAGCGCATCGGCCTCTCGGCCACGGTCCGGCCGCGCGAAGAGGTTGCAAGATTCCTCGGCGGCCGGGCGCCGGTCACGATTGTTGCGCCGCCGTCGGCCAAGCGATTCGACCTGTCGATTGTGGTGCCGGTCGACGACATGAGCGAACTCGGTACAGCACCGCGAACTGACGCTGCACAGTCTGGTGACGGAAACCAGGGGTCGATCTGGCCGCACGTCGAGGAGCGCATCGTCGACCTCATCCTTGAGCATCGGTCGACGATTGTCTTCGCCAACTCGAGGCGGCTCGCCGAACGCCTGACCGGACGCCTCAACGAGCTGTACGACGAACGGATGCTCATCCCGGCGATCGCGGCCTCTTCGGGCTTTCCCGCGCAGGCCGTCGGGCAGTCGGGCGTGACCGGCTCATCCTCGGGACTGTTGGCCCGTGCACACCACGGCTCGGTGAGCAAGGATCAGCGGGCAATCATTGAAGACGACCTGAAGAGCGGCCGGCTTCGTTGCGTCGTCGCGACGTCATCCCTGGAGCTGGGGATCGACATGGGTGAGGTCGACCTGGTCGTGCAGGTCGAGTCACCGCCTTCGGTCGCGAGTGGCCTGCAGCGGGTTGGCCGCGCGGGCCACCAGGTAGGCGAGGTGTCGCGTGGGGTGCTGTTCCCTAAGCATCGCGCCGACCTCATCCACATGGCCGTCGTCAGCGAACGGATGGTCGAGGGCGCGATCGAGGCACTGGCGATCCCGCAGAATCCGCTCGACATCCTCGCGCAGCAGACCGTTGCGGCGGTCGCGCTCGAGCCGGTGGATCTCGAGGACTGGTGGCAGACCATTCGCCGCAGCGCACCGTTTGCGACCCTGCCGCGAAGCGCGTTTGAGGCCACACTCGATCTGCTCAGCGGGTTGTATCCGAGCGACGAGTTCGCCGAACTGCGGCCTCGAATCATCTGGGATCGCATCAACGGAACGCTCACCGGCCGACCTGGCGCGCAGCGCCTCGCCGTCACCAGCGGCGGCACAATCCCTGACCGCGGCCTGTTCGGAGTCTTCATGGTCGGCTCCCCTTCGACAAGCTCGGGGACCGGAACGAGCTCAGGGCCGGGAAGAGGTGGCGGTCGCGTCGGTGAACTCGACGAGGAGATGGTCTACGAGTCTCGCGTCGGCGACATCTTCGCGCTCGGCGCGACGAGCTGGCGGATCGAAGACATCACCCACGATCGCGTCGTCGTCTCGCCGGCCTTCGGCCAGCCCGGTCGCGTGCCGTTCTGGAAGGGCGACGGGTTGGGCCGACCGGCAGAACTGGGCGAGGCGATCGGCGCGTTCATCCGTGAGGTGTCGACCAGCAAGTCGGATGCAGTCCTCGACCGGGCTCGCGCCGGCGGGCTGGATGATCGCGCCATTGCCAATCTGGTCGCCTTCATCGCCGAACAGAAGGTTGCGACAAGCCATGTGCCCACCGACAAGACGCTGGTGGTCGAGAGGTTCCGCGATGAGCTGGGCGACTGGCGAGTGATCCTGCACTCGCCATACGGCATGCCCGTGCATTCGCCATGGGCGCTCGCAGTCACAGCCAGGGTCCGCGAACGATTCGGTTACGACGGAGCCGCGGTCGCATCCGACGACGGCATCATCGTGCGCCTGCCCGACACGGATGCCGAACCGCCGGGCGCCGAGCTGTTCCTGTTCGAAGCCAGTGAACTCGAGCAGCTCGTAACGGATGAGGTGGGCGGCTCCGCGCTCTTCGCCTCGCGGTTCCGCGAGTGCGCCGCGCGGGCGCTGCTGCTGCCGCGCTACAACCCCGGCAGACGATCACCCCTCTGGCAACAGCGGCAGCGATCTGCCCAGCTGCTCGAGGTCGCACGCAAGTATCCGAGTTTTCCGATCGTGCTGGAGACCGTTCGCGAGGTGCTTCAGGACGTCTACGACCTGCCGTCGCTGATGGCACTCACCGCGCGCATCGCGAGCAGAACCGTGCGCATCGTCGAGGCCGAAACCGAGTCGGCGTCGCCGTTCGCCCGATCGCTGCTCTTCGGCTATGTCGCCGCGTTCATGTACGAGGGCGATTCCCCCCTCGCGGAACGACGAGCCGCCGCCCTCAGTCTCGACGCAACCCTGCTCGCGGAACTTCTCGGTCGAGCAGAACTGCGCGAACTGCTCGACGAGAAAGTACTCGCTCAGACCGAACTGGAGTTGCAGCGCCTCGCACCGGATCGACGAGCGCACGGCATGGAGGGAGTAGTCGACCTGCTTCGCGTCCTCGGGCCCCTGTCCGCGGACGAGGTCGAGGCGCGACTTGTTCCTGACTCGGACAGTCCGGCCGACTGGCTGATCGAACTCGAACGCGCCCACCGAGTTCTCAGGGCTCGGATCGCCGGCGTCGATCGCTGGGCGATCATCGAGGATGCGAGCCGGCTCCGCGATGCGCTGGGCGTCGCGCTTCCCATCGGCGTGCCGACGGCGTTCGTGGAGCCCGTCACCGATCCGATCGGGGATCTGGTCAGCCGCTACGCGCGCACCCACGGACCGTTCGCCGCGGCCGAGGTCGCCGCACGTTTCGGGCTCGGTATCGCCGTCGTGCACGATGCCCTCGGCCGGCTCGGCAGCGAGCGCCGGGTCATCGAGGGCGAGTTTCGCCCCGGCGCAACCGGAACCGAGTGGGTGGATGCCGAGATCCTGCGGCGGCTGCGCAGTCGCTCGCTCGCGGCACTGCGTCACGACGTCGAGCCCGTTCCCCAGGCGGCGCTCGCCCGATTCCTGCCGGAGTGGCAGCACATCGGCGGTCTGCTGCGCGGGGTGGACGGCCTGCTCCAGGTCGTCGACCAGCTCGCCGGGGTGCCGCTGCCGGCATCCGCTCTTGAGACACTCATCCTGCCCTCGCGGCTAAAGGACTACTCGCAGGGCTGGCTGGATGAACTCACGGTGTCCGGCGAGGTGCTCTGGTCCGGCGCGGGCGCGCTGCCGGGAAGCGACGGCTGGATCAGCTTGCATCTCGCAGAATCCGCAGCGGTGACGCTCGCCGAACCACATGATGTCGAACTGACCGAGTTGCAAAGCGAGATTCTCGTAGCGCTCGCAGGGGGCGGCGCGTACTTCTTCCGGCAACTCGCGACTGCAGTCGGCGCGCAGGATGATGGCGAGCTTGCGACGGCGCTCTGGGATCTGGTTTGGGCGTCCCTGGTGACCAACGACACGATCTCACCGCTGCGCGCGTTCCTGGGCGGTAAGGCGGCTCCGAGGCGCCCGCGGCTGGCCCGGCCATACCGCGGACGTGGGCATCCGCTGTTGCCTGCGCAAGCGGGTCCACCGACAGTCGCGGGCCGCTGGTCGCTTCTGCCGCTCGGCGAGAGCGACCCGACTGTGCGCGCAAAGTCCACCGCCGAAGCGCTACTGAGTCGCCACGGCATCGTGACGCGTGGCGCTGTCGTCGCCGAAGGATTGCGCGGCGGCTTCGCGCTTGCGTACAAGGTGCTCAGTACTTTCGAAGAGACGGGGCGGGCGAGGCGCGGCTATTTCGTGGATGGGCTTGGTGCGGCACAATTCGGCACTGGTGCGACAGTCGACCGGCTCAGGCAGTTCACCACGGATGACGACGCGATCCCCCCGCTTGCCGCCATCACCCTCGCCGCCACGGATCCGGCGAATGCATACGGGGCAGCGCTCGGCTGGCCGACGACCCAGGGGCATCGACCCGCTCGCAAGGCCGGATCCCTGGTCGTGCTGGTTGACGGTGCGCTGGCCCTCTATCTCGAACGCGGCGGCAAGACCGTACTCACCTTCACCTCGGACCCCGCGGTACTGAACGCCGCCGCGGCATCGCTCGCGAACACGGTTCGAAGCTCACTCGGTCGCCTTCGCATCGAACGCGTCGACGGTGAGTTCGCGATCGGAACCGCCCTGGGCAATGCATTGACAGCATCCGGGTTCGCCCCGACGCCGCAAGGCCTGCGTTTGCGGGGCTAGGGGTGCGAGGCTAGAAGCATGCCCTTCACCCCACCGGATGAGTTCACCACCCGACCCACGCTGCGCGGCTCTTTCGGAATGGTCGCAACCACCCACTGGCTCGCCTCGTCGAGCGGGATGGCCGTGCTCGAGCGCGGTGGCAACGCCTTCGACGCCGCGGTTGCTGCTGCCTTCGTGCTGCACATCGTCGAGCCACACCTCAACGGACCCGGCGGCGATCTCGTCGGAATCGTGGCGCCCGCAGGCCAGCCGCCGCGCGTTCTCGCGGGCCTGGCCGCTGCGCCGCGGGGTGCTTCAGTCGCAAGCTATCGCGCCCTCGGCCTCGATCTCGTTCCAGGCTCCGGTCTGCTCGCGGCAACGGTTCCCGGCGCGGTCGACGCCTGGCTGCTCCTGTTGCGTGACCACGGCACTTGGGAGTTCGGCGATGTCGTGCAGTATGCGATCGACTACGCGACCAACGGATATCCGGTGCTCGCGGCGGTCGCGCGCACGATCGAGGCCGTGCGTCCGCTGTTTACCGACCACTGGCACACATCGGCTGCGGCCTGGCTCGACCTGCGTGCTGGCGCCACGGCGAAGCGTCCAGAATGGGCCGCGACCCTGACCCGTCTCGTCGAGTCATCGCGCGGAGATACGCGCCAGGAACGCATCGATGCGGCGCGCTCGGAGTGGGCAACCGGTTTTGTGGCTCGCGCGATCGACACCTTCGTACGTACGCCGTACCGTGATTCATCCGGTCGGGACCACGCCGGCGTGATCACCGCAGACGATGTCGCCGACTATCGGGCAAGTTGGGAAGAGCCGGTCTCGCTCGAGTTCCGCGGAACCACCGTGCTTAAGGCGGGCGTGTGGACGCAGGGACCGAGTCTGCTGGAGTCCCTGGCGGTGCTCGACGGGTTCGACGAGGAACGACTCGACCCATCCACCGCACTCGGCGCTCACACGATTCTCGAGGTGCTGAAGCTCTCACTGGCCGACCGTGACGCCTGGTACGGCGACGACGGCAGCATTGACCCGGCGGCCCTGCTGTCGCCACAGTACGTCGCGGCCCGCCGCGCACTCGTTTCGGATGCCGCATCCGCAGCGCTACGCCCGGGATCGCCGGATGGCCGCGAGCCGCGCATCCCCGAGCCGGGTGCCGCGGCAAACGCGACCGGCGGATCCGCTGGAGCAGGCGAACCCACCGTTGCCCGGGACGGCACGACAAAGGGCGACACTTGCCATCTCGACATCGCCGATCAACACGGCAACCTCATCTCGGTGACCCCGTCGGGCGGATGGCTGCAGTCGTCCCCGCACATTGGCGAGCTCGGGTTCTGCCTCGGGTCGCGGTTGCAGATGACCTGGCTCGAGGATGGTCTGCCGACCTCGCTGCGCCCGGGCCAGCGCCCGCGCACGACACTGAGCCCCACAATGTTGCTCCGCGGCGGTCGCCCGTACCTCTCGCTCGGCACCCCGGGTGGTGACCAACAGGACCAGTGGCAGCTCCCGTTCCTGTTACGGCACCTGGTCGGCGGATACGACCTGCAGCAGGCGATCGACGCGCCCACCTTCCACTCGACTTCTGCGAACGAGTCGTTCTGGCCGCGGGAGCGGATCCCCGCCGGCCTCGTCATCGAGGATCGCATCGGCGATTCGGTCATCGAAGAACTTCGAGCTCGCGGACACGCCGTCACCGTCTCCGGTCCGTGGACCCTCGGTCGCCTTTCCGCCGTCGCGATCGACGGCGATGAACTTCGAGCTGCCGCGAATCCGCGCGGGATGCAGGGCTACGCGGTCGGCCGTTGATGACCGGGCTGGCCGATGCCTGAGGGCGATACCGTCTATCGCACCGCACGCGTGCTGAACGAGGCGATTGCGGGAAGGGTGCTCGATCGCTGCGACATCCGCGTTCCCGCGTTCGCGACGGTCGACCTCACCGGCGAGCGCGTCGAGTCGGTAGTCAGCGTCGGCAAACACCTGCTGCACCGCATCGGCGAGTTGACGATTCACAGCCACCTGAAGATGGAGGGCTCGTGGGAGGTCTACGCCACCGGCGCGAAGTGGCGGCATCCGGCCTGGCAAGCGCGAGCAATCCTTGGCGTACCGGGGATCCTGACGGTCGGGTTTCAGCTCGGCGAACTCGACGTTGTTCCGCGCGAGCGCGAGTCCGAACTCGTCGGCTACCTCGGACCCGACATCCTCGCCGCCGACTGGGATTCCCCCCTCGACACCGCAGTCAACAACCTGACCTCGGACCCGTCGCGGCCGGTCGGTCTCGCGCTGCTTGACCAGCGCCTCATTGCGGGCCTCGGAAACGTCTACCGCAACGAACTCTGTTTTCTTCGCGGGATCCTGCCAACCAGACCGGTCGGCGAAGTTCCGGATGTGCCGGGGCTGGTGCGGCTGGCGCACCGCGTCATCCTCGCCAACCGCGACCGGCTCGAGCGCAGCACGACGGGCGACCTCCGGCGCGGCCATCGCACCTGGGTGAACGGCCGCGAGCACGAGCCGTGTCGGCGATGCGGCACGCCCATTCGCCTGGGCGCCCTCGGCGACACCGAGCTCACCGAGCGTCAGACGTTCTTCTGTCCGGCGTGCCAGCACTAGCGAGACCTCTACTGTCAGATCAGGCAGAGCGACGACGATGTGAGCGTGAACGTCCGCGAGAGCGAAGTCGAATTGCCCGCCCCGTCGCTCGCGGTTACGGTGATCGTGACCGTCAGATCCGGCGACGTGGTGCCGGTATACGGCATCGAAAAGGTGAAAGTCGTCGAGCTTGCCGGCCCGGACTGATGGATGACGGTCCCGGGAAACGATGACGTAGCGTGAATCGCGACAACGCCGCTCACGTCGTGCGCTGTCGTTGTGACGGTCGTGACCGTCGCACACGGATTCGGCGCATCAGTCCCATAAATCGTCGCGGGATTCGGCGCGCCGACGGCCAGCGACGGACCAGTCGTGTCTTTCGGCTTCGGCGGAGCCGGCCTGACGGCGGGAGCCGACGCAACCGGGGCGATCGGGGCGACCGTAGCCGACGGCGTGGGCGTTGGCGCCGCGGTCGCCGTGGCGGTGATGGCGGGCACGGATCTCGCCGCTTGCGAGGCGTAGACCACCGGATGCCCCAGGAGCCCGGACAGCCCGAGACCTGCGCCGATGAGCGCAGCGACGACAATGAGACCGACGAACGGCAGCCATCGGCGGAGGCGGCGATCAAACCCGCTGGATGAGGCCGGGGCGCCGGTATCGCCCGCATCCACTCGCGCCCGAATTGAGTCGGCGACACCGGATGGGTCGGCGTCCGGCGCGATTCGCTGCAGGGCTTCCCGCAGCATGTCGTCAATATCAGCCATGGTCATCCCCCTTCCCCAGTCGCGCAGCGAGCGTTTTCCGCGCTCGAAACAGTTGGGTCTTGATGGTCCCGGCTGAGACACCGAGACCTTCGGCGATCGTCTCAACCGATTGATCGAGCAGATAGTGCAGGACGCAGACCTGACGCTGTGCCGGGGGCAACGCCATAACCGCGCTTCGTACGTCAACGTCGAGGACGTTGAGCTCGACCGTCAGCTCCTCCGACGCGGGCGCGAACTTCTCGAGTGCTCGACGCTCCGTCGCACTTCTTCGTTGTTGGTCCCTCACCTTGTTGCTGGCGACCACGGTGAACCAGGCGGCGAGGTTGTTCACGGTATGTGCGGGCGGCGAACTGAGGTAACCGACCAGCGCATCCTGAACCGCGTCGGCTGCGCCCTGTCGGTCACCCGTGATGAGACCAACTGCCGCAACCACTTTTGGGTATTCCTGCGCGACGAACTCGTCCAGATTCAGCTGGACTCGCTGGGCGGCAGTTACGCTCACACCAATTCGACGCGCGACGGCGGGTGGCAGGTTGACACCCGTAATCGAGAACTACGCTCGCCGCCCGATCGGAAGCTCCTCTGCCGGCGGGTGCCCGGCAGAAACTACCGGCGGCGTTTCCAGCGGCTCGCGAACACGAAGAGCACTCCGATCGCCGTTGCCGCACCAAGCAGCGCGATGAACGGCGCCATGTTGATCGTCGCAGTCAGCGACATGTAGTCGCCCTGCGATCGCACCTCTTTGCTGTTGAACGCTTCTCCGGACCTGACGAACAGCCAGACTCCAACCGCGATCAGGGCGACGGCGATGATGCCAAGGAACAACAGGAACGGATTGCGCGCCGCGCTCGGCTGCGCAGCCTCCTCGACCGCGCTTTCGCCGCCGTCAACCTCATCCGGCACTGTGGCGTCGATGACCGCCACAGCGGCGATCGGTGCCGGCGCCGGTACAACGGCTGGCGGAGCGGGGGGAGCGCTCGGAGCCGAAGGCGCACTCGCTGGCGCGGCCGCCACCGGGTGCGGTGCCGGAGCCGGACTGTCGACGACAGCCGGCGCGGCTGGTCGACGCTGCTGACGCACGGGCACGGATTCTTCGATCGGGATGCTGGGGTCGAATCCGCGCTGGAAAGCCGGATCGAATCTCGGATCAATGTCCGCGTTGCTGTCCTTGGCCATGTGGGGCGTCCTCGCTTCCGAGTCGAGCCTATGCGAGCGCGCGCTCAAGAAAAACGTCAAAGCAGCAGTCGACGCATATGAAGTTCATAGAAATCTCGTGCACTATTCCCTCATGAAATTCTCTCGACCCGTGGTGATCAATACCGTGCTGATCGCGGTAATCGTCATCGCCGCCGCCAGCGTTCTCATCATTTTCAACCCGTTTGGAGCGAAGACGGCAGCCGCGACGACCCAGCTCACGGGAACCGTCGAGCAGGGCGTGGTGTCAACAACCATTACCGCTTCGGGCTCGATCGCGCCCGTGCGGGAGGTGGATGCGGCATTCGGCGCATCCGGAACTGTCGCCTCCGTGAAAGTCGCGCTCGGTGCCACGGTGACGAAGGGTGAGGTTCTCGGCACGCTGGCGACCGCCGATCTCAGCACGGCGGTATCGAATGCCAAGACCTCCCTGTACCACGACTACATTCTTCTCAACGACGACAAGGCCGCGCTCACCGCCGCCGAAAAGAGCCCGGGCGGCAACGTCGACCAGGCCCAGCAGCAGGTCTTCCAGCAGGAGGATACGGTGGCCAGCGCCCAGACGGCGGTGACCACCGCGGAAGAAGCCCTGGACGACGCGACTCTTCGGTCGCCGATTGCCGGTCTGGTAGTCGCGGTCAACGACCAGGACGGCGACACCGTCTCCGGCACCAACAGCTCGTCATCGGGCAGCGGCGGTGACAACAACGCGAGCAATTCCTCTGACGCGTCCGACTCGTCGTCGGCGTTCATGACGATCGCCGATGTAACGACGTTCACCGTGACAGCGGATGTCGCGGAGGCCGACATCGCTAATGTCGCGGTCGGCCAGGCCGCAGAGATCAGCTTCCCAGCCATCACTGGAGCCTCGTCCAAGGCACTCGTCACCGCGATCGCACCGACCGGAACGGCGAGCAATTCGATCGTCACCTATGCGACCACCATCACGCTCACCGATCCGCCCAAGAACCTTCGGATCGGGCAGACCGCGGATGTCACGATCACGACAAAGTCGTCGAAGTCGGATGCGCTTTACGTTCCGGCGGCAGCGATCACCACCGCCAACGGCGTTTCGACCGTCAAGGTCGTAAAGAACGGTAAGACGACCCCCGTCACCGTGACGCTCGGCATCGTCGGTGACGACGGAACCCAGATCCTCACAGGGCTCACAGCGGGCGAAACCATCGTGATCGGTACCGTCTCCACAGCGACCACGACCAACACCGGCACCACCGGAACTACGGGCACCACCGGCAGGTTCGGCGGCGGCGGATTCGGCGGGGGCGGGTTCGGCGGCACCGGCGGCACCGGCAACCGTGGCGGCAACGGATGACCGACTCGGCCCGAGCGGCGATCGGCAACGTTCTCGAGCTCCACGGCATTCATCAGCTGTACGGAACCGGTGACGCCCAGGTTCACGCACTTCGCGGAATCGACCTCGACGTCGCCGCCGGCGAATACCTCGCGATCATGGGACCGTCCGGCTCGGGCAAGTCAACCCTGATGAACCTGCTGGGATGCCTGGACGTCGCGTCCTCCGGCACCTACAAGCTGGCGGGCGAGGACGTCAATGACCTCGATGAGCGCGAACTGGCGAGAGTCCGCAATCGCGAAATCGGCTTCATCTTCCAGTCGTTCAACCTGGTATCGCGGATGACCGCGCTGCAGAACACCGAGCTTCCGCTCGCCTACGGCGGTGTCAAGTACGCCGAGCGCAAGCGACGGGCGATGGAGGCGCTGGAGGCCGTCAACCTCACGCACCGGGCGGACCACCGTCCGCAGCAGCTGTCCGGCGGGCAGCAGCAGCGCGTGGCCATCGCGAGAGCACTGGTCACAAATCCGACCATGCTCCTTGCGGATGAACCCACGGGCAACCTCGACTCGGAATCGACTCACGAGATTCTCGCTATCTTCGATCAGCTAGCGGCGCAAGGGCGCACCATCGTCATCATCACGCACGAAGAAACCGTCGCGGAGCGAGCCCATCGCATCGTCAATCTCAGCGACGGCCTCATCATCAGCGATCACCGGTCCCCCGATCGCACGACGGCCGCCCATAAGAGGCTGGAGACGGCGCGATGAAATTCGGCGACATCCTGCTGTCGGCGCTCCGCGGCGTGACGGCGAACAAGCTGCGCTCGATCCTGACGATGCTCGGCGTTCTCATCGGTGTGGGGGCGGTGATCCTGCTGATGGCCGTCGGAAACGGCTCGGCCCAGCGCGTCAACAGCCTGATCACCTCGCTCGGCACGAACACGCTCACCATCCGGCCGAACGGCGGGTCCGGATCCTCGGAAATCACCCTCGCGGTCGCCGACAAGCTCGCCCACGCGGGGCTTGGTCACGTGAGCGAGGTCGTGCCCGAATCCACGACTTCGCTCACGGTGTCATCGACGAGCGCATCCGAGGAGGACGTCTCGATCATCGGCACGAGCTCCAATTACTTCAAAGTGGCCACGGCTACGGTGGCCAGCGGCAGCGCATTCACCTCTGCGGATGTGACCGATGCGGCGAAGGTCGCCGTGATCGGCTCGACGCTGGCATCGGACCTTTACCCCACCGGGTCGGCGCTCGGCCAGTCCGTGGACGTTGATGGCACGCCGTTCACGGTCGTCGGCATCCTCGCGGCCCAGAGTTCCACCGGCTTCAATGACCCGAACGTGGAGGTGATCGCGCCGGTCACCCGCATCCAGCGGTCATACACCGGATTCGGTGCCCTCAGTGCGCTCCTGGCCCAGTCGAAGACCTCCGCGGGCGTGAATGCGGCGCAGGGCGAACTCGGGGTCGAGCTCAACCAACTGCTGGGCGTCAGCACGACGACTGCGGCCGCGGCATCCGCAGCTAACTCGACAACGAGCCTTCCCTACTCGATCACGAACGCCAGCACGTTGCTGTCGACCGCGGAAGCGAGCGCCACCAGCTTCACGGTGCTCCTTGCAGCGGTGGCCGCGATCAGCCTGTTGGTCGGCGGGATCGGCGTGACCAACGTCATGCTTGTCACGGTCACCGAACGCACGCGCGAGATCGGCATCCGCAAGGCGCTTGGTGCGACCAGGGGTGCCGTGCTCGGCCAGTTCCTGGCGGAAGCGGCAATCCTGACCCTGCTCGGCGGCGTGCTCGGAGTGGTCGTCGCGGTATTCCTCGCACAATTCCAGATCAACGGAACCCAACCGGTAATCATCGGGTACTCGATTCCGCTCGCGCTCGGCGTATCGGTCGCGATCGGGATCTTCTTTGGTGTCTATCCCGCCGGTCGCGCCGCTGCCATGCGCCCGATCCAGGCGCTTCGCTCCATCTAGCCCCGACCAGCTAGCGTTTCCCAGCCATCCAGTCCAACCCACAGGCCAGTTATCAACAGAGTAAGGAAAAGACCATGACAAACGAAGCACCCGCAGAAACGCCGGAGCCGGCGGCGGCTACGACACCCTCGGTAACTCCGGCGAAGAAGAAGGGCGCCTCGCGCATCGTCACGCCCATTCTCGCGCTGGTCGCGGCTCTGGTGATCGGACTATTCGGCGGAGTCCTCATCGGACATGCCACCGCGACGACCAACGCCAGCTCCACCGGCCGATTCGGCCAGGGTGGATTCCCGGGTCGCACCGGCACCGGCACGGAGGGCGGTGGAACCGGTACCGGCGGTACCGGCCAGGGCGGACTCGGAGGCGGCGCATTCGGTGGTCTCACCTCCGGCACCATCGTGTCCATCAGCGGCGGCACGATCACGCTCAAGGAAACCAACGGCACCACGGTGACCGTGAAGACCACCAGCAAGACCTCGGTGACCAAGTCCTCGAAGTCATCCGTTTCCGGGCTGAAGGCGGGAGAAACTATCCGAGTTATCGGTGCCACCAGCGGCGGAAGCGTCAACGCGACCACGATCACGGAAGGCAACACCGGTGGCTTCGGCTTCGGTGCCCGTCCCGGCGCCGGCACTGGCAGCGGCTCGAACGGCTGACGCCCAGGCTCGAGAGTGTCTCCCGCCCCGCCGGCATACCCGATACCCGGCGTGCGGCGGGAGGCACTCTCGGCGTTAGATGGGTGAATGAGAGCCATCGAATACGCGCAGACCGGAACTGCGGATGTCCTGAGACTCGTCGATCGTGAACCGAGGGCTCCCGGAGCGGGCGAGGTTGCCATCCGGATCGTCGTCTCCGGCGTCAACCCGACAGACTGGAAGTCGAGACAGGGAACCGCGCCGGGCATCGGCCTCGCCGTGCCGCAGGTCCCCGGACATGATGGCGCCGGGACCATCGAAGCTCTCGGAGCCGGGGTGACATCATTCGCCATTGGCGATCGAGTATGGGTGTGGAATGCGGCCTACCAGCGGGCCGAGGGCACGGCGCAGGAGATCGCGAATGTTCCGCAATCTCAGGTTGTTGCGCTGCCGGATAACGTCTCGTTCGACGTCGGCGCATCGATCGGCATTCCGGCCATCACCGCGCATCGGGCGCTGACCGCACGCGAGGGCGGACCCGAACAGCTCGCGCGCGGATCCCTCGACGGCACGTTCGTCCTCGTCACGGGCGGCGCCGGAGCAGTAGGACACGCGGCCATCCAGTTCGCCGTCTGGGCGGGAGCCACGGTGCTGACCACGGTCAGCGGGCCCGACAAGGCCAAACTCGCCGAGGCGGCGGGAGCACATCACGTCATCAACTACCGCACCGAGGATGTTGCTGAGCGCGTCCGTGCGATCGCCAAAGACGGTGTTGAGGTCATCGCGGAGGTCAATGCCGCGGTCAACCTCGGCCTCGACCTGACGCTGCTCAGGGTGGGCGGCACGATCGCAAGTTACGCGGGCACCCCCGCCGATGAGGCGACGTTCCCTGTTCGCGCTGCGATGTCCGCGAACGCGCGCCTGCAGTTCCTGCTCACCTACCTGACTTCGGATGCCCAGAAGCGCGCCGCTGTCGATGCGACGACTGCCGCACTGCAGGCCGGTGCACTCGGGATAGGCGCCGAAAATGGGCTTCCGATCATCCGCTTCCCACTCGAAAGGGCGGCGGATGCCCAGCGGGCGGTCGAGGCCGGTACTGTCGGCAAGGTGCTCATTGACGTGCGTTCTTAGTCGCAAATCCGCATAATCGATAGCTAATCAGTCGCTGATTTTGCCGAAACGCAACGGATTCCGTTGCGGAACTGTTGTCATAGCTCCTGCTGACTGCTACGTTCTCGCTTGCACCCCGCACCGAAGCGTCAGGAGAACCGATGACCAAGCTCGCCCCCGTTCGTGAGGAACATCACGAACTCCGCGCAGACGGAATATCCGCCGCGGGCTCGATTGTCATGGCGGTCGCAGGTAGCGCCCCGGCGTATTCCATCGCCGGCACCACTGCCATCATCATTGCCGCCGCCGGACTCGCCAGCCCCGCGGCGCTCCTCTGGTGCGGGCTCCCGATGCTCGGCATCGCCTGGGCGTTCGCATACCTTGGCCGCGCCGACGTCAATGCGGGCGCCTCATACTCGTGGGTCGGGCGCGCGCTGCACCCCATCCTCGGTTTCATGGCAGGGTGGGCCCTGGTCGTCTCGGCCACGATCTTCATGGTTGCGGGAGCATTGCCCGCCGGGTCGGCGACGGTGGCCCTGTTCAGCGAGAAAGCGGCCAACAACACCGGGCTGGTCACCATCGTCGGCGCCGTGTGGTTCCTGGTCATGGCAGCAGCGGTCCTCTTCGGCGTCACGGTGACCGCGCGAGCCCAGTGGATCATGTCGACCATCGAGGTCGCCCTGCTGGTCGTGTTCGGCATCCTTGCTCTCGTCCACGCGGTATCCGGACACCATGCGGGTCCGGCGTTCGACTGGAGCTGGCTCGGCTTCAGCCACTTTGGCGGCATTGGCGGGTTTGTGGCTGCCGCCCTCGTCGCGGCGTTCTACTACTGGGGCTGGGACGTGTCGTCCAACCTCAACGAGGAGACAAAGGACGGCAAGAAGTGGGCGGGCCGCGGCGGCATCATCGGCGTCATCCTCGTGTTCGTGCTCTTCGAGGTCTTCACGATCTGCGTCCAGGTGCTGCTGCCGGCCCACTCGATCAAGGACAACCCGAACATCCTGACCACCCTGGGCGACTACATCTGGCCGGGCATCGGTGGCAAGGTCCTGATTGTTGCCGTTGCGCTGTCCACGATCGCAACTCTCGAAACCACACTGATCCAGGTCACCCGCAGCCTGTTCGCGATGGGCCGCGACCACACCGTGCCGTTGATCTTCGGACGGGCACACAACCGGTGGCGCACGCCGGTCTTCGCGACCGTCATCGTGACGGGTGTTTCGCTCATCCTGTTCATCGGATCAAACTTCATCGGCAGCGTCGGCCAGATCCTTTCCGATGCGGTCTCATCGATCGGAATCCAAATCGCGTTCTACTACGCGCTTGCGGCCATCGCGGTGATCGTCGCTTACCGAAAGACCATCTTCAAGTCGGCGCGGAACTTCATATTCATCGCGCTGTGGCCCGGCCTCGGCGCCGTGTTCATGGTCTTCATCTTCGTCGAAGCCATCCAGTACAGCGCCCCGATCGTCACGATCATCGGCTTCGGTGCGCTGGCGATCGGGATCATTCCGATGGTCATCTTCTACCGCAAGGCGCGCAACTACTACGGCCGTCGTCCGCTCGAGTTGCCCGATGAACTCATGACGAGCCAGATCTCAGTGACCTCAAACGACCCGCACGTCGATTGATCTCTAGCGAGTAATCCAGTCGGCAGGTGGCTCGGAGCGACCCGACTCTTCGAGCCACTTGTCGCCCTGCTCCCGGAGCGCGGCGATCAGCGGGAAGATCTGCTCGGAGGGAATGCGTACTCGCGCGCCGACTCGCGCCTCGAGCACCGGTGCCTCGGGGTGCAACTGCCCGAGCGAATCGACGGCGGGATGCGGTGTGCCCTTCACCGCAAGAAAGTCGATGACGAAAGTTGTCGGTGTGTGCCACACGCTCGCGAAGTCGGCAAAGACTCCCAACTCCTGCTCGGGCGGCAGGCTCACCTGAAACTGAACCTGGGTCTGCGCGGGCTCTTCGGCCATCTTCGGTCTCCTAGCTTTGTGCCTCCACCCTAGATCGCGTAGACCGCGAGCGCGCTCCGGCCGACGATCGGCGGACGTGTGGGCGATTCATTTGGAATGTGCGTCGACACGTTCGGCATCAACTGGCTCCTCAACATCGCCGCGGCAACCTGAATTTTCCCAGCCAGGGATGTTTAGACTGCTAGCTCTATGTGACCGAGCGAGTCAGCAGCTCTGAGGAAACGTGTGGTGCGAGCGATGGTAGACAGGCCGACAAAGTCCGGGGAAACCAATCTGGTTCGCCACGGACGTCTGCCCCGTTCCTCTCTGCCCTTCGGAATACTCAAGCTGGTTGGAATCATCGCGGTGATTCTCGCCGTGAGTACCGCGTCGATCGTCGGGTACGCGGTGTCGAGCACGCTGTCGGCCATCAAGCCGGGTATTCATCTGAAGCACCTGCACAACGAACCCCCGCCGCAGGTCGGAGCCATCACCGGAGCGGTCAATCTCCTTCTGACCGGATCGGACACTCGCACCGGGCAGGACGGCTTCCAGGACCCCGCAAACCTGCGCGCGAGCTCCGGATCCGGCAACAACGACGTCACCATGGTTCTGCACATTTCGGCGGACCACCAGCACGCGACCGTGGTGAGCATTCCGAGAGATCTGTTGGTCAGCATCCCGGCCTGTCCACGGGCCAACGGCGGAACAACACCGGCATCCAGCTTGTCGATGTTCAACACCACCCTTTCGCGCGGCGGGCTCTCGTGCACCGTACTGGCGACGGAGAGGCTCACCGGGCTCAACATCCAGTACGCGGCGGAAATCAGCTTCGACGGCGTCATCGAGATGTCGGATGCCGTTGGCGGTGTCCCGGTGTGCCTCGCGACAGCGATCCGCGACCCATACGTAGGGCTCGACCTGTCGGCCGGCGAGCACACCATCTCCGGCGAGACGGCACTCGCGTTTCTGCGCAGCAGGCACGGCGTGGGCGATGGGAGCGATCTCGGCCGCATCAGTGACCAGCAACTGTTCATGTCATCACTCCTGCGCACCGTCACGAGCGCCGGTGTGCTCAACAATCCGTTCACGCTGTACAACCTGGCCAGCGCGGCCGTCAAGAACATGCAGTTGTCCGACACTCTCACTGCGCCCACAACGATGGTTGCGCTGGCCCTGACGCTGAAGAACATCAGCCTCAGCAATATCGTGTTCGTGCAATGGCCGACCAAGTCGAATCCGGCCTACCCGGGCCGCGTGGTCATGTCACAGCCGGCAGACAACATCCTCTCCACGGCCCTGGACCAGGACGACCCGATCGAACTGGCCGGCAAGCTCGGGCGGGCAACCGAGTCGGCACCGTCCGGCTTGAGCACCCCGCTGCCAACGCCAGATGGAACGTCCACGCCAGTACCGACTGTGACGCCGACACCCGGCCACAAGCCGGTCGCGCTGCCAGCGAACGTGACGGGCCAGACTGCCGCACAGCAGACCTGCGCCGTGGGCTACCGGCCGTAGCCCGCGCATCCTCGAGTTCGGCGAGTCCCTAGTATTGGCCGGGTGACTCTTGATCTCAGCGCAAGTTCCGCCGAGCTGACTCGACAGCTCTGCGACATCAACTCGGTGTCGGACAATGAGAAGTCGCTCGCGGATGCCATCGAAACTGCCCTCGCCAGCTGCGCCCATTTGGAGATAGTCCGTGACGGCGACACCATCGCCGCCCGCACCAGTCTGGGACTCCAGCGTCGAGTCATCATCGCCGGTCACATCGACACGGTTCCGGTGAACAAGAACCTGCCCACCCGGTTCGAGACCGTTGACGGCGCGGAATACCTGTGGGGCCGCGGCACCGTCGATATGAAAGGCGGCGTCGCTGTGCAGCTGAAGCTCGCGGCCGAACTCTCCGAGCCCTCGCTCGACGTGACCTGGATGTGGTACGACCACGAGGAGGTTTCCGAGGAGCTCAACGGGCTCGCGCGTCTCGCGCGCAATCGACCCGACCTGTTCGTCGGCGACTTCGCGATCCTCGGCGAACCGACCAAAGCCGCGATCGAGGGCGGCTGCAACGGAACACTGAGGATCGAGGTGCGCACGTACGGCAAACGGGCGCATTCCGCGCGCGCCTGGGTGGGGCACAACGCCATCCACGACGCCGCCGACATCCTGAACACCCTCGGCGCGTATGCCCCGCGCGAGGTCGAGGTCGATGGGCTCGTCTACCGTGAGGGCCTCAACGCCGTCGGCATCTCCGGTGGCGTGGCCGGCAACGTCATCCCGGACGAATGCATGGTGCACATCAACTATCGGTTCGCGCCAGATCGCACGATCGACGAGGCCGTCGCGCACATGCACGAGCTCTTCGGCAGCTATGAGATCACGGTGGTGGATGCCGCGGCAGGTGCACGGCCAGGGCTTGAGAGTCCGCTCGCCCGCGAATTCCTCCTTGCAGTCGGGGGTGAGGCGACGCCAAAATACGGATGGACGGACGTCGCCCGCTTCTCGGCACTGGGTATTCCGGCTGTCAACTACGGTCCGGGTGATCCGCTCAAGGCCCACGCCGACGATGAGCGGGTAGCGCTCGCAGACATTGTCGCCTGCGAGGCGGGACTGCGGGCGTGGCTGAGCGGCTCCAAGCCCTAAGCGGATATCTGCGGGGCGGCCTCCAGCGAACGAGCGGTCCGCTCGAGGACTTCCCGACACGCGCGCAATGCTGCACTCGGCACCGTAGCTCGACGAGCTGAGGTGAACACGGTTCGCCTCGGCTCACCCGGCAGGTCGACGAGTCGCACCGTCACGTCGCGTCCGCTCCAGAGCAGATCGGGCGTTAGGCCGACGGCGTTGCCCGACGCGATCAGCCCGATGTGCGCCTGCAGGTCGGCGGTCTCGTAACGCACATCCGGCTCGAAGCCGGCCTGTCTGCAGGCCTGTTCCGCCCAGTGCCGGGATGCCGCCCCGCGAGGCTCCATGACCCATGCAGCGCTCGCGACATCGCGAAGTGTCCGGATCGAGTCATCTCCCTGCGCGCCGCTTCCGGGCGGTACGGCAAGCCGGATCGCATCCGTCGTCAGAAGTGCGCGGTCGAGCTCCGGATAGCGGGGAGCCGCATGTCCCGGGTATTCCTCGGCGACCACGAGATCAAAGTCACGCGCCCAGGTGTCATAGAGCGCGCTTTCCGGTTCGCGTTGCGTCATTTCCACCCGCAGAAGCGGATGTTCCTTCGCCAGCAGGGTCAGCGCGGTCGGCATCAGAGCCAGAGCTGCGGTCTGGAAGATTGCCAATCGCACCAATCCCGTGGCCGATGCCAGGGATGCGTTCACCTCCGACTCGGCGAGTTCCAGACGTTCCATCACCGCGGAGGTGTGCGAGACGAGGATCTCCGCCTGCGGCGTCAAGACAACGCGGCGACCCGACTTGCGAAAGAGCGGGACACCCACTTCCTTCTCGAGCTGGGTCAGTTGCTGGGACACCGAAGACGGGCTCTGATTCAGAGCGATCGCAACCTCGGCGAGCGTCCCCCGCAGTTTTAGCTCGCGAAGCAGCCGGAGCCGGCGAACCTCGAGCATGCGAATCCGTTCATCAGTACGTCTTATCTATATGCGTAAGAAAACATCACTTTACCTTATGCCTTATCGGCCTCAAACTGGGGTGGCCAGCGCCTCGATACTTCTCGGTCCCGCGCATCCCGACGTACAAAAGCAAGGAAGCATCCGTGCCCAAGACCGCCACACCAGCCCGCGTCACAAACGATTTCGACCTATTGGCGGATGATGCCGTCGCCCTCGTGCATCGGTGGTTGACGGAGGCCAGCAATGTCACAGTGAGCTCATCGGCCAGCCGCCTCGCAGGAGTGCTCAAGGATCCGAATGGGCTGCCATTCACCGTCGGCTTCGTCGACGGCGTCGTGCGTCCGGAAGACCTGCGGGTCGCAGCAAAGAACCTCCATTCGCTGGCATCGCTCACGCCACGCTTTCTGCCATGGCCGATGCGTGCGGCCATCCGCATCGGTGCCGCGTTCGCCCCGGTGATGCCAGCCATAGTCGTCCCGATCGCGCGTGCCGTGCTCCGACGCATGGTGGGGCATCTCATCATCGACGCGACTGACCGGAAGCTCGGAAAGGCGATCGGTCGCATTCGGTCCACCGAAGTGCGCCTCAACCTCAACCTGCTCGGTGAGGCGGTCCTCGGCGACCGCGAAGCGAGTCGCCGCCTCGAGGGAACCCGCAAGCTCCTCGCCAGGGATGACGTCGACTACGTCTCCATCAAGGTCTCGTCGACGACCGCACCGCACACGTCCTGGGCCTTCGAGGAGTCTGTTGACCACGTCGTCGATCGGCTCGGCCCACTGTTCGAGCTGGCTGCGGCATCCGCGACTCCCAAGTTCATCAACCTGGACATGGAGGAGTACAAGGATCTCGACTTCACCATCGCGGTGTTCACGAAGATCCTCAGCGCTCCGTCCCTGAAGCACCTCTCGGCGGGAATCGTGCTGCAGACCTACCTGCCCGACGCGCTTTCCGCGATGATGCAGCTACAGAAGTGGTCGGCCGAGCGTCGCGCCGACGGCGGAGCCGACATCAAGGTGCGAATCGTGAAAGGCGCCAACCTTCCGATGGAGCAGGTCGAGGCATCGCTGCACGACTGGCCGCTGGCCACGTGGGGCTCGAAGAGGGAGACCGACACCAACTACAAGCGGGTTCTGGACTACGCACTGACGCCGGAACACATCGCAAACGTGCGCCTTGGCGTCGCCGGCCACAACCTGTTCGACATCGCATCGGCCTGGCTTCTCGCCGGTCGCCGGGATGTGCGGCGCGGGATCGAATTCGAGATGCTGCTCGGTATGGCCCAGGCACAGGCCGAGGTGGTCAAGCGCGAGGTCGGCGAGATCCTGCTGTACACCCCGGTGGTGCATCCCGCTGAGTTCGACGTCGCCATCGCCTATCTCATCCGCCGACTGGAAGAAGGTGCGAGCCAGGACAACTTCATGTCCGCAGTATTCGAGCTCTCGAGCAGCCACGAGCTGTTCGAGCGCGAAGAGGACCGGTTTCGCCGCTCGGTGGGCGATCTCGACACGTCAGTCCCCGCGCCGAGACGCACCCAGGACAGAAGCATCGCCGAGTCCGGGCCGATCGACGAGTCGTTCGCGAACACTCCGGACACGGACTCGTCGCTGCCGGCCAACCGCGCCTGGGGCCGCAAGATCCTCAGCAGGGTTCCGACGTCGCGGCTCGGCGACCGCTCCACGACCGACGCGAAGGTCTCGACCTCGAAGGCGCTGGATGCCGTTTTGCTGACTGCCGCCAACCCGAAGAACCCATGGCATGCGCTATCGGGCAAGCAGCGGGGCGACGTCCTTCGTCGCGCTGCTCGCGCGCTCGAAAATCACCGTGCCGACCTCATCGAAGTAATGGCAAGCGAGGCAGGCAAGACCATCGACCAGGCGGATCCGGAGGTCTCCGAGGCCGTCGACTTCGCGAATTACTACGCGCAGCTCGCAGTACAGCTCGACGCGGTCGACGGCGCCGAGTTCCACTCAGTCGGGGTGACCGTCGTGACGCCGCCGTGGAACTTCCCGGTCGCGATTCCCGCAGGGTCGACCCTGGCTGCGCTCGCAGCCGGCTCATCCGTCATCATCAAGCCAGCGGCGCTATCCTTCCGTTGCGGTGCCGTCATGGTCGAGGCGCTGTGGGAAGCGGGCGTGCCGAGGGACGCACTCCAGCTGGTGCGGCTCACCGAGCGCGCGCTCGGCAGCGAACTCATCTCCGACCCACGAGTCGAACGGGTCATCCTCACGGGCGGTTACGAGACCGCAGAACTGTTCCGCGGATTCCGGAACGACCTGCCACTGCTCGCCGAAACGAGCGGCAAGAACGCGATCATCGTCACGCCCAGTGCCGACCTCGACCTCGCCGCGAAGGATGTCGTGAACTCGGCGTTCGGTCACGCGGGCCAGAAGTGCTCGGCGGCGTCGCTCGTCATCCTGGTCGGGACGGCGGGAACATCCGCCCGGTTCCGCAACCAGCTGGTGGACGCGGTGCAGTCGCTGACCGTGGCGTACCCGACCGACCCGACGGCCCAGATGGGGCCGATCATCGAACCGGCCAATGGCAAGCTACTCTCGGCCCTGACGACCCTCGAGTCCGGCCAGAGCTGGCTCGTCGAGCCGAAGAAGCTCGACGACACCGGGAAGCTCTGGTCGCCGGGCGTTCGCGCCGGGGTTGCGCGCGGATCCGAGTTCCATCTCACCGAGTACTTCGGCCCGGTGCTGGGGGTCATGACCGCGAACTCTCTCGAAGAGGCGCTCGTGCTCCAGAACGAGGTGGACTACGGACTCACCGCCGGGCTGCACTCACTCGACCCCGATGAAATTCGGGTGTGGATCGACAAGGTCCAGGCCGGAAATCTGTATGTCAACCGCGGCACCACGGGCGCGATCGTCCGACGGCAGCCATTCGGCGGCTGGAAGAAGTCCGCAGTCGGAGCGGGCACAAAGGCCGGCGGGCCAAACTACCTCGTCGGGCTGGGCAATTGGACCTCGGCCGGCTCGTCGGCGCCAGCCGTGAAGCTGACGGATGAGCCGGCGGCCCTCCTGGAGGCCGCCATCAAGGCCGGCCTCAGCGCCTCCGACCTCGAATACCTGCGACGGGCAATGAACAGCGACGCGCAGGCCTGGTCGAGTGAATTCGGAACCGCCAGGGACGTGTCCGGGCTGACCGCCGAGCGGAACGTGTTCCGGTACCGCCCAGTGCCCGTGCAGGTTCGACTGTCGGATGCGACGCAGCTCGCGCCGCTCGTCCGAGTTCTCGCGGCGGGGGCAGTTGCCGGGTCGACCGTCAGCGTGTCATTGCCCGCCGAACTGCCGTCACCGCTGGCCGAGCAGTTTCGTTCCAGCGGAACCGCGGTCTCGATCGAATCCGACCTTGAGTGGCGCAATCGTCTCGCCGCCAGCGACGGCGGCCGGCTTCGTCTGATCGGCGGCGATGTCGCGGCTGTCGCTACCGCAGTCGGCGGAAGACCGGATCTTGCGATCTACTCACAACCGGTCACCGAAAGCGGGCGCATCGAGATCCTGCCCTTCCTGCGCGAGCAGGCGGTCAGCGTGACCGCCCACCGGTTCGGATCGCCAAACCACCTGTCGGATCACGCGATCTGAGTCGACCTTTTCGCTTCGGCGACACCAACGGTGCCGGAGCCTCCACCCACTGCAGGATTCGACCCCACTCGCTGATGATCGCGAGCCGACCGGCCGAGCAGGTCTCGGTGACGGTTCCGTTCGGCAGGTGGCGTGCGTACCACTTCGCGTCGGACAGACCCGCGACGGGATCGTCGCTGGCGTAGAGCAAAAGCGCGGGCGACTTCAGTTGGTCGAACCCGCCCAGCCAGGTCTCGTTTGCCACGGCTGATCGATCGCTCGCAACTCCTGCGGCACCCTGCAGCCAGGCCGCGTCGATCATGTGCTGGAGACGACCGGCGGTGCCGAGACCGTGCGCGTCGGCGTCATCGATGTCGACACCGAGCGCTTCGAGAGTCGGAAGACCCTCCTCTTCGAGCGACGCCGTCAGGCTTCCGCGGCTGCGCTCGACGCCCTTGCGCCGCAGCTCGGTGACCGGGGAGTAGCGTTCGCCGTGCCGCAACCGTTTCGGCCTTGGCGCCCCCACGATCACAAGGCTGTCGACCAGCTCCGGATGCCGGGCGGCGAGCGCGATCGCGACGGGACCGCCAAAGGACCAGCCGACGACCGCCACCGGTCCCAGTTCGAGACCGGTAACGCCGCGCGCTGTGTCGATCACGTGCCGGAGATACTCTGCGATGTCGTCGGCGAAACGCTCGATGGTCGGCTCGATCTCTTTAGGCAAGCCATCCGACCCGCCATAGCCGGGACGATCGACGTACAACAGTCGAATCGGGTGTCGCATCGTGACAGCGGGAACGGGGTCGAAACCGCCCGCGCCGGGTGTCGGCAGGCACATCACCACGAGTCGCGTGGCAGTGGGCTCGCCGACCAGCGAGACCCCGATCCTTCGGCCGTCGGAGAGTTGGAATTGAAAGCTGCCCACGATGAAACCAGCTAACGCCGCGCGCGACATCGGCGGTAGGGGTTGTGCATCCGGGGCTGCAATGCAAGCCCTGTGTTAGCGGCTGACCCGTGCGTATCGTGATTTAGCGTGAAGCTCCGACCTATTCTCGACGGCGGTCCTGCCGACCGGATCGGCGGTTATGCGGCGCTGCGTTCATACGCCGCGCTCGGGGACGGTCGCACGGTCGCCCTCGTCGCCCTCGACGGCTCGATCGACTGGTTGCCGCTGCCCGGCCTCGCGGATCCTCCGGTGTTCGGCGCACTACTCGACTACGAGAACGGCGGCCGATTCGAGCTGCGGCCAGTGGAAGAGTTCACGAGCCGCCGGCACTACGTTCCGCGGACGAACGTGCTGGAGACGACGTTCACCACTGCGACGGGCACGGTGCGAGTGACGGATGCGCTCGCCACCGGTGTGGCTGGTCGACTCCCGTGGAGCGAACTCACGCGACGAATCGAGGGCATCCGTGGATCGGTGGCCATGGGGTGGGCGCTTGAACCCGGCACCCGCGGCAACACGGAGTCACCGTGGATCGAGCGCACTGTCCAGGGCCCGATCGCCCACGTCGGCCGACTGATGATGGGGGTGCGCGGCACCGGCCACGGGCCCGAGCGCCCGCGCGTCGATGGGATGCACGGATCCTTCACCGCGACCAAGGGAACCCGGCAGGTCATCGCGATGTCCGCCTGCTCGGGTGAGCCGCTGCGCGTGCTCACGCCCGAAATCGCGGATGCCGGTCTCGATCGCACAATGCGCGCCTGGCGGGCCTGGTCGAAGGAGTTCGCGTTCGCGGGCGGATGGGCGAGCGAGACGCTGCGGTCCGCGCTCGCACTGAAGCTGCTGGTCTACAGTCACACGGGCGCGATCGCCGCCGCAGCGACGACCTCACTGCCCGAGAGCCTGACCGCGCCGAAGAACTGGGACTATCGCTTCGCCTGGGTTCGAGATGCCGCCTATTCGATTCGGGCGCTCGTACGTTTCGGCCTTCGCGAAGAAACCCACGCCGCGGTGTCGTGGCTCGTCGACACCATCGAAGACAACGGCCCGGAGCTCTCCGTCCTCTATCGGCTGGATGGATCGGTACCAACCGACGACGTCGAGGAATGGGATGCCCCCGGCTGGCGCGGGCACCGACCCGTCGTCACGGGAAATCGCGCACAGGGTCAGCTCCAGCTCGGCGTCTACGGCGACCTGTTCGACGTGATGTGGATCTACGTGAGCGACGGGAACGTAATCGACCCGGCAACCGCGAGGATGCTCTCAGATGTTGCCGATCGCACCTGCGATAACTGGCGGCGCGCGGACTCCGGAATGTGGGAACTCGAAGAGACGCAGCACTATACGTCGTCCAAGATGGGCTGCTGGCAGGCACTCGATCGGGCGATCAGTCTGGCCGATGCCGGCCAGCTCGCGGGCGACGTCGAACGCTGGCGAATGGCAACCCTGGACATCCGCAAATGGATCGACTCAGAAAGCTGGTCGGCAGCCCGCGGCAGCTACGTGATGTATCCGGGGTCTGACCGGCTCGACACTTCGGTGCTGCTGCACGCCGGAAGCGGCTTCGACCGCGGCCCGCGAATGAGCGCGACGATTGACGCGATCCGGTCGCAGTTGGGGCGCGGCGCGCTCGTTTACCGCTACGACGGCATGCAGTCCGAAGAGGGCACCTTTGTCGCCAGCGCGTTCTGGCTCGCCAGTGCCCTGGCGAGCGTTGGGCGCATGGATGAGGCAAAGGCCCAGCTTGATGCGATGCTGCTGCTCGCCAACGATGTTGGACTGTACTCGGAGCAGATCGCCGAGACCACACACGAGTTCCTCGGAAATCTGCCACAGGCGCTCAGTCACCTCGCGATGATCAACGCCGCGCTCACCATCGACGAGCTCGAGGGCAATGTCGGTTCCGACCTCGCCAGACGCTCGCGCCAATCGCCGTCCGAGCGATAGGCGCGACCTACTTCGTTGCGACGCGCGACGCAACCCTTTGTCCCCTAGGCATCCGCGGTGCTCGAATGAAATGGCGGGACTCCGCAGTAACCGAGGGACAAAACAGATGCACACCGTCAGCGACTTCATCATCGAGCGAATCCGAGCGTGGGGTGTTTCCCGAGTCTTCGGATTCCCGGGTGACGGCATCGGGGAATTCGATGGCGCACTCGGCAAGGCGGAGCGCGCGGGCGAAGGACTCGAATACATCCGTCCGACGCACGAGGAAATCTGCGCACTCATGGCGACGGCGCACGCCAAGTTCACCGGAGAAGTCGGTGTCTGTATGGCGACGTCGAGTCCGGGGGCATTCCACATGATGAACGGTCTCTACGATGCCGCGATGGACAACCAGCCGGTCGTCGCGTTCGTGGGCCAGCAGGGCCTCAATTCGTTCGGTACGTTCACGCAGCAGGAGAGCAATCTCGAGCTCGCATTCGCGGATGTCGCCGCCTACGTGCAGACCATCGTCTCGCCCGAGCAGGCCCAAGTGGTTGTGGACACGGCGTTCCGAACCGCGATGACGCGACTGAAGCCGACCGTCGTCATCATTCCGCACGACGTCCAGGGCATGAAGATGGTTGCGCCGTCCGCGGCTATGTGGATGTCACGTTCGAGTTCGGTAGCGGCATCCACCAGGCTCCTTCCACCCGCAGATGAGATAGCTAAGGCGGCCGAGATCATCAACGCGGGTGAGAAGGTCACCTTCCTTGTCGGCCACGGAGCGACTGGCGCTACCGACGAGATCCTTGAGGCTGCGAAACTCGCGGGTGCCGGAATCATCACCGCGCTGCGCGGCAAGCAGGTGGTGCCGTCGGATGTCCCGTACCACTCGCAGCAACTCGGACTGCTCGGTTCTCTTCCGAGCGCTAACCAGATGAAGGACTGCGACACGCTCGTGATGCTGGGCACCAACTATCCGTACGGGCAGTTCCTGCCGAAGACCGGGCAGGCACGCGCCATCCAGGTCGACCTCAAGCCCGAGCAACTGGGCCTTCGCTATCCCACCGAAGTCAATCTCTGGGGCGACGTGAAGACGACGCTGGCCGCTCTCATCCCGCTGCTCGAACAGAAGAAGAGCCTGAAGTGGCAGGAGAGTGTTGCCGCGGACATGGTCGAGTGGGATAACGAGGTCGAGGCTCAGGCGATGCTCTCGTACGACGACGGCGCGAATCCTCGTCGGGTGTACCACGAACTCAACAAGCGTCTTCCCGACAATGCGATTGTGACAGCGGATGCCGGTACCACCGCCGACTGGTACGGCCATCACATCCGTCTGCGACGCGGCATGCTCGGCGACCTGTCCGGGCGCCTGGCGACGATGCTCGCGGCCATGCCATACGCCGTCGCCGCGAAGTTCGCGTACTCCGATCGCACTGTGGTCTGCACCATCGGGGATGGCGCCTTCCAGATGCTCGGGATGAACGAGCTCATCACCATCAAGAAGCACATGTCCGCCTGGAAGAACCAGCGCTTCATCATTCTCGTCCTGCACAACGATGACCTCAGCCAGGTGTCGTGGGAGATGCGAACGGAAGACGGCAACCCCGTGTGGCGCACCGCCCAGGACGTCGAGTCGGTGGACTATGCCGGCTGGGCGGAGCTGCTCGGTTTCACCGGTATCCGCATCAAGGCCGACGATGAAATCGAGGCGGCCTGGGATCGCGCGTTCGCCAACGAAGGCGTCACCCTCGTCGACGCCTACACGTCGCGCAACGCTCCCCCGCTGCCGCCTCACATCACCCGTGAGTTCGCGAAGCTCACCGGCAAGGCTCTGCTCAAGGGCGACCCTTTCGGCCCAGAAGTGATCAAGGATTCGGCGAAGGCACTCGTTTCGGAGGGCGTGGAGCGGGTCAAGGGCAAACTGCACCTCGGCGACGATGACAAGTGATTTGGGAGCTACGTCGGCGCCACACCGACGGGACGTCAATTCTGGCGACGGGCGGCACGAGACTGCGGATGAGCGATCCGATCGCAACTGGACGGACATCCTCCAGGAGCTTCGCGTCACCCAGACCGGGAGCCAGATCTTCAGCGCGTTCCTGCTGACGCTCGCTTTTCAGCAGCGCTTTGGCCGGCTCGCGCCCTACGAACTCGACATTTACGGCGTTCTGGTCGTGCTCGCGGCGTGCAGCACCATCCTGGGACTGTCGGTTGTAAGCCTGCACCGCACTCAGTTTCACCACCACGACAAACCGCAGCTCGTGTCGATGGCCAACCGGCTTCTGTCCGCGAGTGTGTGGATCGTGGCGGTGCTGACCGCGGGTGTCGTGCTGTTCATCTTCGACTTCGTCTTTGGGATTGCCGCGGGAATCATCGCGGGACTAGTCGCTCTGGCATTGATCGCGTGGCTGCTAGTGGTGCTCCCACACTCGATACGGCCCCGCGTGGTGACCTGAGTCTGCGGTCCGGACGCTAGCTCCCACCGCGTGACTTAGCGCGCCCGGATTCGGCGCGCTCGGGTGGTACTAACACCTAGCTTCTGTGCGCCCGGGTGTTTAGGTGCGCGCGTGGGCTGCCGTTAGATCCGATAGCGCTCGACCTCGTCGGCTTTGAGCGTGAAGCCGCTGCCGATCGAGTCGGTCAGCCGCACCGATCCACCGGAAGGAACCAGGGCGCCGTCGAAGAGGAGCCGTTCGATCCGATCGTGATCCCAGAACCACTCGAGGTGCCTAAGGTTCGGGATCGCCGCGGCCACTGCGACGTGAAGATTGGGTGCGCAGTGTCCGGAGACCTGCAGGTTGAACGCCGCCGCAACCGCTGCCACCCTCAGCCACTCGGTGATCCCGCCGCAGCGGGTCGCGTCCGCCTGTAGGGCATCGACGGCGCCGGTCTCGCACAGCCGCCGGAGGGTGAACAGGTCGTACCCGTATTCACCGGCCGCGACATCCGCCGACACCGCGGCGCGCACCTGCGCAAGGCCGGCGAGGTTGTCCGACGAGACCGGCTCCTCGAACCAACGGATGTCGAGCTCGGCAACAGAGCGCATGACCCGGATCGCCTGCTTCGCTGTGTATCCGCCGTTTGCATCGACGAACAGCTCGACGTTCGGCCCCACCCGCTCACGCACCTGCCGCATTCGTTCGATGTCGCGAGCAACGCGCGACCCCCAGGATTCACCGATCTTGATCTTCACGCGCGTCGAGTCGACCTCCAACCATGCCTCGACCTGCGAGTCGAGCTGCTTGCTCGAGTAGGTCGTGAACCCGCCGCTCGCGTACACCGGCACCTCGGTGCGCTGTGCCCCAAGCAGGGCGTGCAGCGGAATGCCGAGCACTCGCGCCTTGAGATCCCACAGCGCGACATCCACCGCCGAGATCGCGTAGCCGATCGCTCCCTGTCGTCCGCTGTTTCGCACCGCCCGGACCATCGCGTCCCAGGCTCCCGCGACGTTCATTACGTCGGTGCCCTCGACGATCGGGGCAAGGGTGCTGCGCACGATGGCGCCACATTCCGGCGCGCCGTACGTCCATCCAACGCCGGTGTGTCCTCCCGCACTGATCTGCACGATCGTCATCGTTGTCTTGTCCCACGCGATCGTGCCGTCGCCCTCCGGCGAATCCGTGGGAATCACGCAGACGGTTGCCTCGACCCGTTCGACGGCAATCATCCGGCAATGCCTCCGGCGATCATCCGGTCCGCGGCGCGTGCGGCGATCGCCATTATCGTTAGCGCGGGATTGGCGCTGCCCTGGGTCGGCAGGACGCTTCCGTCGGTGATGTAGAGGTTCGACACAGCGAAGGTGCGGCAGTCGGCATCGACAACGCCGTCCCTCTCGGTGGACGCCATCCGGGCTCCGCCGACCAGATGTGCGTAGCGCTGGATCGTCATCGTCTCGGTCGCACCGGCGGCCGTGAGAATCCGTTCCATGACGGCCTGTGCCGCCTTCACCAGCGCCTTGTCGTTGTCGCACTGCGTGTACTCGAATCGAGCAACTCGTAGTCCCATCGAATCCGTTTCCTCTGCCAACGTCACCCGATTGTCGGCCTGCGGTAGAAACTCGCACAGGCTGCCCAGGCATGCCCAGTGCACGTAGTCGGTCATCCTCTTTCGCAGCTCCGCGCCCCAAAGCCCCTGGGAAGCAACATGCTCCGCCCAGGTAATCGGCAACGGTGAGACGTTCTGCACCGAGAACCCACGCTTGTTGGGCTTTGACGGGTCGGTCTCGTAGAACTCCTCGCTGGACACCTCGGGCGGCGGCCCTTTGAACATCCGCACCTCCGAGTCGAACCGACCGCCGGTCTGTGGCGCTCCCTGAACCATCAGGTAGCGACCGACCTGGTCGAAGTCGTTGCAGAGCCCATCGGGGAAGCGCCCGGAGGCCGAGTTGAAGAGCAGGCGCGGGGTCTCGATCGAGTAGCCGGCAATGACGACCGCGCGAGCCCTCTGCAGGTGGACGGCGCCATCGCGCAGATACCTCACGCCGGTAGCTTGCCCGGTGCGTTCATCGACCTCGATGCCCGTGACCATCGTGTCAGCCCGGATCTCCGCACCGTGAGCCAGCGCATCCGGGAGGTGGGTAATGAGCGGCGACGCCTTCGCGTTCACCTTGCAGCCCTGCAGGCAGAAGCCGCGGTAGATACAGTGTGGACGATTCCCGAATCGTCCGTTGGCGATGGCCACCGGGCCGACGTGTGCTTCGATCCCGCTGGCGAGCGACCCGCGCAGGAAAACCTCGCCGTTCCCGGACACCGGATGCGGCCGATGCGGATACGAGTGCGGATCGCCCCACGGCCACTCGTCGCCGGCGACCGGCAACTCCTGCTCGATCGCCGAGTAGTACGGCGCGAGCTCGTCGTACGCCAACGGCCAATCAGCACCGACCCCGTCCAGACTGAACGTCGAGAAGTCACTCGGGTGAAATCTCGGCACGTACCCCGCATAGTGGATCATCGAGCCGCCGACGCCGCGGCCGGAATTGTTCGATCCGAGCGGCACGGGATCGGCACCGCCGATGACTCTCGGCTCGGTCCAGTACAGCCCGTGCGACCCCGCCTCGTCGGAGACCCAGTCGGTTTCGGGGTCCCAAAACGGGCCGGCCTCGATCGCGATGACTCTCCAGCCCGCGTGCGCGAGGCGCTGCAGCATCGTGGATCCGCCAGCTCCGCATCCGACGATCACGACATCCACTTCGTCGTCATCGGCGAACCGGCGCATGTTCTCTCGTGCGCTGAGCGGAAGGGCACCGCGCGTCGTGAGCAGCCACGCGGACCCGTTACGTTCGCGAACCGAGGTCACTCGCCGGCTCCCGCCCGGAGTTCCGGATCTACGTCCCGCACCTCGAACGACTCGAGACGATCGACACCGATGTTCTTGTACCCGCGCGGATACGCGGGTCCGGCGAAACCCAGTTCCTGCCAGGCGGCCGGATGCGAGTAGTACGCCGTGCAGGCGTATCGCGTCCACAGGCTCCACACCTGGGACGCGGGCATGCCGTGCCAGCGTTTGCTGCCGAGATCCTGGATGGCTTGCAGGATGCCGGCCTGGGTGTCCCAGTCGAGTCCCGGAAACGTGCGCCCGGTTTCCGCAACCGCATCCGCGTCGAGCGCGGCGAGCGACTGGTGCCAGGCGTCGGGTTCCATCGGCATCGAGTCATACCGCCAGCCGTCGGTGGCATCCTTTGCCATCCGCTCGTCGATCAACTCCAGCACGGGGATTCGCGGCTCCTCGCGCTGGTCGAGCAGCTGGTCGAATAGGGCGCCCGCGGCGGCGGCCTCTACCCTCGAGAAGAACCGAAACGGCCCGCTTGTGGTGAGGCGATCCTCGATGAGCTCGCGCGTTGCGACGTCCCAGTGCTTCGCTTGCGCCAGCACGTCAAACCCGGGAAACCGGTCGTCGCGGTTGCCAGCGAGGCCGAGCTCCGCCGTCACTTCTCGCGCCTCAGCACGGCGGCGAGCAGGCCCATTCCTCCAACCACCGTGACCAGCAGGGGTGCGAGCAGCGGCGGGCCCATCTCCATGTTGTAGCGGAAGTTCTTGAATCCGCCTGGCTTCTGATGGATGCCACGGGCATGCAGCAGCGTCCCCTGGAGCCCGTTGGCAACGATGATTGCGGACACCACCGGCAGCGTCGTCTTCGCGGCGCGCTTGCTGAACACCCCGGCGAGACCAGCCACGATCCCGAGCGGGCCGAGCGCGATCGGCGCCCACATCCACTTGTTTCCGAAGCTCGCGCTGTCGTGCTCGAAGAAGATCTCGGCGGTGACGACGGCGGCACCGACCGCCGTTAACCCCGAAAGGCTGCGTTCGAATCGTCCGGTACGAACATCGTGCCGCGCGACCAGAAGCGCTCTCGCCGCGCTCAGCTTGCTTCGCCGTTTCACCCGTGCACCTCGCTGTCGCTGCCCAAAAGACCCGATACTTCAGAATTGCCTGCGGAGGGTGCGCTGCTCAAGGCGTTGCGCTCGGGGCCGACGCAGGCGATGATGTTAGCCCTCACCCGGCTCACATGTGCCGCCCGCTGTTGCGCAGGGCGAGGCGGATGCTCCTGGCCAGCTCTGCGGCGGTGGGTCGGTCGGCGGGCGCCCGGCTGGTCATTTGCTCGATGATCGCCCGCCAGGCCGACGGCACTGACGTCGGGATGGGCGGATCGAAGTCCCGCCGGATGAGTGCGGACTCGACCGCTTCCCCCGGAAATGCTCGCTCCTGCGTGAAACACTCAAGCAAGACGAGGCCGAGCGAATAGATGTCGGATGCCGGCGTGAGCGGCTCGCCGGTGGTCTGCTCCGGACTCAGGTAGGCAGCCGTGCCCAGAGTCGGAGCACCCGGCTCCTGCCTGGTGCCGACGGCGATCGCGATTCCAAAGTCGGTGAGGCGAGCACGCGGTCGCGAGGATGACGTCCCGTACTCGACGATCATGATGTTCGACGGCGAGATGTCACGATGAATGACACCCTGCGCGTGAACGTACTCGAGGGCTTCCACGACCTCGAATCCGAGTTCACCGATCTCGACGGTCGACAGGCGTCTGGCCGCCATCGTCTCGCGCAACGACTTCCCGCGCACAAACTCCATGACCAGGAACGGATGCGGTTCGTCGGGACTCGAGAGATCGGTCCCGGCATCGTTGATCGCGACGATGCCATGGTGGCTGAGGCTCGCAAGTGTCCGCACCTCGTCGTGGAACGCGACGACATCTTCGGCACTGAATCCGTCGAAGTGCTTGATCGCAACGTTTCGGCCGAGCGTTTCGTCGCGGGCGCGAAACACCATCGAGGAGCTGCCTCGAGCGAGCAGTTGCAGCGGCTGGTAGCGGCCCAGCAGCAATGGGGCGTCGAAGTCCGGCTGTTCGGCGACCTCGGTGATGGGCGGCAGCGCCTCGGATTCCCCGATGCGAGTTCGAGCGGGTTCATTGCTGGCGAGGTTCACCCAACTATGCACGCACGAGGGCCTGGGTGACGGCAAGGGGTGGCGCTGTTACGTCAGCCGTGATCGTTATGCACCCACTCGCTAGCGCGGATCGGCCCGAAAAGTCAACCGGCAGACGCGAGCACCAATGCGGGGATAGCGTCGAAGTGTCGGTACCGCCACAACGGTACTCGGCACAATCTGGGCATTGTGCCCGTAGAAAGAAGGCGTTTCATAATGGGCATTCTCTTCATCGTCATCGCGATCATCGCGATCATTCTTGCCATCACAGGAGGCTTCGTTCACGCGGTTAGCTTCCTGCTGTGGGTCGGAATCATCCTGCTGATCCTCGCGGTGATCGCGTTCCTCATCCGCTCGATCAGCGGACGCAGCCGCGTCTAGGTCGCGCAGGTAAGAGACCCGAGCCCGCTCCTGAGTACAGGGGCGGGCTCGTTCGTGCCCGGCAGTGTGGCGTCCGGATTAGCGTCGTCGTGCCGCTGCCACGGTGGCTGACGCCGCGAGGGCCAGCACCGCCAGTCCGAGGTTCCGAACCAGACCCCTGTGCCGTATCGCCCAGGTCTGTGGCGTTATCCGCAGGGACTTGCTGTCGAACGCACCGTGCGCACCATGGTCACCGGCCACCGGCTCGTAGAGGTTCGGAGGCAACATCCGCTCCTTGAGCCAGTCCGCCTCCTGGCCCGAATATCCGCTCTTCGCCACAGCGTGATCGGCATACCGGCTGGCGACCCGATTGCCGATGATGGTGACTACCGTCGACTCCCCGACCCAGGTGCGCCGCCGTGGACGTTCGGCCGTGTCGACTACCACCGCCGCGCAAATCTCCGGCTGATAGATCGGCGGAACCGGCTGCGGATGCTCCGGAAGCTGGGACTTCACCCAGTCGAACTGCATGGTGTTCATGGCCGGCATGTCGACCTGCGAGATCGTCAGAGGGGACTTGTCATGGAGAAGCTCGGTCAGGACGGACTCGGTGAAACCGGTGATCGCGTGTTTCGACGAACAGTATGCGGCTTGGAGTGGGATGCCGCGGTGGGCAAGCGCCGACCCAACCTGGATGATCGCGCCAGCATTGTGCGCCTTCAGGTGCTTCATTGCTGTACGGGTCCCGTTCACGAACCCGAAGAAATCGACCTGGACGACGCGCTCGAAGTCATCGGGATCGGTACTGGCGAACTCCCCGAACACGCTCGTCATCGCGTTGTTCACCCACACGGCGATCGGACCGAGTTCGCGCTCGATCGTCTCTGCAGCAGCGTCCAGTTGGTCACGTTGCGACACGTCCGCGAGAAGACCGATCCCGCGCTGGCCCGCGGCACGCACGTCTCGCACGGCTCCGTCGACTCCCTCTCTTCCCCGCGCAATTACCGCAACGTCCCATCCGCGGAGAGCGAACTCCCTCACGATCGCTCGACCGAGGCCAGCACTGCCGCCCGTCACCACTGCGACGCCATCCGTATTATTCACCTATTGGTCCCTTCGTCCTCTCCTCATGAGAACGCCGAGAGCCTGGCGCCGACAACCCCTTGCGGAAGTGATGCGTGCGTGTCCGATGCGCTCGCTCAGCCCGGGGCGGCGAGCCGAGCGCCGATTTGCTGGCTGGACTCCGGTTGCCCGAGCAGGAAGCCCTGCGCGCGATCGCATCCCAACTCACGCACGCGGTCGAGTTGTTCGGTGGTTTCCACACCCTCGGCGACCACTCGCATCTTTCGCGCTTGACCGAATCGCACCGCTTCGGACAGACGGTCGCCGCCGTCTAAGCCTGGGTTCTGAACCAGTTGCATGTCGACCTTCAATTCGGTTGCGGGCAGCGCGGCAACCTGTTCCTCGGATGAATGGCCCGAGCCGAAATCGTCGATGGAAATGGTCACGCCTGCGTCGGCGAGTTTCCGGAGGTTCTGCGCTGCAGCAGGGACATCTGCCGCACGCGTTGACTCGGTGACTTCCACGATCAGGCTGCGGATGTCCGCAGACGCGGCATCCACGAAGCGGATGAAACGGGCGGCGAAGTCGGTGTTGCGAAGCTGCAGCAGGGAGATGTTGACGGCTATTTCGATGCCGGGAGCCGTACGCTGCCAGATCGACACCGCCGCACACGCCAGCTCCGTCATCCGGTCCCCGATCTGGGAAATGACGTCGGTCTCCTCGGCGATCGGGATGAATTCACTGGGCAGGATCAGCCCGAGCGAGGAATGGCGCCACCGGCTGAGCGCCTCGACCGATGCGATCCGCGCCGTCGAAAGCGAAAATTGAGGCTGAAAGACAGCGGCGATCTCGCCACGCGATACCGCGTCCGGGAGGGCGCGCGCGAGCAGCGCGAGGCGCTCAGTTGGACGCGGCATCGGTCTCCCCAGTTCACGTACTGAGGACAGTGTTTCGACGATCGAATCGTCAGGCAACCCGCCTTGCGAATCGCACGTTTCGCCTTATAATCTCTCGCTGAGCTTTGCTCCGGTCACCCCGGAGACCACGAACGCGATCTGGTCGCCGCCCGCGTGCTTCGCGCGATACATCGCCTCATCTGCAGCGCGCAGCAAAGCACTTGTCCCAACATCGCCGGACTCCGAGTGCATCACCGACACCCCTATGCTCGCCGCAATGCGGAAGCCCTCGGGCAGGATGCCGTACGGTCGACCGATACTCTCGCGCACCCGCTCCGCGAGCTCGAGCGCCACCTCCTCGTTCGATACCTCGCAGACAATCACGAATTCGTCTCCGCCATAGCGGGCCACGATGTCCTGCTCGCGGATGGTCGACTGCAGCCGCACACCGACCTCGCGGAGAACGGCGTCTCCGACGTCGTGTCCCAACTCGTCATTTACTACCTTGAACGCGTCCAGGTCGACGAATAGCACCCCGATCACCGCGCTTCGCTGGCGAGGCGTGCTGTCCGCCCGCTCCTCAAGCATTCTCCTGTTGGGCAGACCCGTGGTGTCGTCGTGCATCGCCGCGTGCTCGAGTCGCTTCTGCGCCCGCAAGGCACTGATTGCGCGTTGCGCCTGTCCGGCGAGGGCGTCTGCGAGTGGCGCGGCCTGGTCGTCAAACGTTCTGGGGTGATGAAAGAAAGCCGCCACAATACCCAGAGGCAGGTCTCGATGGTGGATGGGCGCAATGATTATCGACTGCACGCCCGTTGCCTCGAAGGCGGCGCCAATGGCTGGAGCGACCGCGTACGCCTCCTCAATTCCGCTGATCTTTGTGACGGTTCGCAACTGCAGGGCCTGCGCGGTCAGCGATCCGAGCTCGGGCATGTTGTTCAGCGGATTCGATCCGGCGGCCTCTCGGAACACCATGTCCTCATCCAGCAGAAAGACGACTGCCTCTTCGGCCGCATAGGCGCTCGCCATCGTTTTTGCGAGCTCCCCGGCCAACTCATCCTCATCGCTCGCTTCAGCGAAGGCGATAGAAGCGGCAATCACCAACTCGAGTCGTGTCTGCGTGCGCACGGTCATGGTATGGCGGGTAGCCAGTCTTTGACGAAACTCCCGTTGCTCGCGGGCATCGAAGAGAGTTAGGTAACGGTTCCCGTCGACATCCGCCTCACCTTCGGCGACGAGAACCGGCAGTATCGAGCCATCGGCAAGGGTGATCTCAGCAATCGCGGGAAGGTATTCGGAATCCGCGGAACGCGCGCCCTCTGGCTGCACAACGACACTATCGAAGGGCTGCCCGATGAGCTTCTCGCGCGGCACGCCGCACCACTTGAGGACGAGCTCGTTAACGGCAAGGATCTGACGACGCGCGTCGATGAGCAGGAGACCCGACGGCAGCGCATCGCTGAGCACGCTATCCACTGGTACCCGCTCTCCGCTGGGTCGTGCGAGCCCGCACGTGGCTGATCATATGTGGCGCGGGGCCCGCAGGTCGAGCACGGCTTTTTGCGTCGGACTTCGGACCGAATGTGAGACTCATTGAGGAGCACGCGCTCGCTCGTTCAACAAGCTTGCCCAAGCCTCTCTCCCTTCCTCGGCTGTATTTGGACGCCCAGATTTTATGCGGCGAAACTTTGCGGATGCAAGCGAATTTGACCACTTGACACCGGGAGGCCAGATGGGTATGCGGCGGGTGAAATCGCCTTCGAAGGCGGTCGCTGCCCGCCGAACATTACGCTTAGCGATGTGATCACTCTCGGCGGCCTCAGCGGCGTGCCAGCTTCCACGCGCACCGATCTTCTGTCCGCTCCGAGCCTCGCGCTGCTCGATGCACTAGGGCTCCTGGATGAGGTAGCCGTGGTCGAGATTGACCCGGGGATCTCCGACACAGCTGCAACGCGCGACGCTTTCGGACTCGAGGCAAACTGGCTGGCCAACTGCGTTGTCGTCGGCGGCAAGCGCGAGGGCATCGAAAAGATCGCGTCCTGCGTGATCCTCGCCAGCACCCGAGCCGACGTGAATAACACGGTGAAACGGTTTCTCGATGTGCGCAAGGCTTCCTTCCTGCCGATGGAGCAGGCCGTCGAGCTGACTGGAATGGAATACGGCGGCATCACTCCGGTTGGGCTCCCCGCGAGTTGGCCGATTCTGGTCGACAGCCGCGTAGTTGCCGAGCCCGCGGTGATCATCGGGTCGGGCATCCGTCGCTCCAAGATTTTGCTCCCCGGCAAGCTGCTCGAGCGTCTGCCTTCGGTACAAGTCATCGAGGGACTGGCCTACCCGATCCCCGTCGAGTCGTGAACTCGGGATGAAGACAATCGGCCTGCTGGGCGGGATGAGCTGGGAGAGTTCGGCCCTCTACTACCGCCTCATCAACGAACTCGTTCGGGATCGGCTCGGCGGGCTGCATTCGGCGAAGATCGTGATGAGCTCGGTGGATTTCGCCGAGATCGAGGAGACCCAGCGCTCCGGCGATTGGGAGCTCGCAGGCAAGCTGCTCGCCGCGGAAGCGGCTCACGTCGAGGCGGCAGGAGCGGACTTTCTGGTCATCTGCACCAACACCATGCATAAGGTGACACCCGAGATCGAAGCGGCGATTTCCATTCCCCTTCTTCACATCGTCGATGCGGCGGCGAAAGTCGTGACGGATGCCGGTATCCGCACCGTCGGACTGCTCGGCACCGCGTTCACCATGGAGCAGGATTTCTACCGCCAGCGCCTGGAGAGCTACGGCCTTACCGTGCTCATCCCGGATGAGGCGGAGCGGGCGGACATCCACCGTGTCATCTACGAGGAGCTCGTGCTGGGCATCGTGAAGGACTCGTCTCGCGAACGGTACCGGGAGATCATCGCGTCGCTCTGCGAGCGCGGCGTCGAGGGAATCATCCTGGGCTGCACCGAGATCGAGCTGTTGGTGTCGGGTGCGGACAGCCCGGTGCCGCTGTTCCCGACGACGCTGATCCACGCCGAAGCCGCGGTGCGCGAGGCGCTCAACTAACCGGGTATTACGCAGACGTTACGGGCTTCACCGTAGCGTGCGGCGTAATCATTCGGTTTCGTTTATCGCTTGGTCCGAAAGTAGGAATCATGTCACGTCGTGTTGGTGTAGCTGCCGCGGTGGTCATTTCGCTCGCGGCCGTCTGGTCGCTGGCCGGATGCTCCGCTGGAGGGCTCCCGGGGTCGCCCGGCGGGTCCGGTTCGAACACATCGGCTTCTCAGGCGCCCGGATCAGGCGGCTCGAACCCATCGGGCGGCTCGTTCACACTCCCGAAAACCTGCCTGTCGGCCGCAGTCGTGTCAGCCACACTGGGGATACCCGCCTACGGACCGACCGTCAGCAGCGACTCGACCAGTTTGATCTGCTCCTATGAAACCGCATCGAAGGACGGACCCATCGTCGCGATTCTTCCCAGCAAGGGCTTGACCGCAAGCAATTTCAAGAGCTCGCTGTTGTCCGGTCAAAACACGGGCGCGACCGCGACATCCGTCTCCGGAGTTGGCGACGCCGCACTCATTCTGAACTTCTCAAACGGCAAGGCGATGGATGTTCTCGCTGGCGGTTTCGACATCAACATCGCAGGCCTGAGCGCTTCGGACGCGCAACTGACCGCACTGGCGAAGAAAATCCTGGCGGAGTGACGGCCCGGTGCATCGCGCGGGGATGAATGCGTCGACCACTTGACGTGGCACTTGTTTTTTGCAAGTGTGGTAGCTATTCATCCACGAATCACAAAAGGAGACCGCGATGCCCGTGACTGGGATGTTCGTCAACCTGCCCGTAACCGACCTTGACCGCGCCAAGGCGTTCTACACGGCCATAGGTTTCACCATCAATCCGCTCTTCACCGACCACAACGCGGCCTGCGTCGTGGTCGAAGAAGACCACAGCTATTTCATGATCCTGGTGCGGGAGTTCTTCCAGACCTTCACCGACCTGCCGATCGGCGACCCGGCGGTGAATCCCTCCGTCGCGACCGCCATCTTCCTCGACAGCCGGCAGGCGGTCGACAAGTCTGTTGCCGACGGCCTCGCCGCGGGCGGTTCGGAGGCTCATCCCGGTTCGGACTACGGCTTCATGTACCAGCGGCAACTCACCGACCCGGACGGCAACGTGCTGGAGTTCGGCTGGATGGACCCGGTCGCGGCGGCTCAGGGCCCGGCGGCGTACGCGAGCCAGCAGGGCTGAGGTCGGTGGTCGCACGCGACTACGGGCAGTACGGCGGCATCACCCAGGCGCTCGAGCTGGTCGGCGAACGATGGGCGCTCCTCATCGTCCGCGACCTGCTCGTCGGGCCGCGTCGCTACGGTGAGCTCGCTGCAGGCCTGCCGCGAATTCCGAGCAACATCCTGGCCGCACGGCTGAAGGAATTGCAGGCAGCAGGGGTGCTTCGACGTGCGCCGCACTCGCGCATCATCGTCTACGAGTTGACGCCTTACGGCCGCGAGCTTGAGCCCGTCGTTCTCGCGCTCGGCGCGTGGGGCTTCAAGGCGCTCGGTGATCCGCGTGCGGAGCAGGTCATAACACCCGACTCCATGACCATGGATCTGCGGACGGCGTTTCGACCGCTGGTCGCTGCTACCTTGCCTGCGACCGCTTACGCCGCTCGCTTCGGGCCTGCCGAATTACTGATTCGAGTCGACGGCGCCGCTCTCGATGTGCGACGCGGCGACGGACCCGTCGACCTTGCTTTTGCCGCTGGGCCGGGCATCCGGCATCTCATCACGGGCGAGCTCGCGGCCGATCGCGCAATCGCGACAGGGGTCGTTGAGGTACTACACGGGCCCGGCGACCTGCTCGGGAGATTCGCGAGCACGTTCCACCTGGCCGCGTGACCACATGATTCAACTGACGGCAGGCATGCACTGCCGTCAGCCGTCTCAGATCAGCAGCAGCCGATACCGGCGCAGCATTCCTCTTCGTCGTTCACGCGATCACCCCCTTCCGTCTTTTCGAAACCGTCATGCCGGCAGAAGTTCTGTGAGGAGTGTCTGGACTCGAGTTTTGATTTCGTCGCGAATCGGGCGCACGCGGTCGAGGGGAAGGCCTGCGGGGTCGGTGAGCTCCCAGTCTTCGTACCGTTTGCCGGGGAAGATCGGGCAGACATCCCCGCATCCCATGGTGATTACGACGTCGGAGTGTCGAACGACTTCGTTTGTCATCAGCTGCGGCACACCGTCCGAGATGTCGATGCCGTCTTCGGCCATCGCCGCGATCGCGACCGGGTTGATCTCGTCCCCCGGTTCGGAACCACCTGACCGAACCTCGATCGCGCCGCTCGAAAGCGCTCGCGCGTAGCCGGCTGCCATCTGGCTGCGTCCGGCATTGTGGATGCACACGAATAGGACGCGCGGTTTGTCCGCCACGAGGATCCTCCGTAAATTGACGTTTGTCGATGTAAGAATCCCCAATCCATCGATGTTTGTCAATGTATGTGTGAGAATTCAGACATGACCCTGATGGAGCTCCTGCCGGTTCGTGACGTCACCGCCTGCTGCGGGCCACTGACCCGTGAGGCCATCACCGACGACAACGCCACCAACCTGGCCTCATCACTGAAGGCGCTCGCCGATCCGGCTCGGTTGCGGATCATCTCGATGGTGGCCGCGCACGAGGATGCTGAGGCCTGTGTCTGTGACCTCACCGAGCGGCTCGGGCTTGGCCAACCCACCGTCTCGCACCACCTGAAGATTCTTGTCGATGCCGGCTATTTGGCTCGGTCGAAGCGGGGGACGTGGGCATACTACAAACTCGTGCCCGGCGCGCTTGACGGAGTCGCTCGGCTGCTGGTGACGGTCTGACGCTAACCATCACTCCGGGCAGGACTTGGGTAGATCCGTGATCTACACTGACGAATCGAAAGGATCGCAACCCATGAGTGACGAAACCCAGCTCTATTGTTCATGTTGTGGACGGGATCTCCCGCGGGCGAAACTACACTCCCTGAACGACGGAGCGGCATACATCTGCCGGCGATGCGGACGGTGGGTGGCGTTTCTCTGGCGCGGGGATCGAACGGCTTAGGCCGAGCCCGCTGCGAGAGTCGGCCATCCGTCTGCGGTCCAGCCGAGCTTCTGGATGGCCAGGGTGGTCGCGCCGTCCGTGTTTCCGTCGTAGAAGTGCCAGGCCAGGTAGCCGTCTGAGTACGACTCCCCGCCGGGCCCGATCTGGTTTCCGCGGGTGGCCAGCAGCAGTGTGCCACCATCGTCGAGCATTGGATGTCCGTTTTCGTCGACATAGGGCCCCTGAACACTAGTCGCCCGGCCAACGGCCATGTTGTAGGTGCTTCCAACCCCGCGGCAACACAGGTCACGCGAGACGATCAGAAAATACGCGCCGCCGTGATGGATGATCGTCGATCCTTCGATCGCATCGGGCGGTGAACCACGGTACGCAATCTGCGTGGGAACGGTTCCGCGCGCGAGCTCGCCTGACGGCCACGACAGTTTGACCAGCTGGATGCCGCCCCAGAACGAGCCGAAGGCCATCCATCCGTTGCCTGATCCGTCATCGATAACTGTCGGGTCGATCGCGTTGTAGTTGTCCGAGCTGTTCGAGGCGATCACGATGCCTTGATCCACCCATCGGTAATTCGCGCTGTGAGGATCCAGCGTGGTGTTGGTCGCCAGGGCTATTACCGACTTGTTGGAGCCGAACGTCGACGCCGCGTAATAGAGGTACCAGGTCGAGCCGTGGTGAAAGAGCTCCGGTGCCCAGAGGTTGGTGACACCGGGCACGCTCTTCTCGAGCCAGGCGGGCTTGTGCTTCCACACGGTTCCAATGAGCTTCCAGTCGTGACCATCGCTCGACGAGCGGATCTCGATGTTGCCGCCGCCGATCGACTCGTCGCCCGTCGAGTACACGTACCACGGTGCGCCGTTCTGGCCGACGACGATGTCCGGGTCGTGCGCAGCGAGATCCCCGCTGACCGCGAGGCGTGGGCTCGTCGACGAGCATCCGGCAAGAACCACGGCAAGCGCGACCGCCGTGACGACGGCGAGAATCTTTGGGCGCTTCACGCGAGCGCGATCGCTGTCCACGAAACGGCGGGGAGGGTGATCGTCAGCACACCGTCGGCGATGCCCGCGGACTCGTTGGCTTTCAAAACGACCCGCTCGGGGTCGACGAGCGTGTTTCGCGCGTAGATGTCATCGTCGGCGAGCGTGTGCGTCTCAGCGATGCCGATCAGGCCGAGATTGCTGACGTCGATGCTGATGGACGTTGGCGCGTCCTGGGCGCGATTGACTAGGAAAATGGCAGTGCGGCCGTTGACCGCATCGTGGGTGGCGACCGCGTCTACCGTGCACACCTCGCCGTAGGTTTTCGTCTCGTAGGTGTCTGATTCGAGCTTGACCTCGAGCGCCGCCCCGGTCGCCAGGCGCGAGGTCAGCGCGAAGGGGTAGAAGGTTGTCTGGCGCCACGTCCCGCCCCCGGGCTCGGTCATGATCGGCGCGATCACATTGACAAGCTGAGCCAGAGACGCGGATGTCACGCGGTCGGCATGCTTGAGCAGTGAGATGAGCAGGCTGCCAACAACGACAGCGTCGACCACCGAGTAGCTGTCTTCGAGGAGTCGCGGCGCGGTCGGCCAATTCTCGATCCCCGTAATCCGGTCGACCCCGTGGTAGCGGCTCTGATACCAGACGTTCCACTCATCGAACGAGACGTTGATCTTCTTCGTGCTCTTCAGTGCTGCACCCACCGAGTCGGCGGTCGCCACCACTGATTCGATGAAGTGATCCATGTCGACAGCCGAAGCGAGAAAGCTTGCGGTGTCGCCGTCCAACTCTTCGTAGTAGGCGTGACAGGAGATGAAGTCCACATCCTCGTAGGTGTGCTCGAGAACCGTGCGCTCCCACGAACCGAACGTGGGCATGTGCGCACTCGAACTCCCACACACGACCAGTTCGATGGAGGGGTCGAGCTGGCGCATCGCTCGAGCCGTCTGGGAGGCGAGTTTGCCGTAGTCGGATGCCGAGCGGTGACCGAGCTGCCATGGCCCGTCCATCTCGTTGCCGAGGCACCACATCCGTATCCCGTATGGCTCGGGTCGCCCATTCGCCGCCCTCGTGTCCGAGAGCCGGGTGCCGGAGCGGATGTTCGTGTACTCGAGAACATCGAGGGCCTCCTGCACGCCCCGGGTGCCCAGATTGACCGCGTACATCATCTCGCTGCCGGTCTTCTCGAGCCAGCCGGCAAATTCGTCGATGCCAACCTCGTTCGACTCGGTCGAATGCCAGGCCAGATCGAGCCGGGACGGGCGGTCTTGCTTAGGCCCGATCGCATCCTCCCAACGAAATCCGGAGACGAAGTTTCCCCCTGGGTAGCGGATCGTCGAAACGCCGAGCTCGCGCACGAGTTCGAGCACATCCTCGCGAAAGCCCTGAGCATCCGCCGTTGGGTGGGATGGCTCGTAGATCCCGTCGTACACGCACCGACCGAGATGCTCGATGAAAGATCCGAAGAGCCGCCGGTCCACCACTCCTACGGTGAAGTGTGGGTCGAGCGTCAGAGCGGCGTTGGGCATGGTTCGCTTTCGTTTCTGGTCTGTGTGTTGTGCGGCGGGCTACTTGAGGCTTCCGAGCGAGAGGCCGCCCTGCCAGTACTTCTGCAATGACAGGAACGCGATGATCAGCGGCACGATCGACACGAAGGCACCGATGATGATGATGTTCCACAGCGAGGTTCCGCCGCCGTTGTTCGACGACGCGAGACCCTCCCAGAGCCCAATCCCCACGGTGACGGGGTAGAGGTTCGAACTCGACAGCATGGCCAGGGGCAGGAAGTAGTTGTTCCAGACCCCGACGATCGAGAGAAGCAGCACCGTGACGACGGCGGGCCGCATCAGGGGCAACGCCACCTGGACGAACGTTCTGAACTCGCCCGCGCCATCCACCCGTGCCGCATCGAGCAGGTCATCCGGTACTGCGTCGACCGCGTAGACCCGCATGAGATACACGCCGAACGGGTTGAGTAGCGACGGCAGGATGACGGCCCAGATCGTGTTCGTGAGATTCAGGTAGGACAGCAGCAGGAACGTCGGAATCACAAGAGCTGTCAGTGGAACCATGACGGACCCGAGCAGAAGGGCAAACGTCAGGCTGCGTCCCCGAAAGCGGAACTTCGCGAATGCGTAGCCCGCGAGAACACAGAGGATGGTCGCGCCAACGCCACCGCTCACGGCATAGAGCAGTGAGTTGCCGATCCACTGAAGATAGATGCCGCCGTCATAGGTGAAGAGGTCGTGGACGTTCTGGGCCAGATTGAAGTTCTTGTCGAACCACAGCGCCCCCGCGGAACCGGCGAACAGTCCGTGGGCATCCTTCGTGCTCGCCACGACCAGGAACCAGATGGGGATCAGGAAGTAGATAACCAGGATCCCGAGAAAGATGTGGCCAAGTGTGTTGCGACCGGTGCCGCGACCCGTGAGCGTATTCCTCGTGAGCGGCCGCCGCGCGCGGAAATCTGCGGTAGTCATGAAAGGAAGCTCCCCCGCTTGCGAGTCGCGAATAAGAAGATGTACACCGCGATGAACACGACAATGCCGAGCGCGAACGAGATCGTCGACGCGTAGTTGAATTGCGCGTACTGGAACGCCAGGTTGAACGCATAGATGTTCGGGGTGAAGTCCGAGGTGATACTGCCGTTTGCGACGGGGGTCAGAATCGAGGGTTCGACGAAGAACTGCAGTGTTCCGATGAGCGCGAACACCAGGATGAGGATGAGCGCCGACGACACCATCGGCACCTTGATCCGTACTGCGACCTGCCAGGCGTTCGCGCCATCGATCCTTGCCGCCTCATAGAGAGTCGGGTCAATCCCGCGAAGCGCCGCGTAGATGATGATCATGTAGTAGCCGGCCCACTGCCACGTGACGACGATGATCAGGCCGCCGAAGACATTGCTGGGACTTAACAGGAACGGTGCCTGCGCGCCGAACAGGCCGAAGATCTGGCTAAGAGGCCCGAAGCTGGGGCTGTACAGGAATCCCCACATTAAGGCGCCGATCACAACCGGCACGGCGTAGGGCAGGAAGATCATGAGCCGCGCGAACCGCGCGAACCGTGTTGTGAGGGCATCCAGCACGAGGGCCGCCGCCAGTGAGACCAGCATCTGGATCGGGATGAGCACGATCGAGAAGCGGAACACGAACCACACGCCGTTCAGGAACGACGTGTCGGTGAAGGCCTTGATGTAGTTGTCGATACCGGCGAATGTGGTGCCAGTGGCTAGCCCCTTAGTGAACAGGCTCAGATAGAAGGCATAGACGAGGGGTGCGACGAGGAACACGAGAAAGACGATCGCGAACGGTGCGACGAACAGCCAGCCCACTCGCGATCGTCGATTCAGTCGACGGCGCCCACGGTGAGGCAGACCCAGCGTGACGCTCGCGGGATGGGTTCCCAACGCTGTTGCGGTGTCTGCCATGGAAGCTCCTTGAGGATTCGAGGGGCCGACCCGAATGACGTTTCGGGTCGGCCCACGCTGATTCAGGCTCAGCGGTTGTGGTGCGGTCGGACTACTGCGTTACCGTGAAGCCCTGGCCCTGTGCGTACTTCACCATGATGGACTGCAGCTGGCTGGCGGCATCAGTGCCGCTCAGCGTTCCCGCGTTGATCTTGGTGAGCAGGGTCGTGAACTGCGCGTAGTAGTAGTTCGTGAACGGGCTGTAGTCGAATCCCTTGTAGTTGTCCTCGGCCGGGATGTAGACCGCCTTGTTGGCCTGCTGGCCGCCAAAGAAGGCCGACTTGTTGTTGACGAATGCGGATGACTTCAGCACGCTCTGGTTGAGCGGGAAGATCGTCTGTGTCGTCCATCCGTTGGTCAGCGACGCCTTGTCCGCGTAGATGCCCTCGGCGACCTCGGCGGCGAGCGTCTTGTCAGTGGCCTGAGTCGTCACCGCGAAGGTCGATCCGCCCCAGTTGACCGATGGGTCACTCGGGTCGAATGACGGTAGCGGGGCAGCAGCGAACTGGCCGCTATCCGAGCCCTTGCCGACACCAGCGCCGGTGAGGTAGCCGGGACCCCACGCAGCTCCGATGTAGGTCGCGTACTTACCCGCGATCAGGCCGGAGACGTAGTCGGTCGTGAACTGGTCCTGCGTGCCAACCAGCTTCTGCTTCACGAGGCCGGCTTCGTAGTTGAGCACATCCTGAACTGCCTGCGAGTCGAGCTGGATCTTGATGTCCTTGGGCTTGGCCAGGTCGTAGGTGAACGGCGTACCGCCGTCTTGGGCGATCAGCGCGGTGTCCACCTGCGGCGTATTGCTCGCGTGGTCGCCAAACAGCGGGCCACCGGCTGCCTTGACCTTGACGGCGTCGGCTTCGTACTCGGTCCAGGTGGTCGGAGGAGTGGTGATGCCGTACTTCGCGAAGATGTCCTTCCGGTAGATCATGCCCATCGGGCCACCGTCGACCGGGATTGCATAGACGGCGCTCCCCTGGGAGACGTCCTTCCAGGCGCCAACGCTGAAGTTGCCCTTGACCTTGTTCGCGCCGTAAGGCACAAGGTTGACGAGTCCCTTCTGCAGCTCGAATCCGGTCAGCTGCTCGTCCTCAAGCATGATGACATCAGGGGCACCCTTACCCGAGGCGATCGCGGTCTGGAACTTCGTGTACTCCGGAGCGCCCTGGCCCGCGTTGGTCCAGCAGATCTGTACGTCCTTGTGGAGATTGTTGAAGTTGTCGACGACGGTCTTGATGTTCGGGTACCAGGCCCAAACCGAAACCTCCGGTGCGCTCTTGTGGACGATCTTGTTGCTGCAGTTCGTGAGCTTGGGGCTTGTGCCGGTGGACGCCTTTGATGGTCCCCCTCCGGTAGTGCATGCGGCCAGCAGGCCGGCCAATGCGACTGCGGAGATCGCCGCGGCCAGTGCTTTCTTCTTCACTGTGTTTCCCTTCATTGGGGTGGACTTCATTGTCAAAGAGTGGTGCGAAGAACCCGCAGCGCAGGTGGGCGACGAACGTGGAGACGTGCATCCGCGTCGCAGTCGAGCTGGGGGATTCTCATTTGTACAACGTTGTAGGTAAACGTTGTAGGAACATCATGCAGAGCCGCGTACGTCCTGTCAAGCGCGTCGCGAAAATCGATACCCGCGTGAGATGTCAGGCGGATGCTGCCGTCGACTCGCGTTCGACGATCCGAAAATCGGCAAAATGTTCGCGCGGCGGGATGCTTCGGCCGCCCGGCGCGATCCGATCCTGAAGGTAGCTGACCGCCATTCTGGCGATCTCCGCGCGGCCCGGGTCGATGGTTGAGAGGGTGGGCAGCGTATATCGGGTCTCGTCGATGTCATCGAAACCGATGACCGCAACATCCTCGGGGATCCGGATGCCGGCCTCCTGCATCACGCGCATCGCACCGAGCGCAATGACGTCACTGAATGCAACCACTCCGTCGAATTCGACACCGGATGCCAGGAGCTTTTGCATGGCCTCGGCGCCCTCGAACCGGTACCACCCACCGACCTCGCTGATGAGCGACTCGTCGTAGTCGATCCCGGCCTCGGCCAGTGCTGCTCGATACCCCTCCAGGCGCAGTCCGGCCGATCCGATGACCTCGCCGCGGTGCGCACCGAATGCAACGACGCGCTTCCTGCCGATCGAGAGCAGGTAGTTAGTTGCCGCCTTTGTGGACTCCGAGTTGCGCATGGTGACGTGGTCGGTTGGACCGTGGAAGATGCGCTCGCCGAGCAGCACCATCGGGGTCTCGATCTTGTCGAGCAAGTATGCGTCATCCTCTTCGAGTCCGAGAACGCTGTACAGAATTCCGTCGACCATGCTGGCGCGCGGACCGGTGAGTAACCCCAGCTCCCGCTCGCGGTCACCATTCGACTGCTCGATGATTACGGACAGCCCATTGGCATCCGCGGCGCGCATGACCTCGTCAGCGAGCTCAGCAAAATAGGCGTTGCGCAGGTCGGGAATTATCAGGCTGATGACTCCTGTGCGACCCGATCGGAGGCCCCGAGCGGACAGGTTTGGCCGATACCCAAGACTGTCGATCGCATCCTGCACCCGCTGCTTCGTCTCGGGCTTTAGATACTGGTAGTTGTTGATGACGTTGGACACCGTCTTGATGGATACACCGGCGAGGTTGGCGACATCGTGCATCGTGACCGCCACCGAATGCTCCTTCCAACCGCTGGTCGCAACATGGCCAGATATCGAACATTACAACGTTGAAGGGCATGTCGCGGCATCGGTGAGCGAACCGGGCCGACGCGCTGTTAGCCGCGAGTGGCTCGATCGTGGACGGTGACCAGGTACCCGTCGAGGTCCTGGAAAACGAACGTCGTTCCGAACGGTCCCTCGAATGGCTCCTGAACTACCACGGCGCCAGCAGCGGCGACCGTCGCATGAAGTGCCGCCGCTTCGGGATCGTGCAGCCAGAGCGCGACGCCGAGCCCCGCTGGTCCGGAGTCGAGCTCGACGCCCGGCGCAGGATCACGAACGGCGAAAGTCGGCTGGGTGTCGAAGACGACCGCGTGCGGCGGCGAGAACGGGGCACGTCTGAGCCCAACTACCTCCTCGTAGAACGCTGCCGCTTTCTCGAGGTCGCGCACTTGCAGGGCGATGAAGTCTGGACCGGTGACGGCCATGGTGAATCTCCTCTATATGTCAGTTTCCTTACATGTCACACTATGTCAGGATACTGACATGGTCAATACGCCTCCGCAGGTCGGGTACATGCTGAAGCAGGCGCAATCGCTTCTCCACTTCCGGATGGAAGAAGCACTCAGACCACTTCAGCTCACAGTGTCGCAATACTCGTGTTTGCATCACCTTCGCCGCGAGCCAGGGATCTCAGCTGCGGCGCTCGCCCGAGCCACGTTTGTTACGCGCCAATCGATGAACGCGATGCTCCAACAACTGATCGATCGCGACTTGGTGGCACGTCCTTCCCGCGCCGAGAGCGGACGTGCACTTCCCGCGTTGCTGACGGATGCTGGCGCCGATGCCCTTGAGGCTGCCGAGAAGCTCGTAGACGGCGTCGAGCACCGGATGCTCGAGGGCTTGTCGGGGAATGAGAGTGCCGCACTGGCTCGCGGACTCGCTGCGTGCGTCGGCGCGCTCGAAGGGTGACTGACGAGGATCGAGTGTCTCGCGGGTGACCGGGAAGACTCAGCTGTAGTCGACTAGGCGTAACCTCCAGTTCCCCTTCGGTAGGCAGCAACCAGGAGCTCGCCGCACACCTCCCCCAGCCGCTCATCCAGTCGCAGTAGTAGGCGCCGCGAAACGCTGCCCGCAACGAAATCGAAGGGGCCGAGAGGCTGCAGGTGGCCACAGCGGACGCGGATGACCTCCCAGCCCACGGCCCGGATCGCGCGATCCTTCCGTCTATCGCTCGCCTCGCGGAGCCCAACATGCTCTAGTCCGTGTCGACCGATTGTGTCGTACTCGATGGCGACCCTCAGTTCGGGGATGACAACATCCGGCCATGCCTCGAGCCATCCGAAGAATGGGCGGGACAGGGCGATCGCGTTGCACTCGAGGTCGAACTCCCATCGCCGAGCGATCGCGTACCGCAACTCTCCTTCCGCCGCTGACGAGGGCCTTGGCGCCTGCGCACTCACAAACGCGACACCGGCAGCGACGGGAGCCTGCCGTGGTGCCTTTGCCGGTTTGCCGGTCGTCCGCGGATAGTCGGTTCTCGGTTCCAGACGGATGCGCGCCGGGTTCGCCAGCTGCGCACACACGGGACACCACGCGGACTGGCGCCTGCGGCGCCCGGGACGGTTGCGCTGCTCGCCGGGAGTTGCGACGAAAATGTGGCCGTAGTCGCACTGCCAGCTGAGAAACACCTCTGCTGCCGGCGGGATCTGCGTGAGCGTGATCCCGCAATTGAGATCGGGGTGGTACTGGCGGATGAGCGCCGGGTACCGTTGCCAATCGGCGCGGTAAGTGCCGATCTCGTATGGCACGGCGACACCCTTCGACCGCTGACGACGCTGCCACCAGGCATCCACCGGCTCCGTCACGACACTCGCCTCCGCGCTCGACGCTACGGCTGACCACCGTCGAGGAAGGGTGCGTGGAAGTGTGGGTGGCACTTCGTATGGTGTGCTCGTGGCGAGAACGCAAACCTGTGGAGCTTTGGAGAGCGGGGTGTCGTGCTGTGGCCAGCCCATAGAACCCCTGGCCCGTCTCGGCCTGTGCCGAGATCACCTGCTCATGGCCTACGACTATATGTGCGGCGCCGTCGGTAGCACGGATGTGATGCCGTGGCCATGCCGAGCATGTGGCTCACGGCTCGGCGTGCGATACACCTCGGGCTGGCTGTGCGCGACGTGCGAGTGGCGACTCGGCGATGTCGTGGACGCGGATGTGGTGCCACCCCGTGTAGACGTCGTGTACTACCTGCGGTTTCGTGACCGCATCAAGATCGGCACATCCTCGAATCCGCGACTGCGCCTCACGCAGCTGCGTTACGACGAACTACTCGCCTTCGAGCGCGGCGATCGCGCAACGGAGCAGAGGCGACACGCGCAGTTCGCGGCGACACGCTTCGTTGGGAGCGAATGGTTCCGCGAGAGCGACGAACTCGGCACGCACATTGAAGTGCTCGCCGCCGGGGTCGAGGACCCGTGGGACCAATACAAGCGCTGGCTGAGCGAAGCGAACGCGCTTCGGGTGTGACATCTCACTTGGAATGTGCATCTCGTGAAATTGGGTACCGCGCTTACGAGGTCGTTCGCTGTCGAAGTTCGGCTGCCCTAAAGGCGAGATAACGTTGCTCTGCCGTGTTTTCGGATAATTGCGCTGCACGGGAGTACGCATCGCGGGCTCCGACGATCTCTCCTGCAAGCTCCAAAAGGTGGCCTCGGACAGCATCGAGCCGGTGAGTGTCTACCAGGCGTTCATTCTCTTCAATCGTCCAAGGACGGCGAGACCGGGGCGGGGACCGTGTACTTGAGCTAACGCCACGGCGCGGTTGAGGGTGACTATTGGGCTGGGGGCCACCTGCTCGAGAACCTCATAGAGTGCGAGGATTTGGGGCCAGTCGGTGTCCTGGGCGCGCGGTGCTTCGTCATGCACAGCCGCAATGGCGGCTTGAATTTGGTAGGGGCCGATCGGTCCCGTACCGAGCACGCGTCGGAATCTCAATGCCTTCTGCGATTTGGGGGCGGTTCCAGAGACTTCGGTTCTGCTTCTCGAGCGGCGTCGGCAGTCCATCGGCTCCAACGCGCGCTGCACGACGGGCGTCCGTGCGAAGCATGAGGGCCAATAGGCCTGATGCCTCTGCGTTGGTTGGGAGCCGATCGGTCACCATCCGAATCAGCCGGATGGCCTCTGTTGTGAGGTCGGGGCGATGCAAGGAATCTTGTGAACTTGCCGCGTAGCCTTCGTTGAAAATCAGACCGCGCCGGCCCGATATGCGTCGACGCCAAAGCTCGCCGTCAGCTGCAAACGCCCCAAGACATGATATGAAGATTGAGTCGATCCGCAGCCCCCCTAATCGTCATCTCAACGACACGATCTGAATAGGAGGAATGGATGACTATCGCACGCGCGGTCGTTGGCGTCATCGGAATGGGCGAATCTGCGCGGTGGCACGACGGACGACTTTGGTTCGCGGACTGGACCGCGCTCACTATCAACGTTCTCGAGCCGGGCGGCGATGTGCGAATGGTTACGTCGGTGCCTTCGTTCCCGGTCAGCTTCGACTGGCTGCCCGACGGCCGGATGCTCGTAGTGTCGGGCGCCGAGGGCTCACTGCTGGTTTGGGAAGACGGCGTCCTGGGCCCATATCTCGATCTCAGCGCGATCTCGGCAACGCCATGGAATGAGATCGTGACGGACACTGCAGGTCGGGCCTGGGTGAACGGGATCGGCTACGCCTACCCGGGACCGCCACAGGTCGCGGGCAGCATCCTGCGACTGGATGCGGATGGGACGACCGAGGTTGTTGCACAGGACCTCGACTTCCCAAACGGGATGGTGCTCACTCGTGACGGGCACACGCTCGTCGTCGCCGAATCCCACGCCGGCCGACTAACCGCGTTTGACATCTCGCCCGCTGGCGCACTTACGAACCAGCGAACATGGGCGGCCGTCGAGGGCAGCGCCCCAGATGGAATCTGCCTCGGATCTGGCGGCATCTGGTACTCGGATGTCCCGAACCGGTGCTGCACCCTCGTCGCCGAGGGAGGCGCGGTACTCGACACCGTGCGGTTCGACGACGGCAGCTTCTCGTGCGTTGTCGGAGACGGAACGCTTTACGCGCTCACGGCCGACTGGCCCGGGGCCCTCAACCCCGGCGCTGAACCAAGCGGACGAGTGATGGCCGCCCGTCTCTTCGAGTCCACATAGGAAGTGTCTGCCCAGCAGCGGTGGCATCAATGCACCGCGAACACTGGTGCATAACCCTGTCCTGCCTGCGAACCGGTGGTATGGCGGCGAGTCGGCGGAGCCGCCTCGCACGCGCCTTGTGAGGAGACTGCCGCACGGGTTGAGTTGGTCCGTCGTTACATCGGCTCGTGAACCACCGGTTCCGAAATCTGCAGTTGTGGGCAAACCGCGGGGAAGCGTTACCGATGTCCTGAGACATCACATGTGAGTGCTGCGATTGGTGGCTTCAGCATCACGGTTGGTGCGAGAGCGCTCAGGCGAGTCCGAGTTCCCGGAGGCTCTGCGCGGTTTCGACGATCGTGTCGGCGGCCGGGCGGGGCGTGAATCCGAGCTCGCGCTTCGCTCTTTCATTGTGGATGACCAGGGGAGCCAACTCATCGCCTGGCGCCTCCGCGGTCGGTACCTTCGACGCGAATTCACCGAGCCTCACCCGCAGCACGTTGGCGACCTCAAG
>DATAXD010000027.1:0-13232 GCA_036266835.1 Galbitalea sp. | reverse complement strand
GAGCCTGACCCCAATCACCTTTAGCAAACTGGAGGAATACCTGTGCGAAGGCGGAACCCTCGGGATCCTCTTCAACCACGACGCAACCCTCAACGTGGGCCGCGAACAACGCCTCTTCACCACCCGGCAACGCACCCCACTGGGGGTCAGGGACGGCGGATGCCGCTTCCCCGGCTGCACCAACCCCCCAGCTGGTGTGAAGCCCACCATGTGGACCACTGGCTCCGCGACCACGGCAAAACCGACATCGAAAACGGAATCCTCCTCTGCCGCTACCACCACATGCTCATCCACACCAAAGGATGGGAAATCAACCGACAACCCCACGACCCAAGTGGCTCTGGGGACCCCGGCGGCCCTGGTCACCCCGGCGGGGGAACCTACTGGCTCAAACCACCCAAAACCCTCGACCCCCACCAACGATCCATCCAAATGCCCAGCAACAACCCCCAAGTCGCCGCAATGAAACACGCGTCCGCGACTGCGCCTGCGCTGTAGCGAGCCAGCGAGCCAGCGAGCCAGCGAAACGCTAGCGCTTGGGCCAGCGGCGGTGCGGCTCACCAACATACAGCTGCTGCGGGCGACCGATCTTGGTCGTGGGATCGGCGTTCATCTCGCGCCAGTGCGCGATCCATCCGGGCAGTCGGCCGATCGCGAACAGCGGGGTGAACATCCGGCCCGGGAATCCCATCGCCTTGTAGATGACGCCGGTGTAGAAATCGACGTTCGGGTAGAGCTTGCGCTCAATAAAGTATTCGTCGGCGAGTGCAACGGCCTCGAGCTCCTTGGCGATGTCGAGCAGGTCATCCTGGACACCCAGTGCGTCGAGCACCTCATCCGCGCTCTCCTTGACGAGTTTCGCGCGCGGGTCGAAATTCTTGTAGACCCGATGGCCGAAGCCCATCAGACGGATGCCGTCTTCTTTGTTCTTGACCCGCTGAACAAAGGTGTCGACGGATTCGCCGGAGTCCTTGATCTCGCCCAGCATCTTGAGGACGGCCTCGTTGGCTCCGCCATGAAGCGGTCCGTACAGGGCATTGATGCCCGCCGAAATGGATGCGAACAGGTTCGCCTCCGTCGATCCGACCAGACGAACAGTCGACGTCGACGCGTTCTGCTCGTGGTCTTCGTGCAGGATCAGCAGGCGGTCGAGCGCCTTGCTGACCACAGGATTTACGACGTACGGTTCGGCCATCGTGCCGAAGTTCAGCTTCAGGAAGTTGTCGACGAAACTGAGGCTGTTGTCGGGATAGAGGAACGCCTGGCCGAGTGACTTCTTGTGGGCGTACGCCGCGATCACCGGAAGCTTGGCAAGAAGTCGAATAGTCGAGATCTCGATCTGCTCGGGATCGTGAACGCTCAACGAGTCCTGGTAATAGGTCGACAGCGCCGAGACCGCGCTCGACAACACCGACATCGGGTGAGCGTTGTGAGGAAGGGCATCGAAGAGGTGGCGCATGTCCTCGTGCAGAAGAGTGTGACGACGTACGGTGTCATCGAAGACGGCAAGCTCGACCGCGGTCGGCAGATTGCCGTAAATAAGGAGCCACGCGACCTCGAGATAGGTCGAGTGGGACGCAACGTCCTCGATCGAATAGCCCCGGTAGCGAAGGATGCCGGCGTCACCGTCGATGTAGGTGATCGCGCTCTTCGTTGCAGCAGTGTTAACGAATCCGGGGTCAAGAGTGTTGAAGCCGGTCTGCCTGCTCAGCGTCGAAATGTCGATCGCGCTGCGTCCGTCGACCGCGGGCACGACGGGAAGTTCGGCCGATCCGCCAGCGAACTGGACGGTCGCCGTCTCGTCGGTCTTCGCCCGGGTATCGGTCACGTATACAGCCTAATTGGCGGCGGCGTGAACCGTTGCATCCGCCAAACCGTGTACAACTTCGTTAGAGGATGTTGCCAAACGGTTCGCGCCGTTCAGGCTGCCAGTCGCCCCACCGCGCGGGCGATGTCAGCGTCGCTTGCCGTCAGCGCGATCCGAACGTGAGTGGCGGGGCTCTCGCCGTAGAACGACCCTGGAACGACGAGAATGCCACGGTCCGCGAACCAGTCGACCGTCGTCCACGCGTCCTCGCGGTGCGTCGCCCACAGGTACAGTCCACCATCGCTGCCATCGACGTTGAAGCCGGTCGCAGCAAGGCCGGCCAGAAGCTGACTACGCCGGTTGCGGTAGAGCTCACGTTGAGCAGCCACATGCTCGTCATTGCCGACCGCCGCGACCATCGCCGCCTGGACCGGCGCCGGCGGGATGAGTCCAAGGTGGCGGCGAGCTGCGAGCAGCTCATCGATCAGATCGCTGCATCCGGCGACAAAACCCGCCCGATACCCGGCGAGATTCGACTGTTTGCTCAGCGAATAGACCGACAGGACGTGGTTACGCGAGTCGCCAATCACGCGCGGATCGAGGATGCAGGGCGCTGGGTCATCCGAGTCCCACACCAGTTCCGCATAGCACTCGTCATTGACAATCACGGCGCCGAGCTCTCGTGCGCGAGCCACTGCGGCGTGCAGCCGCTCGATGCCCGACACTCGACCGTCGGGATTGCTCGGAGAATTCAGCCAGACGAGCTTCGTCTCCGACGGCCAGTCCGCGGGATCGTCGGATGAGACCGTCGTCGCACCGACAAGGGCCGCCCCGATCGCGTAAGTCGGATAGGCGAGTGCGGGCTGGACGACGATGTCCCCACGACCCAGCCCGAGCAGCAGTGGAATCAGCGCGACGAGTTCCTTCGAACCGATCGAAGGCATCACGTTGGCGACACCGAGCTCGACGCCGCGACGCCGCGCGTACCAGGCGACGATCGCTTCGCGAAGGGGAACACTACCGGCGGTTTGCGGGTAGGAATGGGCATCCGTTGCGGAGGCAATTGCATCCCGGATGACCTGCGGCGTCGGATCCACGGGCGAACCGACCGACAGGTCGATCATGCCGTCGGGATGCGCTCGAGCGCGCTCGGCGAAGCCGACGAGCGCGTCCCAGGGGAAGTCGGGAAGCTCAAGAGCCATTACGGCACTGGCTGCGGCGGAAGGGCCTCGATGACCGGGTGATCCTTGTGAATCACGCCGACCTTTGCCGCTCCGCCCGGAGAACCGAGGTCGTCGAAGAACTCGACGTTGGCCTTGTAGTAGTCGGCCCACTTGTCGGGCAGATCGTCTTCGTAGAAGATCGCCTCCACCGGGCAGACCGGCTCGCAGGCACCGCAGTCCACGCACTCGTCCGGGTGGATGTACAGCATCCGGTCGCCCTCGTAGATGCAGTCAACGGGGCACTCGTCGATGCAGGCCCGATCCTTCAGGTCGACGCACGGGAGGGCAATGACGTAGGTCACGGCTGGTGCGGTCCTTTCGACGGAGCAGGTTCTGGAGCGATTACGATGCTCCGCCCTTCAAGCTTACCCGGCCCGGACTTGCGTCTCTGCGGCCAGGCAATGACAATCAGCGCGATCGCCGTTGGCGCGATCTGCCAGAGAATTCCGGGGCCGTTCCACGGGATGATGACCGAACCGCCGCCGCCCAAAGACGACAGCGCGCCCACCATCACGATCATCCCGACGGCGGCAAAAGCGGCAACGATGCGCGTGCCGAACGCCAGCCGCAGGCCCACCAGTACCGCGGCGACGATGAGCGCAGCAGCGATGGCACCAACCCAGATGTCCTGGCCGGCGATGCGTGCGGTCGACTGGTTGTAGACGCTCAGTAGTGCACCGATGCAAACGCCGATCACGCCGGCGAGAGTTGCCGTGGCGAAGCGCGCGACCGGGTGCTGGTCGGCGAACGGCACTGGTGCATCCGAGTCCGATTCGACCAGCGCGTAGGTTTCGACGACGCCGACCGGTCGCCGCTGCCCACCGGAGAAGACGATGTCGTCCCCGTCGAGTGTGAGTTGGCTGCGATACGCGCCGAGCGCCATCCGCTTCCGTTCGAGCTGATTCGTGATGTCGACCGAGATAGTCGACTTGCTTCGCGCCGAGTCCTGCCGGATCTCGAAGAACGGTACGCCGTAGATGTCCGCGGCGTGCCTGGCGGCATCGCGAACCCGAATGTGGTCAGGATGGCCGTAACCGCCGGACGCGTCGTAGCTGACGACCGCGTCGGGTCCGACGGCGATGATCACAGAAGCAATATCGGATGCCACGTCGGCAAATCTCGCTGCAGTCAGCGATTCCGGATCGATTTCGTGGGCAGGCTGGGCGCCTCGTTTTCCCCAGCTCATCCCCGAGTCGAGGTAGCGACGATCGGATGTTCCGCTCCACCTCGCGCTGCGATCGCCCAGGTAGCGATGATCGCGGACGCCAAGGATTTTCATCGCCGCAGCAAGTTCCTTCTCGCGCAGTGCGGCCACTTTCGAATGCGAGGCAAGAGCGGGCTTCAGGTCATCCGGGATGATCTCGCCGCGTTCGCCCCTGGTGCAGGTGAGAACACACACCCGGGCGCCCGCATCGATCAGTGCCGCGATCGTTCCGCCGGTCTCGATCGTCTCGTCGTCTGGATGCGCGTGCACGAAGAGCACGCGCTCGGCCCGGGACCGCGCCGATTCGGACCGCTCCGCCCTGGCCATCCGTGTCATCCTCTCCAGAATCGGTATGCCAAGACTATTCGACGCCCCGGAACGACGAATGGCGACCCGTAGGCCGCCATTCGTTCTGTAGCTAATTGTCTAGTCGGTCGCGTCGTCCGGAGTCACCGTGTAGTTGGCGACCCACTGCTTGCTCGAGGTGTTCTCGGTGACGACAACGAGTACCCCGTAGGTCTTGTTGTCAGCAATGAGGCTCGCACCGCTGTCGCCGATCGTGCCGGATTCGTCGGTCTTGAAACCGGCGCCGGTCAACTCGGACTTGATGTCTTTGTAGGCATCCGAGTTGGGAAGCTCGATCGTGACGTTCCAGACCTTGTCCTTGCCGGTACCGAGGCCGAGAGCTGAGTCGACCTTGCCCTTGTATACCGGAACCGCGGACGGGAAATCGGATGGAATCGAACCGCCACCCAGACCGACCTTGCCGCCGGTGGCCGCGTTGATTGCGCCCTGAAGCGGGTTGCCGAAGCATCCCGTCAGCAGTGGAACTGAAGAAACCGCCAGAATAATGGCGATCGGCACCGTAATTCGGCGTCGACTTGATGTCGTGCTCATAATTGGTCTCCGTGACTCAAGGGGTGCAGGGCTAACGCGGCCAGCTTACTGGCGCCCCGAAACACCCCACAATGAGCAACCAGTGCTTAGGCGTTCTGCTTCTTGAGACGTGCTGTCGCCCGAGCGCGCGCGTTGGCGTCCAGCTCAACCTTGCGGATGCGCACGAATTCCGGCGTGACTTCGACGCACTCGTCTTCGCGCGCGAACTCGAGGCACTCCTCGAGGGTCAGGCGGCGAGACGGCGTCATGCGCTCGAAAACGTCCGAGGTGGACTGGCGCATGTTGGTGAGCTGCTTTTCCTTGGTGATGTTCACATCCATGTCTTCGGCGCGGGAATTCTCGCCGACGACCATGCCTTCGTAGACCTCCTGCGTCGGTTCGACGAAGAATGACATTCGCTCCTGCAGAGCGGTCATCGCGAACGGCGTGGCTACCCCTGCGCGGTCGGCCACGATCGACCCGTTGGTGCGCGTCGTGATCTCGCCGGCCCAGGCTTCGTAGCCGTGCGACACCGCGTTGGCGATGCCGGAGCCACGAGTGATGGTGAGGAATTCCGTACGGAAGCCGATCAGTCCGCGCGACGGCACGATGAACTCCATGCGCACCCAGCCGGTGCCGTGGTTGCTCATCGACTCCATTCGGCCCTTGCGCGCTGCCAACAGCTGTGTGATCGCGCCGAGGTATTCCTCCGGAGCGTCGATCGTCAAGTGCTCGAACGGCTCGTGGACTTTGCCTCCGACGTGGCGAATGACGACCTGGGGCTTCCCGACGGTCAGCTCGAATCCTTCGCGCCGCATCTGCTCGACCAAGATGGCCAGGGCCAGCTCTCCGCGGCCCTGCACCTCCCACGCATCCGGACGACCGAGCTCGATCAGTTTGATCGACACGTTGCCGACGAGTTCGCGGTCGAGGCGATCCTTCACCATGCGGGCAGTGAGTTTGTGCCCTTTCACCTTGCCGATGAGCGGGCTGGTGTTGGTTCCCACGGTCATCGAGATGGCGGGGTCGTCGACGTGGATGAAGGGTAGCGGGCGTACGTCGTTCGAGTCGGCGAGGGTCTCGCCGATCGTGATGTCGTCGAAACCGGCGACGGCGACGATGTCGCCAGGACCCGCCGATTCGGTGGGGAACCTGTCGAGAGCCTGCGTCTTGAGCAGCTCTGTGACGCGCACATTGCTAACCGAACCATCGTGCCTGACCCAGGCGACGGTCTGCCCCTTCTTGATGGTTCCCTGGAACACTCGAAGCAGCGCCAGCCGGCCGAGGAACGGCGACGAGTCGAGATTCGTGACCCAGGCCTGAAGCGGATGCTCGTCGTCGTAGGTCGGAGCCGGGATGTGCTTGAGAATGGCATCGAACAACGGCTCGAGATTGTCGTTGTCCGGAAGCTGGCCGTTTTCTGGCTTGTTCCAGCTGGCCGCGCCATTGCGTCCCGACGCGTACACGACCGGCACATCCAGGATCGAGTCGATGTCGAGGTCGGGCACGTCGTCGGCGAGGTCGGATGCGAGGCCCAGCAGCAGATCCTGCGATTCGCTCACGACCTCGTCGATGCGTGCATCCGGTCGATCCGTCTTGTTCACTAGCAGGATGACCGGAAGCTTTGCTTCGAGGGCCTTGCGCAGCACGAATCGGGTCTGCGGAAGCGGACCCTCGCTCGCGTCGACGAGAAGCACAACACCGTCCACCATCGAGAGACCGCGCTCCACCTCACCGCCGAAGTCGGCGTGGCCCGGGGTGTCGATGACGTTGATCGTTACCGGTCCGTCGGTCGCGTGCATGCCCTCGTACGAGACCGCAGTGTTCTTCGCGAGGATCGTGATGCCCTTCTCACGCTCGAGATCGTTCGAGTCCATCGCGCGCTCCTCGAGGTGCGTGTGCGCGGCGAACGAATTCGTCTGGCGCAGCATCGCGTCGACGAGAGTCGTCTTGCCGTGATCGACATGCGCGACGATCGCGACATTGCGCAGGTCGTTTCGAGTGGCGGTAACCATGAGGTGCTTGCTTTCTTCGAGTTGTCGTGGCGCAGCTGCGCGTGCTCGCGGAACCGGCCCGGGGATTCGATCCCCCGCGGGGCCAAGACCCGACGGCGAGCTCGTCGCGGCGATGAGAAGTCTGAGCGCGCGGGACGAATAAACCCCGCTGTGCACAAGTCTAACCGATGCGCGTAGATCTACCTCGGCAACGACCTCGTCAGGCGGAGACTTCCGCGCCGATCCGCTTTGACTGGCTGGCAGCGATTTCCACGAAGTGGCAGGCCGCCTCGTGGCCGGGAGCCTTCTCCTCGAGAGTGGGCTCGATGCTCCTGCACTTCTCTTTCTGGGTGTCGCTGAGCAGCTGGCGATACACCTGGCAGCGCGTGTGGAAAACGCATCCGGTCGGCGGGTTGCTCGGCGACGGCAGGTCGCCGGTGAGCAAGATCCGCTCGCGCCGGTGTTCCTTCTTCGGGTCTGGAATCGGCACCGCAGACATCAGTGCCAGCGTGTACGGGTGCATCGGCTGCGAATAGAGGATGTCGCGGTCCGTGATCTCCATGACCTTGCCAAGGTACATAACGGCAACCCGATCGGCGATGTGCCGCACCACCGACAGGTCGTGCGCGATAAAAACGTACGCGAGTCCGAAGTCGTTTTGGAGGTCTTCGAGCAGGTTGACGACCTGCGCCTGGACAGAGACATCGAGTGCCGACACGGGCTCGTCGCACACGATCAGCTTGGGTCGCAGGGCGAGCGCTCGAGCGATCCCGATTCGTTGACGCTGACCGCCGGAGAACTCGTGCGGATAGCGGTTGTAGTGCTCGGGATTGAGCCCGACGCGCTCCATCAGGCCCTGCACTTCGGACTTGATACCGTTTTGCGGTTTCACGCGCTGAATGCGGAACGGAGCGCCCACGATCGTCCCAATGTTGTGACGCGGGTTCAGCGACGACTGGGGGTCCTGGAAAATCATTTGGATGTCGCGGCGATACGGCCTCATGGAAGCCCGGCTGAGACGCGCGATGTTGCGCCCATCGAATTCGATGTCGCCGGTGGTGGGATCAAGGAGCTTCGTGATGACGCGACCCGTCGTGGATTTGCCACAGCCGGATTCGCCGACGAGACCGAGAGTTTGCCCGGCATGGACGTCAAAGCTCACGCCATCGACCGCTTTGATCGCGTTGCCTCGTCGACCGAACAGGCCCGCGCCGCCGCCCGGGAAGTACTTCGTGATGTTGCGCACCGATAGGAGCGGCTGATCCGTGGTCTGTGTGCTCATGGCTGGGCTGTTGCTCCCTGAATTCGACGTCACAGCGACGGCTGGATCTCGGTGCGGAAAATTTCCTCGCGCTGCGCGACCGGGATGTGACAGCGCACGTCGTGTCCCGGCTTTGCTTTCACCAGGTTCGGGTGCACCGTGAAGCACTTGTTTCCGGGGACGCGAGACGAGAACGGGCAACGTGCGTTGAAGACGCACCCCTCCGGAACGTTGATGAGCGAGGGCGGCTGGCCGGGAATTGGCACGAGCCGGGTTTCGCGGTCGCGGTCCATCCTCGGCATCGACCGGAGTAGACCCCAGGTGTAGGGCATTTCTGGCTCGTAGAAGAGGTCATTGACCACACCCTGCTCGACGCACTGTCCGCCGTACATGACGAGAACCTTGTCGCAGGTCTCGGCTACCACGCCGAGGTCGTGCGTAATGAGGATGACCGCGGAGTTGAGTTCCGCCTGCAGTTCCTTGATGAGCTCGAGAATCTGCGCCTGCACCGTCACATCGAGGGCCGTCGTCGGCTCATCGGCGATGAGCAGGGTCGGCTCGCAGATCAGCGCCATCGCGATCATCGCTCGTTGGCGCATACCACCGGAGAACTGGTGCGGGTAATCGTCATAACGCGTCTCGGCGTTCGGGATCCCGACGCGCTTGAGCATCTCGACCGTCTTGGCGCGCGCGGCCTTCTTCGGCACCTTGTTGTGCACAAGGTACGCCTCGCTGATTTGATCGCCGACGGAATAGAACGGATGCATCGACGACAGCGGGTCCTGGAAGATCATCGCCATCTTGCTGCCGCGAAGTTCTCGTACCTCTTGTTCGGTGGCGGAGACGAGCTCCTGGCCGTCCAGCCAGATCTCGCCGGTGATCCGCGCGTTGGAGTCGTGGTGAAGGCCCATGATGGCTTGACTACTCACCGACTTGCCGGACCCGGACTCGCCGACGATACCGAGAATCTCGCCGCGCTTGACATCGAAAGTCAGCCCGTCGACGCTCCGGACGACCCCGTCGTCGGTGAGAAAGTGAACGCGCAGATCCTCGACCCGCAGGAATGGCTCGCCCGGGCGAGCCTTTGCTCGCGAGGTGGTGACGGTCGTTGATGTCATGGGGAACCTTTCGCTGCTACGCGGTGACGCGCGGATCGATGACCGCGTACAGGATGTCGACGACGAGGTTGGCGAGCACCAGCACGCAGGCGGCAACCACGGTGACTCCGAGAATCACCGGAAAGTCCTCTTGCTGAATCGCGTGCAAAGCGGTGAATCCGAGACCTCGCAGGTTGAACACGGTTTCGGTGATGACCGTCGAACCGATCAGTGTGCCGAAATCGATCCCGAAGATAGTGACGATGGGTGTCAGGGCGGACCGCAGGCCGTGTTTGACGATCACCGTTCTCGCGTTGAGACCCTTGGCCCGAGCGGTGCGGATATAGTCCTCGCCCATGGTTTCGAGCATGTTGGATCGGGTTAATCGCGCATAGAGGGCGGCAAACAGGAAGGCCAGACTGACCCAGGGCAGAATCAGGCTGTTGAACCACTGCAGTGGATCCTGCGTCAGGGGTTCGTACGTGACGTTGGGAAGCCAGCCAAGGGTGTACTCGAACAGGAGCAGGAGCAGCGGGCCGGTGAAGAAGATCGGCAGCGAGACGGCTGCAAGTGACCCGGTCATGCCAACGCGGTCGATGATCGAGCCGGGCTTGAGTGCAGAAAGTGTTCCGACGGTCACGCCGCCGATGAGCCACAGGATCGCGGCACCGATGCAGAGGCTGATGCTGACCGGCGCGGCCTGAATCAGCATCGTCGACACCAGGTCGTTTTCGCGGAACGAGTAGCCGAAGCACGGAGCGGGGCACGGAATCGGCTTAGTGACGCCATCGGTGATGGTCTGTCCAAAAAGGATTCCCGACAGGTAGTGCCAGTACTGCTGGTACAAGGGCAGGTCGAATCCGAAGCGGTGGATGAGGGCAAGCAGCTGCGGCGAACCGGGCTTGAACGGCACCTTGCCGATGTAGTAGTACACGGGTGACGTATGGGACAGCAGCGGTCCCAGCTGGAAGATCAGGAACGTCACCACGCTCACAATAAAGAGCACGATGACTGCGCCGACCAATCGCAGAGCAATGAAGCGAATCATGTGTGACCACAACGGTGGCCGACCGAGTCAGGCTCGGCCGGCCACCGTTACTGCACCCTTCTTATCTAATGAACGGTTGGATGCGGTGGATCAGTTACTTAACCCCGATGTTGACCCAGTCGTAGATGCCGAACGCAAGAGCGTTGTCATCCGTGACGTTGGTCAGACGGGGGTTGCGGTAGTACAGGTCCTTGCCCCACGAGAGCGGCAAAGCAATGGCGGTTGCCATCAGCGCCTTGTCGAGCGTGACGCCCGTCGCCTGGCTGCTGGGTGCACCCGTGTTGTCGAGGATCTGGTTAACCGTCGGGTCGTTGATGCTGCCGTAGTTGCTGTTACCCTCCGGCAGGATCGCACCGCCATTGGCGATGTTGTTGTAGAACCCGTAGTCGGTCGGGAAGTCAGCTCCCCAGCCGGCGTTGATGATGCCGAAGCCCTGCGACTTCACGTTCGACGGCGAACCGACGAAGGTGCTGTAGTAGCTCGACGCGGGTGCGGTCGCTGCGGTGATCGTGATGCCGACCCGCGCAAGCGCGGTCTGCTCGGCCTGGAAGATCTTCGGAGCGGTCTCACTCGGTGTGGCGTAAGCGAACTTCGTGGCGAAGCCGTTCGGCTTTCCACACTTGGCAAGCTCGGCCTTGGCCTTTGCTACGTCACCGGTGTTGTCAGAGCCAACCGGGTAAGGGTTGTAGCTCGGGTCGTATCCGGGGATTCCCGGAGGCGTGAACGAGCCGGCAACGACACCGGAGACCGGACCACCAAGAGCCTGCAGGATCGCGGCCTTGTCGGTTGCGTAGAAGATCGCCTCGCGGCAGTCCTGGTTCGTGATGACCGATGGCGGAACCACGAAGTAGTTCGTGCTGTCGCCTGCGGGGTCATCCGCGTTGACCTTGATCTTCGGGTTGGTGAGGATCTTGGTCTGCAGGGTCGTACCGATACGGTTGTCGGCGCGAGCGTCGGCCGTTCCGGCCGCCAGCTTGCTGTCGATATCGTTCGGGTCGCTGTCGATCACGAAGTCGATCTCGTTCACGAGCGGGTGACGAATCGTGTCGGTGCTCTGCTTCCAGTACTTGTTGCGAACGAAGGTAACGCCCTTGTTCTGCGTGTAGTTGGTGAAAGCGAACGGACCGGACGAGACCGGGTCCTTACCGTAGTCGGCCGCGGTGTCCTTTGCCTGGGGCACCGGTGCCGTAGTCGGCAGTGCCATCAGGTAGTCGAAGTCGGCGAACGACTTGTTCAGGTGGAACGTGATGCTGTTACCCGAGGTCGAAACCGCGGAGTCCGGCAGCGCGCCACTCTTGTACGGTCCCGCGTACCCGGCCGGAGCGTCGATCAGCCCGGTGAAGTAGAACGTCGGGCCGCCGTTGATGACGTCGGTTGCGAACATACGCGAGGTTGCGTACTTGATGTCCGCGACCGTGATGGGCGAACCATCCGAGTACTTGAGGCCCGACTTCAGCGTGTAGGTCCACGAGGTGAAGTCGGCGTTGTGGGTACCCATGTTGGTCGCCATGTCGGGGGCCAGCTTGAACGTCGAGCCGTCGAGCTTCGAGTAACCGATGAGCGTGCGGCTAAACAGGCGCTGCATGTTCCAGCAGAAGCCATAGTAGGTACGCGCCGGATCCCACGAGTCACAGTCTGTCGCCGACAGCAGCTTCAGCGTGCCTCCAGCCTTCGTCGACGGGTTGAACACGGCGTTGACTGCCGCGTTATAGCTCGGAGTCGCACCCGTCGTGGCACCACCTCCCGAACTGGTAGCACACCCGGCAAGTGCCATGGCGGCCGCGGCCAACACGGCGACTGCCGCGAGCCTGGTCTTCGTTTTCATCGAAAGTTTCCCTTTCTGGCTGTGGATTTGCAGCAATCGCTGCTGGGTGATGAGCCTTGCGGCCCCGTCGAACCGCAGGCGGGATTTTGCCCCACGCGGCCGTTCGAACGTCTAGTTGTATTCATCGACTCGATTTCGGGTCAAGGGCGTCGCGCAGGCCATCACCGAAGAGGTTGAAGGCGAGCACTGAAATGAAGATTGCCAGTCCCGGGAACACGAGGTACATCGGATCGACCTGGTAGTAATTGCCGGCATCCGAGAGCATCTGCCCCCACGACGGCGTCGGCGGAGTGACACCAACGCCGAGGAATGAAAGCCCCGCCTCACCCAGCATGTAGTTGGGGATGGTCAGGGTCGCGTACACGAGAATCGGTCCGACCAGGTTTGGCGCGATCTCCCGCGCCATGATCCAGGTGTTGGATGCACCCAGGCTCCGCGCGGCATCCACGAATTCCTTCTCGCGCAGCGAAAGCACCTGGCCACGGACGATCCGGCCGATGTACGGCCAGCCAAAGAATCCCAGTACGAAGATGATGATGAGGAACCGCGCCCACTCGGCGCTGGTCAGCAGGTTGACCACAACGATCAGCGACAGCGACAGAAGCAGCGTCGGGAACGACAGCAGCACGTCCATGCTGCGGGCGATGATGCTGTCCGTGAAGCCGCGGAAGTAGCCGGCAATGAGACCGAAACTCACGCCGAGTACGAGGGACAGCGCGGTGGCGCTTCCGGCGATGATGAGCGACGTGCGCGCACCCTCCATCAGGTTGGTGAGGATGTCCTGGCCGAGCACTGGCGTGACCCCAAACCAGTGGGTCGCGGAGATCCCGCCGAGAAAACCCTTCGGCATCGAGGTCAGCGCGCTGATCTCGCTTCCCGCGCCCACGTTGTGTTCGG
>DATAXD010000018.1:0-3521 GCA_036266835.1 Galbitalea sp. | reverse complement strand
TACGTGGGTTCCGTGCAGCGTTTACGACTGAAGGAAACCGACCTCCTTCATCTTTCGGTGGAGCTTCTCGTAGTCCGGATGGTTGATTTCGGTGTCCATCAATTGGACGGAAAGGACTATCAGCGGCATGTCGGTGCCCTCCTCAAGGTCTAGCAGGTTGCTGAAAAGGCCAAACAGGTCCGTCACGCCCCGTCATGAGGCTCGGGACAAGTCGACTTTCTCGACGTTTTCGCATGTGCGCGATCCCGGAACTCAATAGGTCGTCCTCTCCCGTGGTTTTTTCAGCAGCCTGCTAGAGCGGAATTGCGATCGTCGTCCCGTCGTCCGACGGGGTGTCGAAGAACATGAAGTCGTGCCGATCTCCACTCGTAGTGGTGATTCGACAGCCGTTCAGGACCTCGCCGTCGAACTCCATCCGGAAGATGCGCTCGCCATATCCTTGGCCCAGAAGGTCAACTAGCTTCCAGCTTGCCGGACCAGATATCTCTCCGTAGCGGATACCTCTGTGCCCCGGGCTGGGATCGTATCGAAATTGCCCCTGCTCAACATCGATCGCACCGAGGTGCTTTCCCTGCGGCTCGGAAACGTCCGTCCGATGAATCTGGATCTTCATGGACCGGCCCTAGCGCAGAGGTTTGCGACTCGCGATCAGGTTGGAGCCATCCTCTTTGACCTCCCAGCCATCTGTCTTCAGCAGCCGGAACGTCTCCTTGCGTATTCCGGTCGATCTGGGCGGCTGTTCCGGCGTGATCCGGGCGCGTGTTCCGGTTGACCTGGGCGCCGTCGGAGCGAAGCGACGGGCTCTGTCTGGTGTCGGAGCGAAGCGACGGGTGAAGGCTCACGCTGAGGGTTGAGACGACTCGATCTGGAGTCCTTTCTTTTCGCGGCCCGAGGGTCCCTTGAGGGCGATGACGTGGGCGTTGTGGACCAGGCGGTCGCAGATGGCGTCGGCGATGGTAGGGTCGGCCAGCATCTCGTGCCAGTTTTTCGTCGGGACCTGTGAGGTCACGACCGTCGACGAGACGCCGTACCGATCCTCCAGCACCTCGAGCAGGTCGCGACGCTCGGTGTCCTTGAGAGGCGCGATCAGAAAATCGTCGAGCACGAGGACATCGAGCTTGGCGAGGCGGGCGAGCATCGTGGTGTAGGTGCCGTCAGCTCGCGCGATCGCGAGCTCGTGCACGAGCCGCGGTACGCGGGTGCAGAGGGCGCGGAGACCCTTGCGGCAAGCCGCCTGCGCCAGTGCCGCGCCGAGATACGACTTCCCGACGCCGGTCTTGCCGACGACGATCACGTTGTGCTTCTTCCGGATCCACTGGCACGTCGCGAGGTCGCGCATCACCGCTTTGTCGAGGCCGCGATGCGGTTCGCACCACACGTTCTCGAGAGACGCCTCCCTGATGGTGAGGCGCGCGGCGTGCAGCAGGCGCCCGAGTCGGCGGTTGTCTCGATCGGTCCACTCGCGGTCGACCATGGCCCCGATCTTCTCGGTGAAAGATCGTTGGTTGCCGGGCGGCTCGGACAGCAGGTCGCGGAAAGCCTGGGCCATGGTGGTGAGCTTGAGATCGAGCAGCTTCTGGATGGTTTCTTCGTCGGTCATGATGGGTCTGTCTCCTTTCGGTCGTAGTAGTCGCCGCCGCGCACGTTCTCGTGCACGACGCTGAGTGGGAGCTCGGAGTCAGCGGCGTCGGGCGCGATGGCATCGAGCCCGCTGCTCAGGATCGCCAGGACGCTCTTACGGTTTGGGGAGCCGATCGCGATCGCGCGCTGGCAAGCGGCGTCGAAGCGAGCGCTGTCGTACCCCTTGGCGCTTCGGATCAGCGCCATGCACGACCGGTACGCGCTCTCCGGCTCGCGCCGCCCGAGCAGAATCTGCTCGACCAGAGCCGCCGCAGCGGGGCCGATTGATGCGGCCCACCCGATGATCCTCGACGGTGGCCAAGCGCCGTACTCGCGGTGCGACCGCGGGCGGTGCTCGGCGATGGTGCTGACCGATCCTCGCGGTCCCCACAGCCGCGCATGGCTGGCGACGCGACGGGCGCGATGAAAGATCTCGACGACGGCGTTGGTGGCACGCACCTCGACGCGCTCGCTGACGAGCGCGTGCGGCACGCTGTAGATCCGGCCGTCGTATTCGACGTGATAGTCGATGTTCACCTTGGCCGTCGCCCAGCGCGCCAGCTCCCACCGCGACGTCGGCAGCGGCCGCAGCGCCGGGCGGTCCAGCGTCTCGAAGGCCGAGCGGCGGCAGCCCTCCAGCTTCTTGAAGGGGCGTTCGTTCAGCTTTTCGACCAGCTCGGCGATCGCGATGTTCAGGTCGTCGAGCGTGAAAAAGGTTCGATTGCGGAGGCACGCCAGGATCCATCGCTGTGCCACCAGCACCGCGCCCTCGACCTTCGCCTTGTCGCGCGGCTTGCCGGGACGCGCCGGCACGATCGCCAGGTCGTAGTGTTGCGCCAGCTCCGCGTACGTCGGATTGATCTCCGGGTCGTAGCGATCAGGGCCGCTGACGGCGCTGCGCAGCTGATCGGGCACCGCGACCTTGGGTACGCCGCCGAAGAATTCCAGCGCGCGCACCGTCGACGCGCAGAAATCCTCCAGCCTCTGTGTGCGTGTCGCCTCCGCGAAGGTGTAGTTCGAGGCGCCCAGCACTGCGACGAAGAGCTCGACCTCGATCGCTTCGCCCGTCTCCGGCGACCAGATCCGCGGCTTCTTGCCCGAGTAGTCGATGAAGATCTTCTCGCCGGCGCGGTGCACCTGGCGCATCGACAGGTCCGCTCGCTGCCGGAAGTCCGCGTACAGATCGCAAAACTGGCTGTAGCCGTAGGGCGTTCCGCCCGACGGCAGACCGGCGGCTGCGCCGTCCCGGTACTCAATCCAAAGCTGCTGCAAGGTCATGCCGGTGCGTCGCAGCTCGCGGTGCACCCACGGCAGATCGATCGGGACGCGCCGAGGCGGCTCGTTGCGGCCCGGGTACCGGAAGAGACGGGCTTCGACCTCGCTGTCGTCGAGCGCTCGCGCGATCTCCCACGTGACGCCGGCCGCCGCCGCACGCCGCATGTACTCGCCGATCGCGCCCTTCGATACGCCAGTCGACGCCGAAATCTGGCGCTGGCTCAGGCCACGCTCGAACCGTAGACGAAGAATCTCTCGAACTTTTCGCATGGGGTGACGCTCCATCGCGCGACGATGCCGTCACCGGCCGTCGCGCCAAAGAGCCCCACCCGTCGCTCCGCTCCGGTGCCCAGATGGTCCGGATTTAGCGCCCGCGTCACACCGGAATCAGTGCCCGGATCGTTCCGGATTTAGCGCCCGCGTCATTCCGGAATCAGTGCCCAGGTCCCGCCGGAATCGGTGCCCGGATGCGACCGGAATACGCAGTGGAGGTGCTGCGGTTGCCGCCGAGCAGTCCGAACCTGAACGCGTACGCGGAGAGGTTCGTGCTCTCGATCAGAAGTGAATGTCTGGACCGGATCGTCCCGCTGGGCGAGGCGCACCTGCGACGGTCGGTACATGAGTTC
>DATAXD010000015.1:0-12458 GCA_036266835.1 Galbitalea sp. | reverse complement strand
CAGCTCGGCCGCCCTGCAACCGGATACGAATCTCGCCGCTCACGTATTTCTGCGTGTCGTTAATGAACACGTCCAGCGCCCGCTTGAGACCGGAGTACCACAGTCCGTCGTAGACGAGGTTGGCCCATTCTGCTTCGACGTCTCGCTTGTATCTGCCCAGATCACGTTCGAGAGTCAGGCTCTCGAGTTCCTCGTGTGCGGCGATCAGCGCAATCGCTCCGGGCGCCTCGTAGATTTCACGGCTCTTAATTCCGACCAGCCGATCCTCGACGACATCGATTCGGCCCACTCCGTGCTTGCCCGCGAGCGCGTTCATGATCTCGATGACCTTCAGCGGGCTGTAGGCAACTCCGTCGATCGCCGTCGGGATGCCCGCGGTGAAGGTGATGGTGACCTCGTCGGCGGCTTGATCGAGTGCCGGATCCTGGGTGTACTCGTAGAGATCCTCGATCGGCGCGTTCCACGGATCCTCGAGGAATCCCGTCTCCACCGCCCTGCCCCAGACGTTCTTGTCGACCGAATACGGATTCGCGGCACTCTGACGGATCGGAAGGTCGTGCTCGTTCGCGTACACGATGGCCTTGTCGCGGGTGAGGGCAAGGTCGCGCACGGGCGCGATGCTGGTCAGCTCCGGCGCGAGCGCAGCCACAGCCGCCTCGAAGCGCACCTGGTCATTGCCTTTCCCCGTGCATCCGTGGGCGACCGAATCGGCGCCGAGGGATCGCGCAACACGGGCAAGGTGTTTCGCGATGACAGGTCGGCTCAGGGCCGAAACCAGCGGATAGCGCTTCTGGTAGAGAGCGTTCGCCTTGAGAGCCGGCATCAGGTATTCGGACGCGAACTCGTCCCGCGCGTCGACGATAATTGCGTCGACCGCCCCGCAATCGAGGGCGCGCTGACGGATGTCGTCCATGTCTTCGCCGCCCTGGCCGACGTCCACGGCGAGGGCGATGACATCCTTGCCTGTCGCGTCATGCAGCCAACCGATGCCGACCGAGGTGTCGAGACCTCCCGAATAGGCGAGGACTACGCGCTCTGACATGTTTCTCCTTGGGTGTTGCTGGTTGAAGTTTATGGTGGGTTGGTCTCGATACGCGGGCCTCCGCCTCGCTACCCGACCATCGGTATATGGGGCCTTCGGCTCGCCACTCGACCATCGGGTCAGCCGCCTGCGGCTCGCTCGAGGAGCCACACGAGAAGTGCCTTCTGGGCGTGGAGCCGGTTCTCCGCTTCATCCCAGATGACGCTTTGCGGTCCGTCGATCACGTCGGCGTCGACCTCGTAGCCGCGGTCGGCTGGGAGGCAATGCAGGAAGATCGCGTCCTGCTTCGCGAGTGCCATGAGCTCCGGAGTGACCTTGTAACCACCGAGAACCGCGACCCGATGCGCCTTTTCGTCTTCCTTGCCCATCGATACCCAGGTGTCGGTCACGACGACATCGGCTCCCGCGACCGCCGCGAGCGGATCGGTGTACAGCGTCACCGAGCCGCCCGTGGTGGCCGCGATCCGGTCCGCATCGGCGACCACCGCTTCCATTGGCGCGAACTCGGCCGGCGACGCGACCCGAACGTGCATGCCTGCCGTCGCGCCGGCGAGCAGATAACTGTGCACCATGTTGTCGGCGCCGTCACCGACGAAGGTGACGGTCAGCCCGACCAGCGCGCCCTTGTGCTCGCGAATCGTCATGAGGTCTGACAGCAGCTGGCAGGGGTGGAATTCGTCGCTCAGCGCATTGATGACCGGCACGGTCGTTCCGGCCGCCATCTCCTCGAGACCGGACTGTGCGTACGTGCGCCACACGATAGCCGAGACCAGGCGCTCGAGAACCCGTGCAGTATCTGATGGCGTTTCCTTGCCCCCGAGCTGGCTGTTCGCCGTCGAAATGATCAGCGGGCTGCCACCGAGATCGGCGATCCCCACCGCGAAGCTCACCCTCGTGCGCGTGGACGACTTGTCGAAGATCACGGCAACCGTCTGCGGCCCGGCGAGCGGGCGCGTCTGGTACCGATCACGCTTCAGCGTCTCGGCCAGTTCCAGGATGTCGAGCTGTTCCTGGTGGCTCAGGTCGTCGTCCCGCAGAAAGTGCCTGGTCATGCCACTACCTCCAAAGCCTCTGTGAAGATCGATCCGAATTCGGCGATCTCGGCGTCGCCGACAATGAGCGGCGGTGCGATACGGATGCTGCGCTCGTTCGCTGCGTTGACGATGAGACCGCGTTCCAGGGCCGCCGCAACGACCTCGTTGGCCACTGGCCTGGCCAACCCGACTCCGACCAGCAGCCCGGCGCCACGAAGCTCGGAGACGAGCGGCGAACGGGCTGCCTCGATCGCTACGCGGATCTGCTCGCCCTTCGCGGTGGCCGCATCCACCAGGCCCGCTCTCTCGATCTCGCCGAGAACCGCGTTGGCCACCGTTGTCGCCAACGGGTTGCCGCCGAACGTGCTGCCGTGCTGTCCGCGTTGGAACAGCTCGGATGTCTCTCCAAAGGTGATGAGCGCGCCGATCGGCACTCCGCCCGCGATGCCCTTCGCGACGGCGATCGCGTCCGGGGTGATCCCGCTGCGCTGGAACGCGAACCATGAACCCGTCCGGCCCGCACCAGTCTGGATCTCGTCGATGATGAGCAGCGCACCATGTTTTGTGGTGAGAGTACGAGCCGCAGCGAGATAGCCTTCCGGCAGGTCAATGACGCCCGCCTCGCCCTGGATCGGTTCGACGAAGAGTGCGGACACCGAGTCATCCATCGCCGCCTCGAGCGCCTCGATGGTGGGCGCGATGTGGACGACTCCGGGAACGAGCGGCAGGAACGGCGCCTGCATCAAAGGCTTCCCGGTGAGCGACATCGACCCCATCGTCCTGCCGTGGAACGCGCCAGTCAGGGCGAGGACCTTCGTGCGGTCGCGGTTGAGCCGCGCGAGCTTGAACGCCGCCTCGATCGCCTCCGCGCCCGAGTTGCCAAAGTAGACGCGTCCGGATTCGCCAGCGCCGCTTAGTCGACACAGGCGCTCGGCCAGTTCGATCTGGGACGGCGACGCGAAGTAGTTGGAGATGTGGACGAGAGTGGCCGCCTGCCGGCTCAGGGCCTCAACCAGCACGGGATGCGCATGGCCGAGCGAGTTCACGGCGATGCCGGCCAGGAAGTCCAGGTACTTCCTGCCATCGACATCCCAGACGTAGCAGCCTTCCCCGCGAGCGAGCACGGCCATGGGCGGCGGCACCGATCGCATGAGCGCCACACCGAAGCGTTCGACCAGAGATTGTTCCGTGTCATGGATTGCGTGCTGGGTCATGCGGCTACCACCTCGGTTCCAATACCGGACGTCGTAAAGATTTCAAGCAGGATCGAATGCGGGATGCGACCATCGATGATCGCCGCCTTGTCGACTCCCGCGGAGACCGCTTCCCAACAGGCGGTCATCTTGGGAATCATCCCCGACTCGAGTGAGGGCATCAGGTGCGCGAGCTCGGCCGCAGTCAGGTGGGAGATCAGCGAGTCCCGATTCGGCCAGTCGCCGTACAGCCCGGCGACATCCGTGAGAATCACCAGTTTTACGGCCTCCAGCGCCACCGCCAGCGCCGCCGCCGCCGAGTCAGCATTCACATTGAGCATTTGGCCCGGCGAGTCCAGATCGGGTGCGATGGATGAGATCACCGGGATGAATCCGTCGTCGAGCAGCTCGACGACCACCGCCGGATCCACTTCGACGACATCTCCGACCAGGCCAAGGTCGACGGCCTCGCCGCCGACGACTGCACCGCGAACTCGACCGCCGAACAGCTCCTGCGATTCGCCGGAGAGTCCGACCGCGAGGTCACCGTGCTCATTGATCAGGTCGACGAGGTCCTGGTTGACCTGGGTCTGCAGGACCTCGCGCACGATCATCATCGCCTCGGGTGTCGTCACCCGCAGCCCGCCGCGAAACTCGCTCTGGATGCCGCGCGCGGCAAGAGCCGCCGAGATCTGTGGGCCACCGCCGTGCACAACGACCGGGCGAAGTCCGGCGTGCCGCAGGTAGACCATGTCCTCCGCAAAGGCGCGTTTCAGAGACTCGTCCACCATCGCGTTTCCACCAAACTTCACGACGACGGTCTTCCCCGCGAATCGCTTGAGCCATGGCAGCGACTCGATCAGAACGGCCGCCTTGGCTGCGGCATCCGACTGGCTCGTTTGAGTGGTCATGAGCTGTACGCGCTGTTCTCGTGAACGTAATCGTGGGTCAGGTCGTTGGTGAGAATGGTGGCGGTAGCGGAGCCCGCCTTCAGATCGATGAGCACGTGCACGCGACGCGGAGCCAAGTCGACGAGTTCACGTGCCTCGCCGGGCTCACCGCACCGGCAGACCATTACCCCGTTCATCGACACGTCGACCTCGTAAGGGTCGAAGGCCGCGGATGTCGTGCCGATTGCGGCGAGCACCCTGCCCCAGTTCGGATCCTTCCCGAACACCGCGGCCTTGAACAGGTTGTTGCGGGCCACCGCACGCCCGACGGCAACTGCGTCATCCTCGCTCGCGGCGTTCGCGGTCTCGATGACGATGTCGTGGCTGGCGCCTTCAGCGTCCTGCTGGAGTTGCGCCGCGAGGTCGGCACAGAGCGCCGTGAGCGCGCGAGTGAACTCGGCGCGGCCGGGCACAATGCCGGATGCGCCGCTCGCCAACAACGACACCTGGTCGTTGGTCGACATGCAGCCGTCCGAGTCGAGCCGGTCGAAGGTGGTTCGGGTCGCTGCCCGCAGTGCAGTGTCGAGTTCGCCGGCGCTGAGGTCGGCGTCGGTTGTGATGACGACGAGCATCGTCGCCAGCCCCGGCGCGAGCATCCCGGCGCCCTTTGCCATGCCGCCGATCGACCAACCCTCGCCCTCGACGACCGCCCGCTTCGGCCGGGTATCCGTGGTCATGATCGCGACGGATGCATCGTCGCCGCCGTGGGCCGTCAGCTCCGCACTTTCGATTCCGGCAACGATCTTCTCGAGCGGCAGCTGCTCGCCGATAAGCCCGGTGGAGCACACCAGAACGTCGCCAGCGGAAACGCCGAGCCTTCGGGCGACTGCCTCCGCGGTTTCGTGGGTGGTCTGGAACCCCTGGGCTCCGGTGTAGCAGTTTGCGCCGCCCGAGTTCAGAACCACTGCCTCGACGATTCCGTCGGCAATGACCTGTTGCGACCAGATGATCGGATTTGCTTTGGCTCGATTGGTGGTGAAGACCACGGCCGCGGCCTTGCTCGGCCCGCAGTTCTGGACAATCGCGAGGTCCTTGCCGCCGCTCTTCTTAAGCCCCGCCTCGATGCCTGTGGCGACGAATCCTTTCGGGTGAGTGACGCTCATGGCGCGACTCCGTCCACCGCGAGGCCGAGAGGCTCGGGAAGCTCAAACGCAATATTTGCCGACTGGATCGCCGCACCCGCCGTTCCCTTGACCACGTTGTCGATCGCGGTGATCGTGACGATCCGGCCCGCCGCCTCGTCCACGGCGATCCCGATGAGTGCGGTGTTGGCGCCGAGCACGTCAGCCGTTCGCGGGAATTCTCCCTCGGGCAGCAGGTGCACGAACCGTTCGTTCGCATATGCCTCATCGAATGCGGCTCGCACGGTCGCCGCGCTGCCTCCCGCGGCCAGCTTCGCCGTTGACGTGGCCAGGATGCCCCGAGACATCGGGACGAGCATCGGCGTGAATGAGACAGTGACGTGCGCTCCACCGGCCGCGGTCAGGTTCTGCCGGATCTCCGGCGTGTGGCGGTGCGTGCCGCCAACCGCATAGGCGGATGCGGATCCGAGAATCTCACTCGCGATGAGCTCCGGTTTGGCGCCCTTGCCAGCTCCGGACGTTCCGACGGCGAGCACGGCGACCAGGTCATCCGCATCGATGACACCGGCGCGAATGGCCGGCGCGAGACCAAGGGTGATCGCCGTCACGTTGCACCCCGGTACCGCGATACGTTTCGCACCGACCAGATTGTCGCGCTGCTTTCCACCTCCGGCCAGAACGAGCTCGGGTAGTCCGTATGGCCAGGCCGGGCGGTAGGCGCCGCCGTAGAACTTCGCCCACGCCGCCTCGTCGGTGAGACGGTGGTCCGCTCCGCAATCGACCACAAGGGTGTCCGCGGGAAGTGCTTCGGTGATCGCGCCCGACTCACCGTGCGGCAGGGCCAAAAACACGATGTCGTGGCCGGCGAGATTCTGCGGCGATGTCTGCAGAAGCGTGAGATGTGCGAGCGAACGGAGGTGCGGCTGGACGCGCGCGAGTGGTTGCCCCGCGTTCGAGAAGCCGGTCACAGTCGTGACCTCGAACTCCGGATGGGCGGCGAGCAGTCGAAGCAGTTCGCCACCGGCATAGCCGCTCGCGCCGGCAACAGCAACCGTGAAAGCCATGGTGCGCACCTCTTGGGATCGGATCGGACGAGAGAGTCTGATGCGGCGACGCTGCGCGCTGAACTTCAGTCAGCTTGGCTGCGGGTGCTCGGCACCCGTCGGCGTGCGTCGCCTACGATCGGCGCGCGCGGATGTCACGGCGACGGACGTCACCGGTTCGCATTCCGCGGATGTTCACGGTGCAAGCGTAGCGGACGCACCAATCCTGCGCGAATCGGCGAATTATTGCACCGCCGCCCAGCGATATTGCGGCTTATCCGCGTCCAGACCCCGCTCAGTCGCGAACAGTTGCGCCGTGGCGCTTCGCGGCGAGCGCAACCGCCGCGTTCTTCGCCTCGCTGGCCTCCGCAGCGGTCAAAGTTCGATCGGCGGCGCGGAACCGCAGCGCGAATGTCAGGGACTTGTGACCGTCGAGCAGTCCCGTTCCACGGTAGTCGTCGACCAGTACCGCGCGTTCAAGCAGTCCGCCCGCGCCCTCGGTGACGGTCGCGAGGACATCGCCCGCCGGGACATCCGTCGCGACCACCAGGGACAGGTCCTGGGTCGCTGCCGGCATGGTCACGATCCCGGTCGCCGTCACGTGCACCCGCGACAACTCGATGAGCGAGTCAAGGTCAAGCTCCGCGACCGCCACCGTGCGAGGCAGGTCGAGCTGATCCGCCAGCGATGGAAGCAGCTCACCGGCAAATCCGACCGAACGATTGCCCACCAACAACTCGGCAGTGCGACCAGGGTGCAATGCGTGGTGCGACCCGCTGGCAATACGAATGTCGACCGCGAGCGCTTGCCCGATCTGCGCCACCGAAGCCAGCGCATCTGAGAGTCCGGAGGGTACCGCAGGCAGGGAAGGCTGCTTGTCGATCGCGTCTCCAAGGAACATCGTTGCGACGTGCCAGGGCTGCGGCGGGATGCTGCCGTTCAGCTCCGCGAGCGCGTTCTCGCCCGGATGTGCCGTGCCACCGGGCAGCGAGTCCGTCGCGTAGCTGGCGCCGGCGACGGGCTGGAACACGATCCCGATCTCGAAGAGCGCGAGGTTTGTCAGTCCCCTCGACAGGTTTCGACGCGCGATCTCCACCATTCCAGGAAGCAGTGTGGTGCGAAGGAACGGCGTCTCCGCATCGAGCGGGTTGACGAGCCTCATCGCCGGAACCTCGCCCGCAACAGTGCCTCCGAACTCGTCGACCTGGGCACGCGACTGGAACGGATACGAGATCACCTCGGTGAGTCCACCGGCGGCCAGCGCGGCGGCGAGGCTTCGACGAAGCCGTTGGACCCGCGTGATCCCGCGACCGGGCGGAGCGACGGGAAGTACCGACGGAATCCGGTCATACCCGATGATTCGGGTGACCTCTTCCGCGAGCGTTGCCTGGTCGATGAGATCCGGACGCCAGGTCGGCGGCGTAACGATCAGGATGTCCTGACCCGCCTCGATGGTGGCACCCACTTTCTCCAGCGATCCGACGATCTCGGAATCCGTGTAGTTCACGCCGATGAGGCCAGGAATATACCCGTCCCGTAGATCGATCGGAGCAGACGGAAGCGAGTTGTCGAGGTTCGACCCGAGGGAGTCCGCGGTGCCGCCGGCCAGCTCGACCAGAAGCTCGACGACACGGTTCGCCGCAGGAGTGGCCACTTTTGGATCGACGCCCCGCTCAAAACGCTTCGATGCTTCGCTGGGCAGCTTGTGGCGCCGCGCCGACCTCGCCACGGATGTTGGGTCGAAGTTCGCCGCCTCGATGAGCACCCGCTTGGTGCCTGCGGTGATCTCGGTGGAGGCACCGCCCATCACTCCCGCGAGCCCAATCGGCCCGGAGTCGTCGGTGATCAGGAGGTCCTCGGAATGCAGCTCGCGCTTCTGGTCGTCGAGCGTTACGAGCGTCTCGCCCGCATCCGCTCGGCGAACTGTGATTCCGCCGGCGAGCTTGTCGAGGTCGTAGCCGTGGATTGGCTGCCCGAGCTCCCACATGACGTAATTCGTGATGTCGACGATGAGCGAAATCGAACGGATGCCGGCGAGTTCGAGTCTGGACACCATCCACGCCGGCGTCGGCCGGGTCGCATCGACGCCGGTCACTACCCGAGTGATGAAGACATTTACGCCGGCGCGATCGCGCACTGGCGCGCGGTCGTCGATGACGACAGGGAACTCCGTTCCGGAGAGCTCGACCACGGGCACCCGCAGCGCCGGGTCGGTGTATTTCGCGCCGGTCGAGTTCGAGTACTCGCGCGCGACCCCACGGATCGAGAACGCGTAGCCGCGGTCCGGTGTCACGTTGATCTCGACCGCGAAATCGTCGAGGCCGAGGAGTGCGATCGCATCGGTGCCGGGCTCCGGGTCGAGACCGAGCGTTTCGAGGCGAAGGATACCGTCGTGTTCGTCGCCGATGCCCAGTTCGCGAACCGAGGCGATCATGCCGTCGGAGACGTGCCCGTAGGTCTTTCGCGCGGCGATCGGGAACGGCCCGGGCAGTACAGCGCCCGGCAACGTCACGACAACCTTGTCGCCGGCCGCAAAGTTGTGGGCACCGCACACGATGCCACGCGGCTCCGCGGTGCCGACATCCACCTGGCACCAGTTAATGGTCTTTCCGTTTGTCTGCGGTTCCGACACCACCGACAGCACTAAGCCGACGACAACGGGACCAGTGACTCCCGAGGTATGGACATCCTCTTCCTCGAAGCCAACGGCGACAAGCGCCGCGAGGATGTCGTCGGCAGTTGCCCCGTCGGGTACCTCGACGAACTCACGCAGCCAGCTGATCGGGATGCGCATCAGACCACCAGCCCGAACTGCTGCGAGAACCGGATGTCGCCTTCAACCATGTCCCGCATGTCGTTCATCTCGTTGCGGAACTGCAGGGTGCGCTCGATTCCCATTCCGAAGGCGAAGCCCTGGTACTGATCCGGATCGATCCCGGCCGCGCGGAGCACATTGGTATTGACCATGCCGCATCCGCCCCATTCGACCCAGCGAGCACCGCCCTGGGCATTCGGCTGCCAGACATCCATTTCGGCGCTCGGCTCGGTGAACGGGAAGTAGTTGGGGCGCATGCGAATCTTCGCCTCAGCGCCGAACATGCCCCGGGCGAGATGCTCGAGCGTTCCTCGCAAGTTCGCCATCGTGAGTCCCTTGTCGATGGCCAAACCCTCGATCTGGTGGAACACTGGGGTGTGCGTGGCGTCCAGTTCATCCGTCCGGTAGACCCGGCCAGGTGCCACGACATACACGGGTAACGGTCGATCGAGCAGCGTGCGAATCTGCACCGGGCTGGTCTGGGTGCGCAGTACCAGGTGTGAGCCGAGTGGCTCGACGAAGAAGGTGTCCTGCATCGCTCGTGCGGGATGGTCCTCGTCGAAATTGAGAGCATCGAAGTTGAACCACTCGTGCTCGAGCTCGGGACCCTCGACGACCTCCCATCCCATCGCGATGAAGAAGTCGCCCATCTGCTCCATCAGGAGACTCAGCGGATGACGCGCACCCGCACGCCAGCGGGTTCCCACCGCCGTAACGTCGACGGCTTCGCTGGCAAGCCGGGCGGACTCCTCGGCACCGAGCAGGTCGGATTCGCGTTCCGCGATCGCCGCATTCACCTGGCCTCGTGCCTGACCGACCAGCTTGCCGAGGCTGGCCTTCTGGTCGCTCGGGGCATCCTTTAGCGAGGCATTCATTCGCGCAAGAGTCGAAGACTCGCCGGTAAACTCCGCGCGGGCCGCCCTCAGTTCGGCCGAAGTGGTCGCAGCGGTGACCGCGTTGAGCGCTGCCGCGACGGCTTCGGCGGTTGCCGATTCCGAGATGACGGTGGGTTCTGACACGAGAGTTGAGTTTACTAACGATCTCCATACCCGCTTCGCGCTACTCGATGATCGATAGTTGCGCCGCGGGCGCGACGAAAGCTAAGCGCGCTGGGCAAACGCGCTTTCGTAGAGGCAGACGGATGCCGCGGTGGCGAGATTCATGGATTCGGCCGCCCCATAGATCGGCACCGTGACTGCGATATCAGCGAGCTCATAGTTCGCGTCGGTGAGACCACTGGCCTCGTTGCCGAACAGCCAGGCCGTCGCCTTCGCGAGCACGCCGTCCCGCCGGGCATCGAGCAGATTCGACCCCTTGATATCTGCGGCGATGACCTGCATGCCAGCCGCGTGAGCCCGCTGGACCACGCCATCGAGTTCGGCGTGCATCGCGACGGGCAAGTGAAACAGCGAACCAGTCGTCGCGCGCACGACCTTCGGGTTGTAGAGGTCGACGCTGCGCCCGGTGAGGATGACACCGTCGGCACCCGCGGCATCCGCGGCCCGGATGATCGTTCCCGCGTTGCCGGGATCGCGAACCTCTTCGAGGATCGCGATCAGCTTGGGAGCCCCGCCGAGAAGCTCCTTGACCGACGTCGGGAACTGGCGGCAGGTTGCGACGATGCCCTGCGGCGTCACCGTGTCGGCCATCGAGTCGAGGACTTCATCGGTGACGAACTCCACGACCACATCCGCGGCGGCCGCGCCCTGGGCGATTTCGATGTATCGGTCGAGCGCGCTCGGAGTTCCGTAGAGCTCGACCAGCAGCTCGGGACGAAACTGCAGGGCCTCGGCAACGGCCTGCGGTCCCTCGAGCAGGAACAGACCGGTGTCCTGGCGCGCGTCACGTTTCGCGAGCTTGGCCACCCCACGCACCCGCGGAGATCGCGGATTGTCGATCATGCATCCAGCTTAATTGGCGCGGCCGCGCGTATCCGCGCGGGGCACGCTGGGCGCGCAAAACGCCCGGTGCAAAAGTGCAGATCTGCCTTTTGCGCCGGGCGTTTTATGAGTGAACTCTCAGGCTGCGGTGACCTTCGGTGCCGACGTGTCTGCCGGCAATGCCGCCTTTGCGGTGGCAACGATCGAGGCGAAGGTGGCCGGCTCGTTGACCGCGAGGTCGGCGAGGATGCGGCGGTCGACCTCGATGCCAGCGAGGTTCAGGCCCTGGATGAGACGGTTGTAGGTGAGCCCGTTCGCGCGCGATGCAGCGTTGATCCGCTGGATCCACAGGCGACGGAAGTCACCCTTCTTCGCGCGGCGGTCACGGTAGGCGTAAACGAGCGAGTGGGTGACCTGCTCCTTGGCCTTGCGGTAGAGGCGTGAACGCTGGCCGCGGTAGCCCTCGGCGCGCTCGAGCGTGGTGCGACGCTTCTTGGCGGCGTTGACCGCTCTCTTTACTCTTGCCATGGTCTTTCGTCCTAAATCTCTACTTGCCCAGCAGGCGCTTGATGTTCTTGGTGTCGGCGGGCGCGATAACAACCTCACGGTTCAGTCGGCGCGTGACCTTGCTCGACTTGACCTCGAGGTGATGGCGCATCCCGGCGCCCTGCTTCATGATCTTGCCCGATCCGGTGAGCTTGAAGCGCTTCTTCGCTCCCGAGTGGGTCTTCTGCTTAGGCATTCGTCTCGTCCTTCTTTGGAGCCGCAGCGGGTTTCGCTGCGGCCGTGGTCTTCGGTGTTGCGGTGGCTTTCGTTGCCGGCGCGGCCTTTGCGGCGGTTGCCACTGGTTTTGCTGCGGACTTCGCGGCCGCTTTCGGTGCTACGACGGTCGCCTTCGGTGCCGTGGTCTTAGGTGGAGCGATAGCGGGTGCCGCGGGAGTGGCATCCCTTGCGGGCGGCTCGGATGCCGCATCCGTTCTGGCCGGCTTGTTGGCTGCCTGTCGCGCCTGGGCCTCGGCCTTCGCCTCCGCCTTGTTCTTCAGCGGTCCGATGACCATGACCATGTTGCGACCGTCGATGGTTGGTGTTGATTCGACCGAGCCGAACTCAGCCACATCTTCGGCAAATTTTTGCAGGAGACGGAAGCCCTGCTCGGGGCGGGACTGCTCACGGCCTCGGAACAGGATCATTGCCTTGACCTTGTCGCCGGACTGCAGGAAGCCCTCCGCGCGCTTGCGCTTCGTCTCGTAGTCGTGCTTGTCGATCTTGAGGCGGAAACGAACCTCCTTGAGGATCGTGTTCGCCTGGTTGCGCCTGGCCTCTTTCGCCTTCTGCGCCGTTTCGTACTTGAACTTGCCGAAGTCCATGATCTTCGCGACGGGCGGCTTGGAGTTGGGAGCAACCTCAACCAAATCCAGG
>DATAXD010000068.1:0-4103 GCA_036266835.1 Galbitalea sp. | reverse complement strand
AACTAAGAAGTCTCGCCGCCGAACCAACGACTGAAGGTCAACTCGGGGTTGACGAACGCACATCCGTCAACCTAGGGTTGACGCATGACTGAATTTCCGATTCCGCTCGACAACCTCATCGCTTACGTGCGGTCGATGCATTCGTCCGGCGGTCCGCTCGACAATCTAACCGATGCCGTCCGGGTCGCGGCATCCATCGAGGAGCAGTCGGATGCGCTCATCGGATACTTCGTCGACCAGGCACGTCACGCCGGTGCGCCATGGAGCGAGATCGGGGCAAGCATGGGCGTCTCGAAACAGGCTGTGCAGAAACGGTTCGTGGTGCGCATCGACGCGGATGACATTGACGCCGACAGCGCTCCGTTCTCGCGTTTCACCATGCGGGCCCGCCATGTGGTGCGGTTCGCGCGGGTGATCGCGTCAACCTCCGGGTCGACCGGCACCAGCGCCGAGCACCTCGCGGTCGCGCTTGTGTCGGAACCCGAGGCGGTGGCCGCCCGCGTCATCCACGGAGCTTCCGTGACCGACTCGCAACTGTGTGAAACCTTTGGAATCGAACTGCCCCCCACCGACACCGTCGCGCCGGCCGAGGGCGAAGTGCCATTCACTGACGGCAGCAAGACGGCACTCCGCGAGGCGCTGAAGGCGGCATTGCGGCTTGGACACAACTACATCGGCACCGAACACATCCTGTTGGGTCTGGTTCGCGACGCCGGCGACGTCTCGACGAAATTCGAGGGTCTCGGACTGACGGTTGGACTTATCGAGTCTGCCGTCACCGCGGAGGTCGACAAACTCAAGGAAGGCTTGGGTGGTGGCCCTGCGTAGGGCGGGACGCAACGGAGTACTCCCACCCGTCGTCAACGACCCGCTTCAGCATCGCACCGTGCATCACTTGCCGCGGAGGTCGAACCGGAAGCCCTAGCGTCACGCTCGAACCTCGCTGACGGATTCGTGGTGCAATGGGATTTCCCGTCATGGGAACTAACCAGAAGCCAAGGACGCGATTGAGATGCCCTCAACTGTCACACGCTGGATCGCAACCGAATTCGGAGATCCGAACGTTCTCACGAAGGTGACGGAGCCGCTCGACGCTCCCGCATCCGGCCAGGTGACGATCGAGATCCGAGCCGCCGGCATGAACCCCGCGGACTACAAGATGTTCGCAAACATCCCAGGCCGGGCGTCGCAGCCGCTCCCGGTTCGGCCGGGCTACGAAGTGGCCGGGGTGATTTCCACGATTGGTGAGAACACCGAGATCGCCAGCGGCGGCGGTGCCGTCGGGGACGAGGTGATGGCCTTCCGGGTCTCTGGCGGCTACGCCTCGGCCATCACCGTGCCGGCATCCGATGTGTTTGCCAAGCCGTCGGCGCTGAGTTTCCCCGAGGCGGCCAACCTGCTCCTCGCCAGCGCGACGGCTGCGGAGGCGATCGACGCCACGAAACTAAGGACAGGCGAGACACTCCTTATTCATGGTGGATCCGGTGCGGTCGGCATCGCCGCAACCCAGCTCGCAGTCGACCTCGGTGCTCGGGTCATCTCCACTGCGAGCCCGGCTCGGTTCGACGAGGTTCGCCGTTTTGGTGGAGAGCCGATGAAGTACGGTGCGGGTCTCGAGGAGCGCGTCCGTGCGGCTGCCCCCCACGGCATCGATGTCGCCTTCGATTTCATCGGAACGGATGAGGCGATCGACGTCTCACTCGCGGTGGTCCCAGATCGCGATCGGATCCTCACGATCGCGGCGTACGGACGGGTTGAGCCCGAAGGCATCCGCTACATCGGCGGAGCGTTGCCGACGAGCGCCGCTTTTCGCGCCGCCGTTCGACCGCGTCTGATTGCGCTCGCGGCAGAAGGCAAACTGATCATCCCCGTCGCGCGCACTTTTGCGCTGGCGGACGCGATCGAAGCCGTCACGTTGCTGAAGTCCGGACATCCGGGCGGCAAGCTCGCGCTCATCCCGTAGGCGCGTCAGTCGGAGGCAACCTTCTGCTGTGCGGCGAGGTCGTCGAGCTGGCGCTGCAGCTTGTTCGTGCCGTTCAGCCAGCGATCGGGATCGGATGCCCTGGCCACGAAGAAGTCGTGCACCTGCGGATGCGGCAGGATCAGGAACCGGTCGTCGTCGAGGCCCTCCATGACAACGTCGGCCAGGGCCGCGGCCGTGATGGCGTCGGCCCCCATCATGAGCTGGCCCCCCGCGCCGGTGTCTTCGAGCATCTTGGTCTGAACTCCCAGCGGGCAGATCGCCTGGACCGTGATGCCACGATGGCGGTAGGTGGCGCTCAGCCACTCGGAGAATGCGAGCGCAGCGTGCTTGGTGACGGCATACGGTGCAGCGCCTGGACTAGTGAGAATGCCCGCCGCCGAAACGGTCGAGAGGAAGCGGCCTTCGCCGCGCTCCAGCCAGAGCGGCAATAGAAGTCGGGCGGCACGGACGTGGGCCATCACGTTGACATCCCAGGTGTGGTTCCAGACGTCGTCGCCCAGCCCGACGCCGCCCATGCTGGCGATGCCCGCGTTCGTGCAGAACATGTCGATGTCGCCAATTCCAGAGCGTGCCGCGTCGATCAGCGTGGCAACCCCAACCTCGCTCGCTGCATCGCCCACCACGGCCGTCGCGCCGAGCTCAGCGGCCAGCACTTCAACGGGTCCCGCGGCAATGTCGGCAAGCACCAGCTTCGCGCCCGCCTCGGAGAACTTGCGCGCCATCGCGGCGCCGATACCGCCTCCAGCGCCGGTGATGACGACGCCCGCATCCTGCAACTTCATTGTCATTCCCTCACCCTAAATGCGCGAAGCGCGCAACTCGCGAGGACTAGGACTTGGCGTCGGCGCGGATCGTCGCGAGTGCGGCGTTGAATCCCTGGCTGGTCAGTGATGACCCGGCGACGTTCGACACGCTCAGCGTTGCGAGTTCCCTGCCAACGACGACCGAAGAAATCCCGCTCTCGAAGATCGCCTGGTACTGCCGGCCTTCGCCGTTTGCCGAGACGGATGTCACGCTCACCGCGGTCACGGTATTGCTCTTGACCGTCAGCGTTACGGCAATCTCTTCCTGGCCGTCCGGAGAGGAGTAGGAGCCGTCGGCCGAGTAGGTGCCGTCTTTGTAGGTGGACGAGACATCCGAGGTGCCGGTTGCGCTGGTCGACGATGTCGATGTCCCGTCGGATGTCGTCGAGTCGGAGCCCGTCGTACCCGTCGAAGTGGTCGAAGCGCATCCTGCGAGCGCACCCACAAGCATCGCACCCATCAGCGATGAACCCACAGCGGTCGCGAGTGCGGATTTCTTCCCGAGGATGCGCTTCATGTCCTCGAGTGTCGCGGGACGAGCTTGACGAATCCTATGAGCCGCCTGTGGTTTGGAATTGAACAGTTCGTTGCCTCGGCAGACGGGAACCGACGCGAACCTCCTACGATCGATGCATGGAGATCGCACTCACGGGCAGTGACGCGACTCCGTGATCCCCGCCTGGTTCGAGATCGCCACGATGTCCTTCATGGTGCTCGTGATCGTTGCCGATCTCGTCTACGCATCGGTACGGCCGCATATTCCATCGCCACGTGAGTCCGCGATCTGGATCGCGTTCTACGTCGTGCTGGCGCTCGCCTTCGCGGCCGGGCTTCTCATCTACGATGGCGGTAACGCATCCGGACAGTTCCTGTCCGGGTGGCTGACCGAGTACAGCCTGAGCACCGACAACCTCTTCGTGTTCCTGATTATCATGAGCCGGTTCTCGGTACCGAAGAAGCTCCAGCAGGAGGTGCTGCTCATTGGCATCATCATCGCGCTGGTTCTGCGCGGCCTGTTCATCCTGCTGGGCGTCACCCTCATCCAGCACTTCGAGTGGATCTTCTACGTCTTCGGCGCATTCCTTCTTTACACGGCGGTGCAGCAGCTGGTTTCGTCGCGGGCGAGGACCGACGACCAGGAGAGCCGGGTCATCCGTTTTCTCCGCCGACTCATCCCGATCACCCCGCACTTCAACGGCAACCACCTCACCACGGTGCGCGACGGCAAGCGGATGCTGACGCCGATTCTCGTGGTCATGCTTGCTATCGGCTCGACCGACCTGATCTTCGCACTCGACTCGATCCCGGCCGTGTTT
>DATAXD010000059.1:0-49846 GCA_036266835.1 Galbitalea sp. | reverse complement strand
GAATATTGCCCTGACCCGCCCCCAAGCCATTGGCCCGCTTACCCTAGTCGGCCAATGGTCTGGTGGTGTAACTCATAGAGAGACACCTAGCACGTTCAATACTGCAAGGTTCATACCCCCTTGACCAGTCGTCATTTTGGGGGACATTCGGGGTACATTTTTTGAACCCCGAAAGTGAAAGTACCTGATTTTGCATGGACTTTCCGGGCGCGCATCTACTGAAAACGGGGTACATAAGCGGTTTTCTGTTCGATTTGACCACCATTTGGGAGTAGAACGACCTGTTCGTTCCACGGGTTGCAAAATTTCGCGTGATTCCGTTGTTTTACCCCCAGTTCAGGGGGAACTACCGTGAACAGGACTGTCTACGGCGATCTGGCCGCCCAGGCGTTCAGCCCGAGAAGCTGCGCCAGACTCCCGGCCCGGGATGCAGCGGCTCGCGCACGGATCGCTGCGACCGTTCCCAGGCCGACGTGTGCGCCTGCTGCCGACGACCCTGTTCTGCAGCGAGTTCTTCGAGGACACCCGCGAGCACGGCGGTGATTGCAGCCATGTCTGCGGCATCCGGATTTCCGCTAAGAATCTCGACGTCGGCCTCGACTCGTGCCACCGTCTGGCGCCGTGCGCCGGTCACAGCGGAATGTTCCCGTGCTTCTTGGGTGGCTGCACCGCGCGTTTGGTGCGCAGCGCACGCATCCCCTTGATGACGGCGACGCGGGTCGCCGCCGGTTCGATCACGCCGTCCAGCTCACCGCGTTCCGCCGCCAGGAACGGCGATGCCACGTTGTAGGTGTATTCGTTCGCGAGTTTGGTCCGAACCGCGGCGACATCCTCGCCCGCGTCTTCGGCTTCCTTAATCTCGGTGCGGTACAGGATGTTGACGGCGCCCTGCCCGCCCATGACCGCGATCTCGGCGGTGGGCCAGGCGTAGTTGAGGTCGGCTCCGAGCTGCTTGGAGCCCATAACGATGTATGCGCCCCCGTACGCCTTTCTGGTGATGACTGTGAGCAACGGCACGGTTGCTTCTGCGTACGCGTACAGCAGCTTTGCTCCGCGCCGGATGACCCCGGTCCACTCCTGGTCGGTGCCGGGCAGGTAACCGGGAACATCCACGAGGGTGAGGATGGGGATCGAGAAGGCGTCACAGAATCTCACGAAGCGGCTCGCCTTCTCGCCGGCCTCGATGTTGAGGGTTCCGGCCATTGCCTGCGGCTGGTTCGCGATGATTCCGACGGAACGTCCCTCGACCCTGGCGAATCCGATGACGATGTTCGGCGCGAACAGGGGTTGGACCTCGAGAAAGTCCTCGTTGTCGACGATGTGCTCGATGACGGTCTTCACGTCGTACGGCTGGTTGGGCGAGTCGGGGATGATCGTGTTGAGCCGGCGATCCTCGTCGGTGATCTCGAGCGCCACGTCGCTCTCGTACACCGGCAGCTCAGCGAGGTTGTTGTCGGGCAGGAAGCTCAGAAGCGTACGTGCATAATCGAGCGCATCATCCTCATCGCTGGCCAGATAGTGCGAGACACCGGAGATCGAGTTGTGGGTGAGGGCCCCGCCGAGTTCTTCCATGCCAACGTCTTCACCGGTGACGGTCTTGATGACGTCCGGTCCGGTGACGAACATCTGGCTCGTTTTGTCGACCATGATGACGAAGTCGGTCAGGGCCGGTGAGTAGACCGCTCCGCCGGCCGCGGGCCCCATGATGATGGAGATCTGCGGGATGACCCCGGACGCCTGGGTGTTGCGCCGGAAAATCTCGCCGTACTTGCCGAGCGCGACGACACCCTCCTGGATGCGAGCACCGCCGGAGTCCAGCATGCCGATGATCGGCACTCCGGTTTTGAGGGCCAGATCCATGATCTTGATGATCTTCTCGCCGGCGACTTCGCCGAGTGATCCGCCGAAAATCGTGAAGTCCTGGCTGTAGACCGCAACCTGCCGGCCGTGGATGGTGCCGATGCCGGTGACCACGGCATCGCCGTACGGACGAGACTTTTCCATGCCGAAGGCGTGGGTGCGATGCCGCACGAACTCGTCGATCTCGACGAATGACCCGTCGTCGAGGAGGGTCGCGATGCGCTCGCGCGCGGTCTTCTTGCCCTTCTTATGCTGCTTCTCGATCGCCGCTTCGCCGCTGGCGGTCACGGCTTCGTGATAGCGAACCTTGAGGTCGGCGAGCTTGCCAGCCGTGGTGTACGGATCCGAAGCGCTCGAGGCGGCCTTGGGCGGCAGGGTGGTGTCTGTCGTTTTGTTGGGGGTCACCCGACTCAGCCTAGTCAACAGGGGTAGCCCCGAGGCTTTGTCACAAGTCTCCAAAAAACGCCCTCAGAGCTTGCCCGAAAGTCCTGTTCCGGCGGTTACGACAGCTTGACGGACTCGACGGCCCGTTGCGTGTGCCGAGGCACGAAGCGACGGGCCAGGCCCCAGCGCGTCACCCGAGCCATGGCCTCGACGACTATCGAAGAATTCATCTTCGACACCCCGGCCTCGCGCTCCCTGAACTCGATCGGCACTTCCACGATCGGGAAGCCGGCGTCGAATACGTGCAGGGTCATTTCGATTTGGAAAGAGTAGCCACGTGAATCGACGCGCGTCGACAATTGCCGAAGCACCGACGTCGGATAGGCGCGGAAACCCGCCGTGATGTCACGAGCGGGTACGCCGAGCAGCAGTCGCGCGTAGAGGTTGGCGCCGCGGGACAGGAACTCACGCCGCTTTGGCCAGTTGACGACTGAGCCGCCCTGCACCCAGCGCGATCCGATGACGAGTCCCGGATGATCGTCGGACGTGAGCGCATCGAGCATTGCTGGCAACCGATCGGCCGGATGCGAGCCATCCGCATCCATTTCGACGACGGCGTCGTAGCCATGACCGATGGCCCAGTCGAACCCGGCCACGTACGCGCGCCCGAGTCCGCCGCGGCCTTCACGGTGCAGCACATGCACCCGAGCGTCCCTGGCGGCCAGGTCGTCGGCGATGGTTCCGGTGCCATCGGGGCTGTTGTCGTCAACGACGAGCAGGTCGACGTCCGAGACGCTTTCGAGAAGATGCCCCGCGACGCGACCGAGACTTTCGCACTCGTTGAATGTGGGCATGATGACGAGTACTCGCCCCCACGGTGCGGCGGCGTGACTGTGCTGACGCGTCATGTGTCCCAGAATAGCTCGTCGACGGTTGCTGGCGACTAGCCCAGTTAGGGTGGCCCTGTGAACCTCGCGAGAACTCGTTCTGCCGTACCAAGCCTGCGCGTTCTGGATGAGGCGGGCTCAACCAATGACACCCTCGCGGACCTGGTTCGGGAGGGCGACGAGCCCCACATGTCGACTCTGGTCACGATGAATCAGACGAGCGGCCGCGGTCGTCTCGGTCGATCCTGGACCGCGCCGGCCGGCAAGTCTCTCGCGGCGTCGGTGCTCCTGCGGCCGCTCCTGCGAACCGGGAAACCACTCGCACCCCAGGCGCTCGGCTGGCTCCCGCTCATCGCGGGGGCCGCCATGTCGTCGTCGGTGGACGCGCTGATCGGGGGTGGCCGCACCGGACTGAAGTGGCCGAACGACGTGCAGGTCGACGGACTCAAGGTGTGCGGCGTGCTGGCCGAATTGGTTCCGGGTTCGGCGGTGATCGTCGGCACGGGGGTCAACCTCGCTCTCGACCGCGATGAACTCCCGGTTTCGACGGCGACATCGCTCACGCTCGCGGGCGTCGATGGCACCGTCGACGAACTGGCCGATCTCATACTTTCCCGATACCTCTTGAGGCTCGACGAGCTCCTCGTGCGTTTTCTCGACGCCGACGCGGATGCGGGCGCCAGCGGCATCCATCGGGTCACGAGTGAATGGTGCCGCACACTCGGTCGGCAGGTGCGGGTGTCGCTGCCCGGCGGCGACGATTTGTTCGGCGTCGCGACCGGGATCGATGCGACCGGGTGCCTGCTGGTGCGCTCGGAGCTCACCGGAGAGACCCGGACGGTCGCCGCGGGCGACGTGACTCACCTGAGGTATGAATGAGCCATGTCCGGTGAGGCGCCGTCCAGCGAGGTTGTAGTCGCTCGTCTGCGCCCGCATGGCAGGCGGATGTTCTGGCCGAACTTTGCGCTGATCGTCGTCGCCGGGGCCTCGGGATACCTGTTCGGTCGATTCCCCGACAATTGGGAGAACCTCGCGGTCCTGGCCATCGCTGCCTTTCTTGTCCTGGTGCTGTGGTTCGTCCCGCTGGTCTCCTGGCTCGCGTGCAACTACACGATCACATCGCGGAGGGTCATCCTTCGAAGCGGTCTTGTGGTACGTGTCCGCCAGGAAGTTTTGCACAGCAGGGGTCATGACGTGACGGTCCGCAAGTCGGGGCTGCAGTCGCTCTTCGGATCAGGCGATGTGCTCGTGAGCACCGGTCTCGATCGACCCGTCGTGCTGCGGGATGTCCCGAATGCCAACCTGGTACAGGCCGCACTCCACGACCTGATGGAAGCGAGCCGCGCGACGCTGTGATCAATGCGTCTAGGAGTCCACGCGCCCGCGATCGCTGAGGCCTGTGAGCTCGAGAACTCCGCGCCGTACCATCGGCGCAAGCGTGCGGGTGTAGGTCGAGGTCAAGTGCGTGCCGTCGCGATAGACGATCACGTTGCCGATGACCGGCGGGCAGCGCTGCGCCTGGCAGAAGTACTTTGTCAGGTCGAGCAGATGCGCGTCGTGGACGTGCGCGACCGCGTCCGGCTGGCCGTCGAAGAAATCGAGTGCCGTCGACTCGGCCACGCTGCATGCCTCCCCCGGGTCGCCCGAGTGCCGATCGATGCAATCGAGATAGTCGGCCCGCGGATGCGGATTGTCGCGGATCGCGACCAGCTGGGTTCCTCGGGCGATCACGGGACGCCACACGCTCTCGAAGCCGTCAATGGTGGTTTGGTCGACTGACTTACCCGGCGCGGCCTCGATCGGCGAGGTCGCCAGATAGCTCGTGATGATGACGTCGTACGGCCGGTTCGAAGCAAGATGCGCGTTGAGGTTGGCTTTCCACGCCTGGCAGCTGGCCACCCATTGTGGCGAATTCACCTGGATCGCAGCAGTCCAGATGCAACCGGTCTTGCCGTAGACATCCACCCTCCAGTGATATTCCCTGGCGATCGCCTCAATCGCGGCGAGGTACTGGTTGCTGTGGGAATCGCCGATGAGCGCGACTCTCAGCGTGGCGCCATGAGCGGGACCTTTCGTGCACTCCCTGAGCTCGCTCACCGATTCGGTGCTCCAGCAGTTCGGAGTGTTCACGTCGTCCTGGCCCGCTGCAAGCGTGCTGGGCACCAGCAGGCCGGCGCGAGGTGTACACGATGAGTTCGCGATGCTGGCGGCACCCAGGCAGGCGCCGTCCGAGCGGAGCGCGACGGCGGCTTCAGTCTGCGCCGACGTGATCGCCCCGGCGACGGATGAATTCATGACGAGCGCGAACACGACGAGCAGTGCCATCGCGGCGGCGGACCCGAGCAACGTTATCCGCAGTTTCGCGGATCGGAGCGGTGGGGACAATCGCACGGGGTCTTCGATGAATCGCTTCGTGAGTATCGCCAGCACGATCGCAATCGCCAGCAGTATGCCTCGGACGATCACCCCTGTGTCCGTCCCCAGCAGCGTGGGCAAGAGGATGAGCACGGGCCAGTGCCACAGGTACAGGCTGTATGAGATTCCCCCGACGTATTGGATCGGCGGAAAGCGCAGGATGCGGCGGGCGGACAATCGAGCGTCCGGATCTCCCGCGGCGATTACCGCAATCGTGCCGCCGACAGGTAGCAGTGCGGTATATCCGGGAAACGGCGTCGCTCCGGTATACAGCACCATCGAGGCCACAATCGCCAGTAGCCCGAGCCAAGAGGCAATGGCGCGCAGTGCTGGTCTGCCGCTTCCCCTGCGCACAAGGATCGCCGCGATCCCACCGGCCGCGAACTCCCACGCTCGGACTTCGGTTGCAAAGTACGCCTGGCTGGGTTGCCAGGCGGTCAGCGCGATGCTTGTGGCCAGCGACAGGACCAACACGCCCACCAGGACGCTGAGCAGCACAGCACGTCCGCTTTGTGCAGGTCCGGTCTTATGCCTCCACCGTTTCGCCAGAGCCCAGGTCGCGAGCAGAAGAACCGGCCACACCAGATAGAACTGCTCCTCGACCGACAGCGACCAGTAGTGCTGGACGGGGGAGGGGATGTTTTCGTTGAGGGCGAGATAGTTGACCGAATCTGCGCTGAGCACCCAGTTCTCGACATACAGAGCAGACGCGGCGACCTCCTGCATCACCTGTTCCCACAGGCGCTGGGGGAGTAACAGGAGGGTTCCCACGGCCGTCACGGCGAGCACGACGAGAGCAGCGGGCAGAAGCCTTCGGGCACGCGCGGCGTAGAAGGCGCCGAAGCGGATTCTGCCGTCGGCCGCCAGTTCGCGGTGGAGGTGCGAGGTGATGAGGTAACCGGAAATCACGAAAAACACGTCAACGCCGACAAAACCACCGCGTACCAGCCCGGGCCAGAAGTGGTAAAGCACCACCCCTGCAACGGCGAGAGCGCGGAGCGCCTGGACCTCCCGGAAGAATCCCGCTGCCGAGCTTCGCGCGCCATCCATCGCCGAGGGACGGCCTTTTGCGGTGCGGGTCAAGGAGTGCTCCCAGGGTGTCGTGTACCCCTAATTGGGTGCCAAGTTTAGGGTCTCAATCTGGTGCCGATGCACCACGGATGTCGTATGGTGGGTTGTGGTTCCGGTGTAACGACGCTTGGGGAAGCGGGCATCGGCTGAACTTGGGGGTACGTCATGAAGTTGACACGCGTCGTCGGATTGGTCGGTGCGGTCGCCGCCCTGCTGGCAATTTCCTTTGCAGTTCCTGCCTCGGCTGTTGCCAGTTCTCTGCCCAGCGTGGGCATCGGGTCGACCACTTTGGCAACGCCTGCAAGCGGCGGTCGGTACATCTACGTGTCGACCACGGGGCACGACACCGTCTCGGAGTACAAGACCTGGCTGAACGGCTATGACACCTACAACCGTTACCATTGCCTGCTCGACTCAAAGTACCTGACGGAGGGCACCTCGCAGACGACCTGTCCCGAGCCGAGCGCGAGCGATCCGCTGCGAAACATCCAGACGGCGGTCAGGGTCGCTCATCCCGGCGATGTCATCGTCGTTCGTGCGGGGAACTACAAGGAAGAAGTTGGCTGGTCTGCAGTGAAGGGCACCGCATCGCGCCCCATCGTGATGCAGGCATATCCGGGTGAGAAGGTCTACCTGGACGGAACGCTGATCCTGCATTCACCCAGCTACTGGACCATCCAGGGCTTCCGCTTCGTCTACGACAAAGCGATCCAGGGAACCGGGCAGGCGATCGTCTACCTCTCAGGGGGCCAGCACTGGATCTTCGAGAACAACGAAGTTCGAGGATCCCCGGGCTACGCAAACGTAATCATCCAATCCGACACGGCGACCAGTTCTTCCGTTGCGGCACTGACTGCCGCGGCGCCGAAGGACTATCTCGTGTATGGAAACTGCATCCACGACAACGTCGGCGTCAACCAGGCCCTTGACCACAACATCTACCTGACGGGGACCATCTACCAGACCGGTGGAGTGATCGAGCACAATCTTCTCTTCGACGCGCCCCGCGGATCGAATATCAAGGCCGCAGCGAGCGGCACGGGGTACACGAGACTGAGTCCTGCCAACGTCAACATCGAATACAACACGATGCTCGACGCTGCGAGCGGGGTGACTGTCGGATTGGATGCAAGGGGCCTCAAGATCGAGCACAACCTGATTGCGCTGCCGCTCAACTCGCAGGCCGTGGACGGAGGCATCCACGTCTGGGCGCTCGCAAATCCACCCTCGAATACTGTCGAGTACAACCTGATCAACGGGTACACATACCCGATTCACGAACATATTGGCCAGACCACTCACTTTGTGACCGCGGGCAACGTGGGCACTTCGGTGACATTCACGGGCTCGGCCACGTCGTGCTCGTCGCGGCCGACATCGGCGACCATTTCTTCCCAGTACGGCCAGTACGCCGGCTCCTGACCTCGATAGGGCTCCCCTCGAATTATCGCGGCGCGGTCGTGATGTCGGCGCGCGCCCGAGCGAGGCGTGTGCGCAACTGGTCGATCGGTTGTTGACGCGGCCCGCCTGGAGTAGACAGGTACGGGCTGCCAGCCACTCCGTCGCGGTGCAACGACTGTGAGCGAACGGTCGCGGGTTAGACGTAGGAGTGGGCAGCGATCGGCGGGCGCAGACCCCGATAGTATCCTCCGGTAGGGCAACGTCAGGGAGAGCGAATGAGACTCGTACGCGGATTCGACCGGTGGATCAACAGGGGATCGTTCACCTCTCGCGATCTCGGTATTTTCCGGATCATCTGCGCCACGCTGCTCATTGCGACACAGCAGCCGATCACGTGGATCTCCGAGTTTCCCAGTTCGCTCCTGCGGCCACCGGTCGGTCCTTTCCAGCTCGTCACCGCGATCCCGCCCGTCGCGTTCTTCGATGTGCTTTCGCTCGCAATCGTGGTTGCCACGGTGCTCATGGGCATCGGCTTGTTCACACGGTGGGCCTCGATCGCGGTCACCGCGCTGCATCTCTTCGCGATGGGTTACGCGTATTCCTTCGGCAAGATCGACCATTCGATAATCCTGGTCATCGCGCCGCTCATCCTGTCGTTCGCCAACTGGGGGGGAAGCATCTCGGTTGACGCGCTGCTCAGGAAGCGGGATGCCGCGTCCGTCAGGCAGTGGCCTGTGCGCCTGCTCGCCATTTCGATAGGAATCTCGTTCGCGACCGCCGCGTACGCCAAGATCAGCACCGGATGGCTGTCTCCGAACGCCCAAACCGTGAAGGGATATTTTCTTCGAACGTATTACACGTCGTCGAGTCACAACGGGATCGCGGAACTTGCCCAGTCCATCCAGGCTCCGTGGCTCTGGGAGGTGCTGGACTGGACGGTCGTCGGTGTGGAATTCACGCTGGCCATCGCATTCCTTTCGTGGCGGCTCCTCAGGATCGCGATCTCGCTCGCAATGTTCTTCCACCTCGGGGTCTATTTCCTTCTGAACATCGACTTCTACGGAAATGTGATCGCCTATGGTGCCTTCGTGTCGTGGGGTCGCCTCATTCCCGCGAGGCTGTCGCGAGAGCGGCAACGCGTCATCGCGCCGATCGCCCTTGTGCTCGCCGGCCTCGTCGGAGTGTGGGCTGCTCTCGAGGTGACCGATGTCCTCGTGCGTGGCATCCCGGGCTTGGGACCACTGATCCTGTGGGTTGGAACAATCGGTGGAGCGGCGTATCTGCTGTGGTGGTTCGTGCGGCTCGTGCGCCGGGTTCACCCTCTGGTTGCCTTCTCCGCGAACTCAGGTATCGCGCCGCACCGACCCGGTGCGCTGGTGCTTCGCTGCGTGGTGGCGATTCTCGTCATCTCCCTACCGGTGACCCTCGTCATCAAGCAGGACATCGGCGAACCGTATCCGGCGCTCTTCCAGCCCGACTTCTATGGACCGGGCCCGCTAGTCGGGGCACGCGTGATCTCGACCCGTCCGGTCATCACTCTCGTGTTCGCCGGCGGCAAAAGGCTGCGGGTGGACGCGTCGGAAGTTCTGCCGTCGCCCACTGACGTGGGTGCGGAGTTCGACGCGGCGTTCTCGATCCAGCGTCGCGACAACGACATCCAGACTCGCCGCTGGCTCGGCGCGCGCCTGGCGAAAAAGTACTCACCGCTCGTGCCAGTCGAGATGACTGTGACCTGGGTGCGAACGAAGTACGACCATATTTCGGGCCAGATCAAGTACCGCACGCCTCTCAAGACCGTAACCGTCAAGTTTCCCACCGAAGGATGATCTGCACCGATGAGTAGTCGACAGCCGCGGGTCAAGGGACTGCTGGGTCACAGGGTACGGATCATGGTCGGGGTCCTGTCCGGAATGGGCGCGCTGCGATTCATCGCGATAGTCACCATCGTGGTTCTTCCGCTCCTGGCGCTCGCTGCGGCTCTGGCCGCTGTGCTGCTGCGGGAGTGGTGGTTGCCGGTAGCGGTGGTATTCGTGCTCTACTACGGATTCCTTGTGGTGGTCGGGGCCAGATGGGTCGTCCGCTATCGCGCTGGCCTGGCGCAGCGTCCGGTCGAGAGTGCCGCGCTACCCGCGGTCGAGCGGCTGTCGGCGCTGACCCGCCTGAACGCGCCGGACTGGCTCGTGACCGGTGCGGATGCGGATGCCCAGAACACCCGGATGCTCGCCTGGTTCTCGAGCGTAGGGGATCAGAATCTTCGGTTGTCCGGGCTCGTGTCAAAGGTGCCGGGCATCCGTGATGTGCTCGCGAGGCTGGCGACACGTGGTCGGCTGAGCTACCCCGAGCTCATCGCAGCGGTCGAGCTCTTCGCCGACGACGCCACTCGCTCGGCCGCCAAACTCATTCTCGGCTGGGTCGCGGTGCCGACAATCGTGATACTCGCCCAGGTGGTGCACGGTCAGGATCTCGAGGCGGACGACCGGCGGAACGCGATCGCCCTGCTCGACTGGACCGTGGAGATGTACGGTGTCGCCCGGCTCGCCGAAGCGGACCGCATCGGCTACGCGAGCTTCCTGGTGCAGGCCGACAGGCGTGAGGAGGCAGCACAGGTCGTGCTCGGCGTGAAGTCGCACGAGATCGCCACAACCCAGATTGCTGCCGACGTGCTCAATCCGTTCCAAGGCGACGTGTCGCTGGGCGCAAGCGAATCGTTGTGGCTGGCGGTTTTCAACGGGGTCTTTTCGGAGTACGGGCTCGAACCGCTGACGCTCTCCGGCGACGAGACGAAGCTGCCGTTTGACCGGATTAGCAGCCAGGCCGCGCGAGTCGCCCGCTCCCGGAACTCCGATGGGCCGATGGCGACGATCATCACCGCTGCCTTCCAGCCCGACGAGGGCCTACTGACGTCCGTACGCTCGGTCGTCGACCAGACCTGGGGCAACTGGGAGCTGTTGCTCTTCGACGACGCCTCGGGCGACGAGTTCCTGCCGCTGTTCGAACAGTGCGCGGCACTTGACGACAGGATTCGGCTCATCCGCAACAAGGAAAACATCGGGACTTACGGCACTCGCAATGTCGCGCTCGACCAGGCGGCGGGCGACTTCGTCACGATCCAGGACGCCGATGACTGGATGCACCCGAGACGCCTGGAACTGCAGATCCGGCACCTCGTGGAACACGCGGCCGAGATGGCCAACATCTCATTCGCGCTGCGCGTGTCCGAGCAGTTGTCGTTCGCCCAGGATCGCGGCTACGACCTCAAGCTGTGCGAGCCTTCCATCCTGTTCCGCCGTGAGGTGGCGCTGTCGACCGTTGGCTACTTCGACCGGGTTCGTTCGGGCGGAGACAGCGAATTCCGGTGGAGGATCGCGGCAGCGCAGGGACACCCCGTCGTAGTTCTCGACATGTTCCCGCCCCTCACGCTGCAAAGGTTCAGCCCCGGCTCCCTCAGCGGCAGCGATTTCTCCACCGGGTGGATGCATCCGTCGCGAATGGCGTATCGAAGCGCGTGGCGGCAGTGGCACGCGGATGTTGTCGCCGCGGGTGCAATCCCGAGCCTGGACAAGGAGCAGAAGGCGCGCGCGTTCCCGGCGCCGGTTCGCACGCTGGGCGAGGTCCGGCCGGCGACGGATCCCTACGACCTGCTCATGGTGCTCGATTTCTCCCACCGACTACGCACGGCGCCCCTGCTGGAGCAGGTCGGTGCTGAGCTCGATGACCTGGTCAACAGGGGATTTCGGATCGCCGTGCTGCAGATGTGGACGGTGGGGTTCGCGCCAACGCGCGAGATCCGCCAATCCGCGGCCATCCAGAGACACATCAACAGCGGTGCGGTTGACCAGGTCTTCCTGGACGACGAGATTAGGGTGGAACGGGTTATCGTCCGGACTCCGGACTCGCTGCAGTTCATTCCGACAACGAAGGCAGGCATCGTGGCAGGTTCAGTCCACATCGTGTGGCCCGCCCCGACGGTATTCATTGTGAATTCCGACTGCGAGCGCAACGCGCTCGAGTTGTTCGGCCAGTCGGCGACCTGGATGAGCGTGAGGGATATCAGCGAACTACGTCGGGAACCCGCGTAATCATGTCCGACGCGTCTCCGATTCCATCGGTGCGATCCGGCGTTGTTGTGCTGGGCGTCTGCGCCGCCGCGGCTGTGGTCGCGGGCGCCGTGCTCGCGTTGCAGGCCCGCCAGCCGTGGTTCGTTGCGCTCGGTCTCGCCTTTGGCGGTGTGTTCCTGGGGATCGCCTACGTCTCGGCGAAGCTCGTCGCCGTCGTGGGCTGGCTTCGGGCATCCGAGATCCCGTCCCCGGAATTCTGGGACGAGCAGTCGGTCGCCCAGGTTCTTTCTCGCGTCGCCGTCCCGGAGGCGTGGGACGAGCAGTCGGTCGCGCAGGTTCTCGCCCGTGCCGCCGTCCCGGAGGCCTGGGACGAGAATTCCGTTGCACAGGTACTCAAGCGTCTCGGGGGAGACACCCGCGGGATCGAAACCCGCCTGCGGCGCTCGACGGCCAGGGACGTGTCGGCACTTCTGGCGCTTTATGCCGCCGTACCGATTGAGGGTGAGGTTCCGTCGCCCGGCGGATGGGCCGCAACGCCCCAGACTCTTCTCGCGCTGGTTACGATGGTCCGCTCACTGCCTGATGGCGCACGGGTCGTCGAATGCGGAAGCGGTACGTCGAGCGTTTGGCTGGGCCTGGCGGCAAAGCAGCAGAACCGCGGCATCAGGGTGGTCTCGCTCGATCACAACGAGCAGTACTTCGCCGCAACCGCAGATGCCTTGCGGCGCAACGGCATTGACGACGTCGTGGACCTGCGTCTCGCTCCGCTTGAACCGCAAGTCGTCGACGGTGTCGAGTTCGAGTGGTACGCGCCGAGCCGTACCGCGGATCTACGGGACATTTCGCTGCTGTTCGTGGATGGCCCTCCGGCTCGATCGGGGAAGGATGCGCGGTACCCGGCGTTCCCATATTTCCGAACGAACCTCGTCGACGGCGCGATCGTTGTCCTGGACGACACGACACGCAAGACCGAGATCGCCATCGTCGACAAGTGGCTTCAGGCGAGCGACGGTCCGGGAGCCCTGGTTCACGAACGCGATCTCGATCGCTCGTCGGTGTTCCGATTCTCGCTTGCCGGCGCGCCGCCGCCCGGCTGACGAAGCGCGCTGAATGAGGTTCATACGTCGGCAACTCTGGCTGTTCCGACTCCAGCTCATGGGTGTGCTCGACCTGGAGTACCTGTCCGTGCTCGCTCAACGGCACTTCAGGTCGAAGCGCGCGGCGCTCGCGTACTACCTGGACAACGAAGGCGACACCGTCGTCGCGCTGGGGCTCAACCCGCTCATAGAAAAGGACTGGATTGCGGCCGCGCATCCCGAAACCGACGCCAGCTGGTTCGCGATCCTGTGGCACAGTCGTGAGCTGTTCTCGACCGGACCCGGATTCGATGCCGCAAACTATTCCCGCTCGGGAGGAGCCTCCGCCCGAAGGCCGACCCTGAAGGCCATCAGGGCTTTTCTTCGGACCGCGACGCCGTCGACGCCGCTGCCGGTGGCCGCGGACGGCCGTGGACCCGTTCCGTCCTGGGGCGAATTTCGCACCAGAGCCCTTGGACGGGCCGCGCAGTATGTGCACCAACTTTCGGTGCGAGTGGCCCGCACCTCGGAGAGCTGGGACTCGGATGCCGAGGGACGGTTCCTGCGTGAGCTGGAAGGTGCCCGATCGGCGGGCATCGGGGTCAAAACCGTGTCGATCGTCCTTCCGACTCGAAATCGCGTGGGGTCACTTCACCAGGCGGTCGAATCGGTGCTCGCCCAGACTTTCGCGAATTGGGAGCTGATCGTCGTCGACGATGCATCGACCGATGGCACGGCCGAGTATCTGGCGACGCTCGCCGATACGGACGGGCGTGTTCACATCGTCCGGGGCGACGGCACTGGCGTCGGCGCCGCGCGCAACCGCGGGCTTTCGAGCGCGAGCGGCGATGTCGTCGCATTTCTCGACTCCGATAACACCTGGCGTCCGGAATTTCTGGAGCGTTGCCTCGCGGGGATGGACCTCGAATCCGGCGATTTCGTCTACTGCGGGATGCGAGTTCACCGCGAGGGCGGCGTCGTTTATCGGGGGATGCAGGGCTCCGCGGACGACTTGCTCTACGGGGGCAACTTCATCGATCTCAACGCGACCATGATCGAGCGATCGCTCGTCGAGGCCGCAGGCGGCTTCGACCCCGCCGTGAAGCGATGGAGCGACTTTGACCTCTTTCTCACTCTCATCCGGCGCACGCCACCGCGATACCTGCCTTTTCTCGGCGTCGAATACGATGACCGCGCTTCGGCGCACCGGATCACGCACTCGGAACCGCCAAGCTGGGAAGACGTCGTCATCGGCAAGCACCTGATCGACTGGCAGGATGTGGCCGCCACCGCGAGGCGTGCAGGGTGCGTGTCGATCATCATTCCGACGTACCTGGACTGGCGACTCACGGCTACGGCGGTGCGGTCGGTGCTCGACAACTCGGGTAACCGCGAACTCGACCTGGTCATCCTCGACAACGGTTCGCCGCGGCCGGTGAGCGCCATTCTCGACGGCCTGTTCGGGAGCCATCCCACGGTGCGGATCACCCGGGCCGCGAGGAATCTGAATTTCGCGCTCGGCAACAACTATGCGCTGAGCGGATCCGTGGGCGAGTTCGTCGTGGCGCTCAATAACGACACCGAGGTGCAACTCGGATGGCTCGAACCGTTGGTCGCCGAGGTCGCCGGCGACGCGCGAGTGATCGCCTCGCAGCCGCTTCTGCTCTATCCCGGAGGCACAATCCAAACGGCCGGGACGGTGTTCCTGGACGACGGGAAGCCACCGCGTCACTTCCTGCAGGGACTCTCCCGTGACGAGGCATCCCGCGTGCCGTCTGCGGATTACTCCGCGATCACGGCGGCTGCCATGTGCATTCGCGCCGACACCCTGATCGAGCTGCACGGATTCGATCCCGTCTTCACCAACGGCCTCGAAGATGTCGACCTCTGTCTCCGAGCGCTTCGCGCGCATCCGGGGTCAGTCTTCAGAGTCGTGCCGACCTCGGTCGTTGTGCATCACGAAGGGAAAACGCCAGGGCGGTCGCGCGCGATCGAGCGAAATCGAGAGTTATTCTCCGGGCGCTGGAATGATTCGATGCCGCCGTCAGATCTCTGGCGCTACACCGCCATGGGCGTTCCGGTACCCGAGGATTAGTCCCGGCGAGTCACCACTCGAGCAACGGCGACGATCCAGCCCAGCTGCGGCGGAAGCCTGGCCGCGATTCGACGAAGCAGGGTCGCGCCGGCTGCTGCCGCTGGCGCCGTTCCTCCGGGACGACGAGCCGGTGCGCCGGTAACTGCATTCCACCGCGCGCGAAGCCGCTCGATCTCGATCGTCGTGCGCGACCATTCGCCGCTCAGGCCCTCAAGCAACTCGCTTGCCGACGCGGCCGACCGGGTCACGACGCGCACTGCGAATTCGTGCGAACCCGCTGCGGTGGTTTCATCCAGGACCCAGCGCAGCCCGCAGCGATTCATCCTGGCCAGCTGTACCGGGTTCGGAGCCGAATTGGAGCCGTATACGATGTCCCAGATGCCGCTGAGGCGAGAGTTGGGCACCACGACGAGACTGCGGTAGTGAGTGGCGACTTCGCCCACTCGTCCGTCGGGGATCGCCACAGTCACCACGACGTCGCCGTCGGGAATATCGTTTGCCGCAGAAAGGACGTCGCGATGCCAGGCATCCATTGGCGTTGCCGTGTCCCACTCCAGATCGAGAAGGAGCTTGACGCTTGCGTCGCCGGGAGCGACGGCGATCGCGTCCGCGAACACATCGACCGGGTCGCGCCGTAGGTAGAGATAGTCGCTCACGGCTGCGGGATACGTCGGATACCGTGTGACCAGAACAGCCTCGTGCGCGGCCCGCAGCCGGGCTCTCCTGACGCTCGCAAAGCTCCGGCCGGCCAGGTGGAAAACCAGCGACCGATGGCTGATGACGGACTGGTACCCGTGCGCCGCAACGCGAAGACAGAAGTCGTTCTCTTCCCCGTATCCCGGTGCGAACGTCTCGTCGAACAGGCCGAATTGCCGGATGAGTTCGCGCCGAATGAGGATGCAGAATCCCATGGCAACCGGTGCAATGCTGAAACGCGGAAGAGTCTCGCGGAGCGCTCGATGAACCTCGGCTGCCCGCTCAGGGCTTCGCCCGACCGATGGGTCGCGGAGGGCGTAGGGGATGGTGGCGATAGTCGCGTTGTTGCTGCGGGGACAAACGGCACCGTGCGTCGGCGAACTGTGCAGGACCGATGAGAGCTCTTCGGCGAATCCCGGGGTGCACACCGTGTCGCTGTTGAGGAACAAGAGGTCATTGTCGCTCTGGTCGAGTTCGAAGGCGGCGCGGTTGCAGGTGCCGACGAAGCCGAGGTTGCGCTCGTTGCGGGCATACGTGAAGCCGGCGTGGTCATCGACCAGGCGAACGAGGGCATCCTCGATCACATCCGCCTGGGGACCGCAGTCGTTGACCAGCAGGACTCGATCGACCCCGAAATCGACCGTGCTCGTGAGTGAGTCGATGCAGTCGAGAAGGGACGGCAAATCGCCGTAGACCGGCACGACGATGGTTATCGGAGTCCTGGTCATCTGGTTCGCGAGTGGAGCTTCGCCCACCGTCCGAGGCGGGCGCGTACACGTCTTACAGCGATCGAAGTGAAACCGCGACGCGGTCGACCCGCCCCGTCGGCTGCGAGCAGGGCGAACCAGAGCTGTGCGGCGTTGGGGAGGCGGTACGAAGGCCCGGTCGCGATTGCCCTCATCTTCTGGATTGCGCCTAGGTTGTCGAGCGGTCGGGACTGGATCGCTGCGGCCCGTTTCACGGCGGCGCGACCGTGAGTTTCGAGCAGTGCCGGATCGGCCGCGTAACGCGCGAGCGCTGCTGCGAGGCCCGCGGTGTCCGACGGATGGAACAGGAAGCCGCATTTTCCGTCATCCACCAGCTCCGCGCTGCCGCCCGCCGACGACGCCACGACCGGCTTTCCGAGGGCGAGGTATTCGAGCGTGGTGCGCCCGAAGGCCTCGATGCCAGAGGCCGTGACACACACGTCTGCGGCTCGAACATAGGGGAAGGGATTGTCGCGTTCGCCCGCGATAACCAGGCGATCGGCCACCCCGTGCTCACGCGCCGCGCTCTGGATGACGCGCTCGAATCCGGGAGGTTCCGATGCTCCGACGAGGGTGAGTCGCGCGTCGATACCCTGATCGCGGAGTAACCCGAGCGCCGCCACGACATCGAGTTGTCCCTTCGTCTCGGACAGCCGTCCCACCATTGTGATCTTGAGCGCGGCGGTGGCAGAGTCCGGGAACGGATCGCTCGCCGGCTGCTCCTTGGACAACTTCGCGATCGAGTCGACGTCGACGCGCGGATAGACCACCGAGACTTTGGCTTCATCTATTTGCGCGATCACGTGTTCGCGGAGGGCGCGCGAGTTTACGAACACCGCCTCCGACAGCAACCCGATGTCCGCAATCGTCCGCTCCCTGCCGAGCTGGAATGTGAGGCCGTGATCGAGATCGCCGTATTCGCGGATGAACCAGGCGTGGGGAATGCCAAGCGCCTTTGCCGCGAAGGCCCCCCACGGCGCGACAAGGGTGTTGGTGACCACGAGATCGGGGCGATTCTCCTGCATCACATCGATCATTCCGAGGGTTGCGGCGTAGTCGTCCCGGGCAAAATAAGCGCGTTCGGTCGCCGACTGCACGGCATGGGGGATAGCCCAGCCGCGGTACTTGAGCGCGAGATATCGCCATCCTCGAAGTTCTATCGCTTCGATGAACCGACCCCTCGGCGCCTTCGTCAGAAAGAATGCTTCGAAGGCCGGATCCGCGGCGTACCAGTCCTCGACGAGGGTGATCATCGACCTCTCCGCGCCGCCGAGATTCACCGGTGCGGTGGAGTGGTTGATGAAATAGACCAGCACGAATAGTGAGCCTAGCGAACGCGCCCCGGGAGCCTTGGCCAATCGAATGCGAGTGAACCTCCTAGAATTCAGAGGTGTCACCTGAGCCGTCCATCGTCGTCGCGCGGAAAAATCCGCTGACGACCTACATCAGCGAGCTTTGGGCGACCCGGGAACTTCTTGTCAACTTGACGATGCGAGACGTCAAGGGCAAATATCGGCGCACCATTTTCGGCCAGCTGTGGTCGCTCATTAATCCGCTGGCAACCATGCTCGTCTACACGATCGTTTTCGCCGTGTTGTTTCGTACGCAGCCGCCTCCCGGCAATCCGAGCGGCCTCAACAGTTATCCGTTGTGGCTCGTGTGCGGGCTGCTGCCGTGGACCTTCTTCAACCACACCGTGACCACCTGCATGACGTCCATCGTCGACGGCGCCAGCCTGATCAAGAAGGTGTACTTCCCGCGTATCCATCTGCCGCTCGCCGAGGTCGGCGCCGAGGGATTCACCTGGATGAACGAGATGGCGCTCATTGTCGTCATCATCGGATTCCTGACGGCTGGGAAGTCGCTTCCGTGGGTTCCCCTGATGGTGGTGTTCATGGTGCTGCTCGCGATGTTCGCGTCCGGCATCGGGATGATGCTCGCCGTCGTCAACGTCCACTTCAGGGACATGCAGCATTTCGTGACAATCGCACTGCGTCTGGGGCTTTACCTGACGCCGATCATGTACCCGCTGACCATCGTCGAGAAACTGGCGGAAAAGAAAGGCGCCTGGGTGCTGAACGTATTCGAACTCAACCCGATGGCGCACTTCACCGACGTCTTTAGAAACCTGCTGTACGACAATCGCTGGCCCAACCCGGTCGACGTGATCTGGTGTGTGGCGTGCGGATTTGTGGTCTTCGGGGTTGGATCCGTCGTCTTTGTTCGCAATGAGAAGAAGTTTGGACGCCTGCTGTGAACGCCGCTCCAGTCGTCGCTCCGGCGGTCGTCGTCGACGACGTGACGGTCCGTTACCGGATGTACCGCGAGCGGAACAACTCCGTCAAGACAGCGATCATGCGGGGCCGTCGTGGCGTGCACGAGGATTTCGTCGCCCTCGAGGGAATTTCACTCGAGGTGCCCAAAGGCGCGACCTTCGGCATTGTCGGCCGCAATGGCGCCGGCAAGTCGACCCTCCTGAAGTGCCTCGCGCGCATCCTCTACCCAGACAGCGGGAGCATCACGATCGACGGGCGGATGGCGTCGATGCTGGAGTTGGGCTCGGGATTCCATCCCGAGTTGAGCGGTCGCGAAAATGTCTATTTGAACGCATCGATCCTCGGGATGCCGCGCAAGGCGGTCGCAGCGAAGTTCGATGAGATCGTCGCGTTTGCCGGCGTCGGAAAGTTCATCGACCAGCCGATCAAGAACTACTCATCGGGAATGTATGTACGGTTGGGCTTCTCCGTCGCGATCAATGTCAATCCCGACATCCTGGTGGTCGATGAGATCCTTGCGGTGGGCGACGCCGCCTTCAAGGAAAAGAGTCGCGCGAAATTCGCCGAGCTGAAGGACTCGGGCAAGACGGTCATCATGGTCACCCACTCGATCACGAACATCCACGAAATGTGTGACCTCGCTGCCTGGATCGATGGCGGCAAGTTGAAGGCGATCGGGAACGCGGACGAGGTCGCGGATGCCTATGCGGAGGCGATCGAGAAGGGCGACGATCACCAGCGTCGCTAGGAGGGCCGGAGTCGAGCTACTGCCGCGCGCACGACCTCGTCGAGCGGGTTACCCAGTAGGCCGGGCTTTACCGGAAGGTAGCCGCCCGCATCGCCGGTCGCCCGAATCGCCGCCACGAGGGCATCAGCGAGGCTGGTCGTTTCGGCGGCAACCGCGACGATCCGCGGATGAAGGTGGGTGCGGGTGTCGGCGAAATCGTTGGTGATCGCCGTGGCCCCCGAGATCGCCGCGTCGAACGGCGGATGACTCGGATGCGGGCTCGCCTGCAGTGACAGCACGACCGCGGAGGTTGACAGCAGTTCGAAGTAGTCGTCCCAGCCGAGCCGCCCGAGGGATCTCAGGGTTAGTCCTCGGCCCAGTTCGAGGTCGTCGTGATGCTCGCCCGCAGATACGAAGTCGATGCCCTCAGCTTCCGGGCCCAGTGCAAGCACTGTGGACCGGAGCGCCGACACTCCGAGTTGAAAGAGGTTTCGATGCTTGGACGGCCGTGCGTAGAACAGCACACGTGCTGGCCCGCCGCTGGAGCGTCGCGCTGCCGTCGCGGCGAGGCGCTCCAGGTCGAAGCTCGGCGCGAACACAAGCTCGTCTGGCACGGTCTCGCCCTCCTGTGCGACGAGGAATGTCGCCAGCGGAAACGAATTCACGATCGGAACGAAACCGGCATGGTACGTGGCGGCCGCGACCGTGGATTCGGTGGACCATGGACTGAAGCCGGGCTCGTAGTCCTGGATGAGGTAGGCGACCCTGGCGCGATCGATGATGCCGGCTTCACTGGCGACCTGCGCCGCATGCGCCGTCTTGGAATGGGTCGCCAGCCAGATGTCCGCCGATCCGAATTGTCTTCCGCACAGCTCCTCTCGGCGAACTATCTCGACGCCCGAGAGCGCGAACTCGTCGGCCAGGTAGCGCGAAATCACGGCGGGTGTGTTGTCCATTGTCGTGAAGTCCAGCATGACAACGCGGAGCGGCACGTCGAGTGTCGCGGTCATCGACCTCGCGACTGTGATCGCTGTGTGGATTCCGGCAAAGACGGCGCCCGGGACGACTTCGCCGATGAGGAGGTTGAGGTGCGCTGGAATCCCTGCGTCCATCCGTATTGACGCCATGCTCAGGCTTGTCGCTGCGAGTCCGGCGTATGCACGAGCCGCTGCTGGAGCCGCCGCAAGCTCGGCCGCCGCGATCCTGCGTTGTGCCCTGGTCATGCCGTCGCGCTTGAGTACCTCGCGCATACGATTGCGCTGCCCGGAGTCGACCATGTAGCGCCCCGCCATGGCAACGAAATCGGCAGCCGCTCGACCGGCCTTCTGGACGCCGCTCACACTCGCGTTCGCATTCGGCGGATGCACACGAGCGAAGTCTCTAAGCGGTCGGCCACGACGATTGAGCCTACACACCGACGTCGGCCAGGATCACGCTATATCGCCGTCGACGCGTTCGCAGGCCGCGCTCGTCCAGCTGCCCCGGCCGGCCTCCATAGGATAGTCCCGGCGCGCTCAACGCCCGCCTTGACCGTGACCGGGGAGACGAGCGTGAAGATTTCGGTAATTGGCTGCGGCTACCTTGGCGCCGTCCACGCGGCGTGTATGGCCGAGCTCGGTCACCAGGTCGTCGGTATTGACGTCGACCAGGCCAAGGTCGACGAGCTCGACGCCGCGATCGCGCCATTCTTCGAGCCGGGGCTCACCGAGATCCTGCAGTCCGCCCGCGCCTCCGGACGCCTGCACTTCACGACGGATCTGGGTGCCGCCGATGATGCGGACGTGCACTTCATAGCCGTTGGCACACCACAGAAGAAGGGCGAATTCGCCGCCGACCTGAGGTTTGTCGACTCGGCTGTCACGAATCTCATCCCGCACTTGCGTCGCGGGTCGCTCGTGGTGGGCAAGTCGACCGTCCCGGTGGGCACAGCGGTGCGGCTCGCCGGGCTGATCGCCGAAGCGGACGTGGACGCGTCGCTGGCATGGAACCCGGAGTTCCTTCGCGAAGGATTTGCGGTGCAGGACACCCTCGGACCCGATCGTCTCGTCTACGGCGTGCCGAGTGGGCCCGCCGGGGAACGAGCTGCCGCGATCCTCGACGAGGTGTATGAGAGCGCTCTGGCCAGGCAGACTCCCCGTATCGTCACCAACTACGCCACTGCGGAATTGGTCAAGGTCTCCGCCAACGCCTTTCTTGCGACCAAGATCTCGTTCATCAATGCGATGGCCGAGATCGCCGAGGTGACCGGTGCCGATGTGACGCAGCTCGCCGACGCCATCGGCCACGACTCCCGCATCGGACGCCGCTTTCTGAATTCCGGCCTGGGGTTCGGTGGTGGTTGCCTGCCCAAGGACATCAGGGCGTTTCGAGCCCGGGGCGAGGAGCTCGGTGTCGGCGCGTCGCTGGCGTTCCTTGGTGAAGTGGATGCGATCAACCTGCGCCGCCGTGACCGTATGGTCGAGTTGACGCGCGAGGCTCTCGGCGGCGACCTGGCCGGCAGGCGAGTGGCGATCCTTGGACTGGCATTCAAGCCGAACTCGGATGACGTTCGGGACTCGCCCGCTCTGGATGTCGCGGCCCGATTGCTGGCGGCGGGCGCACACGTCGTCGCCACGGATCCGGCCGCGGTCGAGACCTCACGGCACCTCCACCCCGAGCTGACCTACGCGATGACAGCCAACGAGGCGGCCACCGGAGCGGATGTGGTTCTCGTCCTTACCGAATGGCAGGACTACCGCGAACTCGACCCCGATGCTCTGGCGGTCGCCGGCAGGATCATCGTGGACGGACGCAACTGTCTCGATCCCGAGCGCTGGCGATCGGCAGGCTGGCTGTACCGGGGTCTCGGGCGCCCGTAAGTCGGGAGGCGCGAGTGTCGACCTGGCTGGTCAGCGCGCCCGGGCTGCAGCTGCAGCTGCAGCGATTTCGTACGCGGTGACGTGGTGCTTCGCCGTCGCGTGCCAGGTGAAAAGCGACGCGCGGAGGGTGGCGAGCGCGCGCAATCGCTCATTCTCATCCGGATTGGTCAGCAGCTCCCGCAGCGCGTCTCGGATCTCCTCGGCGTTGGGTTCGATGTAGAGGACGGCGTCCCCGCCGACCTCGGGGATCGCCAGGCGGCGTGTCGTGATTACCGCCGCTCCCGATGCCATCGCTTCGAGCACGGGCAGCCCGAACCCCTCGCCGACGCTCGGATACACGACCGCAACGGCGCCGCCGAGCAATTCCGCGAGGCTCGTGGCGGGCACGTACCCGAGCTCGCGCACCCCCGAATTTGACGGGAGTGCGTTAAGCCGCGCAACCGCATGCGTGTCCCAGCCACGTCCCCCGGAGATGAGGAGGTCGGGAGTCTCTTCCGCAAACTCCTCGCGGAGCAGGCGGTAGCCCTCGAGCAGAGCGAGAACGTTCTTACGAGGTTCGATGGTGCCAAGAAAGGCGAACCACCTCCGGGATTTCAGCGAGGCGGTCGCGGCCCTGAAGGATTCGACTTCGTCCGCGGTCGGAGGATGGAAGCGTGAAAGATCGACGCCGAGGTACGCCACCTCCAGGACGCCCTTCGGCTTCCCGATGAATCGCGTAACCTCGTCGCCCGTGGCGATGCTCGGAGTGATTACGACGTCGGCCACCCGCCAGGACCGCTTCGTCCACATCCGGAAGAACCACCGTTTCAGCGGTCGATGCGTCTCCGGATGGCTGAAGAATGTCGCATCGTGAACGGTGACGACACGGCCGCCCGTCCATCCGCGAGGGCGGGTGTAGTGCGGCGAGTGAACGACTTCGACGCCAAGTCGGCTGGCGAGTCCGGGTAGGGAGACTTGCTCCCAGACGAGTCGAAGCAGACGAATCCGCAGCAGTGAGGGAACCGCGTACACTTCCGCCCATGGCGCGAGGGCGGCCAGTGTTCTACGGTCGCGGCGCTGAACGGCCAGCGAGAGAACAACCTCGTCGGGGCTCAACCCGGCGAGCAATCCCTCGATATAGCGGCCAACACCACCTCGGTGCGCGGGAATCGCCGTACAGTCGAGCAGCACGCGGGGACGTGCGTCTGCGACAGGTTCGGGGGCCACGAGTTGTCAGCCTACACACCACGCGCGGTGCGCCCGTAGGGGCACGAGTCGGATGCTCCGCAGGCGCCCGGCTCATCAGCCGCGGGGCGTCGGAATCCGTTCGAGATCCGGTGCGCCGGTCTCCTGGGTCGGCGCGGCGGATCGGGTCGGTCCATAGACCCAGAACCTGTAGAAAAAGAAGCGGAACGCGGTTCCGAGAACAAGTCCCACGACGTTAGTCGCGATGTTATCTGCCAGTAGGGAATGGAGTCCGAGTACATACTCCGAGAACCAGAGGCACGCCTCGGCGATGAGGAGCCCGCCGATGCTGACGAGAACGAATTCGATACCCTCGCGAACCCAGTGCGCTCGACGCTGGTGACGGAAGGTCCAGTAGCGATTGCCGAGCCAGTTGACGATGATCGCGATGGACGTCGAGATGAGCTTGGCCCACAGCGGGCCGTTATGCACAGCTTCCGGGCTGAAAGCGGTCAGCCGGAGAACGTTGAAGATCCCGGCATCGACAGCCAGGCCGACCAGCCCGACGACACCGAAACGGGCGAACTGGGAGATCAGCGCTCGCATGGTGGCACCTCGCAGAGAAGCGGATAGGGTCATAAGGCGGTTGTTTACTCTAACCGACTCACCTTGGTTCGTTGCTGAGAGACACTCGGCCTGTCTGTGCAGGGGTACAGGATGTCGCCCATCGTCGGAGTGATCGGCGCCGGGCAGCTCGCGCGGATGATGATCCCTGCCGCCGTGGAACTGGGTATCGAGCTGCGCGTTTTTGCGCAGGAGCGCCGCGAGTCGGCCGACCTGGCGGTCACGGCAACCGGCGACTTTCACAATGTCGAAGAGGTTCTCGAGTTCGCCCGCGGAGTGGATGTTCTGACCTTCGATCACGAGCATGTCCCCCAGGAGGTCCTTGGCGCCCTCGTCGCCGGCGGTGTCGTCGTGCGTCCCGATCCCGGCGCGCTCCTGTACGCGCAGGACAAGCTGCAGATGCGTGCGCGACTCGATGGCCTGGGGTTGCCGGTGCCCGATTGGGCCACCGTGTCGGAGACGGCCGAGCTTGAAGCGTTCCTGTCGGACCACGGCGGCAGGGCAGTCGTGAAGACGTCAATGGGTGGCTATGACGGCAAGGGCGTCCGCGTTGTTGAGTCCGTTGACGACGTGGCGGACTGGTTGGGCGCGGGGCATCCACTTCTCGTCGAGGAACTTGTCGACTTTCGCCGCGAGCTCGCGCAGCTGGTTGCCAGGCGGCCAGCCGGGGAGCTTGCGCTGTGGCCAGTTGTCGAGTCGATCCAGCGCGATGGAGTCTGCGCGGAGGTCATCGCGCCCGCACCGTTCTCCGGCGGGCGAGCCGCCGAACTCGCCGCAGATATCGCCTCGACCGTGGCAGTCGAGCTCGGAGTGACCGGGGTGCTCGCGGTCGAACTGTTTGAAACAACCGACGATCGACTCGTCATCAACGAACTGGCCATGCGCCCGCACAACACGGGGCACTGGACCATCGACGGCTCGACCACCAGCCAGTTCGAGCAGCACCTGCGTGCCGTGCTCGACCTGCCACTGGGTGCAACGGGCATCCGCGAGCCGTGGAGCGTCATGGTGAATATCCTCGGTGGCCCCGTGTCCGGTTCACTGGCGGATTCATATCGCGTGGCCCTCGCCGACCAGCCGACCGTCAAGTTTCACAACTACGGTAAGCAGTCGCGACCAGATCGGAAGGTCGGACACGTGACGGCTACGGGCACCGACCTCGACGAGGTGGTCTTTCGCGCTCGGGCGGCTTCCGCGCACTTCAATGGCTGAGTCGAGGGGTCGTGACCTCTAGCATGGTGTCCGTGCCCACCCTCGTTGCCATCGTCATGGGGTCAGACTCCGACTGGTCCGTGATGGCGGATGCCGCGGCGACGCTGAAGGAGTTCGGCATTTCGTTCGAGGTCGAGGTGGTGTCGGCTCATCGCACGCCCGACCGGATGATCGAATTCGGTCGTGGGGCGAAGAAGCGCGGGATCCGGGTGATCATCGCCGGAGCGGGAGGAGCCGCGCATCTGCCCGGCATGCTCGCGGCGGTCACGACGCTTCCGGTGGTCGGAGTGCCGGTACCGCTCGCTCGTCTCGACGGTCTCGATTCGCTGCTGTCCATCGTCCAGATGCCCGCCGGGATTCCGGTGGCTACCGTCTCCATCGGCGGCGCGCGCAATGGCGCGATCCTGGCTGCACGGATCCTGTCGCTCGAGGATCCGGTCCTCGGCGCGAAACTGGATGACTTCGCGAAGTCGCTCGAGGTTGCGGTCTCGACCAAGAACGCAGCGCTGCAGTCTAAGTTGTAGGGGGTATCTCGCCCGATTCGAAGCAGTGAAGGACGTGGTTCGAAACTGTGGACTACCTGATGCTCTTGGGGGGCAGGCGACCGCCGTTTCCCCGTCGGGGGATCGCGAAGTCGGGCGCGTGGCCGGAGTTCACGCTCGCGCAGGTCGCCGGTGGAGTGCTCGGCTACACGGCGACAACGTATCCGGGTCTCGCGCCGGTCGTCAACGCCCGAGGAGCGACCCTTGTGCTTGGCGATCCCCTGTTCGATTGGCTTCGGGCGTCCGCAAAACCACACGGTCGTACGGCTCAGATCGTGGGAAGGCTCCGTGCCGAGCCGCTGGTCGCACCTGCCTTCCAGCCGTTTCACCCGGCTGCGATCCTGCGGTGTGCCCCGTCGGTCGAAACGCCGCGCGGGGTGATCGCCGAACTGCGTAACGACGCGTTGGGGGGCGCCCCCGTGTTCATCGCGCGGGGGCGAGGGTTTGTTGCCATTTCGAGCTCGCCCGATCTGATCGCATTGGCAACCGGGGATCGACTCGACCTTCTGGCCTGCCGCGAACTCGTATCGCAGTCGCGTGTCAGCTTCCCTTACACGCTCTACCAGGGGGTGCGCGAAGCGCCGTCCGGCCGGGTCCTCACGGTGCGTGCAGGGCGCAGGGGGCTCCGGGTTACCTACCAGACGCCGGTCGCCGGTGCGCTGGGCGACCCGATCGCTCCCGTTGTCGCCGCTTCTGACGCGAACGGACTCGTCGGCGATCTGATGGATGACCTCTTTAAGCGGATCCGCAGGAATCTTGGGAGTGATCAGACGATCGCCTGCACGCTCAGTGCGGGTCTCGACAGCCGGATGGTTCTTGCCTCCGCAGTTCGCATCATGCCGGGTAAGGTCACGGCGATCACCGGGTCGCCCGATGACAATCCCGAGCTCTGGACGGCACGCGAGGTCGCGTCCCGCCTCGGTGTGCGGCACGATACCGCGACCTGGGATCCGAGCATCATGGTCGATCGTTTTCGGACCGGCAATGGCCTGATTTTCGGTTCACACCGGCGTTGGAGCGATGGGCATCTCCAGGGTGCATTCGGGATTTTCGGCCAGCCGGTCGTCATCGGCGGGTTTTTCTCCGACGCCATGATGGACGGCGGGGACGGCGAGCTCGCCCTGCGCACCGCCCGGATCGCGGACGGATCCATTCCCGCCGACTCGCACTGGAGCGTGATCTCCACGAATTTCCTCAGCCTGGATGCCGGCTGGCAGCGACGAATCATCCGTCGCGCCGAGGCGGCTCGTCGTCGACTCGATCCGCGATTCGGGACGGTGAGCCACTTTCGATACTCGCTGCCCGCAACGCGTGGGGTGTTCCCCGCCCACTGGATTTCCGAGAGCAACGAGTGGGCGCAGTACGAGCCATTCATGACCGAGGGTGCGGCGGCAATCGCCGTGGCCTGCGAGCCCCTCGGCGGCCCGGGCCGCAAGGTGTCGCTGTTTGCCGAGACCCTCGAAGCCGCGGGGCTGGCCGATATTCCGTCGAACCCGGTATCGGCATCCCACGGCCGCAGTCGCGCCTGGCTTGCCGCCAGGGATGTTCTTGCGGATTCGCCCGAATTCGGTCCCGCGTACCGCCGCATGACCGCGAGCGCGCTGAGGATGCTCGGAGTCGACGGCGCAGCCGTGCGACTGCGGCACCTGCTGGTCAACGTTTACTGGGCTAACCGACTCATCACGAAATGGGCTCCGTCGCCGGATGCAGGAGCTCTCAAAGGTCGGCGTGGAGTTGCCAGACACCCTCGGCCGCCGCGCGCCACGTGAACAGGCGCGCCCGGTCGTCGCCGAGGATCGACAGCGTCTTGCGAAGCTCCGTGTCGGTCGACACCCGGTCGATCGCCTCAGTGAGCAGGGCCGGGTAGACGGCCAGGTCGTCCACCGGGATCGACACGCCGGCGTCCCCGGCGATCTCCACGAGCGACGGTGTGCCCGCGTGGATGACGGGAACGCCCAGGGCGAACGCCTCGAGCATGGGCAGCCCGAATCCGTTTGCGAGCGTCGGATGCACGAGCGCCGTCGCACCCGAAACGGCGGTCGAATAGTCCGCGTCATCCAGGGCACCGAGACCGTGGATGCGGCTCTTGGCGACGCCGGACGTTGCAATCGCTGCGTCCAGCGCACCCGCTTCGCGCTCGGCACCGACCACTACCAGGTGCAGTTGCTTGTTGTCGGTTTCCGCGAGAGCGGTGAGCAGGTATCCGATTCCGTGGCGTGCGGCGGAATCGCCCACCGTAGCGACGTAGCGTGCCGGCAATCCGAGCCGGTCGGCGCGTGCGTCGGCATCCGCAGGTTTGTGGAGGCGCGAGCTGGCGGCAGCACCGATGACTCGCATCCGGTCCCCCAGGTGCAGAAACCCTTCCAGTTCATCCGCGACCGCGTGGGTCGGCACCACGATGGCGTCCGCGTACTTCACGGCCCGGGTCGCCATGGCCTTAGTCCACGAGAGCTCTCGTGACGTCATGAAGTCCGGATGGCTGAAGGCCACGGCGTCGTGGATCGTGACCACGATCTGGTTGCCCCTTTCGTTGACGCGGTCGTGGCTGCGCAGCGGGGCGAACAGGCTCGGTGCGTGCAGCATCCCGGTTGGTACCGGAGTGAATCCGTGCTGCCAGGCCGTGGTGAGGTCGCGGCGAACGAGGGCGCTCTTGAACAATCCGGCCAGGCCGGGTACGTGGTCGGCAATCTCCTGGTACTGGTCCTCGGTCGACGAGGCGACTATTCCCTCGACGGAACAACCCGCGGGGGCGTGCTCGATGAGTGCCCGTGCCAGCTCGCCGGTGTACCGGGCGGCTCCGCCGGTCGAGTCGGCGAGCAGGTCATCGAGAATCACATTGAGGGTCGTCATCGAGCACCGATACTCCCACGTTCCACGGCGGCGCGCAGCGCTTCTCGCCAATCGCGGAGCTCCGGAAGCCCCGCGGTCGCCCAGGCGCCGTGGCCGAGAACGGAGTATCCGGGCCGCGGTGCGCGTTGGATGTAATGGGCGGAATCCGTCGGAAGTATGCGCGAGGGATCGAGTCCCGCAGTCTCGAAAATAGCCTGCGCGAACTCGTACCAGCTGGCACATCCCGAACTGGTCGCATGGAAGATGCCGCCTGGCGCACCGCTGCCGAGCAGCGCGATCGTCTGCGCCGCGACATCCGCGGTCCAGGTGGGCTGGCCGACCTGGTCGGTGACGACGCTGACGCTCTCACGCTCGCCGGCCAGACGCAGCATCGTCGCCGGGAAGCTGCGGCCGTGCTCGCCGTAGAGGTACGCGGTGCGCACGACGAAGGTTCTGGCCGGCCCGTGCTCGAGGACGAGTCGTTCTCCTTCCGCCTTTGTGCGCCCGTATGCGGTAACCGGATGCGTCGGATGATCCTCCGAATACGGACTCGTGGCGGTGCCGTCGAACACGTAGTCGGTCGAATAGTGCACGAGTGCCGCACCCGCCTCAGCGGCTGCCGTGGCGACGTTCTGTGCGCCCGTCGCATTGATCGAAAACGCTGCGGGCTCTTCGGACTCGGCGTCGTCGACCCGGGTGAAGGCCGCCGCGTTGATCACGACGTCCGCGCCGGCGACAGCCGCTCGCACCGCCCCGAGATCGGTGATGTCCAGCTGCGCGCGAGTCGCGGCGACCACGTCGCTGCCGGCCAGTGCCTCGACCAGGTCGGAGCCGAGCATCCCGCCCGCGCCCGTGATCAGGTAGCGCATGCGACGCCCCGATCAGGCCAGCGCGGCGCGAGCCTTGAGCGGCTCCCACCACGCGCGGTTGTCGCGGAACCACTGCACAACATCTGCCAGCCCCGTTTCGAACGGAACCAGCGGCTGGTAGCCGAGTTCCGAGCTGATCTTTGCGATGTCAACGCTGTAGCGCAGGTCATGGCCGAGGCGGTCGGGTACCGCGTCGACGTACGACCAGTGCCTGCCGGTCGCCTCCAACAGGCGGCCCGTCAGCTGCCGGTTGGTGAGCTCGGTACCGCCGCCGATGTTGTACACCTCCCCGGCCCCGCCGCCCGTGAGGACAAGAGCGATGCCCCGCGTGTGGTCGTCAACGTGCAGCCAGTCGCGGACGTTCGTCCCGTCGCCGTAGAGGGGAACGTGCTTGTCATCGATGAGATTCGTCACGAACAGCGGGATGACCTTCTCGGGGAACTGGTAAGGCCCGTAGTTGTTCGAGCAGCGGGTGATCGAGAGGTTCAGTCCGTGCGTCGTGAAATAGCTCCTCGCGATCAGGTCGCTGCCGGCCTTCGAAGCCGAGTAGGGCGAATTCGGTTCGAGAGGCTGCTTCTCATCCCACGAACCCTCAGGGATCGACCCGTACACCTCGTCGGTCGACACGTGCACGAACCGCGTGAGCTTCGCGTGCAGCGCGGCATCGAGCAACCGCTGGGTTCCGAGGACATTCGTCTCAACGAACAGGCTCGCATCCCGAACGGAGCGGTCCACGTGGGACTCTGCGGCGAAATGCACGATCGAGTCAACACCGGGAACCAGTTGCGCAAGGAGATCGGCGTCACGGATGTCTCCGTGTACGAATGAGTAGCGCGGCGAACGTGCAACCGGTTCGAGGTTGGCGAGATTGCCCGAGTAGGTCAGGGCGTCGAGCACAACAACCTCGGCCCCCTCGAGCCCGGGGTAGGCGTCTTCGATGGTTCGGCGAACAAAGTTCGAGCCGATGAACCCCGCTCCGCCGGTGACCAGGATTTTCATGTCGTCTGCCTCTCTCGTGCTGCCCGTGCGCGGCGCCTCACCAGGAACGACCGGATCGCGAGCCCGACCGTGAGTGTGACGCGAACCGGCCGGAGCACGACACCCGGATACTTCGTGGCGAGGAACTGGCGGGCACTGGTGTGGTGCGCGCGGATCATGGCATCCGACGCGCCACCCTCCGTCGAGTGCGCGCCCGTGTGGGTGATGGATGCGCTCGGCCAGTACAGGTTGCGGTAGCCGGCCTTGCCGATCCGGTTGCCGAGGTCGACGTCTTCGAAGTACATGAAGAAGCGCGGGTCGAACCCGCCGACCTCCGACCAGACCGAACGGCGAACCAGTACGCAGGAGCCGGACAGCCATCCGGCATCGCGGGCTGTCAGTTCGCCCCGTGCATCCCTGAGGTATGCCGTCGTCCACGGATTGGCGGCCCAGAGGTTCGAGAACAGGGCGTGGCCAACGCCGGTCCGAAGCGAGGGGATCGCTCGCGCCGATGGATATACCGTGCCATCTTCGTTACGCACGGCTGGTCCCACGTCGCCGATCCGGTCATCCGTTTCGCCACCGCGAACCAGCTCGTCGATCGATCCAGGGTGCAGTTGCACGTCCGGGTTGCTGACCAGGATCCACCGGATGCTGTCGGGCATCTGCTCCACGGCCGCGTTCATTGCCTTGCCGTAGCCGGCATTGCCTGCCATCGCAATGTAGGTGGCCCCGTTCGCCGCGCAGAGTTCGCGCACCGTGTTGTTGTTGCCGGCGGCGAAGTTGTCTGCGACCACGACCATCGTCACAGCGGTGGTCGCCGCGGACACGGATTCGAGGAACCGGCCGAGCACGGATTCGGAGCCGTAGCTGACTGTCGCGATCCCGATGGTGGGCGCGCCGGACGGCGCGACGGGGATGGCCATAGTGTCCTCAGTCTAAGTGGGGCTATTGCTCCTAGACTCGGGGAGTGCCAAAAGCCACCGCCGGACCGAGCATCTCGGTAGCGCTGTGCACGCACAACGGCGCGGCGTACGTTCGCGCCCAGGTGGAGAGCATTCTTGCGCAGACGCGTCCGGTCGATGAAATCGTAGTTTCCGACGACGCGTCGACCGACGACACCGTGAAGATCGTGCGTGACGCCGTCGCCAGCCACAAGGTTCGTGGCGGACAGGCGGTCACCCTCCGAGTGCTCGAAAACCGCGTGGCAATCGGTGTCGTCGGCAACTTCGAGCAGGCGGTAACCGCGACAACCGGGGACTTCGTCGCCCTGTGCGATCAGGATGATGTGTGGCATGAGGAGCGCATCGCGACCATTCTTGCCGAATTCACGGCCGAGCCGGCCAACGATCTCGTGTTCAGCGACGCACGGCTTGTGGATGGCGCGGGCGTCTCGATGGCGCATTCCCTGTTCGAGGCGCTTTCGATGACGCGCCGTGAGCGAAACCTCCTGCGCAACGGCAATGCGTTCGAGGCGCTGCTCGGGCGCAACCTGGTCACTGGTGCGACCGCCGTGTTCCGGCGTTCTCTGCTCGGGGCGGCGATCCCCTTCGCGGTCGACTGGATCCACGACGAGTGGCTGGCAACGCTGGCCGCGGCCACCGGCGGCGTGCGGATGCTCAACGCGGAACTCATCGACTACCGCCAGCACGGAGACAACCAAATCGGCGCCGGACGGCTGACTTTCGCACAAAAGGTAGGTCGAGTGCGGGAGGTACGCACGGAGCGAAACGCGCGACTTCTCGGGCGGTCACTGGAACTCGTCGACCGGCTCGTCGAACTGGGCGACAGGGTGCCGGCGCGCACCCTGGCGCAGGCACGCGCGAAAGCCGATCACGAGGTCATGCGCAGCGGGCTGCCCGCTCGGCGGTTCCCGCGCATTCCCGCGATCACCAGGGAGATTGCCAGCGGCCGGTACGCGCGCTACGGGCGGGGCCTGCTCGACGCCGCTCGGGACCTGGTGCAACCGGCCCGATAGCCTCCTGCGGCTAGTATTCTCTTCGTGCGCATTCGAGAGTTGACGGTGCCCGATGCCTGGGAAATCACGCCGATCCAGCGCTCGGACGACCGTGGCGTGTTCCTCGAGTGGTACCGGTTCGACCGCCTTGCCGAGACGATCGGGCATCCACTCGACCTCCGCCAGGCCAACATGTCTGTGTCGCGCCGGCGGGTCGTCCGCGGGATCCATTTCGCCGACCTGCCGCCCGGACAGGCTAAGTATGTGACCGTCATGCACGGTGCCGTGCTGGACTACGTCGTCGACATCCGTGTGGGTTCGCCGACGTTCGGTAAGTGGGACTCGGTTCGCCTGGATGACGATACGCGCCGCGCCGTTTACCTTGCCGAGGGTCTCGGCCACTGCTTCGTGGCACTCACCGATGACGCGATCGTGAGCTACCTGGTCAGCGACGTGTACCGGCCGGATCGCGAGCGCGGCATCAATCCGCTGGATCCCGACGTCGGCCTCGTGTTTCCCATGCCGGTCGATGCGTTGCTGTTGAGTCCGAAGGACACCGAGGCGCCCGGCCTGCTCGAAGCCCGCGACGCGGGGTTGCTGCCGTCTTACCCAGGCGCGCAAGAGTTCTACGCGAGCCGCGATGCCGCCGGAGGCCGGTCGTGAAGGGGATCATCCTCGCGGGCGGATCCGGCACCCGCCTTTGGCCCATTACCAAAGCCATCTCCAAGCAGCTCATGCCCGTGTATGACAAGCCGATGATCTACTACCCGCTCTCGACCCTCATGCAGGCCGGCATCCGCGACATCCTGATCATCACGACACCGGATGACCAGGCGGCTTTCCGGAGGCTCCTCGGTGACGGCGGCGAGCTCGGTATCGCGCTGAGCTACGCGATCCAGCCCAACCCTGGCGGGCTCGCGCAGGCGTTCATCATCGGCGAGGAGTTCATCGCCGACGACAAGGTCGCCCTCGTGCTCGGCGACAACATCTTCCACGGCGCCGGTCTCGGATCGAGCCTTTCCGCGAACACGGATGTCGACGGGGCGCTGATTTTCGCGCACCAGGTGGCCAACCCGCACGCCTACGGCGTGGTCGAGTTCGATTCCAGCTTTACGGCGGTGTCGATCGAGGAGAAACCCACGAAGCCGAAGAGCAACTATGCCGTTCCGGGGCTCTACTTCTATGACAATTCGGTGGTCGAGGTCGCGAAGTCCATCTCGCCGAGCGCCCGGGGGGAGCTGGAGATCTCGACAGTCAATGAACGCTATCTGACACGAAAGGCACTGCAGGTTCGCGTTCTCGATCGAGGCACCGCCTGGCTCGACACAGGGACCTTCGAGTCGATGGTGCAGGCCAGCGAGTTCGTCAGGGTCATCGAGGATCGCCAGGGCTTCAAAATCGGCTGCATCGAAGAGGTCGCGTGGCGCGCCGGGTGGGTCACGGATGCCCAGCTTCTCGACCTCGCCGCACCGCTGCGAAAGAGCGGGTACGGCGACTATCTGGCCGACCTGCTAACCACCGCATCGTGACCAGAGTCCTGGTCATCACGGGTGACCCTGTGGGAGCGAAGATGGCGGGACCCGCTATCCGGTCGTGGAACATCGCTCGTGCCCTGAGCGCACAGGCTTCCGTCACCCTCGTCACGACCACCAATCTCGATCCGATCGAAGCCCCGTTTGAGCTGGAGCGCGTGCGGCCCGGAGAGGACGCGCGCTTCGCCCGGCTCCTCGACAATTCCGACATCGTCGTGTTCCAGGGACACGCCCGCGACCAGTTCGAGGCGCTGCGGACCACGAAGAAGATCGTCGTCTGTGACGTCTACGACCCCATGCAGCTCGAAATGCTCGAGCAAGGGCGCGAGCAGCCCCGAGCGACCTGGGAACTGATGGTCGCCCGAGCGGCACACGCGATGAACGGGCAGCTCGCCGCGGGCGATTTCTTCCTGTGCGCGTCGAATCGACAGAGGTCGTTCTACCTCGGCCAGCTCGCCGCGCTCGGACGAGTGAGTCCCGCGACCTATGCAGACGATCCTCACCTCAGCGACCTGCTCGCGGTGGCGCCCTTCGGGCTGGACGGGACGCCGCCCGTGCACGAGAAACAGGTGTTGAAGGGCATCCGTCCCGGTATCGGGCCGGATGACCGCGTAATCATCTGGGGTGGCGGGATCTACAGCTGGTTCGATCCGGAGACGCTCATCCGTGCCGTGGCCGCGCTCGCCAGGCGTGAGCCGCGCACCAAGCTCTTCTTCCTGGGGACCCGGCATCCGGGCGTCGACGAAATGGACATCGTCACTGCATCCCGCCGCGTCGCAGCCGATCTGGGTGCAACCGACTCCTCGGTGTTCTTCAACGATGCCTGGGTCGACTTCGCCGATCGCCAGAACTACCTTCTCGAATCATCGGCCGGAGTCAGCACTCATCAGCTGCACGTCGAGACGGAGTTCTCCTTCCGCACCCGGATCCTGGACTACCTTTGGGCCGGGCTCCCCATGGTCGTCACCGAGGGTGACAGCATGGCGGAGCTGGTCGAGCGCGAGGGACTGGGAATCGTTGTGCCGGCAGGCGACGTCGATGCCCTCGAGAAGGCGATCGAGCGGGTGCTGTTCGATGAAAAGTTCGCGAAGGCCGCACGCGCGAATATCGTTCGCGTGGCCGCCGATTTCACCTGGGATCGCGTGCTCGCACCCCTCGTCGAGTTCGTTCGGGACCCGCACCATGCAGCCGATCGGCCCGGCGGCGTCTCGACGGGTCTGGCCCGCGAATTCGCCGGGGGTGCTACTCGCGTGCGCCAAACGCACGGGTTCAGGCATGACGTTTCGATCACCTGGCACTACCTCGTCAACTCGGGTCCGCGGACGGTTGTCCGCAAGCTCGCACGACGGATGCGGCGAAAGCCCTGAGGTAGTCTTTTGGGATGCTTGCCGCCGCTCGGAGGTCTCTGGGCTTCCTGTCCCGGGGCGAGCGGATCACCTATTTCACGCTGCTGGTACTACGCGCGCTCGTCGGCATTCTTGATGTAATCGGCATCTTCTTCATCGGCCTGATCGCCGCGATCGCCGCTTCGCAGGTTGCGGGCTCCTCGGCCGGAGCAGCGAAGATCCTGGGGTTCACGATCCCGACCTTCACACCCGTGCAGATGCTGTGGCTGGTGGTCATCGTGCTGGGTGTTTTCGTCGGCAAGGCCCTCGCGTCGATTCTCCTGATGCGAGCCCTGACCCGGTTCGTCGCACGCATCGAAGCGCGCAGCGCCATCGCACTCGCCGAATTCTTGCTGCTCGGTTCGCTGGAGAACGTACGCCAGCACTCGCGCGCGGACCTGCAGTACTCGATCACCGACTCGATGTCATGGGCCTTCACCGGCGTTCTCAACAATGTCGCCAACATCGCCAGCGAAGGGTTCCTGCTCCTGCTCCTGGCGATCAGTTTCTTCGTCGTCAGCCCACTGACGGCGCTCGTCGTTCTCGCCTATTTCGGGCTGATCATCGCGGGGATGCAGTTCTTTATCGGCCGCACCCTGAAGCGGGCGGGCAACGATGCCGCGGATGGCACCGTCGGCACCCTTGCGGCTCTGACCGACACCCTCGACACCTTCCGCGAGCTCTCGGTGCTGGGACGGCAGGGGCTGTTCCTCGGGCGGATCAGACAAGCCCGCACGCGGGTCGCCAGGAGCGGATCGACGCTCGCGCTGCTCGCAGGTATGCCGCGCTACGTCATCGAGACATCACTGATCGTCGGTGTGGTGCTGTTCATCGGCGTCCAGGTCATCACCGGCAACCTCACCACGGGACTCGCGACACTCGGCGTGTTCCTCGCCGGCGGCGTGCGCGTCATGGGTTCGCTGCTCCCGCTGCAGACCGCCATCGCCGCCCTCAAGATCAACACGGAACGCTCGAAGCTCGCGCAGGCGATGCTCGGTGAGCTGCGGGACAACCCGATCGAGCCGGTCGCCGCGGCAACGACCATTCCCGTCGGCAATGCTGGCCTGCCGGTCGCGATCTCCCACGTCGACTATCGCTACGCCGATGCCGACCGCACGCTGCTCGATGTCACGCTGGCGATCGATGGCGGCGACTTCGTGGCTGTGGTCGGTCCATCGGGTGCGGGCAAGACGACCCTCGTCGACCTCGTACTCGGCCTCTCGGTCCCGGAGACCGGCACGGTTCGCATCGGCGGCGTCGAGCCGAGGGCCCTGCGCGCTGCGGCACCCGGCCTGATCTCCTATGTACCCCAGAAGCCCGGCCTGGTGGCCGGCACCATCGCGGAGAACATAGCGCTCGGCGTTGACCCGGCCGAGATCGATCGCGAGCGCATCCGCGAGGTCGTGGAAGCCGCATTCCTCACCGACTTTCTCGCATCGCTGCCCGATGGCGTCGACTCGTCGGTCGGCACTCACGCGGACGCGCTTAGCGGTGGACAGGTCCAGCGCATCGGCCTCGCTCGGGCACTGTATGTGCGTCCGCGCCTGATCGTCCTCGACGAGGCGACGAGCGGACTGGACGCGGCGTCCGAAGCCTTCATCGGAGAGGGACTGCGTGCGCTGCACGGAGATGTGACCGTGGTCGTCATCGCGCACCGTCTGTCGACCGTGCAGCACGCCGACGTCGTGCACGTGCTGGAGGCGGGCAGGATCGTTTCGTCGGGCACGTTCAGGGCGGTTCGCAAGGCGGTCCCGATGATCGAGGAATACGTGAAGCTCATGTCATTCGATGAAGGAGAGGCGTAGGTGCGCGCGCGGTTCAAGCTGGTCTATCTCGTCCCGGCACTCGCGTTGATCGCGCTGATCGCGTGGGCCTTCGCATCCCCCATGGGCTCCTCGCCGGACGACGACTTCCACCTCGCGAGCGTGTGGTGCGCCAACGCAGCGCGGACCAACCTGTGCGAGCCCGGATCGACACCCGAAACCCGGATCGTGCCCGCCGCAGTCCACGACGCGCCCTGCTTCGCGTATGACGCGAACAAGAGCGCGGGCTGCCAGGCGAAGGACTTCACATTCAGCCCGAAACCAACGGTGGCGACCAAGCGTGTGAACGCGTCGGGCGAGTATCCGCCGGTCTACTACGCCGTCATGAACATATTCGTCGGCGGCAACATCCTCGTGTCGGTGCTGCTCATGCGGATCTTCACCGTCCTGCTCTTCGTCGGGCTAACGACGGCGCTGTTCGTCCTGCTCCCGGTCGCACGGAAACAAACCCTCATCCTGATGTGGATGATCACGACGGTGCCGCTCGGGATGTTCCTGCTGTCGTCCAACAATCCCAGCGCCTGGGCGGTCATCGGCGTGGGTACCGCGTGGATTTCCCTTCTCGGTTACTTCGAAACGGATGGCCGCCGCCGAATCGCCCTCGGCGCGATCTTCGCGGCCGCCGTCGTAATGGCCGCGGGATCCCGCGGCGACGCCGCCATGTATTCGGTCATCGCCATCGGCACCGTCGCCGTGCTGAAGCTGCGGTGGACCAGAAGGTTCTGGCTGCAGGCCATCCTGCCGATCGGCATGGCTCTGGTCGCTATTGGTTTCTTCCTGGTTTCGCGCCAGACCGCCAGCGGCATCAATGGCTTCGGTGGCGCATCGAGTGCTCCTTCCGTCGGTACTGGTGCGGACACCGCGACGAAGTCGCTGCACGGGTTCGGCCTGCTCGCCTACAACCTCCTGAACGCCGACTCATTGTGGGCGGGCGTCTTCGGCGGATGGCCGCTTGGCTGGCTCGATACGCCCATGCCGGCCTTCGTGTCTCTCGGAGCCGTCGCGGTCTTCGTTGCCGTGGCTTTCGTCGGGTTCCGGCAGCTCGGATGGCGCAAGGTCCTGGTGCTCGCGCTCGTCGGACTCGTGCTCTGGCTATTGCCCGTGTACGTACTGGTTCAGAGCGGCACAACCGTGGGAAATGCGGTGCAGCCTCGATACCTGCTGCCGCTCATCGTTTTGCTCGCGGGGGTGATCCTGTTATCGACTCGCGGTCGAATGATCCAGTTCGGACGCGGCCAACTCATCCTCGTCGCAGGAGTACTCGCGGCGGTCAACCTGGTCGCGCTTGAGCTCGTGATCCGCCGGTTCGTGACCGGCAACTCTCACCTTGGCCTCAACCTCGATACGAGCGACCAGTGGTGGTGGGGTTCGTTCCCGCTGTCGCCGAATGCGTTGTGGATCATCGGGTCGCTCGCCTACGCGGGGCTCATGGCCGTGATCGTCGTGGTGCTGCTGCGCCTGCAACGCGCAACTCCCGAGGAGCAAGCGGTCAACGTAGACTCCGTCGACGCCCGCCCCGTCGGCGCTTAGGCCGCGACGACGGCCTTGCCGATGACGCGGTAGGTGACGCCCGGCCATCTCTCGGCGCTGCTGACGCGTCGGCCGTCGACGAAGACTTGGATGCCGGGGAATTGTTCCGGCGAAAGCTCGCCGTATTCGGCGTGGTCGGCTTGCACGATGGCCGCGTCGACGTCCGAGCCGATGTGATGGGGTGTAAAACCCAGAGCGCCGAGCTCGTCGTCGTCGTAGAGCGGATCGTGCACGGTGACGACCGCACCCCGCTTCTTCAGCGCGTCGACCGTTGCAAAAACACCCGAGAATGCGGTTTCCTTCACCCCTCCGCGGTACGCCGCGCCAAGTACGACGACGCGCGCACCCGCGAGGTCGCCGTAGGCGCCGTCGAGCATCCCGACCGCGTACTCGGGCATGCCCGCGTTTGCCGCTCGAGCCGCACTGACGATGGTGGCGTCGGGATCGTTCCAGAGATACAGGCGCGGGTAAACGGGGATGCAGTGCCCGCCGACCGCGATTCCGGGCTGGTGGATGTGGCTGTACGGCTGCGAGTTGGACGCCTCGATCACCTGGTAGACGTCGATCCCGCTGGCCCCCGCATAGCGCGCGAACTGGTTCGCGAGTCCGATGTTGACGTCGCGGTAGGTCGTTTCTGCGAGCTTGGCAAGCTCGGATGCCTCGGCGGAACCCAGGTCCCAGACACCGTTCGGTCGATTCAGATCGGATCGCTCGTCGAAGTCGAGCACGGCATTGTAAAAGTCGATTGCTCTTGCCGCACCCGCGGGCGACAGTCCCCCGACGAGCTTCGGATACTTGCGCAGGTCTTCGAACACCCGGCCGGTGAGCACGCGCTCGGGTGAAAATACGAGGTCGAAGTCGACGCCTTCCCTCAGACCAGAGGTCTCCTCGAGGAGGGGTTTCCAGCGGTTGCGGGTAGTCCCCACCGGAAGCGTCGTTTCGTAGAGCACGAGTGTGCCTCGGGTCAGGTGCTCGCCAAGAGACTTTGTTGCCGCATCCATCCAGCCGAAGTCCGGTCGTGCTTCGTCATCCACGAAGAGCGGGACGACCAGGACGACCGCATCCGCTCCCGGCACGGCATCCGCGTAGTCGGTGGTCGCCCTGAGCCGGCCCGAGGGCACCAGCTCGGCCAGTTTCTCGGCCAGGTGCGCTTCGCCCGGGAAGGGCTCCTGGCCCGCGTTGACGAGGTCGACGGTGTGCGGGTTCACGTCAACCCCGACGACATCGTGACCCTTTGAGGCGAACTGGACGGCCAGCGGCAGGCCGATTTTCCCGAGGGCGATGACGGCGATTTTCAACGTGGATTCCTTACGGTCGTGCGGCGCGGTCGCTGCGCCGCGCAACACACCATCCTAAGGGAGCGTCACCTCCGGGCAGCGACGCGCGCCCCTACCATGGGAGGCATGGCCGCTCGCCCCCGTACCCTGTCGATCTCCTTTTCGGAATACACTGCGGATGCCCGGGTACTGCGCCAGCTCGCGGTACTCGCCGAGTTCGGGGACGTCACGACGGTTGGCTACGGCGCGAAGCCGGAGGGTGCTGCCGAACACCTCCGGCTCGGCGACGACCTCGCATCGCTTCCGCAGACTCCGGTTGGTGTCGCGAAGCTGGCGTTGCGGATGCACTCGTCGGTCGAACTCGAGGCGCCGGCGACGCGAGCCGCCCTTGACCTGCTGCGCGGTCGCGAATTCGATCTGGTAGTCGCCAACGAGGCTCGCGCCCTGCCTCTGGCGCACGCGGTCGCGCGGGCCGCGCCGGTCTGGGGAGACATGCACGAGTGGGCTCCCGAGGAACGCACCCATGTCTTGTCGTGGAGGCTGCTGGTTGCGCCGTTCATGCGCTACGTATGCGCGAAGTACCTTCCACTGACGGCCGCGGTAACAACCGTCAACGGGTCCATCGCGCGCCTCTACGACGAGCAATTCGGCGTGCACACCGAAGTCGTCCGCAACGCGATCGCGTACCAGGACCTGAAACCGTCTCCGGTGCCAGCCGATCGCGTGCGCCTCGTACACAGCGGTGCCGCCGTACCCGGACGGGACATCGAGACCTTAATCGAAGCGACCCTGGCGCTCGATGCCCGGTTCTCCCTCGACCTTTATCTGGTCAAAGCTCGCGATCGGGGACGGTACTGGGAGTCGCTCCGAGCGCTTGCCGCCGGATCGGACCGGGTGGTGTTCCACGATGCCGTGGCACCGGCCGATCTGCCCGCGACTCTCAACTCGTACGACGTGGGAGTCTTCGTGCTGCCCCCGAAGACGGTCAATCATCGGTTCATGTTGCCCAACAAGTTCTTCGACTTCGTGCAGGCCCGCCTCGCAATCGTTTTCAGCCCGTCGCCCGAGACCGACGCTCTGATCTCCGAATACGGACTCGGGGCGATCTCACCCGGATACTCCGCGGCGGACCTTGCCGATACGCTCCGAGACTTGACGAACGATGCGGTGACCGCGTTCAAGTCGAGCACGGATGCCGCAGCGCGCGTCTTGAGCTCGGCAACCGACGAGTCAGTGGAGCGAGGGATTATCCGGAGATTGACCGGGAAATAGCCTCGGCGCCGCGTTTCGCGACGACCCGAAGCGAGTAATGGTCGTCTACCCATTTCGACAGCTTCCTGCTTCGAGCGGGTGTGCGGGTAGCGGCGAGCGCGTCTCGCATGGCGGCCGCGACGTCCGCGGCATCCCAGGATGCCGACCAGCCGAGATCATTTGCCGCGATCACGGTTGCCAGTGGGCCGACGCCGGCGTAGATGACGGGCGCGCCGCAGCTGAGGCTCACGAGCGCCTTGGTCGCAAAGGCGAAGTCGTAGCCGCGTGCCGGGCGAACAGAGGCCAGCCCCGCGGTAGATCCTCGAAGCCAGGGCGAGAGGGTCTCGCCCGGAACGGTACCGCGCACGTCAATGCGATTGCTCACGCCGGCAGCGTGGCGTCGTAGGTCGTCGAATTCCACACCGCTGCCGAAGAACAGCAGGCGCGCCGTCGGATGCTCGGCCGCCACGAGAGCGAAGGCGTCGATGAAAACTCCCGCGCCCTGGATTTCTGACATCGTGCCGCCGTACACGAAGTACGGTTCATGGGGGTTCGAGATCTCGCCCTCGAGTGCGAAGGCGGTGGTGTCGATGCCGGTGCCGGCAACCACAATGCGGTCGCGGTCCGCCCCGAGGCGCACGAGCTCGTCGGCGACGTCATCGGACACAGTGAGGATCAGCCGCGCCCCGCGCAGCACCCAGCGCTCCATCCGCCGGAGCATCCGCACGACCGTGCGATTGACCCCGATGCCCTCGGCAGCCGTTGAGCTCACATCCGCCGAGTAGTACACGTAGGGTGTCCTGCGGATCGCGCACGCGATGCGGGACACGACTCCCGTGGTCGGCGGCGGTTCGACCACGACAACATCCGCCCTCGGACCGAACAGCAGGCGGAAGAACAGCGGGATGTCGAAGCTGGCGTACTGGATGTATCCGCGCACGGCTCCGGTGGCATCACGAAGCACCGGCCATCGGCGCACACCCGGCACCGGTTCCACGCGCCAGGGCGGTCGCGTCGTAAGGACGGTGGTGCGAAATCCCGCGCCTTCGAGCGCGCGGGCGAGCGCGCCGAGTCGGTACGCGGCCGCACTGCCCTCCGGTTCGAATACGCGCGACGCGATGGTTGCCGCGCGCGGCCGACCCGGGGATGCCATGGGCTACTTGCGCTGCGCGCCAGTGGAGCGCGCGGTCGATGCACGCTTCTGGACCGCGGGTGCTTCACCGAGTGCCGCGATCGCATCCGCCAGCCGGGCCTCCACGAGTGTCAGTTCACGGGCCAGTTGCGTGTTCGCCCGGTTGGTCTGCACCGAGCGCTTGTAGTCGGTGACCACGTAGAACAGCGCAGCGACGATGAAGGCGTAGAGCAGCAGGTCGGTGCCGCGCCCGATCCCGACGGCGTGAGCCAGGAGCGACAGCAGCCCGGGCAGGATGATGACGACGACTGCCGCTACGACGGCAAGCAGCACGAGTCCCCGACGGATCGCTAGATGTCTCGCGCTCTCGCGCGCCCGCAAGAGGTAGAAGGCGACGGCAAGCATCGCCACGATCAGGATGGCCTGGATCCACATGTTCTTTGCCTCGGCTCTCGTGGTTCAGTTGATCAGAAGGTCGACCAGGATATTGATCGAGTTGAGCAGGGACTGCCCCTTCGCCTTCGAGTAGTCGGTGTACAGCACCTCCACCGGAAACTCTTCCCACGAAAGTTTGGTGCGGCCGAGCGCGAGCACGATCTCCGTGCCGTGCGCCATCCTGTCCTGCTGAAGGTTCACGAGGCGGGCGGCATCGAGTCGGATGACCCGGAGTCCGTTGTGCGCGTCGGTGAGGCGCAGCCCCGTCGTGAGATTGGTCACCCAGACGGCGGTCTTGAGTACCGCATGCTTTGCCCAGCCCGGCTTTGTGCGGTCATCGAGGAATCGCGACCCGAACACGATCGCGACGTTGTCGTGACGAGCGCTGGCGACCATTTCGACCGCGTCAACGATCCGGTGCTGGCCGTCGGCGTCGAAGGTGACGATGTACTCGACACCCTCCTGTTCTCGAGCGTAGGAGATGCCGGTCTGCAGCGCGGCTCCCTGTCCGAGGTTGTACGGGTGCGTCAGGACGCGTGCTCCCGCGGCCCTGGCAACGTCGCCGGAACCATCGCTGCTTCCGTCATCGATGCACACGACGTGCGCGAATCTCTCTCGAACCTCGGCGACCACCGAGCCGATTACCGTCGCTTCGTTGTAGAGGGGAATCACCACCCACGATCCGGTGTCCTTCGCGGCGGCTGACCCGGCCTGGGGCGATGCAACGGTCATAACCGCTATTCTTGCAGAACGCGATTACTTAGTTCGGCGGCGGATTCACCGCGCACGAGTGCAGGAGCTCCATCCTTGAATCACCACCCTGATGTGCGTGTCCTGACGTCCGCAGACGTCGCTGATTCCGCCGTGATCGGCGCCGGATCCGCCATCTGGCATCTCGCCCAGGTGCGTGAGGACGCGGTCCTCGGGACGAACTGCGTGATCGGCAGGGGCGCGTACATCGGCACCGGTGTGAAGCTCGGCGACAATTGCAAGGTGCAGAACTACGCGCTCGTGTACGAGCCGGCGGTGCTGGCCGATGGCGTTTTCATTGGTCCGGCAGTGGTGCTCACCAATGACACGTACCCGCGGGCGATCAATCCCGACGGCACTCAGAAGAGCGCCCACGACTGGACTCCCGTCGGGGTCACTATCCAGCGTGGGGCCGCCGTCGGCGCCCGGGCCGTGTGTGTCGCTCCTGTGACCATCGGAGCGTGGTCGACCGTTGCTGCCGGCTCGGTCGTCACGCGGGACGTACCCGATTTCGCGCTCGTCGCGGGTGTGCCCGCCCGTCGGATCGGCTGGGTCGGCAAGGCCGGGGTACGCCTGGCACTGCAGGACGGTGCCTGGGTCTGCCCGCAGACGGGCGATCGTTACATCGAGTCCAACGAGACTCTTCGAGAGGAAGACAAGTGAGCAACGATCTGATTCCGGCCGCCAAGCCGATCATCGGCGATGAGGAGCGCGCTGCGGTCGATCGTGTGCTGCGGTCGGGAATGATGGCACAGGGTCCCGAGGTCGCGGCCTTCGAGCAGGAGTTCGCCGACCAGATCGTCGGCGGGCGAGCATCCGTCGCGGTCAACTCGGGAACTTCCGGACTGCACCTCGGGCAGCTTGCGGCGGGCATCGGCCCGGGCGACGAGGTCATCGTTCCGTCGTTCACATTTGCCGCCACCGCGAACTCGGTCGCGCTCACCGGGGCGGCTCCCGTGTTCGCCGACATCGAGCCGGAATACTTCGGTCTCGACCCGGCAAGTGTCGAGGCGGCCATCACGCCGCGCACGAAGGCGATCATGCCGGTGCACCTCTACGGCCACCCCGCTCGCGTCATCGAACTCAAGGCGATAGCCGACAAACACGGAATCGAGCTCTTCGAGGATGCCGCCCAGGCCCATGGAGCGACCGTAAACGGCGCTCCGGTGGGTACCTTTGGACGCTTCGCGATGTTCAGCCTGTACCCGACCAAGAACATGACCTCCGGCGAAGGTGGCATGGTCTCGTGTGACACTCCCGAGCTCGTTCGCGGCGTCAGGCTCCTGCGCAACCAGGGCATGGAGGCCCAGTACAGGAACGAAGTCATCGGATTCAACGCGCGGATGACCGAGATCCACGCCGCCATTGGCCGCGTGCAGCTCACCAAGGTTAAGGGCTGGACCGAGCAGCGGCAGCAGAATGCCCGCTTCTTCGACGAGAACCTGAGCGGCGTCGTCGTGCCTCCCGTGGCTCCCGGCGCGACGCACGTGTACCACCAGTACACGATTCGGGTGTCCGGCGATCGCGACGCCTTCGCCTCCGCCCTCCGCGAGGAGTACGGGATCGCTTCGGGTGTGTACTACCCGGTGCCGAATCATCGGCTGGATTCGTTGAAGAAATTCGCCGTTGGGGTCGACCTGCCGGTGACCGAAGAGGCCGCGAGCACAGTCATCTCGATCCCCGTGCACCCGTCGCTCAGCCAGGGCGACCTCGACCGAATCGTCGAGGCGGTAAACGCGTTGGCGAGAGCGGGCTCGTAGTGGCCGACCTGCGAGCGGGGTTGCTCGGCGTCGGCGCGATGGGCCGTCACCACGCACGAGTACTGCGAGAGGTGGATGGTGTCGAATTAGTCGCGATCGCCGACCCCGGCGGTGACCCGTATGGCGTTGCGGGCGTGCTGCCCGTGCTCCCGGATATCGACGCGTTGATCGCGGCCGGCATCGACCTGGCGGTTGTCGCCGTGCCGACCCAGTTTCACGAGGACGCGGCGTTGAGGCTCGCGGACGCCGGCATCCACACTCTCGTCGAGAAGCCGATTGCGCACACCGTGGACGCCGGCGCACGGATGGTCGAGGCCTTCGCGTCGCGCGGTCTCGTCGGCGCGGTGGGGCACATCGAGCGATTCAACCCAGCCCTGCAGGAGCTTCGCGGGCGGATCGCCGCCGGCGATCTCGGTGAGGTCTACCAGATCGCGACTCGTCGCCAGGGACCGTTTCCCGCCCGCATCGCGGATGTGGGCGTCGCGAAGGACCTCGGATCGCACGACATCGACCTGACGTCCTGGGTCGCGCAGAGTGACTACGTGACGGTATACGGGCAGACAGCGCTCAAGAGCGGGCGCCCGCACGAGGACATGATCCTGGCCAGCGGTCGACTCGCCAATGGTGTGATCGTGAACCACGTCGTCAACTGGTTGAGCCCGATGAAGGAGAGGCTCACGATCGTGACGGGCGAGACCGGAACATTCGTGGCGGATACCTCGACCGGTGATCTCACCCTGTATCGGAACGGCACGTTTCCTCTCGAGTGGGAATCGGTGACCGCATTTCGTGGTGTGAGCGAGGGTGACGTGACTCGCTTTGCTTTCCCGAAGCGGGAGCCGCTGCGGGTCGAACACGAGGCGTTCCGGGATGCCGTGCTCGGCCGCCCGAGCGACGTCGTGACGATGGCGCAGGGCCAGCGCACGCTGGTCGTGGTGGAGGCTGTGCTCGAATCGGCGAGGACCGGGCAGTCTGTGGGCGTGTCGTGACGCCGGTGGTCCGTCGATGAAGGTCGTCCTGCTCACATTCCGGCGACTGCTTCCGCTACTGCCGACCAACGCCCGCAGGTTCATCTGGGGGTACATCGTCGGCACCTCCATCATCGCTCTGTTCGACATCGTGACCCTGGGACTGCTGGCCGTCGCGCTGTCGGACATGATCGCGAAGCGCACCATTGCGCTTCCGTTCATCGGGTCGATCCCGACCAGCGACGACATCCTGCTTTTGCTGGTCATCTCCGCCGCGATCATCGTGAAGTCGATGATCGCCGCAGGGGTGCAGTGGGTGGCGACCCGTCGATTCGCCACCTATGAACTCGCCATCGGCGACCAGTTGTTCACCGCCTACATCCGGGCACCGTGGACGGATCGCCTGCAGAAGAATACGACTCAGTTGGTGCGCATGGCGGACGTCGGCATCGCGAACACCGTTTCCGGGTTCCTGCTGCCCGTCATCGGGCTGCCAAACCTCATCTTCACCTCCCTCGCCGTGTTCGGTGTGGTCATCGTCGCGCAGCCGCTCACCGCGCTCGTCACCGTCGTGTACTTCGGGGGGCTCTCCGCGCTCATGGCGCTGGGTTTCTCGCGCCGCACCGTTCAGGCCGGCCGAGTGAACAAGAACTTCGGAGCGAAGGTGGTGTCGCTCATGACGGACATGGTGACCGCGCTGAAGGAGATCACCCTCCGGAACAAGTCCGGTGAGGTCGCGGCGGTCGTTCACTCCAATCGCGTGCGCTCCACCCGTGCCCGTGCCAACATCAACTTCCTGAACTCGCTGCCGAAGTTCGTCCTCGACTCCGGGCTGGTGGGCGGACTCGTCCTCGTCGGCGCGGTCGGCTACCTCGCGGCGGGAATCTCGGGGGCCCTTGCCGCGGCCGCACTGTTCGGCGTGGCCGGTTTCCGCCTCGCACCGACGCTGGTGTCCTTCCAGGGCACGCTAACGACGGTGACGTCCAACGTGCCGCACGCCGAGGGAGTGATTGACAACATCACCGAGTCCCGCGGGTACATCGAGCACGCAGAACACGTTGGCAAAGAGCCGATCGTCGGCAATCCACGACGGCTGGTTTTCCGCAACGTGTCGTTCAGCTATCCGGGTGCCCCAACCCCCGCGGTGCGGTCCATCGACCTCGACCTGCCGATGGGCAGCACGCTGGGGCTCGTCGGTTCCTCGGGTGCGGGAAAGACGACGCTCGTCGACCTTCTGCTGGGGCTGCTCGTTCCGTCGGAGGGAGTGATCGAGCTCGATGGAAAACCGCTGGGCGATGTGCTGGCCGCCTGGCGTGAGCGGGTCGGCTACGTGCCACAGGAAGTGGCAATCTTCGACGGCACGATCGCCCAGAATGTCGCACTGACCTGGAGTGACGACTTCGATCCGGAGCGGGTCGAAACCGCTCTCAAGCGAGCGCAACTCCTGTCCTTCGCGACGGCGCAGCCGAAGGGGATCAACTCGACTGTGGGTGAACGCGGTATGGCGCTTTCGGGAGGGCAGCGCCAGCGCCTCGGTATCGCCAGAGCCCTCTATGGTGATCCGCTCATCCTCGTCATGGACGAGGCGACCAGCGCGCTCGACACGAAGACCGAGTCGGATGTGGTCAAGGCGATCCGCGATCTGCGCGGCGAGGTCACCGTCGTCTCGGTCGCTCATCGGCTTGCAACCATTCGCGACAACGACCAGGTCTGTTTTCTTCGGGATGGCCGAATCGTCGAGTCGGGGACGTTCGATCACCTGTTGGCGGTTGTGCCCGATTTCGCCGTCCAGGCCGGGCTTGCCGGGCTTGCCGGGGGCGATCGGAAGGGTGCCGCCTAAGCGCGGGGGCGTCCGCCGCGTCCGCCTTTCAGGCCGAGCGCTTCGACGAAGTGCGCCTTCTCGCTCTCGGACGAAAGGTCGTGTGCTGCCCGTGCGGAGGATTCTTTCATTGCCCGCACCGCGTCGGGCGTGAGCGCGTTGATCGACCTGGCGAGGTCGGCGGCTTCCCAACCCGGCACAACGACGCCGTTGCCGTACTGGGTGACCAGTTCGACCATCTCGGAACTCTCGCCAATGACCAGTCCGAGTCGCGCCTGGACGGCTTCGAAGAACTTGTTGGGCAGCGCGAACCGGAGGTTTTCCGTGAGCGGCGGAAAGAAAATCACCTCAAGATCGTAGGCATTGAGAACGTCGGCAACCTGGCGCACGTCGACCGGATCGCGAAACCGCACTCGGTCACCAAGGGACTCGGCCTGGCGGTGAAGCGTCTCGACGGCATCCGACCCGCCCACCAGCATCAACTCCAGGCTGAAGCGATCATCGATGAGTTTCATCGCTTCGATCATCAGCCCGAGCCCGCGGGAAAGGGACGCGATGCCGTGGTGCACAAGCTTGATGTCGGCCGGGTCGACGGACGTGGGCGCCTGGTCGACAAAGTCGGGGCAGCTGCGCACGACGGTCGGCAGCGCGAATCCGAACTTCTCGGCGTACAGTCGGCCGATGCCCGTGGCAACCACCGATCGCGTGTCGATCGTCGGCGAGCCGATGAATCCGATCATCCAGTCCCGGAAGCGTTTGAATACGAGGCGGTAGGCCAGGCCGCTGCGCTGGCTCGGTGCGTATTCGTGCAGGTCGACGTGCGCGTGCCCGGCGGCGGATACGACGTCGTCCCGAGACGCGGCGAACCACGGCAGCAGTTCGATTTCGTTGAGGACAACAAGGTCGTACATTCCACCGACCTGGCCGATCCGCAATTCCTCGGGAATCGTGTCCCGGACGAGCACCGCGTACTTCAGCCGGTTCGGGAAGAAGAGGTACGCGAACGCGCGAAACAACCCCGAGCGCCGCGGCATGGCGTAGTGCTTGCCGTTCGACTCGGGAGGTTGCTCCCCGCGACCGAGGGTGTCGACACTCCAACCGAGCTCCGTCAGCCACCGAACCTGGCGGAGCACGCGAGGGTCCCGCGCCACCGGTGAATCGGATGCGACAAGCGCGCGCTTCGAGCGGGCGATCGGCGCCGCCATTCCTGCTGCCGGCTGGATGATGTGAAGGTGCCTCTCGCGTCGGCGCTCCGATGAGAAGCGCCCTCCAATCGTAGATGCTGGCGTTCGCGGTGTCGTGGCCGCGGGCGCGACCGGCGGGCCTCTATCTGGCTTGCCCCGCGGCGACGCTGGCCAGCAGCGCGGCGACGTTCTCGAGGACTCGCTTATTGCCCCAGAAGGATTCGAGGAAGCTGTGGTTCGCCGCGCGTTCGTCGCTTGTGAGCGGGTGCGCCAGT
>DATAXD010000056.1:0-20784 GCA_036266835.1 Galbitalea sp. | reverse complement strand
ACTACATGGTGAAGTTCGGTGTCGGATCCAAGACCGCAGTCAAAGGTCTTGGCCAGTCGGCCGGATCCCTGCCAAAGCCACCCTGGGATGTCGTCACGACGAAATCCGTCGAATTCGGGCAGGGAGTCAGCGCCACCTCGGCACAGGTAGCTCAGATCTTCGAAACCATTGCCAACCACGGCGTTCGTGAGCCGTCGACTCTCGTGGAGGGCTGCACGAAAGCCGACGGCGAGGTGATCGACACACCGACGACAAAGCCGGTGCGAGTAGTCAGTGCCAAAGCGGCCGATGAGGTGCGTGCGATGTTGGAAACCGTGGTCACGGGCGGCCCAATCTCGTCGCTCCTGAAGATTCCCGGGTACCGTGTCGCCGCAAAGACGGGAACCGCACAGGTCGCGAAGGCGGGAGGTGGTGGCTACGGCAACGATTTCATCATCTCGGTCGCCGGAATGGCTCCGGCCGAAGACCCTCAGTACGTCGTCGTTGTCACCTTTGGCCCTACTACGCTAGGGACGTCGGCTGGTGCAGCGCCGGCGTTCAAAAACGTCATGACGGACGTTCTGAAGAAATACCGAGTCCCACCATCGACGACCCCGGCGCCCTACATCCAAACCACGTGGTAACACAGCCAAGCGCCATCGGCTGCAGAAAGAGGATTGCGTGACCGATCGGACACCCCCGGTCCTTCGCCCCGAGCATCCGCAGGCCCGCTCCCTGGCGGGACTGGTCGCCGAGTTTGGCTTGGAGACCCGCGGCTCCGTCGACGGCCTCGAGGTCAGCGGCATCACGCTCAGCACCGGGGACCTGCATCCCGGGGATCTCTACGTCGGCGTCAAGGGGCTGCACAGTCACGGGGCCAGCTATGCCACGGCCGCCCGCGATGGCGGCGCCGTCGCCATCCTCACGGACGACGAGGGAGCCCAGCTGGCGACCGACTCGGGACTCCCGATCATCCTCGTGGCATCTCCTCGTGAGGCTCTCGGAGATGTCTCGGCGTGGATTTACCGCACCAATGATCATCCACCGCTGCTGTTCGGGACGACCGGTACGAACGGCAAGACTTCGACCTCGTATCTGCTCGAGGGCATCCTTCGACAGCTGGGATTGGTGTCGGGGCTGAGTTCGACCTCCGAGCGCCATATCGGTGACCTGTCTGTGGTTTCCCGGCTCACCACGCCAGAGGCAAGCGAGATGCACGCCCTGCTGGCGCGCATGCGGGAGAGCAAGGTCCGAGCGGTTGCCATCGAGGTGAGTGCCCAGGCGTTGTCGCGCAACCGAGTCGATGGCATTGTCTTTGACGTCGTCGCGTTCACCAACCTCAGCCACGATCACCTCGACGACTACGCCGACATGGAGGAGTATTTCCAGGCGAAACTGTCGCTCTTCCAGCCCGAGCGTTCGCGGCGCGGTGTCGTCTCGCTCGACTCGAACTGGGGACAGCGCGTCGTGGACGGCGCTCACGTCCCCATCACGACCATTTCGGCGACTCCCGGCATCGATGCCGAATGGACCGTCGCCATCGGCGACGAGACCGCGTTCTACACCGAGTTCACACTCACAAGCCCCGAGGGTCGGTCGCTAACGACCCGCGTGCCGCTGATTGGCTGGCACATGGCAGCGGACGCGGGCCTCGCAATAGTGATGCTGGTCGAAGCGGGCTTCGAGCTCGAGGCGATCGGTCACGCGCTCGCGGACGACGGCGGAATCAAGGCGTACCTGCCGGGACGCACCGAGCGTGTTTCCGGGGACCAGGGTCCGTCCGTCTTCGTCGACTTCGGTCACAGTCCCGATGCGTTCCTGAATACGCTCGCCGCGGTACGCAAGTTCACCGACGGTCGCACGATCATGGTCTTCGGCGCGGACGGCGATCGCGACCCGTCGAAGCGGCACGAGATGGCGCGAGTCGCCGCGGACGGCTCGGACATTCTCGTCATCACCGATCATCATCCCCGCTTCGAGGATGCGGCTTCGATCCGCAAAACGCTGCTCGAGGGCGCGCTGCTCGCGGAACACCAGCCGGAGACCTACGAAGTGAGCCCGCCCGAGAAGGCCATTCGGGTGGCGGTATCGCTCGCGAAGGAAGGTGACTCGATTCTCTGGGCCGGTCCCGGTCACCAGGATTACCGCGACATCGAAGGCGTTCGCACGCCATACTCGGCCCGCGACGAGGCTCGGGCAGCGCTTCGGGAAGCGGGCTGGGTGTGATCGCTCTGCCCCTCGCCGACCTCGTCACGATCGTCGACGGGAGACTCGAGGCCGGTGTGGCGGGCGAGAGGGTCGTCTCCGGTTCCGTGCAGACGGATTCGCGGCTCGTCACCGCGGGTTCGCTATTTTTTGCGCTTCCCGGTGAGGTAACCGACGGGCATCTCTTCGCGGCGGCGGCGGCGGCCGCGGGCGCTGCGGCGGTGATCGCGGAGCGCGAGCTCGGCCTCGACGTGCCGACGGTGATCGTTCGGGACGGTGTGAGGGCCTTAGCCGACCTCGCTCGCGAGGTCGTCTCACGAGTGCGCTCCGGCGGCCAACTCTCCGTCGTCGCAATTACCGGTTCGAACGGCAAGACCACCACCAAGAATCTGCTCGCCACCATCCTTGAGCCGCAGGCACCGACGATCTCGCCGAGAGGCTCGTTCAACAATCACGTCGGCGCTCCGATTTCGATGCTCGGCATCGATCACACGACCAGGTTCCTCATCGTCGAGATGGGAGCGAGCGGTGCGGGCGAGATCGCTCGACTGGTGGCAATCGCGCGTCCGGATATCGGCATCGTGCTCAAAGTCGGAATGGCGCACGCGGGGGAGTTCGGTGGGATTGACGCCGTTCAGCGCGCCAAGAGCGAGATGGTCACCGATCTCGCACCCACCGCAAAGGCGCTGTTGAATGCCGACGACGATCGCGTCGCCGCGATGGCCGACCTGACCCGCGCCGAGGTGCACTGGTTCGGACTCTCGCCCCGCGCCGAACTTCGAGCCGAGGACGTGGAAGCGACGGCCAGCGGTACCGCGTTCACGCTCGTGGAGGGGTCGCGCCGGCTTCCTGTGCAAATGCGAATCCTCGGCGAGCACCACGTGTCCAATGCGCTGGCCGCGTTGGGCGCCGCCCGGCTGCTCGGGATCGACCTGAATGTGGCTATTGCCGCAATTGAGGGCGTTGCGCGAGCGGAGCGCTGGCGGATGGAGCTGCTTCGCCCGGCATCCGGCGCGATCGTGATCAACGATGCCTACAACGCGAGCCCCGACTCGATGGCTGCCGCGCTGAAGACCCTCGCGCAGGTCCGAGGTCAAAACGATCGAACCATCGCGGTACTGGGGGAGATGGCGGAGCTCGGCGAGTACTCCGATGAGGAACACGATCGCATCGGTCGCCTGGTGGTGCGGCTGAACATCCGCAAACTGGTCGTTGTTGGGTACGGTGCCAGGCACATCCACAACGCCGCAGGCCTTGAGGGTTCCTGGGATGGCGAGTCCATTTTCGTCGAGTCGCCCGAGCAGGCATACGATTTGCTGCGTGACGACGTGGGCGCGGGAGACATTGTGCTCGTGAAATCATCGAAGGCTGCGAATCTGCGTTTTCTCGGCGACCGCCTCGGCGGGCTGGAAGTCGAGGGGTTCGCCGGATGATCGGGTTGCTCGTCGGCGCCGGCTTTTCCCTCGCGTTCACGTTGTTTCTGACACCAGTTTTCGCCCGAATAGCCCGCCGTCTGGGCTGGGGCCAGTTCATCCGCGACGACGGACCGCAGTCTCACCACGCCAAGCGCGGCACGCCAACGATGGGCGGAATCGTCTTCATTGTCGGCTCCGGTCTCGGTTATCTGGTCGGACATCTCGCCGAGCACCGAATACCCGCGATCGCCGGGCTCATGATCTTCTTCCTGATGGTGGGGATGGGCGTCGTCGGGTTCATCGACGATTTCCTGAAGACGCATCGACAGCGCAGCCTTGGTCTCGGTGGCTGGGCCAAGATCGTCGGGCAGGTCATTGTCGCGTCAATCTTTGCCGCGGTTGCGCTGAATTTCGCGGACGCCGACGGCCTGACCCCCGCGGGCTTCGCGGCCACAGCGACCAAGCCCGCAGAAGTGTTCATTTCCGCGGTTCGCGACATCCACTGGCTGAACTTCATGACGTTCGGCGTCGTGGTCGGCGGGATCCTGTTCGCGCTGTGGTCGACCATCATGATCGTGAGCGCGTCGAATGGCGTGAATGTCGCCGACGGACTCGACGGCCTCGCGACCGGAGCTTCGATCTTCGCCTTTGCCGCCTACATCTTCATCGGCTTCTGGGAGTCCAACCAGTCCTGCTTCAACAACGCGCGACTGCTCGATCCCAATGCCGCGCCATTCTGTTATCCGGTGCGTGACCCGCTGGACATCGCTGTCGCGGCAGCCTGCATCACCGGTGCACTCATCGGCTTTCTCTGGTGGAACACCTCGCCCGCTCAGGTATTCATGGGGGACACCGGTTCGCTCGCCCTCGGTGGCGCACTCGCCGGGTTTGCGATCCTGTCCCGGACAGAGCTGCTCCTCGTCCTCATCGGCGGCCTGTTCCTGATCGTCACGGGGTCGGTGATCGTCCAGCGGGCATACTTCAAGCTCACTCACGGTAAACGCATCTTCCTGATGAGTCCGATCCAGCACCACTTCGAACTCAAGGGATGGGCAGAAATGACCGTGGTCGTGCGGTTCTGGCTGATCTCGGCAATGTTCGTGGCGCTCGGCGTAGGCCTGTTCTACCTCGAGTGGATAACACGCGCGTCGTGACGGCGGCGATTCGATGACCGACATCGCCTCCCGGCTCGCGCAGCTGACGAGCTGGCGCTCGGACTGGAAGAGCCTCAGGGTCGCCATTCTCGGCCTCGGGAAGACCGGCTTCTCCGCCGCGGACACACTGGTCGAGCTGGGCGCCCAGGTCCTGGTCGTGGCGTCGAGTGCGAGGTCCGAGCAGAAGCAGCTCCTGGAGGTCATCGGCGGGCGCTACCTCGAAGGCCCGCTCACGGCCGTGCCCGCCGAACTGGTGGAGTTCGACCCTGAACTCATCGTCGTCTCGCCGGGATTTCGGCCGGAACATCCGATCCTGGCGTGGGCGAGCGGGCTGGGCACCGCCATCTGGGTTGACATCGAGCTCGCGTGGCGCCTTCGAGACAAGGTGGAACCCGCGGCGGAATGGATCCTGGTCACCGGAACGAACGGCAAGACCACGACAACCCAGCTCGTGGCCCACCTGCTCGAACACGACGGCCGCCGAACGGCCGCCGTCGGGAATATCGGTGTCCCGGTACTGGACGCCGTCCGTTATCCGGACGGATTCGATGTGCTGGTCGTCGAGCTCTCCAGCTTCCAGCTGCACTGGCTGCAGCAGACGCCGGAAGGCACCCTGAGTCCCTGGGCGAGCGTCTGCCTGAATCTCGCGGATGATCACCTCGACTGGCACGGCTCCGTGGAGGCTTATCGCGCCGCGAAAGCCAAGGTCTACACGAATACCAAAACGGCAGCTGTGTATAACCGTGGCGACGAGGTGACGCGAAGGATGGTCGAATCCGCCGAGGTGATCGAGGGGTGCCGCGCCATCGGGTTCGGGCTGGATGCTCCGGGTCCGAGCGACTTCGGCGTCGTCGACGAGATCCTGTGCGATCGAGCGTTTCTGGATGAGCGAGCGACGACCGCTCTGGAATTGACCACTCTCGGTGAGCTGGCCGACGTTGGACTCGCGGCGCCTCACAGCGTCGCGAACGTGCTTGCGGCATCCGCCCTGGCCCGCTCGATGGGCGTGAGCCCCGCGGTTGTCCGTGATGCCCTGCGCTCGTTCAGGATGGACTCGCACCGCACCGAGGTCATTGCGGTCAGCGCGGGGATCACCTGGATCGACGACTCGAAGGCGACGAATCCGCATGCGGCGGCGGCATCGCTTCGCGCCCACGAGTCCGTCGTCTGGATCGTGGGCGGGCTGCTCAAGGGAGTGGATGTCGGCGAACTCGTGCGCGAGCACTCTCGCCGGATTGCCGCCGTCGTTCTGATCGGCGAGGACCGATCGGAACTGCTCTCGGCATTCGAGCGACACGCGCCGGAAGTCGCTGTTTACGAGGTCGCGGAGACCGAAACTAGTCGGGTGATGCCCGCGGCGGTGCGGTTCGCCGCCGCAGCAGCCAACGACGGCGACGTGGTTTTGCTCGCGCCGGCTGCGGCATCCATGGATCAGTTCACGGATTACGCAGACCGGGGTGCCCGATTCGCGGACGCGGTTCGAAGTCACCTGGAAGGAAAATCGGATGGCGACGACTCGCACGACCGCGGATCGTCCCCGGGTACGCCCGGTGACGGGCGGTCCTCCCGGTAGCGGTCCGGCAGACCGGGACGCCGACGATGCCACCCAGCGTCGCCCCGGCGGCAGGAGCGCGATCGTCGTCGTCCAGAAGGTCTTCGGCGCGGAAACGTCCACCTTCTTCCTGCTCCTGGGCACCACGCTGTTCCTTCTGGCCCTCGGACTCGTGATGGTGCTGTCGTCCTCGTCGATCGAGGATGGCGCTTCATCCGGCCACGACTTCTTCGCCACCTTCAGCCGCCAGGGCTTGTACGCGCTGATCGGCATTCCTCTCATGCTGATCGCGTCGCGCATGCCGCTCGGATTCTGGAAGAAGTGGGCATGGCCCGCCCTCCTGGCCACCGCGCTGCTGCAACTGCTGGTGTTCACACCACTCGGCTTCGCCTTCCAAGGCAACCAAAACTGGATCCGCATCGGCGCGTTCACAGCCCAGCCCTCAGAGCTCGTCAAGCTGGCGCTCATTCTGTGGATCGCGTGGATTCTCGCCGCCAAGCAGAACCTGCTGCACGACTGGAAGCACGTCTTCATCCCGATCGCGCCGGTGACGGCGGTCGCGATTGCTCTCGTACTGCTCGGAAAGGATCTCGGGACCTCGCTCATCCTGTTGATGATCGTGCTCGGCTGTCTCTTTTATGCGGGAGTGCGGCTGCGGATCATCGGCGTAGCGTTCCTGGTTTCGGCGCTGGTGGCGCTGCTGTTCAGCGAGATCCGCACGTCTCGCTCGACTCGGATCTCCGCGTTCCTCACGGGGTGTACGAACAAGGATGACCTGCTCAACAATTGCTGGCAGAGCGTTCACGCCTGGTGGGGAATCGCTTCAGGCGGCGTCTTCGGGTCAGGGCTCGGCGAATCCAAGGAAAAGTGGAGCTGGTTGCCCAATGCCGCCAACGACTTCATCTTCGCGATCGTCGGGGACGAACTCGGATTCATCGGTGCGGTGCTCGTGCTGGCGCTGTTCGTGGTGCTCACGATCGCCTTCGTGCGCATCATCCGCACCTCGCAGGATCCGTTCGCGAAGATCGTCACCGCCGGGGTGATGGTCTGGCTGGTCGGCGAAGCGTTCGTGAACATCGCGGTCGTGCTTGGGCTGCTGCCGGTGCTTGGCGTACCGCTGCCGTTCATTTCGGCGGGAGGTTCGTCCCTGGTCGCATCTCTCGTCGCTGTTGGCGTGGTGTTGTCCTTTGCGCGACATAAGGCGGTGCCGTAGATGACAACGTACCTGCTTGCGGGTGGGGGGACCGCGGGCCACGTCAACCCGCTTTTGGCGGTGGCAGATCGCATCCGTGACTCGGACCCGGATGCCGTCGTCCTGGTGCTCGGCACGAAGGAGGGCCTCGAGGCTCGACTCGTGCCAGAACGTGGATACGAGCTGCTGACCATCGAGCGGCTGCCGTTCCCACGTCGGCCGGGGCGCGCCATGCTCACTTTCCCGGGCCGGTTCACGAGAGCTGTTGCGCAGACCAGGACATACCTTGCCAATCGGGGCGTCGATGTGGTCGTCGGTTTTGGCGGCTACGCGGCCGCTCCCGCGTATCGGGCGGCGCACGCCGCAGGCATTCCGATCGTGATCCACGAGGCGAACGCGCGAGCCGGCCTGGCCAATCGGCTCGGTGCGCGGTACACCTCGCGGGTCGGAACGGTGTTCACCGGAACCCGGCTTCCCCACGCATCCGTTGTCGGTATGCCCCTGCGTCGCGAGATCGAGCAGCTGGACCGCACGGCACGAAGGGTCGAGGCGCGGAAACTCTTTGGCCTTGATGTCTCGAAGCCGACCCTGCTCGTTACGGGGGGATCCACCGGTGCCCGGTCGATCAATCGCACGGTGTTCGACTCGATCGACGACATCCTGGCAACCGGGTGGCAGGTACTGCACATCGCCGGCAACGGATCGGAGCTGCCGGCATCCTCCTCGCCGGGGTATCACATCATCAAATACTGCGACCACATGGAACTCGCGATTGCGGCCGCCGACCTTGCCGTGGCCCGGTCGGGTTCTGTCACGCTCAGCGAATTCGCTGCGACCGGGCTTCCGGCAGTATTCGTGCCGTACCCGGTTGGCAACGGCGAGCAGCGGCTGAACGCCGCGGACGCGGTACGCGCCGGTGGCGCCATGCTGGTGAACGACTCCGACTTCACGCCGGCCCGGGTACGCCGGGAATTGGTTCCGCTGCTGCGAGATCCCGCGCGTCTGGGCGCGATGGCCGCGGCGATTGCAACCGTGGGAACCCGGGACGGGTCCGACCGCATGGTCGCGCTGGTCCGGGACGCCGCAAAGTAACATCGAACGCGATGATCAAGCCGGACCTGACACTCCCGTTGCCCGCCGAACTCGGCGTGCTCCACTTCGTGGGCATCGGGGGCTCCGGGATGAGCGGAATTGCCAGGCTCTTCATCTCGGCGGGATACACCGTTACCGGCTCCGACCGCAGCGAGAACCACAACACCGAGGCGCTGCGCGAACTCGGCGCCACGGTCACCATTGGACACGACTCCGCCAACCTCGGCGAGGCCGACACTCTCGTTTACACGAGTGCGCTGTGGCCGGAGAATCCCGAGTACCTGCTCGCCCGCGAGCGCGGCATCCCGACGCTTCATCGCTCGCAGGCTCTCGCCTGGCTGATCAATCGCCAGCGGCTGATTGCGGTTGCGGGAGCCCACGGCAAAACCACCTCGACCGGAATGATCATCACGGCGCTGCTCGAACTCGGCGAAGATCCGAGTTTCGTGAACGGTGGAGTCATCGAGTCGCTTGGCGTCAGTTCGGGGCGGGGGAGCGGCGACATTTTCGTGGTTGAAGCCGATGAGTCGGATGGCTCGTTCCTGCTCTATGAGACGGCCGTCGCTCTCATCACCAACGTGGACGCCGACCACCTCGATCACTACGGATCGCACGAGGCGTTCGACGCCGCATTCGTGGAATTTGGCGAGGCGGCCTCCGAACTGGTCGTCGCGTCCAGTGATGACCCCGGTGCTGTTCGCGTCTCGGGGGCGCTGCACGGCAAGCGGATGCTCACTTTCGGCGAAGCAGAAAGTGCGGATGTCCGGGTGCATTCGATCGTCACCGCCGGTCCGGTCTCCTTCGCGGTTTCGTGGAAGGACATCGACTACGCCGTGAAGCTGCAGGTTCCTGGGCGTCACAACGCACTCAACGCCGCGGGAGCGTTCGCGGTTCTCGTCGGCCTCGGCTTCGATCCGGATGGCATAGTCGCCGGTCTCGAGACGTTTGGCGGCACAGAGCGACGGTTTGAGCTCCACGGTGTCGTGCGCGGCGTCAGCGTGTTCGATGACTACGCGCATCATCCCACCGAGGTTGCCGCGGCGCTCAGTGCCGCACGAACGGTCGTCGGCAACGGTCGAATCATCGCGGTGCACCAACCGCACCTGTATTCGCGTACGAAACTCATGGCAGGAGAATTTGCCGAAACCTACGAACGACTGGCAGATCACACCATCGTGCTCGACGTGTTCGGTGCGCGCGAAGACCCCGTGCCCGGTGTGACCGGCGCCCTCGTCTCGGAGCGGTTCCGCGATCGTTCGCGCGTTGACTACCTGCCGGACTGGCAGCAGGCTGCGGACCGCGCGGCCGCGATCGCCGGCGAAGGTGACATCATCATGACGCTCAGCTGCGGTGACGTATATCGAATAGTTCCCCAGATCCTTGCCGCGCTCGAAACGAGTCGCGAGGCTGCGACGACGGCGACGTGAAACGTCCCGAGGGCTTCGATTCGGCGCCCGCGCCAAGGGTGCCGCGTGCCGAGGCCTCGCCAGCGCGAACCGCAGCACCGCAGCGCGAATCACGCCCGCGTCGTAGCGGTCCCAGGGCTGCTCCGCCCCGTCCACGCGTTGATCGGGCGGCACGCAAGGAGGCGCGACGGTTCACCCGCGGCTCGCGCCGTCGTCGAGCGGCCTGGCTGGCTGCGCTAGCTGTGGTCGCGGTACTGGTGGGAGTGCTGCTGATCGCCGTCTTCTCACCGATTCTCGCGCTGCGCACGATCGACGTGGAGGGCGCCGGCACGATCCCGCTGTCCACGGTACGCGGCGCTGTCTCCGGTCAGCTCGGGACACCGCTCGCGCTCCTCAACGACGGTGAGATTCGTGCGCGCTTGTCAAAGATCACCCTCATCCGCAGCTATGTCACCGAGGTGGTGCCGCCAAACACGCTCGTGGTTCGCATTGTGGAAAGACAGGCCATAGGAGTCCTGCAGGATGGCGACGGGTACGACCAGGTTGATCCTGCGGGCGTCGTGCTGCGTCAATCGTCGACACCGGACGACCTCCCCGTCATCGACATCGGGGGAGCCGGCGTCGGCAGCGCGGGATTCGCCGCCGCAGTGAAGGTGCTGCTGGCGATGCCGGCGAGCGTGTTCGGAGAGGTGAAATCCATTTCCGCGAAGACTCTCGACAACGTGAGTCTCACGCTCGATCAGGGTGACCACACAGTGATCTGGGGGAGTTCGTCGCAATCCGACCTCAAAGCTCAGGCGCTGAAGACGCTGCTCACCACCTGCAAGTCGCAACCGGTGCTGAATGTGACCGCGCCCCTCGCGCTCGCCTGCGGGCCCAACCAGCCTACCCCGACGTCGACTCCCGCCCCGTAACCGGTCGGCCGAGACTCCGAGCCCATATTTCGACACGCGGAGCGTGCTGCGGACATCCGAGCCCCGGACAACCTACCTTCGAGGCAGGAAATACATACTGGGCATAACTTTAATCTTCAACTTGAGGTTGAAGGTTTGTCGTCATGCTCGGGCAACGGCGCTGTGAAGAACAGCGACGTGGAGCAGCACCAGCGGAGGCCGGACAAAGTGACATCGAACCAGAACTACCTAGCCGTGATCAAGGTGGTCGGGATCGGCGGTGGCGGCGTCAACGCCGTCAACCGGATGATCGAACTTGGCCTGCGCGGTGTCGAGTTCATCGCGATCAACACGGATGCACAGGCCCTGCTCATGAGCGATGCGGATGTGAAGCTCGACGTCGGCCGCGAAATCACGCGCGGCCTGGGCGCGGGCGCCGACCCCGAGGTCGGACGCCGCGCGGCGGAAGACCATGCGGAGGAGATCGAGGAGGCCCTTGCCGGCGCCGACATGGTCTTCGTCACCGCGGGCGAGGGCGGCGGTACGGGCACTGGTGGTGCGCCCGTCGTAGCAAGAATCGCGAAATCTATTGGTGCGCTCACCATCGGGGTGGTCACGAAGCCATTCGAATTCGAGGGAAAGCGACGTGCTGCCCAGGCCGACGCTGGCGTTGCCTCGCTCAAGAGCGAGGTGGACACGCTCATCGTGGTCCCCAATGACCGGCTCCTGGAGATCAGCGACCGCGGAATGAGCATGCTCGAGGCGTTCGCCACCGCGGATCAGGTGCTGCTCGCCGGCGTGCAGGGCATCACCGACCTCATCACGACCCCTGGACTGATCAACCTCGACTTCGCAGACGTGAAGTCGGTGATGCAGGGTGCGGGATCCGCGCTCATGGGCATCGGTTCGGCGAGAGGTGCCGATCGGGCCATCAAGGCAGCCGAGCTGGCCGTCGCATCACCGTTGCTCGAGGCGAGCATCGATGGGGCGCACGGCGTTCTCATTTCGGTGCAGGGTGGTTCGAACCTCGGCATCTTCGAAATCAATGACGCGGCGCGGCTGATCCAGGAAGCCGTTCATGCCGAAGCGAACATCATCTTCGGTGCCGTCATCGACGACACCCTTGGCGACGAGGTTCGGGTGACCGTGATCGCGGCCGGGTTCGACGGCGGCGAGCCCACGTCCCGTGCTCGCGAGGGTCGACGCAACAGCTTCGTTGGCGCGGGTGCGCCAGCGGGCAAGACGGGGAGCGCTGCCGCAGACCAGTCATGGACCGAGGCTGCGGCACCGGCGACCGCACCGGTAGACCATGCGTTCGACGACGACGCGGACGATGACCTCGACATCCCCGACTTCCTGAAGTAGGCCGCAGGAGGCTCACGGTGGTCGAGGGCGATTCCGAACTTGCCCTGAGGCTGGGTCGGGTGCGGTCCGCGGTCGCGGAGGCGGCGGCCGCGGCGGGACGCAACCCAGCGGAGATCACCACCATCGTGGTCACCAAGTTTCATCCGGCGTCACTGGTGCGCGACCTCGCCGAGCTCGGCGTCACGAACATCGGCGAGAACCGACTGCAGGACGCAGCCCCGAAAGCACGGGCGCTTTCGGATCTTGACCTCACCTGGCACTTCATCGGCCAGCTGCAGTCCAACAAGGTGCGTCCCGTGCTCGAATTCGCAACGGTGGTTCACTCGGTCGACCGCGAGGCGCTCGTGGATTCGATGGAGGCGTCCGGGAAACCGGTGGATGTCTTCATCCAGCTCAATCTCACCCCCGACCCGCAGCGCGGCGGAGTCATACCGAGCGAACTCGGCAGGCTCGCGGAGAGAGTGGCGCAGTCACCGTCGCTCCGGCTCCTCGGGCTCATGGCGGTCGCCCCGCTCGATGAGGAACCGCGACGGGCCTTCGCGCGGGTCAGGTCGGCCTCGGATGAGCTCCGTGCCCTGGCTCCGCAAGCCACCGCGTTGTCGATGGGAATGTCAGGAGACTTCGCTGCGGCGATCATGGAGGGCGCGACACACCTGAGAATCGGTACCGCAATAACGGGGAATCGTCCCGATGCCGGTTAATGTCGGGTCAGCGACAAAGTTTGCATTCCTGTTCTGCGGAGGTTCACAATGGCAAATCCACTGCGCAAGACCATGGTTTACCTTGGGCTCGCCGACGAGGAGCTTGATTACGACGACGAGGGGCCTTCGGCTCCTGCGGCGCCTCTCGCTCCCGTTTCCCAGAGCACCGCGCGAGCGCAGGTCACTCCGCTGCGACGTCCTGCCGCCAAGAATGCGGGTCCGGCCGAGTTGAACGAGATCCTCACGGTGCATCCTCGCCAGTACAAGGATGCCCAGGTCATCGCCGAGAACTTCCGCGAGGGAATCCCGGTCATCATCAACCTGTCGCAGATGTCGGAGAGCGACGCGAAGCGCCTGGTTGACTTCGCAAGCGGCCTGTCGCAGGGCCTCTACGGCAAGATCGAGCGCGTCACCAACAAGGTCTTCCTGCTCTCTCCGGCGCACGTGGCTGTAAGCGGGGATGCGGGGCAGTCCGAATCTGACCTCGAGGCGTCGTTCTTCCAGAACTGACCCCCAAAACTGGGCCCCCGCTCCCGCTTGGGCGCCAAAGGGGTACTCTTGGCTTGCGACTGAAGTGCGCACCCGTGGCTAATGTTGCTAGCGTTATAATTTCGTAACGTCTGGGAGGCGTGCGGACAGTCGAGTTGTGACTGTGTGCAGCGCCCTTGGGAACCACCATTGCGAATCGGTGGGGCCGAAAGCGGCGGGTACAAGCTGGGCAGGAACGCGACATCGGCTGGCCGATTTCGCGTTAGGGAATTGAGAGAAAGTTTTTGAGGTGACAGCGATGGCTTTGACTCCAGAGGATGTTGTCAACAAGCGTTTCCAACCGACTAAGTTTCGCGAAGGATACGACCAGGACGAGGTCGATGACTTCCTCGATGAGGTCGTGGTCGAGCTGCGTCGCCTCAATCAGGAGAACGAGGAGCTTCGCCAGCGAGTAATTACCGCTGACTCGCGCGCCAACGAGCTCCAGCGCACGGCAGGACAGCCGCAGCAGGCCGGGTTCGACCCACAGGCTCCCGCTCCGGCTCCCGCCCCGTTCCAGCCCGCCCCCGTGGCCGCGACGGATCCGACACTCGATGCCGGCAACACGAACAACCTGCTGCAGCTCGCCCGTCGGCTCCACGAAGAGCACGTGCGCGAGGGAGTCGAGAAGCGCGACGCTCTCATCGCTGACGGCCAGGCACAGGCAGCGCGAGCTGTCGAAGACGGACACGCACAGGCCGCCCGTGTTGTCGAAGAAGCACAGTCGCAGACGCGGAACGCCATGTCCTCGCTGGACCAGGAGCGGGTCGCCCTCGAACAACGCATCGACGAGCTCCGCAACTTCGAGCGCGAGTATCGCACCAAGCTCAAGGGATACATCGAGGGTCAACTCCGTGAGCTCGACTCGTCATCAGCGGTTCTCACGGGCGCGGGTGCTCCCGCAGCAGTTGCCGGTCAGGGCTACGCGGGGCAGATAGCTCCGGCCCCGGCGAACTACCCTGGCTTTGCCGGAAACTGAGTCAGCGCCGAAGGCCAGCACTTCCGCAACCCGCGACAAAGGGCCGAGGATCGATCGGCGAACCGTCCGCGTGCTGGTGGTACTGGCGCTCGTCGCGCTGGGGATCTACGGGTTTGATCAGTTCTCGAAATACCTGATCGTCAAGAATCTCACCGAGGGCCAGTTGGTCAACGTTCTCGGCGATGTCCTGCAATTCCACTTCGTCAAAAACTCCGGGGCGGCTTTCTCGATCGGCACCAGCATGACCTGGGTGTTCTCGATCGTTGCCGCGGCAGTCGTCGTGTTCATCATCATCTACGCCCCCAGAATCAGGTCGTTCTCCTGGGCCGTTCTGTTCGGCATGCTGCTGGGCGGGGCGCTCGGAAACCTGAGCGATCGTCTCTTCCGCGAACCTCGCTTCGGCGAGGGTCACGTGGTGGACTTCATCCAGGTGATCTACTTCCCGGCCATTTTCAACATCGCCGACAGCTCGATCGTGATCAGCATGTGCCTCTTTGTGCTCCTCACCATTCGGGGAGTGCGCCTCGACGGAAAACGCACCCACAATACGGTGCAGACGCCCGCCGCTGACGCGCGGCAGTAGCGCCGTGGAGTCGCGTCGCCTGTCGGTGCCCGACGGGCTGGTTGGCGAAAGGGCGGACGCCGGGCTCGCGAAGCTGCTGGGATTCTCGCGCACGTTCGCCGCGGACCTGATCGAGTCCGGCGGGGTGGCGCTCAATGGGCTTCTCGTGCAGAAATCGGACCGCCTGATTGCCGGGGCGTGGCTGGAAGTCGAGTGGCAGCCATCCGAGCCACTGTCCATCGTCCTCACCCCCGTCGATGGCCTGGGTATCGCGTTCGAGGACGCTGACATTGTCGTGGTCGACAAACCGATCGGTGTGGCAGCACATCCATCCATTGGCTGGGACGGACCCACGGTTCTCGGCGCTCTTGCAGCATCCGGGATCAGCGTGGCGTCTGCAGGGCCCGCCGAACGCGCCGGAATCGTGCACCGGCTGGATGCGGGCACCAGCGGTCTGATGGTGGTGGCGCGTACCGACCGTGCCTACGCGGACCTCAAGCGGCAGTTCCACGACCGCGAAGTGTCCAAGATCTATCACGCCGTGGTGCAGGGGCATCCTGATCCACTCGCCGGTACGATCGATGCGCCGATCGGCCGTCATCCGGGCAGTTCCTGGAAGTTTGCCGTCACCGCCGAGGGAAAACCGTCGGTAACCCACTACGAGACCCTCGAGGCTTTTCCGGCGGCGTCGCTGCTCGAGATTCACCTCGAGACCGGACGCACTCACCAGATCCGGGTCCACCTGGCGGCGCAGCGGCATCCGTGTGTCGGCGATGCGATGTACGGCGCCGACCCAACTCTGAGTGCACGGCTCGGGCTCACTAGGCAGTGGTTGCACGCCACGATGCTGGGTTTCGCCCATCCGGGTTCGGGGGAATGGGTCGAATTCACGAGCAGTTACCCGGCCGATCTCCAACACGCTCTGGACATCCTGCGCGCAGCCTGAGCGGACGGCTTAGGCTGAAGGACACCCCTTAGGCCGTAGAGAGATTCAGTGCCCTCATCCAGCGATTCCTTTGTGCACCTTCACGTGCACAGCGAGTATTCAATGCTGGACGGCGCAGCCAGGATCGGGCCCCTCGTCGAGGCCGCCACGCAGGCGGGGATGCCCGCGATCGCGGTCACCGACCACGGCAACATGTTCGGCGCCTACGAGTTCTGGCAGAAGGCCACGGCGGTCGGAATCAAGCCGATCATCGGCACGGAGGCGTACATCACGCCCGGCACGGCCCGCGGGGACAAGTCGCGTGTCCGGTGGGGTACCAGCACGCAGTCCGCCGATGATGTCGGTGGGTCCGGCGCGTACACGCACATGACCCTGCTGGCCGAGAACAACATCGGAATGCACAACCTCTTCCGGCTGTCGTCGCTGGCCTCCATGGAAGGCTTCTACTTCAAGCCGCGAATGGATCGCGAGCTGCTCAGCAGGTACTCCGAGGGCGTCATAGCCACGACCGGATGCGTGGGCGGCGAGGTCCAGACTCGTCTTCGGCTCGGGCAGTACGACGAGGCCGTCAAGGCGGCCGCAGACTTTCAGGACATCTTCGGCAAGGAGAACTTCTTCGCCGAACTCATGGACCACGGCATCGACATCGAGCGACGCACAATGAATGACCTCTTGCGCCTCGCGAAACATCTCTCCATCCCGCTCGTCGCCTCGAACGACCTGCACTACACGGACTCGGGCGACGCGCCCGCGCACGCCGCGCTGCTATGCGTGCAGTCCGCGTCCACCCTGGATGACCCGAACCGCTTCAAGTTCGACTCCGAGGAGTTCTACCTGAAGTCCGCCGCGCAGATGCGCTCGATGTTTCGGGACAATCCGGAGGCCTGCGACAACACGCTCCTCATCGCCGAACGCGCCAACGTCAGCTTCGAGCACCGCAATCTGATGCCACGGTTCCCGGTTCCGAGTGGTGAAACCGAGACGACTTTCTTCGAGAAGGCGGTGTCGGTGGGGATGCAGCAGCGGTTCCACGGGGCTCCGTCAGCGGAACATCTCGCGCGCGCCCAATACGAGGTCGACGTCATCAAGCAGATGGGTTTTCCCGGGTACTTCCTCGTAGTTGCCGACTTCATCGGCTGGGCGAAGCGGCAGGGGATCCGAGTGGGTCCTGGCCGCGGGTCCGCCGCGGGATCGATGGTGTCGTTTGCGATGGGCATCACCGAACTCGACCCGATCGCACACGGCTTGTTGTTCGAGCGATTCCTCAATCCGGAGCGAATCTCGCTGCCCGATATCGACGTTGACTTCGACGACCGCAGACGCCCAGAAGTCATTCGCTATGTGACCCAGAAGTACGGCGATGACCGGGTTGCACAGATCGTGACCTACGGCACGATCAAGGCAAAACAGGCGTTGAAGGACAGCGCGCGCGTGCTGGGCATGCCGTACGCAGTGGGGGAGAAGCTCACCAAGGTAATGCCGCCGCCCATCATGGGCAAGGACATCTCGCTCGGCGAGATCATGGACAAGGACTCGCCCCGGTACAAGGAGGGCATCGATTTTCGCGCCGTGATCGAGACGGATGCCGAAGCCGCAAAGGTCTTCGACACCGCGATCGGGATTGAAAACCTGAAGCGCCAGTGGGGAGTGCACGCGGCCGGCGTCATCCTGTCCGCGGAACCGCTGCTGGACGTCCTGCCGATCATGAAGCGCGAGGATGACGGCGCCATCATCACTCAGTTCGACCAGCCACCGCTCGAATCCCTCGGCCTCATCAAGATGGACTTCCTCGGCCTGCGAAACCTGACGATCATTGACGATGCGCTCGCCATGATCGAAAAGAACACCGGCTCGCCCCTTCGTATCGAAGATCTCGACCTCGACGCCGACAAGAAGACCTACGAGTTGCTCGCCCGCGGCGACACGCTGGGCGTATTCCAGCTTGACGGCGGACCGATGCGGTCGCTGCTGCGGCAGATGAAGCCAACCAATTTCGAGGACATTTCCGCCATCATCGCCCTGTACCGACCCGGCCCGATGGGCATGGGGTCGCATACCAAATACGCGCTCCGCAAGAACGACCTGCAGGTGATCGACGCGATCCACCCGGAGCTCGAAGAGCCGCTGCGCGAGATCCTTGCGCCGACCTTCGGCGTCATCGTCTATCAGGAGCAAGTGCTCGCGGTCGCCCAGAAGGTGGCAGGCATGTCGCTCGGGCAGGCCGACATCCTTCGAAAGGCGATGGGCAAGAAGGACAAGAAGGTCCTCGACAAGCAGTTTGTCGTCTTCGAACAGGGCATGAAGCAGAACGGCTACAGCACCGACGCGGTCAAGGTGCTGTGGGAAACCCTCGAGCCGTTCGCAGACTATGCGTTCAACAAGGCGCACAGTGCGGGTTACGGCATCCTGAGCTACTGGACCGCGTACCTGAAGGCTAATCATCCGGCCGAGTACATGGCAGCGCTGCTGACGAGCGTCGGCGATTCGAAAGACAAGCTCGGCATGTACCTGGGCGAATGCCGCCGGATGGGCATCAGGGTGCTGGCGCCGGATGTCAACGAGTCCTTCGTCGACTTCACCGCCGTCCCATTCGTTCCATCTGCGGAAGCCGATGGCGAATCAGCACCGGGAGACATTCGGTTCGGGCTCGGCGCGGTTCGAAACGTCGGGTACAACGTGGTCGAGGGGATTCGGCAAGCTCGCGAATCCAAGGGGCGCTTCGAGTCCTTCTACGACTTCCTGGCGAAAGTACCGCTGCCGGTCGCCAACAAGCGAACCGTCGAATCGTTGATCAAGGCCGGAGCCTTCGACTCACTCGGGGCAACTCGACGGGCCATGCTGGAGATCCACGAGGAGGCGGTCGAAGGGGCGGTCTCGATCAAGCGCACCGAGGCAACCGGACAAGCAGGGTTCGACTTCGAGAGCCTGTTCGACGAACCGCAAGAGGGCGGGCGGGTTCCGGATCGTCCCGAGTGGTCGAAGAAGGACAAACTCGCATTCGAACGGGAGATGCTCGGATTGTATGTCTCGGATCATCCGCTCGCAGGTCTGGAGACGCAACTCGCGAAGCATGCGTCCTCAAGCATCACCGAGATCCTGAGCGGCGAGGTTGCGGGCGAGGGCGACACGGTAACGATCGCCGGCCTGGTGACCGGCGTGCAGCATCGCACCGCCCGTGCGTCCGGAAACCAGTACGGGATGGTCACCGTAGAGGACTTCGGCGGAGAGATCACCGTGATGTTCATGGGCAAGACCTATCAGGAATTCGCGCCCGCGCTCACCAGCGATTCGATCGTCGTGATCAAGGGCCGGGTGAGCGTGAGGGACGACGGAATGAACCTGCACGCGGTCAGCATGTTCTCGCCGGATGTCGGCGCCAGCCTCGGGAGCGGGCCCCTGGTCATTTCGGTGCCGGAGTTCCGCGCAACGACCGAGGTGGTCAGCGCCCTCAACGATGTACTCATCCGGCACTCCGGCGAGAACGAGGTCAGGCTGAAATTGGTGCGCGGCGAGTCGGCGCGGATGTTCGAAATCCCGTATCCGGTGACGGTGTCGGCCGACCTCTACGGTGAACTCAAATCACTGCTGGGTCCCGGCTGCCTCAACTGAGCTACAGGACTTCCCCAGGCGATCGGTACGAACGCTCGTGGTAAAGCAGCGCCTCGTCCTCGGGACCCAGAGCACCGGTCTCGATTTGCACGACGATCACGGCGCTGTCGTGAATCCGATGTACTTCGATGATTCGCCCCAGCATCCAGGACGTGACGCCCTCGAGGATCGGCACACCGTAGGGTCCGGGGGCCCAGTGGTCACCGACGAAACGCAGCTCGTGGTCTCCGGCGAGCTTCTCGGCCAGGTGCTTCGTGCGCGGCCCAAGCGTGTGAATGGCCACGTGATTACCCACGGTCATGGCCGGCCAGGCACTCGCGATCCTCGCCATGTTGAACGTGGCAAGCGGCGGCACGGCGGATAGTGAAGCCAGCGAGGTAGCGGTGAACCCGACGGGCTTGCCGTCGGGATCGAGCGCGGTGACGGCCGCAACTCCGGCGGCGTGCCTGCGAAAGACCCGCTTGAACGCGTCGAGGTCGTCAACGGGAACCTCGACGGGTTCCTCGGGCTGCTCTATCGCATTCATACGTTTGGATTCAAGTCTGATGGGTCGCCGGCTATTCCACCGGATCGCGCGGCGCACTGGTGATCGCTGCTGGCCAATAGCATGGGGAAGCCATGATGCAGACGCTCGATCTCCGTAACCGTAACCCCAGCCGCTCGGAGCTGGCCGCACTGGCGCCGCGCGGCGTCGTCGACGTGTCCGCGGCATCCGCATCCGCCGCGGAGTTGATCGCGGACGTCCGAGCTCGCGGCGAGGCCGCGCTTCTGGACCAGGCAGAAAAATTTGACGGCGTGCGCCCACCGCGCATTCGAGTGCACGCCGATGCGATTGCGGATGCCATTCGCGCGCTCACGCCCGCAGTTCGCTCCGCTCTCGAGGAAGCGATCGACCGAGTCACTCACGCGACCGAGGCACAGGTACCCGAGTCGAGCGTGACCCAGATCGCTCCCGGTGCCGAAGTCATCCAGCGGTGGCAACCAGTGTCACGCGTGGGATTTTACGTGCCCGGAGGCAAGGCGGTCTACCCGTCGAGCGTGGTGATGAATGTAGTGCCGGCTCACGTCGCCGGGGTTCAGTCGGTGGCCCTGGCCTCGCCGGCGCAGAAGGAATTCGCTGGAGCTGTGCATCCGACAATCCTTGGTGCCGCGGGACTGCTTGGCCTCGATGAGATCTACGCGATGGGCGGGTCAGGCGCGATCGGC
>DATAXD010000047.1:0-19686 GCA_036266835.1 Galbitalea sp. | reverse complement strand
GAAAAATCAATAGTGTTTCGGCGGCCATAGCGAGAGGGAAACGCCCGGTCACATTCCGAACCCGGAAGCTAAGACTCTCTGCGCCGATGGTACTGCAAGGGGGACCTTGTGGGAGAGTAGGACACCGCCGGACTCCTTTGTAAAGTGGCCGCCAGGGCCCGTTGAAAAACGGGACCGGGCGGCCACTTTGCGTTAACGATCCTCGCCCTCCAATCGTCGAGTAGCACAGTCCGAAGGACTTCGCATATCGAGACCCTCCACAGGAGAGAGAATTACACAATGTCCGACTCACCCGATCGCCGCGCGCGCGACAACGATCGCAGGCCAGGCAGCGGAAGGCCGGCCGGGCCTCGCGGCGACTCATCGCGTCCGTACAAGGGCAAGCCATCCGAAAAAGGCAAGCCATCCGACCGGGCCAGGCCCTCGGACAAGGGCAGGCCGTCGACATCCGGACGTCCATCGCGTGATGGGAGGCCTACAGCAGGAGACGGCGAGAAGCGACTCTGGACGAAGGGTGGCGCTCCGGCCCGCGGCGATCGGACTGCACGTGAGCGAGAAACACCCGAGGACCGGGATCCGTTTGGCACCCGTTCGGTGCGGTCCCGACACGACGATCCGCTCATCCCCGAGGGAACCAGCGCCAACGACCTAGATCGGATCGCCCGCAACGAGCTCAAGACCCTGAGCAAGGAAAATGCTGATGGGGTGGCACTTCACCTGGTGATGGCTGCGCGGCTGATCGAGTCGGATCCGGCCCTTGCCCATCAGCACGCCATCTCGGCGGCTCGTCGTGCGGGGCGCATCGGAGTCGTCCGGGAAACGTTGGCGATCACCGCTTACGCGATCGGCGACTTCGCACTCGCTCTGCGCGAGCTACGCACCTACCGTCGAATCACCGGCCGTAACGACCAGCTTCCGATGATGGTGGACAGCGAGCGGGGACTAGGTCGACCCGAGAAGGCGCTCGAAGAAGGTCGCTCGGTTCCGCGGGCATCGCTGTCGACCGAAGTTCGTGTTGAGCTCGCGATCGCGATGTCCGGCGCACGCCTGGACCTCGACCAGCCGGATGCGGCACTCGCCGAACTCGAGATCCCCGAACTCGACCCGGCTACCGCCTATTCCTACAGTCCAGCGCTCTTCGATGCGTATGCGACGGTCCTCGAGGAGCTCGGTCGGGTGGATGAAGCGGAGCAGTGGTTTGAGCGTTCGGAGCGTGCATCCGATGCGCTGGAACAGGCGGACAACCCCGGGGATGTGGACATCATCGAGGTGATCGAAGTCGAGGTGATCGAAGTCGAGGTGATCGAACTCGACGACGATGGGACTCCGGCCACTGAGCTTGTCGACGGGCCGGACCTCGAAGAACCTCATGACTGACCCCACTCCGCTCGACGGGGTCGACGTCATCCTTGCCGACCTGGACGGAGTCATCTACACCGGTCGGTTCGCGATTCCGCACGCCATCGAGTGCATCAACTCCGCGTCCGAATCCGCAAAGATCGGGTACATAACCAATAACGCCGCTCGGACCCCCGATGCGGTCGCCGAGCACCTGACGAGGCTCGGGCTGCAGGTTGCTCCCGAAGACGTTGTGACATCTCCCCAAGCCGCCGTGAAACTACTAGCGGGACTCGTTCCGCCAAGATCCACGATCCTGGTTGTCGGCGGCGCCGGGCTGGTTGACGTGGTTCGGGATGCCGGATTTGTTCCGACCGATTCCGCCGAAGATTCGCCGGCGGCCGTGATCCAGGGTTTCTCGCCGGACCTTGGCTGGAAGCAACTCGCCGAGGCGTCCTTCGCCTTGGCGCGCGATGACCAGGGCGACGGGATTCCCTGGGTCGCGACGAATACCGACTGGACGATTCCGCAAGAGCGTGGAATTGCGCCCGGCAACGGCACGCTGGTCGCTGCGGTTCACACCGCGACCGGCATCCTTCCCGTGGTTGCAGGCAAGCCTGAGGCCGCGATTTTCCGTGAGGCGGTCGAGCGGTTTGGCGCAAAGTCGCCGGTGTTTCTGGGCGATCGCCTAGACACTGACATTCTCGGTGCGAATCGCGCTGGCATCACATCGATCATGGTCCTCACCGGTATCGATGGGCCGAAGCAGGTCATCGCTGCGCCTCCGGATTCCCGCCCGCATTTCCTGCTCGAGGATCTGCGAGGACTCACGGAGCCGTATCCAGTGGTTGAAGCGGGCGAGGATCTGGACGGATCGGTGGTTACGCGAGTAGGTGATGCGGTGATACGCAGGCGCGACACAACGATCACCATCGACAATCGGGGTGACAGCAGGATCAACCTGATTCGAGCCGGAGCCGCCGCGGTGTGGACGTCCGGCCTTACGGTCTACGCGCTGGCCATTCCGGCGGAATTGTATTCTTGAGTCGTGACCGAGTCAGAGGTTCCGGTCGACGGCCTTGAGGCGGATGCCCTGCTGTCGCGTCTTCGGGTGATCGAGGATCAACCCCTCGAGTCGCGAGCCGCCGCTTTTGCCCAGATCAACGACGAGCTGCAATCTCGGCTCGACGGTGACTCGGCAATGTAGTGCCGAATCCCGAATACGAGAACAATTCGAGGTTGGATGCCGCTCTCGGAGCACGAGGTCTTGCCCGTTCACGCACCCACGCCGCTCGGCTGATCGTGGACGGGCTAGTTAGGGTTGACGGTGTCGCGCAGGTCAAGCCGTCGTTTCGGGTTCGCTCCGGGCAGGTTGTCGAGGTTGCTGCCGGGGACCACTACGTGAGCCGCGGTGCACACAAACTGATTGCTGCCCTGGACACGTTCCAGATCGACCCGGCGGGCAGGGTGGCCCTCGACGCGGGAGCATCTACCGGCGGGTTCACTCAGGTTCTCATCGAGCGAGGTGCGGTCCGAGTGCTTGCGCTCGACGTCGGTCACGGCCAGCTCGCCCCCAAAATTCGGGACAATCCGGCCGTCGTCGCGGTCGAGGGATTCAATATCCGGGAACTAACACCGGAGTGGATCGCCGGGCAACTGCAAGGTCCCGAGCCCCGCAAAGTCGAGTTGCCGAGCATCGTGGTCGCCGACCTTTCGTTCATTTCACTTCGCCTCGTTCTTGAACCGCTCCGAGACGCCGCGACCCCGGATGCCGACTTCGTGCTCCTGGTAAAACCGCAGTTCGAGGTGGGTCGGGGCGGAGTGCGAGAAGGGATTGTCAGGGACCGCGGGGCTCGGCAGGATGCCGTGAGCGCGATGCTCTGGGCGGCCTGGGATCTGGGAATGCCAGTCGCCGGTGTAATCCCGTCTCCGATCCTCGGATCTGCCGGAAACCGCGAGTATCTGGTCTGGCTGAGTGCGAGCGCGGGAACCAATCCGTCGAACTGGAATGCGCTCGTCGGCGCGTTGGACTGACTGGAGACTGTCCACACTCACGAGCGTTGGCCGCGCGCCGGTCGGCGCTAATCAGGGAGAATGGACGCATGGGCCCAACTGCCGACCGGCACATCCTGATCGTTGCCCACACCGGTCGGGACGATTCACTCGAAGCCGCCGTTTCGGTCTGCCGCCAACTGCAGGATGCCGGACTCACTCCGGTTCTCAACGCTGACGAATACGAGGATCTCCTTCGCGTTGCCCCGAACCTCGAGCCGGTGACAATGCTCGGCGACGGTGTATCCATTTCCGAGCTCGAGATCGTGATCGTGCTGGGCGGCGACGGAACGATCCTTCGAGCCGCGGAACTCACTCGAGGCAGCAGCGCACCACTCCTCGGTGTCAACCTCGGCCACGTCGGATTCCTTGCCGAGAGCGAGCGCGATGACCTGACGGCAACGGTCGGCCGCGTTCTTGCTCGGGACTACTCGGTCGAAGAGCGCATGACGCTGAGCGTGCGCGTGAAAGTCGATTCCGAGGTCGTCTACGAGACCTGGGCGCTCAACGAGGCAACCGTTGAGAAGGCAAGTCGGGAACGGATGCTCGAAGTTGTGATCGAAGTGGATGGTCGCCCGCTGTCGTCCTTCGGTTGTGACGGCGTCGTGATGTCCACTCCGACCGGGTCGACCGCCTATTCCTTTTCCGCCGGCGGCCCTATCGTCTGGCCGAGTCTCGACGCGATGCTTCTCGTTCCACTCAGCCCACACGCGCTGTTCGCGCGTCCGCTTGTCGTTGGCCCGGATTCGTCGCTTGCAGTCGAGGTGCTCGATCGTACCCAGGGAACCGGTGTTCTCTGGTGTGATGGCCGGCGAACGCGCGATCTGCCGCGGGGTGCTCGAGTCGTGGTTCGCCGCTCGCCGATACCGGTGCGTCTCGCCCGGCTCACCACCGGACCCTTCACCGACCGCCTGGTCCACAAATTCTCGCTTCCTGTCGACGGCTGGCGCGGCGAGTCAGTTCGCGCTTCGGGTACGCCGTGATCGAGGAAATCACCATCCGCGGCCTCGGGGTAATCGGCCAGGCGACGCTTCCGATCGGTCCCGGTTTTACCGCGCTCACCGGCGAGACGGGTGCAGGCAAGACCATGGTTGTTACCGCGCTCGGGCTGCTCCTGGGCGAACGTGCAGACACCGCATCCATCCGATCCGGGGCGAGCCAGGCGGTCGTCGACGGTCGGTGGCTGGTGGATGCCGGCGGCGCGGTCGCAACTCGGGTGCGGGATGCCGGCGGAGACCTCGATGCGATCCCGGGATCGAACGATGCCGGACTACTGCTGAGCCGTTCGATCTCCACAGAGGGTCGCAGTCGTGCAGCGGTTGGTGGTCGTGCCGCCCCGGTCGGTGTCCTGAACGAGATCGGCCAGCAGCTGGTCGTGGTTCACGGGCAGTCCGATCAGATCCGGTTGCGCTCGGCTACGGCGCAGCGGGAGGCGCTCGATCGATTCGCGGGAGCGAAGCTGACGACGTTACTCGACGACTACCAGGCCGTGTATGCGCGCTGGCAGACCGCCCAGGGTGAGTTGGATGTGCTCGTCGCCGAACGCGATCGCCGCTCCCAGGAGGCGGACGACCTGCGAGTTGCGATCGAGGAGATCGAACGGGTGGCTCCCACTCGCGGCGAGGATATCGAGCTCGCGGAACGCGCCGATCTGCTCACGAATCTCGAAGACCTGAGACTGGCCGCCGCACAGGCCCAGGATCTCGTTTCTTCGCAATCGAGCGACGATGGGGGCGACGCGACGGGGCTGCTCGATTCGGCGCGGCGTCAACTTGATCGCGTTGCGGGGCACGACCCCAAGCTCGAAGTCATTGCGGAGGCCCTGGGGAACGCGACAATCGTGGTCGCCGAGATCGCATCCCAGCTTGCCCGCTATCTCAGCGACCTTGACGCGGACGGCGGACGCGAACTCGAAACAGTCCAGGAGCGTCGAGCTGAGTTGGCGAATCTGGTCAGGCGATTCGGCCCAACGCTTGACGCTGCGATCGACTATCTGGATACCGGGAGCGGACGACTCCTTGAACTCGACAACGACTCCGATCGCATCGAAGCTCTTCGAGCCGAGGTCGAGTCGGATCGGTCGGCAATCGTCGACCTCGCGAGTCGGTTGACTGCTGTCCGCACGAAATACGCGAGCGAACTGTCGCAGCGCGTGAGCGCTGAGCTCAGTGCCCTCGCCATGGGCGAAGCCCAGTTGAGCGTGGAAGTGGACGATCGTCCCGACTACTCGCAGACCGGCAAAGACCAGGTGTCGTTCCTGCTTCGCCCACATGCTGGTTCCGAGCCTCGCCCGCTGGGACGGGGTGCGTCGGGTGGCGAGTTGTCCAGGCTCATGCTCGCAATCGAAGTCGTGATTGCCGCTACCGACCCGGTTCCGACTTTCATCTTCGACGAGGTGGATGCGGGCGTTGGCGGAGCGAGCGCAACCGAGATCGGTCGGCGGCTCGCCACGCTCGCCGAAACGGCGCAGGTTGTCGTTGTTACACACCTCGCGCAAGTTGCCGCGTTCGCGAACAATCATCTGAGCGTCGTGAAAGACAGCGACGGAACCGTGACCGAAAGCAGCGTCCGCCAGCTCGAGGGCGACGACCGAGTCGCCGAGATGGCACGGCTGCTCTCCGGACTCCCGGACTCGGAAAGCGGACTCACTCATGCACGGGAGTTACTCGACATGGCTAGGGCCACGCATTCAGGGCAATCCGGGCATTGAGGGCAGGTATGCAGCCGACGGGCAAAATCACGATCATCCGAGCGAAATCACGAGCCGAAGCCCGCTCACTATTGCTCGCAGCGAAACCGCCGAACGAGAGTTTCACCCAGCTTCGTAACTTTTCGGCCGAACAGATCGACCGCGCACTGCGACTTGGATTCAGAAAGCCGAGGTGGGTGTGGGCGGCCCGCGACACAGAAGGCGCTGTTCTCGGGGTCGTCGCCGGCTGGGGTTCAAAGGCGCGCGAGACGCCGTTCATCATCGACTTTCTCGACCTGCCGCTTGACTCTCCGATGGTTGCCGGGAAGCTGCTCGAGCGGGCGGTTCTTGACAGCGCGGAACCGGGGCGCGCGACGCTCGAGATCATCTTCTTCCTGCCCACCGATCAACCGCTGGAGGATCCACGCGTTGCTGCGTTCGTCGAGTTGCTGGCTGACAACGGATTTCGCCTGCTGGTTCGGCGTCGTCGCTTCCGGCTCGAAGTACTCGGGGCCACCACCACGATTCCGGAAACGGGACTGCTATTTGACTCCCTGGAGCGCGCGGACGATCCGCGGTTGCCCACGGTTCTCGAGGAGATTCTCGTCGGCAGCCTCGACGCTCACGATGTTGATGCTCTGAATCGCGACGATCTGGCAACCGTCGCCCGGGACACCGCAAACGAATATCTCGAGATCGATCCGGTGGAATCGATGTTCCTCGCGATCGATCCGACAATCCCCGACTCCGAGAACCAGGTCGTCGGCCTCGTCATCGGCGGTCTTCGCGGCACGGCCGAGAACGGCACGGCATCCTTCATCGGGGTTTCGCATCGCCATCGCGGCAGGGGATACGCGGCTCAACTGCTCGGCTGGATCACGAAACGGATGATCGGACAGGGCGCACTGTTCATCATCGGTGAAACTGACGACGGTAATTTCCCGATGGCTGCTGCGTTCTCGAAGGTGGGTTATCCGCACACCGAGTCGCGCATAGATTTCGTTCGCGACCTGCCCCTCGCTCGGCGGGTCGGTGGCAGCGAGTGACTCTCGCAGCGCGATAGACTACAACCCCGTGGTGGATAAATCTGAAACGGGCCTGCCGAACTTTCAACCTTCGGTGACTAAGCACATTTTCGTTACCGGTGGCGTGGTTTCATCCCTGGGAAAGGGACTGACCGCCGCATCTCTCGGTAACCTGCTTACCGCCCGCGGCCTTCGCGTTGTGATGCAGAAGCTCGACCCGTATCTGAATGTCGATCCGGGCACAATGAACCCGTTCCAGCATGGCGAAGTCTTCGTAACAGATGACGGAGCTGAGACCGACCTCGACATCGGCCATTACGAGCGATTCCTCGACATCAACCTGAACCAGGCGGCAAACGTAACAACCGGCCAGATCTACTCAGAGGTCATCGCCAAGGAGCGGCGCGGAGAATATCTCGGCGACACGGTGCAGGTCATCCCGCACATCACCGATGAGATCAAGCGGCGGATGCGGCTTCAGGCGGCTGGTCCGTTCAATGACGCTGAGCCGCAACCGGACGTGATCATCACCGAGATCGGCGGAACCGTCGGCGATATCGAGAGCCAGCCGTTCATCGAGTCCGCCCGTCAGGTTCGTCACGAGCTCGGTCGCAAGAACGTCTTTTTCGTTCATGTTTCGCTCGTTCCGTTCATGAACGCGTCCGGAGAGCAGAAGACCAAGCCCACGCAGCACTCCGTTGCCGCCCTTCGTTCGATAGGTATCCAGCCGGATGCTCTCGTTCTGCGCTCGGATCGTCCGGTATCGGAGAGCAATAAACGCAAGATTGCTCTGATGTGCGACGTCGACGAGGATGCCGTCGTCAATGCGATCGATGTTCCGAGCATCTACGACATCCCCACGATGCTTCACGACCAGGGCCTTGACACCTACATCATCGAACAGCTCGGACTCAAGAAGGCCAGTGCCGTCAACTGGGATGGCTGGCGAGAGCTTTTGGGGGTGGTTCACGACCCCAAGTTCGATGTGACTATCGGCGTCGTCGGAAAATACATTGACCTTCCGGACGCCTACCTCTCTGTTACCGAGGCGCTCAAGGCTGGCGGATTCGCGCATCAGGCCAAGGTGAATCTGCGCTGGGTGCCGTCGGATGAGTGCGAGTCGCCTGAGGTCGCGGCTCGACTGCTCTCCGACCTTGATGGCATCTGCGTGCCGGGCGGCTTCGGAATTCGCGGTATCGAGGGGAAGTTGGCCGCGCTTCGATTCGCTCGCGAAAACGGAATCCCGTCCCTGGGGCTGTGCCTGGGACTCCAGTGCATGGTCATCGAGTTCGCGCGTCACGTGGTTGGCCTTCCCGGGGCATCGTCGACCGAATTCAACCCGGACACCGAGTATCCGGTAATTGCGACCATGGCCGAGCAGGTGGATATTCTGGCGGCAGGGGACATGGGGCACACGATGCGACTCGGTCTCTACGAAGCGGCTCTCAGTGCCGGTTCGCTCGTCGAAGAGTTGTACGACGCGCCGTTCGCATCCGAGCGTCATCGTCATCGTTACGAAGTCAATAATGCCTATCGCGAGCAGCTCTCACAGCACGGCATGCAGTTCTCGGGTATTTCCCCCGACCGCACTCTCGTCGAGTACGTCGAGCTTCCTCGCGATGTGCACCCGTTCTATGTCGGAACCCAGGCGCATCCGGAGCTGCGGTCGCGGCCGAACCACGCGCATCCGTTGTTCAGGGGACTCGTCGGCGCCGCACTGGAACGCCAGCAGGCGAGCCGCCTGTTTGAGGTTCCGGAGCCGGCGGATGCCTGAGCTCGTCGACGAGCCGTTTGATCCAACAATCCTTTCGTCGACCGTAGCATTCGATGGTCGAGTTTGGGATGTGCGTCGCGACGAGCTCGAATACAACGGACACGCGGTAGCGCGTGACTACGTCGATCATCCGGGAGCTGCCGCGATTCTCGCCCGAAATGATTCGGGGGAAGTACTTCTCATCCAGCAGTATCGTCATCCGATACGGATGAGGGATTGGGAGATCCCCGCCGGGCTCCTGGATGTGAAAGGCGAGGATGCACTCGCTGCAGCCAAACGCGAGCTCGAAGAAGAGGTCGATCTGGTTGCTGGCCGGTGGGCGCTGCTCGGGACGATCTTCACCTCGCCAGGCGGCAGCAACGAGCTGATTCGGGTGTTCGAGGCGAGCGAGCTCACATCGGCGAGCGTCGCCTTCGATCGAACAGACGAAGAAGCCGACATCGCGATTCAATGGGTGCCGCTTCAGGAGGCAGTTGCCGGAGTTCTTGCGGGCCGCCTACGCAACTCGATTCTCGCCTTTGCGGTGCTGGCCGCTCATGCCCGCGGCTGATCAGCTCGACCACTACCTCCGACACCTGGTCGTGGAGCGCGGGCTGTCCGTCAACACGGTCGCTGCGTACCGGCGGGACCTCAACGGCTATCTCGCATTTCTCCTGCTTCGCGGTGTTCGCGAGGCTTCAGCAATCCGAACCGACGACGTGTCTGCCTACGTTGCGTCCCTTCGGACCCGCGAATCGGGTGCGCTCAGTGCGTCATCGACCGCTCGAATGCTCTCCTCGGTTCGAGGTTTTCATCGCTACCTTCTCGACGAAGGCCTCGTCGAGGTGGATGTTGCTGCCGAATCGAAACCGCCGAAACTGCCAAGCCGCCTCCCGAAAGCCATCTCGATCGAACAGATGGCTGCGGTTCTGGATGCGGCACGCGGTGAAACTCCACAGTCACTGCGTGATACCGCGCTGCTTGAACTTCTCTACGCAACCGGCGCGCGGATTTCCGAAGCGGTTGACCTGAACGTTGACGACGTCATGGATGCGGATGTGGTCGATGGGGATGTTGTTCGTCTGTTCGGCAAGGGTGGCAAGCAGCGGATCGTGCCGCTCGGAAGCTACGCGAGGGCCGCTATCGACGCGTACCTGGTGCGCGTTAGACCGCTGTTCTCAGCGCGCGGGACAGCAACGCCTGCGCTATTTCTGGGAGCTCGCGGGCAACGGATGTCGCGGCAGAACGCCTGGCTCGTGATCCGAGCGGTCGCCGATCGGGCCAATCTCGGAATCGAGATTTCGCCCCACACTTTCCGTCACTCGTTTGCAACCCATTTGCTTGCCGGCGGTGCTGACGTGCGCGTCGTCCAGGAGTTGCTGGGCCATTCGTCGGTCGCCACCACTCAGATTTATACTCTGGTCACGGCCGACACTCTTCGGGACATGTACACGACTGCGCATCCGCGCGCGCACTGAGCAACCGTGTGGCCGACATCGGGTTGATGTCCACGGCGTCGTTGCGCTAACTCTCAACCTGAAGTTGAAGCGACTGCTCGCCCGGGCGCGTGTGCGACCCCGAGGCCTTCGGGCCGCGCCGTAAACTCGACGCATGACCAGCGCGCAAGACGACTCAGCCGTACTCACCGGCTTTGAGGAACTAGCGCCAGGTCTCGTTGGTCCAACTGGTCGACCGAAGTCGATTTTCGCCGATCCGCCTGCGCTGCGCGGGCACGGTCCGGCTCGAATCATTGCGCTGTGCAACCAAAAGGGTGGCGTCGGAAAAACGACCAGCACGATCAATCTCGGGGCGACTTTTGCCGAGTATGGTCGTCGCGTTCTTGCGATCGATTTTGACCCACAGGGAGCGCTCTCTGCTGGCCTCGGAGTTCCCACGCACGATGTCACCACCGTCTACGACCTGCTTCTCGGAACGGTCAAGGACACGGCATCCGTGATTCTGCCATCCGCTGTTCCCGACCTCGACGTCCTGCCGGCGAACATCGACCTGTCCGCTGCTGAGGTGCACCTGGTCAACGAAGTCGCTCGAGAACAGATTCTTGCGCGCGTTCTCAAACCGGTTCAGAACGACTACGACGTCATCCTCATTGACTGCCAGCCGTCGCTGGGGCTTCTCACCGTCAATGCGCTTACCGCTTCACACGGCGTTCTCATTCCGCTGGAATGCGAGTACTTTGCGCTTCGCGGGGTTGCTCTGCTCATCGAAACCATCGAGAAGGTGCGAGATCGATTGAATCCCGCGATTCAACTCGACGGAATCTTCGCAACCATGTACGACGGGCGAACTCTGCATACGCGCGAAGTCCTTGAGCGGGTGGTCAGCACCTTTGGTGACGATGTGCTCGAGACGGTGATTGGGCGAACCGTGAAGTTTCCGGATGCGAGCGTCGCCGGCGAGCCGCTAACGACCTTCGCTCCCGATCATTCGGCCGCGGATGCCTATCGGCAACTGGCGCGAGAATTGATCTCCCGTGGCGCCGTCGCGTAGCGCGGCCGCGGAGTTGGAAGAGGACAATCGCACCCCGTCCGACAACGCGGATGGATTCTCGGTCAGCCTCTCCAACTTCAATGGACCCTTTGACCTGCTGCTTTCGCTGATTTCGAAGCACGAAATGGACATCACCGAGGTGTCGCTCAGTCGCGTGACCGACGAATTTATCTCGTATCTCAGGGGAGTCGATTCCGACCAGGAGCTCGATCGCGCCAGCGAGTTCCTGGTCGTTGCTGCAACTCTCCTCGATCTGAAAGTTGCCGGTCTCCTTCCGCAGGGCGAACTCGTCGACGCCGAGGATGTTGCCCTTCTCGAGGCTCGTGATCTGCTGTTTGCCCGTCTACTTCAGTACCGCGCTTTCAAGGAAGCGTCCCAGTGGTTCTCCTCCGGGCTGGATGCCGAATCGACCCGTCACTTCAGATCGGTGCGGCTCGAAGAGAAGTATCGGCGTCAAACGCCCGAACTGGTGTGGACGTTGTCGGTCGATGATTTCGCAGCGCTTGCTGCTCTCGCATTTGCTCCCCGTGAGCTGCCGACCGTCGGAATCGACCACCTCCATGCACCGCTGGTCAGCATCCGCGAGCAGGCCGCGCACGTCGTCGCACTTCTCCGGCGCGGCGAACCGATGACCTTCCGCCAGCTGATTGCCGGAGCTGATCAACTCGGCGTGATTGTTGCCCGATTCCTTGCTGTTCTTGAGCTGTATCGCAGTGGATCGATTGGCTATGACCAGTTGGAGCCGCTTGGCGAACTCACTCTGCACTGGACCGCCGAACACTGGAACGATGACAGCCTCGCCAATCTTGGAGCCGACTACGATGCCTAAAGCCGCTCGGGACTCCGCACCAGAATCCGCACCAGAATCCGCACCAGAATCCGTACCAGAATCCGTACCAGAATCCGCACCAGGATCCGTACCAGAATCCGCACAGGAATTCGCACAGGAATTCGCGCCAGAACCGCGCGACGCTACCAGCGAGCCGGAAGAGTCGGAGACGCCTCGACCCCACATCGCCGACATCCCACGAGCACTCGAAGCGATCTTTATGATCGCCGACGAGCCGCAGCCTCTTGTGTCGCTCGCTACTGCCGTTGGTGCTCCGATTCCTGCGGTTCGCCAGTCGATCGAGTCGCTCGTTGCCGACTACGACGGCGTCACCGGGGGAGTTCGACGCGGTTTCGAACTTCGCGAGGTCGGCGGAGGCTGGCGGATCTACGTTCGCGGCGAGCACGACGATGTCGTTCGGGACTTTGTTCTCACTCAGAATCCGACCCGTCTATCGCAGGCCGCGCTCGAAACACTTGCGGTAATCGCCTACAAACAGCCCATCAGTCGAGGATCGATCGCATCAATTCGCGCGGTCAACGTGGATTCCGTCGTTCGAACCCTTCTTGGTCGTGGTCTCATTACCGAGGCGTACACCGACAGTGAAACCGGCGCGATTCACTACGCAACAACTGACCTCATGCTGACTCAGCTCGGCATCAATTCGATCGACGACCTTCCGCACATTTCGCCGTTGCTCGCAGATGGTTCCGCTGGGTTCGATGACCTCAGATGACCGCGGGTCGCTCGATCGGCCGGATGGCGACGACGACGCGCCGGGGCGTTCTCGCGCGCATCCGGAACCCGCTCGCGACTCAACAAACGAGGGAGAACGCCTTCAGAAGGTCATGGCTGCAGCCGGGGTTGCCAGTCGTCGCGTTTCCGAAGACCTGATTGCGGCCGGTCGGGTGTCCGTCAACGGGCAGGTCGTCGCCGAGCCGGGGCGTCGAGTCCTCTCCACCGACCTGGTTTCGGTGGATGGCACAGCCATCCAGCTGGATCCTTCTCGCCGCTATCTCATGCTGAACAAGCCGGTCGGAATTGTGAGTTCGCTTGCCGACGAGAACGGACGACCCGATCTCAGTCTCTACACGCGTGAGTATGACGAGCGACTCTTCAACGTTGGTCGCCTCGATGCACAAACCAGCGGGCTTCTTGTCCTGACCAACGATGGAGAGCTCGCTCACGTTCTTGCTCATCCGTCGTTCGGAGTTTCGAAGACCTACGTTGCCAAAGTGCGCGGCGAGGTTTCTGCGGCAACCCTTCGTCGCCTGACGACCGGCGTCGAGCTGGATGACGGACCGATTGCTGCCGATCGAGTGAAACTCATCGGGAAGCCTTCGCGAGGCCAATCGATGGTCGAAGTCGAACTGCATTCGGGGCGAAATCGCATCGTTCGGCGGATGCTCGCGGCCGCGGACCATCCGGTGCTGGAGCTGGTTCGACGGCAGTTTGGGCCACTCAGTTTGGGCTCCCTTGGTTCTGGGCAGATTCGCGATCTCACTAAAGTTGAGCTTGGCCAACTGCTGACTCTCTCGAGATCTGCTCGCGAACCCTCAGCGGAACACCCGAAAATACCGGCGGATCACAGAATCCCGGCGGATGACGAGATCCCGGCAGATGAGAGCGTCCGACCACGCGACAAGAAGGGCAGGCAGTGACCACACCACAGCGCACCGCCGCTCCCGACACCAGTGCGAGTCCTAAGTCGTCCAGCGCTTCGACTGCGCGAACTGTGGGCCCGGTGCGAATCGTCGGCGCTGGATTGCTGGGCTCGAGCATCGGGCTCGCCCTTCGCGCCCTCGGCATAGACGTCATCCTTTCCGACATTTCTCCGACCACCGTTCGCCTGGCAATCGACTACGGAGCTGGGCGAGCAGCGCACGCAGGCGATGCACCCGCGCTTATTGTTGTGTGCGTTCCACCTGACGTCGTCGCGCAGACGGTCGCTGCCGAGCTCGCCGCTTACCCGGATGCGCTCGTCACTGACGTTGCGAGCGTGAAGCTCGCTCCGCTGGGCGAACTGCGTGCTCTGGGAGCTGACGTGTCTCGCTACGTCGGGTCACATCCGATGGCCGGTCGTGAGCGCGGTGGCGCAATATCGGCGCGGGCCGATCTGTTTGTAGGCCGTCCATGGGTGATCGCGAACCACGACGGAATTGCCAATCGACGTGCGGCGGACTCGGCGATCGAGGCTCTTGCACTGGATCTGGGCGCTGCTCCCGTTGCAATGGATGCGGCCGAGCACGATCGAAGTGTGGCCCTTGTTTCGCATGTTCCGCAGGTGATCTCGACCCTTCTCGCAAAACGCCTCGTGGATGCCAGTGACGCATCCGTCGGGCTTGCTGGACAAGGCATCCGCGACACGACTCGGATCGCAGGCAGCCAGCCGGACCTCTGGGTACAGATTCTCGATGCGAATTCCGAGCAAGTAGTTAGTGTTCTCGAGAGTTATCGAGCCGATCTCACCGTTTTGATCGATGCCCTGTCCGACCCGAGTGCTCCAGGAGCTCGACGAGCGATCGCCGAGAATCTCGCTGCGGGCAATGCCGGAGTTGCCCGAATCCCGGGCAAGCACGGCGTTGCAAAGCACTTCTCGCAGCTGATCGTCCTCGTCAACGACGTTCCCGGAGAGCTCGCACGACTACTCACCGAAATCGGCTCAGTCGGCGTTAACCTCGAAGACCTTCAGATGGAACACTCGCCCGGAGCCCAGTTCGGCCTTGCCGAAATCAGTGTCGTTCCCGAAGCCGAGGAACGACTTGCTCGCGAGCTTCAGGCTCGAGGTTGGACGATCTCCGGAGCCGTTGCGTGACTCGGATCGTTGTGGCTATCGACGGACCAGCTGGATCGGGCAAGTCGAGTGTTAGTCGTGCAGCAGCTCGCGAACTCGGCTTCGCCTACCAGGACACCGGAGCTGCTTATCGAGCTCTTGCCTGGAGTTGCCTCGCGCAGGGCGTCGATACCTCCAACTCCGACGCAGTTATCGACAGCCTGCCGGACTTCGACTATGAGATCGGAATCGACCCGAACGATTACTTCGTTCGGGTCGACTCGATCGATGTCACCGACGATATTCGCGAACCCGCCGTAAGTTCTGCGGTCAGTGGGGTCGCCCGAATTCCCGAGGTTCGAGAGTTCATGGTGCAGTTGTTTCGAACAGTGATTGCAGAGAGTTCGAAGCCCGGAATCGTGGTTGAGGGTCGCGATATCACCACCGTTGTAGCGCCGGATGCCGAAGTGCGGATTCTTCTGACCGCATCCGAGGACGTTAGGATAGGACGTCGTTCGGCGGAACTTCGTGGAGAATCCGCCGAGTCGACGGCCCGGCAGCTCGCATCCCGAGACGCCCAGGATTCGAAGGTCGTCGATTTCATGAACGCCGCAGACGGTGTAACAATCGTCGATTCGACGGATCTCGACTTCGATCACACCGTCGAGGCAGTCGTCGCTCTCGTGCAGAGCCGCGGGAAGTCGAAATAGGCGTTCGCGCTCGACCCACGCTCCACCAGATCGGAAGAGACGCAAGACACCATGGCAGACGACGACACCGACGACTTCGGCGAGCTCGACAGTGCCGTTGTTGACCGTCTGAATTCACTTTCGGAAGCGGATGCAGCGCAGCGAGCAGCATCACTTCTCGCCGGACTTCGGGAGTATGACCTCGAGGACGACGACCTCGAGGTCCTCGAGGGTGTCACCGAGGACCCCGACAAGATCGTCTTTCTTCCGGCACTCCCCGTCATTGCGATTGTGGGTCGACCGAACGTCGGAAAATCTGCTCTCGTCAACCGCATCATCGGTCGTCGCGAAGCGGTCGTCGAAGACACTCCCGGGGTTACCCGCGATCGGGTCAACTACAAGGGCGAATGGAATACTCGCCGTTTCACGATCGTGGACACCGGTGGTTGGGAACCGGATGCCAGAGGACTCAACGCATCCGTTGCTGCTCAAGCCGAAGTCGCTGTCGATCTTGCCGATGTTGTCCTTTTCGTTGTCGATGCGACAGTTGGCGCAACCTCCACTGACGAGCACGTTGTTCGCATGCTTCGATCCAGTCGAAAACCGGTAATTCTCGTGGCCAACAAGGTGGACGATGCGCGCCAGGAGGCCGACGCATCCGCACTGTGGAGCCTGGGTCTTGGAGAACCGTGGCCCGTTTCGGCAATCCATGGTCGCGGTGTCGCCGACCTGCTTGACCACGTCATGACCGTTCTTCCCGAGATTTCGGCTGTTGCCAAGGAAGAAGTCGGTGGTCCTCGTCGAGTTGCCATTCTCGGTCGACCCAATGTTGGTAAATCCAGCCTTCTCAACAAGACCGCCGGTGAAGAGCGAGTCGTTGTCGGAGATCTTGCCGGAACCACTCGAGATCCTGTTGATGAGCAGGTCGAGATTGCCGGCAAGTATTGGCGATTCGTCGACACCGCCGGGATTCGACGTCGTGTCAATCTTGCTCAGGGTGCCGACTTCTATGCGACTCTCCGCACAACCGCTGCGCTCGAAAAGGCCGAAGTTGCCATTGTCATCATCGATGTCACCGAACCGATCAGTGTTCAGGATCTGAAAATCATCGATCTCGTTCTCGAGTCCGGTCGAGCTCTCGTTCTCGCCTACAACAAGTGGGATCTGCTCGACGACGAACGTCGACGTTATCTCGAGCGCGAAATCGAACAGGATCTGAGTCACGTTTCCTGGGCGCCGCGAGTAAATATCTCCGCAAAAACCGGACGCCACATGGAGAAACTGGTTCCCGCGCTGGAGACGGCTCTCGCTTCGTGGGATACCCGAATTCCCACCGGCAAGTTCAATGCGCTTCTGGCCGAACTGACGTCCGAGCATCCGCATCCGGTTCGGGGTGGACGGCAGCCGCGCATCCTGTTCGGAACTCAGGCCGCATCGCGCCCTCCGACGTTCGTTCTGTTTACGACGGGTTTTCTGGATCCGCAATATCGCCGATTCATTACTCGTCGACTTCGCGAGATCTTTGGATTTGAAGGCAGCCCGATCAATGTAAATATGCGGGTTCGAGAGCGGCGCAAGCGCTAGCGCAACTCGCATCCACGCTGGTCATCCACGCTGCTCTTCCACGCTGCTCGTTCACGTTGATCCGCCACGCTGCTCATTCACGCTGCTCATCCACGCGGCTGGTGTGCGCCGGTCGTTCGACTGGTTGAATGGCTGAGTGCCAAAGGTTACCCATCTCGAGTCGCTTGCATCGTTCGTTTCTGCTTCGCCGTCGTCGTTTCACGCCGTTGCTGAGGTTGCTCGGCGCCTTACTGAAGCCGGGTTCACGCGGCTCCTCGAAACCGAGGAGTGGCCCAGTGGCGCGGGCGACCACTTTGTCGTTCGCGATGGTGCAATCGTCGCCTGGCGTCGCCCCGAGGCCGCTGGCGCGACTACTCGGTTTCGCATAGTTGGGTGCCACACCGATTCGCCGGGCTTCAAGCTGAAGCCAAAGCCGACGACTTCGGCTCACGGCTGGTTGCAGGCCGGTGTCGAGGTCTACGGTGGACCGCTTTTCAATTCCTGGCTGGATCGCGAACTCGAGTTTGCCGGACGTCTTGTCTTCCACGACGGGTCAGTTGAGCTGGTTCGAACCGGTGCTCTGCTTCGATTCCCGCAGTTGGCAGTTCACCTCGATCGTGCCGTCAATGCCGAGGGTCTCAAGCTGGATCCGCAGCGCCATCTGAACCCGGTCATTGGTCTTGGCGACGTCGAACACGTTGACCTGGTCGGACATCTCGCTCGCCTCGTTGGCCGAGCCGGTGCGGATGTCGCCGGCTATGACATTTCGGTTGCTGACACCCAGCCGCCGGCAGTTTTTGGTCTCGATAACGCGTTCTTCGCGAGCGGACGCCTGGACAATCTGTCGTCGGTTCACTCGGGCCTCGTTGGGTTGCTTGCCGCGTCTACCGCGTCTGCCGAAGCTGCCCCGCCAACGCCCGTTTCTATCTCTGTGCTCGCGGCCTTCGACCACGAGGAGGTCGGTTCAGAAACGCGATCTGGCGCAAGTGGTCCGCTACTTTCGGATGTTCTGACTCGGATTTCTGAAGGACTCGGAGCCCGCGAGAGCGACCGACTGCGCGCCTATGCCGGGTCGTGGTGTCTCTCTGCCGATGCGGGTCATGCCGTGCATCCGAACTATCCCGAAAAGCACGATCCGGTGAATCGACCGGTTGCCGGTCTTGGCCCAATACTCAAGATCAACGCGAATCAGCGCTACGCAACGGATGCTCTGGGAGCGGCCGAATGGGCGAAGGCGTGTGAAGCCGCGAAGGTCAGCTATCAGGAATTCATTTCCAACAATGCGGTTGCCTGCGGTTCGACGATTGGGCCTCTGACTGCGACTCGTCTTGGTATTCGAACCATTGATGTTGGACTTCCTCTTCTTTCGATGCATTCTGCACGCGAACTGGCCGGAGCCGCGGATCCGGAGAACTTTGCTGCGGCGATCGGAGCGTTTCTCGCCGGCTGAGTCGCGATCACTTGCATGGTCGGGTTGCATGGTCGGGTTGCAGGTCGGGTTGCCTTGTCGGGTTGCCTTGCCGGGTTGCCTTGCCGGGTTGCCTTGTCGGGTTGCATGGCCGGGTTGCGAACGTGGGTTGCAAGGTCGGTTCGCCCGGGCTTGACTTGTGCGGGTAGCGCTCGACGAAGGAGGCAATCGTGCACTCAATCAGTCCGTTTCTCTGGTTCGATGACGGAGCCGAAGAGGCAGCGAATCTCTATGTCGCGACTTTCGGGGGCAAGATTCTCTCTGAACGGCGATGGGGCCCTGGTGCTCCGGCCCCGGAGGGATCCCTGATGGCGGTCACTTTCGAACTGGACGGGCGCGCCTACCAGGCTTTCAACGGTGGACCCGGACATCCGTTCTCGGACTCGTTTTCGCTCTCTGTCGAATTCGATGCGCAGGAAGAACTGGATGCGGCGTGGGATGCGCTCCTTGCCGGGGGCGGTATGCCGGTCGCATGTGGCTGGCTCGCCGACAAGTTCGGTCTTTCTTGGCAGCTTGTTCCTTCTGGGCTCGCGAAACTGCTTGCGGATCCGGATCCTGCTCGAGCGGAACGGGCCATAAAGGCGATGCTGAGCATGGTGAAGTTGGATGTCGCAGTACTCCAGGCCGCCGCGGACGGATAGCGCGCCGGGGCAAAGGCTTCCCGTCCTCGGGTTTGATGATGTCGGGTTCTCCGCGAAAAGCAGCGACCTAACCGGATCGCATTTCGGCGACGAGCGGATTTCGGCTGGGCATCTCGATGAGCTGCTGCGCCGGATCGATTGAACGACCGGGTCTCAACCAGTAAGTACCGTTCTCTCGAACTACCTGACCGCGGGTGTCATGGATCAGCATGTGGTGATATCGGCAGAGCAGAATTCCGTCGGCAATGTCTGTGCGACCGCCGTCTCTTGCCCACTGCACAATATGATGCGCTTCACACCAGGAGGGCGCTTTTTCGCAGCCGGGGTAGCGGCAGCCGGCATCCCGAACCCCTAGTCC
>DATAXD010000037.1:0-14649 GCA_036266835.1 Galbitalea sp. | reverse complement strand
CTGCGGTTTAGAGCCTTTTGCCGCCCCTCACGAGGTCGCTAGGCGGCGAGATCGTCGGTGTCCAGGATCGTGTAGCTGTAGCCCTGCTCGGCCAGGAACCGCTGGCGGTTCTGAGCGAAATCCTGGTCGACGGTGTCCCGCGCGACGAGCGTGTAGAAGTTGGCGGGCAGCCCGCTCTCCTTCGGACGCAGCAGCCGGCCGAGGCGCTGTGCCTCTTCCTGCCGTGATCCGAACGATCCTGAGACCTGGATGGCGACGGTAGCTTCTGGCAGGTCGACGCTGAAGTTCGCGACCTTCGAGACCACGAGCACCTTCAGGGTGCCCTCGCGGAACTCCTGGTAGAGCCGCTCGCGCTCATCCACCGGAGTCGATCCGGTGAGCTTCGGTGCATGCAGGATGTCGGCGAGTTCATCAATCTGGTCCAGGTACTGGCCGATCACGAGAATCCGCTCGCCCTCGTGTTTCTTGACCAGCGAGCGGACGACGTTCAGCTTCGCGGGTGCCGTTGCCGCAAGACGGTAACGTTCGTCATCCGCGGAAGCCGCGTACTCGAGCCGCTCCATTTCGGGCAGGTCGATGCGAACCTCGTAGCAGGATGCTGGCGAGATGAAGCCCTGCGCCTCGATCTCCTTCCACGGAGCGTCGAAGCGCTTCGGCCCGATGAGGCTGAACACGTCGCCCTCGCGGCCATCCTCACGAACCAGGGTCGCGGTGAGGCCGAGGCGTCGGCGGGCCTGCAGCTCCGCCGTCAGTTTGAAGACCGGCGCGGGCAACAGGTGCACCTCGTCGTAGATCACCAGACCCCAGTCGAGGGCGTCGAGCAGGGCGAGGTGGGTGTATTCGCCGCGCCGGCGCGCGGTGAGGATCTGGTACGTCGCAATCGTGACGGGGCGCACCTGCTTGACGAGTCCCGAGTACTCGCCGATCTCATCCTCGGTGAGTGTCGTGCGCTTGAGTAACTCGCTTCGCCACTGCCGAGCGGAAACCGTGTTCGTCACGAGGATGAGTGTGGTCGTTTGTGCGGTGGCCATCGCGCCCGCGCCGACGAGCGTCTTGCCGGCGCCGCAGGGGAGCACCACAACTCCTGAACCGTGGTCGAAGAAGTTCTTGACGGCATGGGTCTGGTACTCGCGCAGCGCCCAGCCGTCCTCGACCAGGGACATCGGATGCGGGGTGCCCGGCGTGTATCCGGCGAGATCCTCGGCCGGCCACCCGAGCTTCAGCAGCTCCTGCTTCAGCTGTCCTCGCGCCCAGGCCTGGATCACGAACGTGTGCGGACCCCGCTTCTCGAACAGCAGCATCGCGACCTTGCGAGCGCGGGTGATTTCGCTGAGCACGGCTGCGTCGGTGGCCGTGAGGGTCAGGGCACCGTCATCCGCTCGCTCGATGACGAGTCGACCGTAGCGCGCGACGGTGTCTTTGATATCGACCGAGACGCTCTGCGGGATCGCGAACCGGCTGTACTTTTCGAGGGTCGCGAGCATGTCTTCGGCGGTGTGCCCGGCGGCGCGGGCGTTCCAGAGGCCCAGACGGGTGATGCGGTAGGTGTGGATGTGCTCGGGCGCGCGCTCGAGTTCCGCGAAGACCGCAAGGTCATGCCGGGCATCCTCGGCGGCGGGGTGCGCGACCTCGAGCAGGACCGTGCGGTCGCTCTGAACAATGAGCGGACCGTCGGAGGGCATCTGTACAGCCTAGTTGTGAGGCCACTCGACCATCGGAACACCTACTCGGCGGGCGCGACCGCGGTGATGCTCGAGAGCGGGAGGGTGCGCTCGAGGTCACTGCGACGATCCCGGGCGCGCAGGCGACCGCCGGCCACGCTCGCGGGCTCGAGCTGAAGGTCGACAGAGGTTCCGTCGGGCATCGCGACCGTCACAGTCACCGCCATCTTCGCCCGGATAGCCGTATCGAGCTGCCGCTCCAGCCACGCCTTGCCGGTCTCGGCTTCACGAGGCTCGCCGATGAGCCGCAGCCGCCGAACGATCAGCTGCGCGGGAGTCTCAGCGGGCTCCCGCCTGACATGCGCGGCGCGGACCCGATCGAGCAGGATGATCGTGCCGCTCGCATCCTCGGCGACGACCGGATACCGCGCCTCAATCAGCGACCAAAACACGACGGTCTGCTCGAACCGGCTCGCCGCGCGAAGCGGCCCGGTGCGCGTGATCCCCAGCGTGACGAGCGAGCGATCCACCATGATCGCGGACAGCAGGGTCGCATCCGTCACCCGGATATAGCTGCGTGCTCCCTGCGGGTCGGCGCTCGACGCTTCCGTGATCGCGCCCACCCTCAACGACCCGAACCGCGCGGCCGCTCCCACGATCAGGTAGTCGAGTGGCTGAGGCAGCCCGGTCAGCGAGATGCCGGTCAGGAATTCGCGGATGCTGTTCGAGGTTTCGCCCGTCGCGAGCGCCCGATTCACGGTCGACTCGCTGATCCGGTACGTCGTCGCGAGCGCGAGCGACTCCACATCCGCCATCTCGCGCAGCCGCGCGTCGAGTGGCGGCAGCAGGGGGCCGGGAGCCACGATCGTGAGGTCGTGCTGCAGGTACACCTTGTCGACCTCGGGCGGGAACAGTCGGCCCATGAACTGCGCCGCCGATGCTTCGCCGTGCGCGAGCAGCTCAACGCCCGCGCTGCTCGGCGACGAGTTCGCGGTGATTCCGAGGAGTTCGGCTTCGCGCGAGAACGCGAGCACCCGATCCCGCATCCAGTCGCCGCCCGCCGGGTAGAACCATCGGATGTACTCGGCGAGCCGATCGCCCCACTCGCCTCGCGATCGCGATTCGAGCAGTGAGCGGATATCGTCCGGCAGCCGAGCAAACCAGGCGGCAGCCAGCCGCGCCCAACGCTCGGTGTTCGAACGCGAGGTCCAGTCGGCGGACTCGTCGCCGGGCACCCACGATCCGGCGTCCAGCCCGATCAGTCCGGCTCGGGCGGCGATCGCGACATACGGTGCAACTCCGTCGAGCTCAACCGACATCGCGGTCGCGAGGCGCTTCGCATCCGGCAGCGCGATTCCGCCTCGTGCGAGTTCGCGTGCCGGCTCGCGCTGCAGCTGCGCGAGCAGGGTCGAAACCGCGTTGGTCGCGTTGAACGCGTGCTCGCCAGCGATGTGATCGATGAACGCGGGGTCCGCGGCGGCGACCGGCGTGAGGCCGGCGGGAGCCGCATCCGTTATGAGCTCCGTGGTGCTCGGCAGACCAAGCGTCTTCCAGGTAGCGAACTGGCCGGCGACGGGTCGATACGGCAGCCAGGTCGTGCCGTCGCGATCGAGGAGCCCGAGACTATAGGCCTCAGCCAGCGCGGCCTCGATCGTGCTCGCCGCTGCCTTCATCGGTGCGACTACGGCGCCGATCTTCGCGGTCGTCGCGCCATCCACCGGAATGGATGCCAAGGCCGCCAGCGCGACCCGGTCCAGTCCCGCGAGCGCTTTCTGCATACTCGCCGGATCGAGCAGCGCTTCAGCGAGGTCGAAGTAGTCGCGCACTCTTGTGTCGCGCAGCTCGCGACGGGTCAGCAGTGCCTCGAGGTCGTCGTCGCCCAGATCCCGCAGCCGACCTGCCAGCGAGAGAGTTGACGTGCTACTTGTCGGCAACCTTCGCGGCTTGTGCGCGGCGCCGAAACGTTATGACGATCAGGGCCATGAGAGCGAGGAAACCCGCAGGAATGGCGAGCAACGGCATGAACGCCACCACGGGCCACAGTCCTTGGTTATCCTCAATCGCCTGTCGCGCGGTGAAGTCGCCGACGATGAGCGCGAACATGGAGGCGATCCCTAGTCCCAGCACTGAACCGCCTACATACATCAGGACGCGCTGAAGACGGGTGACCGCCTCGGCAGGGTCCACTGACTTCGGATGCTTCTTGTTGTTGGCCACCCATCAAGAATACGGTGTCTGCACCAGCGCTCCCTGCACACAAGTATCCTTGGAGTCGGTGCCGCGAACAGTTCGGCCCAATAGAGAGGTACGACAATGCCAACCGGCAAGGTTAAGTTCTACGACGACGAGAAGGGCTTTGGCTTCATCAGTTCCGATGACGGCCAGGAAGTCTTTCTGCACGCGTCCGCACTGCCAGCCGGTGTCACCGTCAAGCCCGGCTCGAAACTGGAGTTCGGAATCGCGGATGGCAAGAAGGGCGCGCAAGCGCTGTCTGTCCGCGTGCTCGAAGCACCGCCCACGATGGCGAAGCTCAACCGCAAGTCGGCTGACGACATGGCGATCATTGTCGAAGATCTCGTGAAGCTGCTCGACGGCATCGGCGCGGACCTGCGCCACGGCCGCTATCCGGCGAAGTCGCACGGCAGCAAGATCGCCGCCGTGCTTCGCAAGGTCGCCGACGATCTGGATGCCTGATTCGCGCGATGCTTGACGACCTGACCGATTCGCAGCGGTTTGCGCTGACGGCTCTGCTCGAGGTGCAGCCGGCCGCGACCATTGGCGACTTCGTGGACGAGACCGACGAGGGCGATTACGTCACGTCGTACCGGTTTGCGACGACGCTGCCCGGCTACCCGGGCTGGAACTGGACCGTGACCATCGCCGACCTGCCGGATGAGCATCCGACTGTCGTCGAGTCTGAGCTGCTGCCCTCCGAGGGTGCGCTGCTCGCACCGGATTGGATTCCGTGGTCTGAGCGGATGGACGAGTATCGCGCAGCGCAACTTGCGCTGGGTGAGGCGGCGGCCGAGGAGCTCGCGGGACTCGATGACGATGACGATGATGACGATGACGACGATGACGACTCGGATGATGATGATGACGATGAGTTCGGCAGCGACAACCTCCACAGCGGGGATCTCGACGGCGTCGACATCGACGAACTCGACGACGAGGATGCGGACGCGGTCGACGAGCTAGGGTCGCCGGACCTGTACGTAAATCAGCCCGAGGATGCCGAGCCCGAGAGCGACAGCGGGAGTGAAAACCCACCACGCGTGACCCGCGGCCGCAAGCGGGCCAGTAAAGAACAGCAGGGCGATTAGCGCGACTACCCAGACGGACATGCCGATGATGATGGCCTTTCGGTCATCCGTCTTGGCGGGGGTCGGGTCGGGTCGACGCTCGCTGTCTTTGAGCCACAGTCGCACCACCCCAGCCTACCGATCGCGCAAGCATCACCCGATGGCGACCTCAGCTGAAGTACACGCCGCGCACGATCGCGGCAACCCCGACGACCAGTACGACCGCGCCCATGATGGCCGCGCCGAGCGGCGTCGACGGATGCGGCTTGCTCGTACCACCGCGCACGGCCGACAGCGTCATCCGTGCCACCCGTCGGCAAAAGACAATCGTCACGAGCCCGATCACCACGACGACGATCCCAACGATCGTTACCGGCCAGGAGATGTGGTGCACAGCAACAAGTTACAGGTGCTCGACGACGTACTCGATGCATGCGACGAGCGCGCGCAGATCATCCGGGTCGATGGCGACGAAGGTCGCCACCCGCAGCTGGTTGCGTCCGAGCTTGCGGTAGGGCTCGGTGTCCACGATTCCGTTCGCGCGCAGCGCGGCCGCGACGGCAGCCGCATCCACCGATTCGTCGAAGTCGATGGTGACGACGACCTGCGAGCGGTGGTCCGGGTTGGCGACGAACGGGCCCGCGTACTTCGACGCATCCGCCCAGCCGTAGAGAACGGATGATGACTCGCGCGTCCGGGCATCCGCCCAGGCGAGCCCGCCGTTGCCGTTGATCCAGTCCAGCTGGCTCTCCATCAGAAGGAGCGTCGAAATCGCCGGCGTGTTAAGCGTCTGGTTGAGGCGCGAGTTGTCGAGCGCGTTCTTCAGGCTCAGGAACTCGGGGATGTAGCGGCCGGCATCCGCGTGCAGCGCCTCGATCCGCTCCACCGCGGCCGGCGACACCAGCGCGAACCACAGCCCGCCATCCGAGGCGAAGTTCTTCTGCGGCGCGAAGTAGTAGGCATCCGTCTGGGAAAGGTCGACGTCGACACCACCGGCGGCGCTGGTCGCGTCGATGACCGTGAGCGCATCCGCCGCGACCCGCGCGACCGGTGCCATTACGCCGGTCGACGTCTCGTTCTGCGGCCAGGCATACGTATCTATCCCGGCGACGATTTCGATCTCACTGCGCGAACCCGGCTCAGACGTGATGACCTTGGGCGCCTTCAGCCACGGCGCGCCCGCGACCTGGGAGAATTTCGATCCGAATTCGCCGAAGCTCAGGTTCTCGGCGCGCTTGGAAATCAGGCCAAAGGATGCGGCATCCCAGAAGGCGGTCGAGCCGCCGTTGCCGACGACGACCTCGTACCCATCCGGCGCTCGGAACAGCTGGCCAAGCCCGCCGCGCACTCGCCCGACCAGGTCTTTCACCGGCGCCTGGCGGTGGGATGTCCCGAGCAGTTTGGCTCCCTCGCCGGCCAGGTGCGCGAGCTGTTCGGGGCGGATCTTGGATGGTCCGCATCCGAAGCGTCCGTCGGCGGGCAGCATCGTAGAAGGAATTGATATCTGGGGCATGGCGACAATTCTATTGAGCGGTCGCAGGCCCATTGCGCACGCCTGCCGCCGGTAGGCTTGACCCGGTCGCAAGCAGGGTTGGGAGGCATCGATGACGGATCTGGTCGACACCACCGAGATGTACCTGCGCACGATCCTCGACCTCGAAGAAGAGCACATCGTGCCTCTTCGCGCGCGCATCTCAGAGCGCCTCGGCCACTCCGGCCCAACCGTGTCGCAGACGATCGCGCGGATGGAACGTGATGGTCTTGTCATCGTCGAAGGCGATCGTCACCTGCAGCTCACCACCGAGGGCCGCAGCAAGGCGACTCATGTGCTGCGCAAGCACCGGCTCGCCGAGCGGCTGCTTGCGGATGTGATCGGCCTCGACTGGGCATACGTCCACGACGAGGCCTGCCGCTGGGAGCACGTCATGAGCGAGCAGGTCGAGCGGCGCGTGCTCGAGATGCTCGATCATCCGACCGAGTCGCCGTATGGCAACCCGATTCCGGGGCTCGCCGAACTCGGCGATCGCCCGGCCGCACAGTTCATGGACGGCGTCGCCAGCATCGTGGATGTCGTGCCAGCCAGCGGTGAGATTTCGGTCACGATTCGTCGGCTGGCAGAGCCGGTGCAGTTCGAACCGGAGCTGCTGCAGCAGCTGCAGGCGGCCGGGGTCATGCCCGGCGCATCCGCTTCGGTTTCGCGCGCGGGCTCGTATCTTTCGCTGCAGGTGGACGGCTTCGAGGATGCACTCGAACTGCCTGTCGAGGTCGCCGCTCACATCTACGCGGCTTCGTAGGTTATCCACAAACCCCTTCTCTCAGTGTGACTTCCCAGAATTGGTCACGTAGTCTCGTCCAGTCCTGCCGCCCGCCGGTTGCAGGCCCGGCGATAAGACGTCTCACAATTCCCGTCTCTTGTCGCCGGACTACGAATCGACATACGAAACGGATGGGGCTGCCCCGCGCCGCGCTCGATAGCGCTGTGCCTTGCGGGCGCCGAGGCGCAGGAGATTGCACTCTTGAGCAAGCGTTACTCGAAGGCGACCCTGGTCGCCAACACAACTGAAGTAATCGCAACCGCGAGCACACCCAAACTCCCGCCATCCGACCTTCTCGAGGATGTGGTGGCACCCCAACTCACCAAGCCGGCTAACTTTCGACGCAAGTCGAACATCCTGAGCGTCGCCGTTTGCGCACTCGTCATCCCCGGTCTGTTCGCTACCGTCTCACTTCCGGCCTACGGGTCGACGATCGGTGGCCCGGCGGATGCTGCGAAACTCGCCGCGCACGCGGCGGCGCTGAGCGCGTCGGATCAGACGCTTTCTGTGCAGGGCTCGACGGTGCTCGCCGATGCGCTCGAGCGAGACCGCCTGAAGTACGTCGCGCCGCGTCGGCGGGTGATGTACCGGTACACGCCAGTGCATTTCGCGGCGGTTAACCTCAGCGGCATTGCGGGCATTGCCGCGCGGTACCTCGGTGTTCCGTACAAGTTCGGCGGTGAAAGTCCGGCCGGGTTCGACTGCTCGGGACTGGTCGAGTTCGTGTACGCGCAAGTGGGCATCCACCTGCCGCACTCGGCTGCCGAGCAGGGACGCATCGGGCATCGCGTGGCACGGTCGGCAGCAGTTTCCGGCGACGTCGTCGTCATGAACGGTGGAAGCCACGTCGGCATCTACATCGGTGGTGGCAAGATGATCGACGCCCCGGAGCCGGGTCGCCGGGTGAGTGTCGACAAGATCTACGACAACGACTACTACTTCGTGAGCTTCTAAGGCTCGTAGGTGGTCTCGATACGCGTGTTCCTTCGGAGCTCGCTACTCGACCATCGGCAACGCGGTTCATATATCGTTCGCGTTGCGTTACCCGTAACCTGAGCAAACTGTGCGTTACCCTGTAACCCTTGGATCTTACGAGCCGAAAGCCACAGCGAATGTTGACGATACGAACCATCCAAACCGTGGATGCGCGCGCAGTCTTCTTCATACGCCACAGCTGCCAGCCGTGCGTGGACGCTCACGCGCGGGTTGGATGAGGCACTGTCGAAAAGACGGTGCCTTTTTCTTTGACCGCTGACTCTCGTCTCGAAAAACCCGAGGTGCATTCGATCGCCTGCAAGCCGTGCAGGCTCCGTCGAAAGGATTCGCAATGCGCACACTGGTCCTCAATGCCGGGTACGAGCCGCTGGCTGTCGTGTCGTTCAAGCGAGCCATCGTGCTCGTGCTGAACGAGAAGGCGACGATCGTGGCGAGCGACGACGAGCATCCGGTTTACGGTTCTGATCGTTTCTGGGATCGTCCGTCGGTGATCATCCTTCGTCGGTACGTGCATATCCCGAGTGGGCGCAACGTTCCCGTTTCGCGTCGCGGAGTGCTTCGCCGTGATGCGCACCGCTGCGGATACTGCGGCGGTTCGGCGGGAACGATCGACCACGTGCTTCCGCGCTCGCGGGGCGGCAAGGACTCGTGGGAGAACCTCGTCGCCTGCTGCCTCAGCTGCAACAACCTGAAGGGCGATCGCACGCCGAGCGAGATGCGCTGGACTCTCAAAGTCCGTCCGCGTCCGCCGCACGGTGCGACCTGGCTCGTTCGCGGAGTCGAGCGCGCCGATCCGATCTGGGACGAGTTCCTGGCGCCTGCCGCGTAGCGCGGGGTTGGTTTCGGCTAGCGGTGCGCCTTGCTCAGGTTCAGCACTTCGCCGATCTCGACGTTCGGATCCTCGGGGCTTGGTGATCGTGCGGGGTTCAGGTAGTAGATGTCGTCGACGGTGATGTGGAAACGCTCGCCGATCGAGCTGAAATTATCGCCAGCGACGACCGTGTAGGAGCGGAGTGCACCGTTTTCCTCGATGACGGTTCCGCGTGCGCCGACGCGGGATCCGCCATCCGAGACCTTGATATCGGGGCGGATGTCACCGATCGTCCATTTCAGCGGCGCATAGGCCGCAAGCAGGTAGCTGCCGCAGTTCGTGCCGAGCTTTTCCTCGGTGAGAGTTGCGTCACGCAGGAAGCTCGGGTTTTGCCAGCTCGGACCGCCGGCCGTCGCCGTTGGCAGCGAGAACGACTGGTTAGGTTTCGACGAGATTCGCCCAAGCCCAAGCGTGATGCCACCCGGCGCGCAACTGTCGCCAGCCGCGACCCGCTGACTGCTGAGGTTGAGGTCGATCTCGGACTTCGGTTTGCCTTTAAGGCCGACTAGCTTGACGACGAGCGCCTTGGATGACGGATCGGCGACGATTTCGAAGCGCGCCGACATGACGGATCCGGCGGCCGGTTGCAAAGTTCCGGTGCCGACGACGCCGGACAGCGTTTTCGGCGAGTTGGACGAGCATCCGCTCAGCGCGAGGACCGCAACCGCCACCGCGGCAACGGTGCCGAGCCACACTCGCCGGTTCGCTCGCATCCGTCCCCCTCGGATGACTGTACGGAGCCATCCTCACTTCCCGAGGTTAGTGCGTTGAGCTGGCCGGGTCGATCGGCAGTTAAGCCCGAATCGTCCACGCCTCGGTGAGCAGTTGCGTGAGTTCCTCATCGCCGAGCCCATCCAGCCATACCAGCACCGCCGGATACCCGTTGTAATGGTCGGTCGTGAAGAACTTCGTCGGATCGCTCTGCAGGTAGGCCGCCTTTTCATCGAGGTCGGCGATCCAGACCAGGATGGCGCCGTAGTTCGGCACTCGCGCTTTCTTCGGGTCGATCTTCTCCGGGTACACGGCCACGAAGTTGCGCCCGTTCACTTTGAACGTGTCCTTCACCCGCTCCGTGTCGGGCAGCCCGAGCGCAATGCGCACCACATCGTCGAAGTTGGCCATCTCGATTCCTTCCCTCTCGCTGTTCAGCGCCCCACGACGGCCGGGTCGACGGTCTGTGCAAAGAAGAAGTGCCATCCGAGCCACCACCAGAAGGTGAGGATACAGATGCGGGCGGCGCGCGTCGACATGACCCGGTCGAGGAGTTCGCCGAAGGTCGCAAAGCGGTAGCGATCGCGGAAGCCCCAGATCACTAGGACGACGATCCAGATTCCCTCGACAGCGAAGCCGATGATGCCGATCATGCCGAGGTCCGTCCGCGTCCGCGACGCATCAGGGCGAAGCCGCCGGCGAGCCATGCCGCCGCACCCAGGAGACGCCCGATCGGGTTGTCGAGCACCGGATCAAGGATGTCCGACAGCGCCGGGAATGCGGTGCGGCCGTCCTGCCCGTAGCCGAGAAAGTACATCGCGAGTTCCCAGAAGCAGAACGCGATGCCGAGGATCGCCCACGCGATCGCGGCGCGGGTGAGGCGCGGGGTCCACGGCGCGCGCGACGCCGCCGAGCCGGTGTCCTCATCCGCCGGTTTTTCGTTCGGCCAGGCGACGAGAAACACGAGCACGCCGGTGACCGCGATTGCGAGCCCGTCGGCGTAACCGTGCCGTGGCGTGAGGACCAGCACGACGGCGTCGACCGCGAGGATGATTGCCACCACGAGTCGACGCGGCTTGAGCATCCGCCCATCGAGCCCGCGCAGAATGCCGGTCTCGCCGATGATCAGGGCGACCGCCATGCTGAGAAAGACGATGCCGTCGGCGATCGCATCCCCGCGATAGAGCTGGAATGCGGCGGTGAGAATCAGGATGACGATCCACGCGGCAATCGTGATGCGCACACTCGTCCGCACCCGAACCGCTTCGCCTTGCACGAAGGACACGTTAATACCATCGCGATTCGGCTGCAGGGGCTTGCGCACGGCGCGTTGCGGGCGCACCGCCTCGACGCGGGATCGGGCGCCTGCGACACTAGCGGGATGAACTCGCTCACCCGCCGGATTCTCGTGCCAACATCCGCTGCCGTTCTCGTCGTCGGGCTCCTTGCCGGATGCTCGCCCGCCACTCATCCGGCCGTGGAGCCCATCACTCGTAGCGCCGCCAGCCTGCAGGGCGCGACGGTGAAGCTGCCCCTCGACACCACCCTCAACATCACGACCGGTTCGCTGAGCGTCACCAGCTACACGGCGGTCGCCAGCGATCCGTCGATCGCGAAGTTCACCCGCGGCTACAAGACGTATTCCGCAAAGTTCAATCCGGGCATCACGCCGCTGAAAGTCGGCGAGACGAAGGTCGTCCTCAAGAACAAGCAGGGCGGCATCCAGTGGGTGACCTTCACTGTGGATGTTGTGAAAGGCTGACGATCTGATGGCAACCGCTGACGAGACTTCGGTCGAGGACTACATCGCGTCACTGGACGATGAGCAGCTCGTGAAGGACACCCAGACGCTGATCGAAGTGATGCAGCGGATCAGCGGCCGCGAGCCGCAACTCTGGAATGTCGGGACGATCGGGTTCGGTACCTACCACTACAAGTACGACAGTGGTCGCGAGGGCGACGCGATGATGATCGGTTTCTATCCGAGGAAGAACAAGATCACCGTCTATGTGATGGATGGGACCGCGCGGTATGCGGGCCTGCTGGCTCAGTTGGGCACGCATTCGCTGACGGGATACTGCCTCTACATCAAGCGGCTCAGCGATGTGGATGTGCCGATTCTCGAGCAGCTGCTCCAGGAGTCTTGCGCGTTCATCGAGGCAAAGGCTGAGGCTGGGCCGATTACGCACATCCTCTGGAAGTCTGACGAGTAGCGGCGCCTCGAACCCCATACCGCCGGTCGAGTAGCCGTGCGTAGCACGGCGTATCGAGACCCCACCCACGAGCGACTCGCTAAACTCGTACCCGCCAGCCTCTGTAGCTCAATGGAAGAGCAGTTCCGTCCTAAGGAAACGGTTGGGGGTTCGAGTCCCCCTAGGGGCACCAAAAGTGCTTGTCTACAACCCTCGACCGAATGCTTTTCGGTCGAGGGTTTTGTGTGCCGGACCTCTGTTCTGGGGCTCCCGCCAATGCTCGCTTCAGTGAGGAGCTCGAATGGTTCAGCGAGGTCGGCGGACAGTTCCTCGTCCTCGTCAATTCGTATCTCCACGAAGAACGCTTGATTGAAGCGCCGCCGCAGAGCATCTGGTGCGCGGCGATAGGCCTCGTAACAGTTTTCTGAGAGCTCGAGAGCCACAGTGAGGCTTTCGTGGACCGTGTCGAAATGGATAGACAATGTCGAGAGGCGTTCTTCGACGGAAGCGAGTTGTCGAGAGATCGACACTTGCTCTGCCGCGTACAAGTCAGCGGGAACTGCGCCATCGAGGTGGCTGTCGAGCAGTTTCTTGCTGCGCGCTCGGAGGCGAGCTTGCTCGACAGTGAGGTCATGTTTTAGCTGCTTGGTGTCTTTCATCTCCACTTCGAGTTCGCTGTGCAACGTGTCGTGAATCTGCGCCCGAAGTTCCGGTGCCAACGCGTACCGCAAGTAGAGTTCGGTGACTTTCCTCTCGATGAGCGCCACGCTCACGGCACGCCGCTTGCAATTCGTCCGCCTTTCGTGTCGTCCGCTGCAGATGAAGTACTCGTAGAGATTGCCGTGCCGATTGATCGTGTTCTGCACGAGCATGCGACTGCCACACGTGCCACAGACCAGGGTGCTCTTCAAGTAGTGGGGATGATCGCGTGATTTTTCACCCACGACGTGTGCCTTCAATACGTCTTGCACTCGTTCCCAGCACGCCGACGAGATCAAGGGCTCGTGGCGCCCGGGGTAGGAGACTCCCTGAAATTGGACCACGCCGCAGTAATAGGGGTTGGTCAGAATCTTGTGCAGTTGGGTCGCGTTCACAAGCTTGCCCGGCCTCGCCGGGGTGGGCGCAGACATGAGGCCCCGAGTCGCCAGCTCTTTTGTCAGATTTCGGAGGGTCCAGTCCCCGGTCGAGTACTGTTCGAATGCCCACTTGATTAGTGGTGCCCGCTGCTCATCTACCAAGACGGTGCGAACTTCGCGGCCCTCTTGGTTCACCACGCCCGCGTTGCGATAGCCCATGGGTGCCCGGCCAGGGGTTCCACCGGTCTTTGCCTTCTGTCCCATTCCCTTCAGTACTTCGTTGGCGAGATTGCGAGAGTAGAACTCGGCGATGGAACTCATGATGCCGTGCAGCAACATGCCAGAGGGCGTTTCGTCTATGTTCTCTGTCGCGGAAACTAGCCGAACGCGTGATGCCTCAAGCGCAAGGTTGATCGTGACGTCGTCGGCGCGGTTGCGCGCCAGGCGGTCAACCTTGTGCACGATGCAATACGCCACCGGCGCTTCCTTCACATAGGAAAGCATTCGACGCAGTTCGGGGCGATTGGCGGAGCGAGCCGACTCGCCGCGGTCGATGAACTCTTCGACGATACGTGCGCCGAGCGCCTCCGCTTTGCGCCTGTTCGCTTCGCGTTGGGCCGGTATGGAATAGCCCTCAGGATCGCCGTCGCGCTCCGCCTGTTCCTTCGTCGAGACACGCAGGTAGCTCACGGCGAGCGGGCGATCGACTTCAGTTGCTGTTGTCGTTTCCAAATCCCTCCCTTCCTAAAAATGCTGATAAACCACCAGTTTTGGGCCGTTCGGCCGATTGGCCTCCTTAAGATAGCTCTCTTCAATGAACAAGTCGAGACATTCAGGTCGGACAGCTAGTTGTGGAATTTGCATCAGTCAACTACCTCAAGAAGACGATCGTCTTGCCATTCAGTTGGACGACCTCGTAGAGCTCGCCCATTCGCGTTTCTATCTCGCTGACGTCCCAGGCGAGGTACAGCTCGGTCTCTGGATGGAGACGACCGAACTCCTCGCGCTCGGTTGCCCAGCCCATGTCTTCGACAAAGGCGGCTATCGCGGCGTTCTGAGTTGAATAGGTAGCGACGTAGTCAATGTCGAAGTGCTGCAGCACCTCGGGGTCATCTGGATTGACGCGCTCGAACCCGAGGTAGGCAACAAACGCTGTACCGTAGCGATCGACCCCCTCTTGCCAGCGGGCTTGCACGTCGGGTGCCCTTGAGCCGAAGCCGAGTTTGTCGATTGCGCTGAACATCAGCAGGGCGTCGCCGAGACGGCGTTCGTCGTTATGTTCGGGACGGGATTGTGGTGTTTCTGGGTTCATTGCTCACCTCCTTTCGTAGTGGTGCTAGTTAGTGTGGGCACTCCGATTGCTCGTCGGATGAATGCCCCGTTGTCGTGGATCTCGAAGATGCGATGGTCGATGTGCTTGTCGGCGCTCATGGCGGCTCGGAGTGCGCTGCGTCGGTTCGGGTCGGCGATCAGCCAGACGACTATCGGGTATACCGCGGCGGCGGCCTGCTCACGTCCGGAGTCG
>DATAXD010000030.1:0-3333 GCA_036266835.1 Galbitalea sp. | reverse complement strand
CGATAGACGACGTCGACGCGAGTCGGGCCTGCAGTCGTCCGCATCCAGACCCGTCCACCCGAACAGAAGAGGTCGCGCCCCTCGACCAGCTCGACGCCCATCAGGCGCGCGAGCAGAGTGTGCTCGTAATACGCCGAGTTGAAGACCCCGGGCGTCAGCACCACGACGGTCGGGTCATCCACACCGTCGGGTGCCGAGGCCCGCAGCGCCTGCAGCAGCTTGTTCGGATAGTCACCCACGGGGCGAACCCGCATGCTCACGAACAATTCGGGCAGGGTCTGCGCCATGACGCGACGGTTCGAGATCACGTAACTCACGCCGCTGGGCACCCGCACGTTGTCCTCGAGCACGCGCCAGGTGCCGGACTCGTCGCGAATGAGATCGATCCCGGAGACCTGGATGCGCACGCCGTTCGCCGCGACCACGCCCGCGGCCTCGCGGTGAAAGTGGCTGGATGACGTGATCAGGGCGGCGGGGATGACGCCGTCGCGCACCGCAAGCTGGGCGCCGTACACATCCGAGAGGAACCGCTCGAGAGCGCGAACGCGCTGGGCGATGCCGTGCTCGATCCCGCCCCACTCGGCTTGGTCGATAACCCGAGGAACCGCATCCAGTGGGAACGGCCGCTCCTCGCCAGCGAAGTCGAAGGTGACTCCCTGGGCCAGGTAGCTCGCGCCGAGGGCATCCGTTCGACCGCGCAGTTCTTCCTGGGTCATCTGGGCGAGTGCGGCGTAAATCTCCTTGTAGGCGACTCGAGCGCTCGCCTTCGACTCGAACATCTCGTCGTACGCCGACGCACCCTTTGATTTCGTGGCGACACTGCCGTATCCGTCGAACAGGTCACCCATAGCCAGAGCCTAGTCGCGGGGTGTTGCGGCGGTGTTTCGCGCGTAGGTAGCGGCTGAAACCGGTGTGGTCATGAACCGTAGCCGACTGCCGCGAGGTAAAGCACGAACCCGACGATGGCGCCGATGATCACGACAAGGAGACCGATCATCGCTACCCACCAGGCGCGACGGCGCTTCACGAGCAGCACGATCGTGAACACAATCGAAGCGATGAGCAGGATGGCGATGACCGTCCAGGTCGTCAAAACACGCGTCACCCCCTCGTCGCTGTTGCACGTCGCGGCCGGGCAGTAGTCGGTGAAGGCAAGAACAAACAGCTGGGAGATAGCCGCGATGAGCGAAGTGACGACGGCGATTACCAGGAAGACGATCGAAAGGACGATGTCCCACACCGCACGGGGCCGCGGCTGGCTCGGGCTGGTCACGGTTTCAGCGTACTGGTGGGCGCGAGTCGCAGCCAGCGGCGGCTGGTTCACAATTGTCTAACAATCTGTTAGATTGCTAAACAATAATTCGACGTGGATCGAGGAGCGAGCATGGCACCCAACGCGAGCGCGGCGATGCTCCCCGATGCCATCTACGAGGAGCTTCGCGCGAGCATCCTCGCCCAGGCGGATCCTCCGGGTTCGACGCTCACCGAATCGGCGGTCGCCCTCAGGTTCGGAGTGGCGCGGCCGACGGCGAAGCTCGCGATCGAGAAACTCGTCACCGAGGGGCTGTTGCGCCGCGAGAAGAACCAGTCGGCGCGAGTGCCGGTGCTCACTCGAGGCGATGTCGCAGACCTCCTGGATGCTCGCGCCATCGTCGAGGCCGCGGCTGCCTCGTCTCTCGCCACCAACGGCACGATTCCCGCCGCGGCTCTCGCCGCGCATCGCTCGATCCAGGCACAAGCCGATTCGCGATCGAATGTGGCAAGCCTCGACATCGAATTCCATCGCACGCTGGTGACGGGGCAAAGCAACTTGAGGATCCAGCGCATGCATGCCCTGCTCATGGGCGAGATCGAGCTGTGCATCGGGCAGGTGCTGGCCGGCAACCTGCGCAGCGCATCGGATGTCGGCTCCGAACACCAGGGGATCCTCGACGCCATCACCAGCGGTGACGCGGAGCTTGCCGACAGCCTCACTCGCCGGCACATCGCGATCACCCGAGAGCGCCTTCTCGCTCGATTCGACGCGCTCAGCAACTAGACCCAGATTGGAGCACCATCATGGTCACGAGGCAAGTACCCAAGCCGCGCGAGCTGCTGGAACTGATGAAGTTCAAGAAGCCGGAATTCAACGCCAGGAAGCGACGACTGAACGCGGCCCTGACGATCAGCGATCTGCGCACGATCGCGAAGCGTCGCACCCCCAAGGCAGCGTTCGACTACACCGACGGCGCCGCCGAGGACGAGCTTTCGCTGGAACGCGCACGGCAGGCCTTTCTCGATATCGAGTTCAGCCCATCCATCCTGCGCGGGTTGCCGGACTCGGTTGACACCTCGTGCGAGGTCTTCGGTGGTCCGAGCGCGCTGCCGTTCGGAATTGCGCCGACCGGGTTCACCCGGCTTATGCAGACCGAGGGCGAAATCGCAGGAGCGAGCGCTGCTGGCGGGGCCGGCATTCCGTTCACCCTGTCGACGCTGGGAACGACGTCGATCGAGAAGGTGAAGGAAGCCAATCCGGATGGTCGCAACTGGTTCCAGTTGTATGTCATGCGGGATCGGGAGATTTCCTACGACCTGACCCGTCGGGCCGCGGAGGCCGGATTCGACACGCTGTTCTTCACCGTCGACACGCCCGTCGCGGGAGCCCGCCTGCGCGACAAGCGGAACGGCTTCTCCATCCCGCCGCAGCTGACGCCCGGCACCATCGCCAACGCCATCCCGCGGCCCTGGTGGTGGTGGGACTTCCTGACGACTCCCAAGCTCGAGTTCGCATCACTGAAAAGCACCGGGGGAACTGTTGGCGAGCTGCTGAACGCGGCGATGGATCCATCCATTTCGTTCGACGATCTGAAGATTGTGCGCGAACTGTTCCCCGGCAAGCTCGTCATCAAGGGGGTGCAGAACGTCGCCGACGCGAAGAAGCTGGTCGAGGCCGGTGTCGACGGCATAGTCTTGTCGAACCACGGCGGGCGACAGCTGGATCGCGCGCCCATCCCGTTCCACCTGCTGCCGAAGGTCGTGCGCGAGGTCGGCAAGCACACCGAGATCGCGATCGACACCGGCATTATGTCCGGCGCGGACATCGTGGCGTCGATCGCGCTCGGCGCGAAGTTCACCCTCGTCGGTCGCGCGTACCTGTACGGCCTGATGGCCGGTGGCCGAGAGGGTGTCGACCGGATGATCTGGATCCTGCGCGACCAGATCGAACGCACCATGAAGCTCCTCGGGGTGGCGACGCTGGCCGAGCTGACACCCGCCCACGTGACCCAGCTGCAGCGGCTGGTTCCGCGCTCCTAGAGAACGCTCGTGAGGGGCGGCAAAAGGCTCTAAAACCGT
>DATAXD010000010.1:0-25884 GCA_036266835.1 Galbitalea sp. | reverse complement strand
ATCGGCGCGCTGGCCTACGGCGTGCCGGACCTTGGCCTCGATCCCGTCGACGTCATCACCGGTCCCGGCAACGTCTACGTCGCCGCGGCGAAGCGCCTGGTTCGCGGAGTCGTCGGTATCGACTCTGAGGCCGGTCCGACCGAAATTCTCATCATTGCCGACGGGACCGCAGACACTGCCCTCGTCGCCGCAGATCTCGTCAGTCAGGCCGAGCACGATGAGCAGGCCGCCGCGATTCTTGTGACCACCTCAGCTGAGTTGGCGATGGCCGTCGAGAGCGAGGTCACCAGGCTGGCCGGGACAACTCGCCATTCGTCGCGTGTCGAGGCGGCGCTCGGCGGCCAGCAGTCGGCGATCGTGCTGGTCTCCGATTTGTCGGCGGCTGCCGAGTTCAGCAACGCGTATGGCCCCGAGCACCTCGAAATCCAGACCGTCGATCCCGGCGTCGTGCTCGACCAGATCGAAACAGCCGGAGCGATTTTCCTGGGCGCGTACTCGCCGGTGAGCCTCGGTGACTACCTTGCCGGATCGAACCACGTGCTGCCGACCGGCGGCCAGTCCGCGTTCAGTTCGGGGCTGGGCGCGTACACGTTCCTGCGGCCGCAGCAGGTGATCAATTACAACCGCGCCGCGCTGCACGTGGTCGAGGAAAAGATCGTGGCGCTGTCCCACGCGGAGGACCTGCCCGCGCACGGCGACGCGGTGGAAGCGCGCTTCCGCAGCCATTAGGAGTTCGCGGCGTATCCTAGAGCCGTCATGTTCTGCCCCTTCTGCCGCCATCCTGACACCCGCGTCATCGACTCGAGAACGAGCGACGACGGACTGTCCATCCGTCGTCGTCGCCAGTGCCCGGAATGCGGTCGCCGGTTTTCCACTACGGAGACCGCGAGCCTCACCGTCATCAAGCGAAACGGTGTCATCGAGCAGTTCAGCCGCGAAAAAATCGTCAGCGGCGTGCGTAAAGCCTGTCAGGGCCGACCGGTGACCGATACCGATCTGGCCGTCCTGGCGCAGCGCGTCGAGGAGGCGATCCGGGCGACCGGTGCCTCGCAGATCGAAGCGAACGACATCGGCCTCGCCATCCTTGCGCCGCTGCGCGAACTGGACGAGGTCGCCTATCTGCGATTCGCGAGCGTGTACCAGGCCTTCGAATCCCTTGAAGACTTCGAAACCGCAATCACTCTCCTTCGCGTCGAACACGACACCGCTGACGCGGATTAGCAACGGGCGCTCCGGCCGCTCTGGCCAGGCACCAGCGACCCGGTAACCTGTCGTTGGCATGTATCGCGTACTGTTCCGCCTCGTACTCAGGCGCATGGACCCCGAGCGAGCACATGGTCTCGCGTTCGCCGTCATCCGAATCCTGGGGCTGCCGGGAGTTCGCGTGATAGTGCGGCGGCTGACCCGACCGGAAGCCTCGCTTGCGGTGACCGCGCTGGGGCGGAGCTTCGATTCGCCCTTCGGCGTCGCGGCCGGTTTCGACAAGGAGGGCCTCGCCATCGCAGGGCTCGGCGCGCTGGGCTTTTCGCACGTCGAGGTGGGAACGATTACCGCAATCCCGCAAGCGGGGAATCCGCGTCCTCGGCTCTTCCGGCTCGTCGCCGATCGGGCAGTGGTCAACCGCATGGGCTTCAACAACCATGGTGCGATCGTGGCCGCGCGACGGGTCGCATGCGCTCGGCGCGCACGACGGCGCCCAGTGATCGGCATCAATATTGGCAAATCTCGAGTGGTCGATGTCGAGGAGGCGACGGCGGACTATCTCGAGAGCGCGAAGCTGCTGGCTCCGGTCGCGGACTATCTGGTGGTGAACGTGAGTTCACCGAACACGCCCGGGCTGCGGGGCCTTCAGGAGCTGGAGCGTCTCGAGCCGCTGCTTCGCGCCGTGAGCGAGGCGGCTGGCCCCGTTCCCGTGCTCGTCAAGATCGCCCCGGATCTGACGGATGAGGCGGTGCGGAAGATTGCAAAGCTTGCAGTCGGCGTGCGGCTGGCGGGGCTCATCGCCACCAACACGACACTGTCGCGCGAGAACCTCGTCTCGCCGCCCGAGGCGGTTGCGGCCGCGGGTGACGGGGGACTCTCCGGTGCGCCACTCGGAGGGCGTTCGCTGGAGGTGTTGCGGTTGGTCCGGTCCGCGGTGCCGAGCGACTTTTGCGTCATTTCGGTCGGGGGAGTGGAGACCGGCGCGGATGTAGCCGAGCGGCTCGCCGCCGGTGCCAACCTGGTGCAGGGTTACACCGGGTTCCTGTACCGCGGCCCGTTCTGGGCGCGCGCGATCAACCGGGAACTCGCGCGCAGCCGCCGACCCTTAGCGACAGCTAGCTCGGAGTCTGACCCCGCTTGACCTGCGGCTTTGGTGCGCGGATCGGGCGGAAATAGATCGCCCGCATGAACGGATAGATCCCTAGCCGATCCACTTTGCCGACCCCAAACTTCGTCGCCAGAGCGCGCCGCAGCCTGAAGTTCAGAATGATCAGGTCAATCAGGACGAGCACAAGGAACCCGTACATGACGTACTGCAGATACAGGTCGAGTTGCTCGCTCGGATAGATGAGCTGGACGACGAGTACGAGCCCCAGCACCGGCAGGAACAGTTCCGAAAAACTCCACCGCGCGTCCACGTAGTCCCGGATGAAGCGCTTCTGGGGTCCGCGATCGCGAATCGGGAGATACTTCTCCTCGCCATTGGCGGCACCGATTCGCGCGCGTTCGCGCTGGGCGCGCTGCTGCTCCTTCGACAGGGCAATTGCCTCGGGCGTCTTCGCCCCAACGAGCGGACGCTTGCGTGCTGCCTCGCGTTCCCTGCGGGAGGGGGTCGCGTGGCCCTTGGCTACCGCTGCGCGCTTGTCGAGCTCGTCTGCCGCCAGCCGGTCGGCTTCACTCGGGATCTGCTTGGCCACTGATGAGTCCTTCTTCACGGATTGTCGCCTTAAGATTACCCGCATGACTGAATCCGGATCGTCCACTTCCGCCGCCACAAGCGGCACCCCCAATTTCGATGCTCTTGCCGAAGCCGTGCAAGCCGGCCTGCCGCGGACGATCGCGGAGCTCTCCGATCTTGTGCGCATCCCGTCAGTCGCCTACGAGGGGTTCGATCCGAAGCATGTCGCCGACAGTGCTGCGGCGGTGAAAGCGCTGCTCGAAGGGCTCGGTGTCTTCGATTCCGTGGACATCGCACAGGCGAAGATCGGTGAAACCGACGAGTTGGGAATGCCGGCCGTGCTGGCATCGCGGGCCGCGCGGGGCAGCAAGCCGACCATCCTCCTCTATGCGCACCACGATGTGCAGCCTCCCGGCAAGGAAGAGGAATGGGAGTCGGTGCCATACGAGCCCACCCTTCGAGGCGATCGTCTCTACGGTCGCGGTGTGGCAGACGACAAGGCGGGCGTAATGGCGCATGTCGGAGCAATCAGGGCGCTGAAGACGGTGCTCGGGTCTGACTTCGACCTCGGCCTTTCGGTATTCATCGAAGGCGAAGAGGAATGGGGTTCGCGTTCGTTCAAGAACTTTCTGGTCGACCACCACGACCAGCTTGCGGCGGACGCCATCGTCATCGCGGACTCCGACAATTGGAACACGACGACGCCCGCGCTCACGGTCACTTTGCGCGGCAATGTTCGATTTCGGCTCAAGGTCGCAACGCTCGATCACGAATCGCACTCGGGAATGTTCGGTGGAGCAGCGCCGGACTCGATGCTGGCGACGATCAAGCTCCTGGCGACGCTGTGGCACGACGACGGCTCGGTCGCGGTCGACGGCCTGACGCCTTATGACATGGAGACCCCGGAGTATTCCGAGGATCAGCTGCGCGAGGAGGCCGCTCTGCTGGATGGCGTGCAGCCCGTCGGCCACGGAACCATCCTGAGCCGGCTGTGGGCGCAACCGTCGATAACGGTGACCGGCATCGACGCGCCGACCGTGATCAACGCATCCAATACGCTCGCCGCGTCTACCACGGTCGTCCTCAGTGCCCGAATTGCCCCCGGTCAGACCGCCTCGGCGGCCTACGCGGCAATCGAGAAGCACCTCCGAGCACACGCACCGTATGGGGCTCACGTGACGATCTCAGACGTCGACCTTGGTGACCCCTTCCTGGTGGATGCGAGCGGTCCCGCCGTTGCGGATGCCCGCGCCGCGATGGCCGAGGCGTGGGGCGTCGATCCGGTGGACACGGGTATCGGTGGGTCGATCCCGTTTGTGGCCGATCTGGTCGAGCTGTTCCCCAACGCCGAGATCCTGGTCACCGGGGTCGAGGATCCGGACTCTCGTGCACACAGCCCAAACGAATCCCTTCACCTGGGCGTGTTCCACCGCGCCATCCTCACCGAAGCGCTCTTGCTGGCAAAGCTCGAAGCCCGCGGGTAGAATCGAATCCTCGGGGCGCATCCTCGCTTCGACCTTTGTAAGGGGTTTTCGTGACTGACACACTCGCTGCCGTTCCCACGACGGGTGCGCACGGCGTATCGCTGAGCGCCACCGCGGCCGACAAGGTGCGCTCACTGCTCCAGCAGGAGGGCCGTGACGACCTGCGCCTGCGGGTTGCGGTCCAGCCCGGCGGATGCTCCGGCCTGATCTACCAGCTGTACTTCGACGAGCGAGTGCTCGACGGAGACGCGACGGTCGAATTCGGAGAGGGAGTCGAGGTGGTCGTCGACAAGATGAGCGTGCCGTATCTCGATGGAGCCTCCATCGACTTTGAGGACACCATCCAGAAGCAGGGCTTCACGATCGACAACCCGAATGCTTCGGGCAGCTGCGCCTGTGGAGATAGCTTCCACTAGCCGCGGGATCATCGAACTTCCGGGGTTGTTCCGAGGGCTCATGGAGCCCGCTCCCAGAGACTTCAAAGATCGGGTCGTCTCGACCCGATCTTTGTCATTTGGGGCGCAAACTTCGGGGCGTAACGGCCCTGTTGGGCGGAGTGCCGCCATGGCCGGGTTATAGACTGATGAGGCAAACAGTCCGCAACATCCGAGAGGCTTCAGGTGCTCCGTAAACGCCGTTTTCGTTGGGCTGTTATTCCCACAGCGGTCGTCGTCGTCCTCGCTCTCGCGGGCTGCAGCCAGCAGCAGCTCACCGGATTTTTGCCGACAACTCCGGGCACCACCAACCACGTTGACGAGGTCATCGGGCTGTGGAACACGTCGTGGATCGTGCTCATGGGCGTCGGTATCGTCACCTGGGGGCTCATCCTTTGGGCCGCGGTTGTCTACCGCCGCCGCAAGGGTCAGACGGGGCTCCCGGTCCAGTTGCGTTACAACCTGCCGATCGAGATCTTCTACACGATTGTGCCGCTCATCCTGGTTCTCGGATTCTTCACTTTCACGGCCAAGACCCAGAACAATATTGAGCAGCCGATCGCGAATCCGCAGGTTCGCATCGACGTCTACGGCCAGCGCTGGTCCTGGGATTTCAACTACGTCAACGAAAAGACGTACAGCCCGGGGATTCAGGCACAAACCGAGGCCAGCTCTGGAGCGCTCATCGCCCCGCTCAACACGCTCTACCTTCCGGTAAACAAGCGCGTGGAGATTCGCATCTTCTCTCGTGATGTCGCGCATTCCTTCTGGATCGTCAACTTCCTGTACAAGAAGGACATGATCCCGGGCAAGACCAACTACATGTACTTCATCCCGGAGAAGACTGGCACCTACCAGGGCAAGTGTGCCGAGCTGTGCGGCCAGTACCACTCGCTGATGCTGTTCCAGGTGAAGGTCGTTTCCGACTCTGATTACGCGAAGTACATCACCGCCGAGCGCAAGAAGTACCCGGGTCTGCTCGGCTCGAACTACAACGCGAACACGAACCTGCCGGGCACCGGCGCACCGAAGGGTTAAGAACGATGACCGCGACATACAGCGCGCTGGAGACACAACAGAGCTACGGCCGCACAGCGTCGCCAGCCCGCAAGGGCAACGTCATTGTCAGCTGGATCACCACGACCGACCACAAGACCGTCGGCTACCTGTACCTGATCACGTCATTCCTGTTCTTCTGCCTCGGCGGCGTGATGGCGCTGGTCATTCGCGCCCAGCTCTTCGAGCCCGGCGAGGCACTCGTCGGCACGCCTGAGCAGTACAACCAGTTGTTCACGATGCACGGCACGATCATGCTGCTCATGTTTGCGACGCCGCTGTTCGCCGGCTTCACAAACGTGATCATGCCGCTTCAGATCGGCGCTCCGGATGTCGCGTTCCCGCGCCTCAACGCGCTGGCGTACTGGTTCTTCCTGTTCGGCTCACTGATCGCCGTGTCCGGCTTCCTTACCCCGCAGGGCGCGGCGTCCTTCGGCTGGACGGCATACGCCCCGCTGACGTCAACCACGTTTACACCGGGGCTTGGAGGCAACCTCTGGGTCTTCGGCCTGGCCTTGAGCGGGTTCGGAACGATCATCGGTGCCGTCAACTTCATCACGACGATCATCACGATGCGTGCTCCGGGCATGACCATGTTCCGGATGCCGATCTTCACCTGGAACGCGCTAGTCACCTCGATCCTCGTTCTGATGGCGTTCCCGATCCTCGCGGCGGCGCTGCTCGGGCTGGGTGCGGACCGCACGGTCGGAGCCCACATCTTCGATGCCGCCAACGGTGGAGCGCTGCTCTGGCAACACCTGTTCTGGTTCTTCGGGCATCCGGAGGTCTACATCATCGCGCTGCCGTTCTTCGGGATCGTCAGCGAGGTGTTCCCGGTATTCAGCCGAAAACCGATCTTCGGCTATAAAACCCTCATTTACGCGACAATCTCGATCGCTGCGCTTTCGGTAACGGTGTGGGCACACCACATGTACGTGACCGGATCGGTGCTGCTTCCGTTCTTCTCGTTCATGACCATGCTCATCGCGGTGCCGACAGGCGTGAAGATCTTCAACTGGATCGGCACGATGTGGCGCGGCTCAGTCACGTTCGAAACTCCGATGATGTGGGCGATCGGCTTCCTGATCACCTTCACGTTCGGTGGGCTGACCGGCGTGATCCTGGCCTCGCCCCCGCTTGACTTCCATGTCTCCGACAGTTACTTCGTGGTGGCGCACTTCCACTATGTCGTCTTCGGCACCGTCGTCTTCGCAATGTTCAGTGGCTTCTACTTCTGGTGGCCAAAGTGGACGGGCAAGATGCTCAACGAACGATTGGGCAAGGTCCACTTCTGGCTCTTGTTCATTGGTTTCCATACGACGTTCCTCATCCAGCACTGGCTGGGCGTGGAAGGCATGCCGCGTCGGTACTGGACTTACCTGCCATCGGATGATTTCACCTGGATGAACCAGGTGTCGACGGCTGGCGCGATGATTCTCGGCGTCTCGATGCTGCCGTTCCTCTACAACGTGTACATCACCGCACGTCGCGCACCGAAGGTGACGGTCGATGATCCGTGGGGTTACGGACGCTCGCTCGAGTGGGCGACATCCTGCCCGCCGCCGCGGCACAACTTCATCACCATGCCCCGGATCCGCTCCGAATCGCCGGCTTTTGATCTGAACCACCCCGAGGCGGAGATTCCGGTCGGCGTAGGGTCACTGACGGATGTGCCGGACGCGGGCGTCTTTGACATGGCAACCGGGAAGGTGAAGTAGACATGGGTGCTACCTGGAAGCTATTCCTGATCTTGGCGCTGTTCTGCTTCGCGGCGTGCGGCGGATACATCCTGTGGGGCATCCTCGACCACACGTTCGGCAACGCATCGGATGTTGGCGGCTGGGAGCCGGTTGGCGTTGTCGGCCTGGGTCTGGTGGGCGGCCTCTGCTCGCTGATCGCGTTCTACACGTGGCGCATTCACCGCGCCCAGGGCGGCCGAGAGCTTCCGGAAGACCGCCCAGATGCACTGATCGACGACGGTGACGCTGAGCAGGGTTTCTTCAGTCCGTGGAGCTGGTGGCCAATCACGCTCGGCGTCGGCATAGCCCTTTTCTTCGCCGGTCTGGCCGTCGGCAACTGGCTGTGCTTCGTCGCGGTTCCGATCGTCGGAGTTGGCGTCATCGGCCTGATCTACGAGTACCAGCGCGGCTACTTCGGTCACTGACCCGTCGGCCCTGCCCATTGAACCCACCCCGCAAAGTCGGAATTTCAGCAGACGTCCGGCATGTCGGGGGTGGCGTGTCGCACCAGATTCCGACTTTGGGATAGAGCTAGTGGTGAGCTGCGCCGCTCTCGATCTCTGTGGTCTCGCCACCCTCGAGGGCGCCGTGACCCGAGTGGTGCTGCTGAGCGAGCTCGGTCGAGGTCACCGGGGTGATGCGATCCTCGAAGAACCAGCCCGACATCACAGATCGAGCGCGCTCCATGGGTGAGATCTGTCCCTTGGCGTTCGGCCGAAGCATCAGCGGCTTGTAGTCGTCGAAGCTCACCAGTCTCCAGCGCTCGTAATCGGTCAGCTGTTCGTGCACCTCGATGTATTCCCCACCGGGTAGTCGAACGATGCGACCGCTCTCGACTCCGTGCAGGGCGATCTCCCGGTCCTTCTTCTGAAGTCCGATGCACATCCGCTTCGTTACCAGATACGCGACAACCGGACCCAGGATCAGGGTGATCTGCAGAGAGGTGATCACGCCCTCGATGGTGAGGCCGAAGTGCGTCGCGATCAGGTCGGAACTGGCAGCCGCCCACAGCACCGCGTAGAAGGTGACTCCAGCGGCACCGATCGCCGTGCGCGTCGGGGCGTTACGTGGACGGTCGGCGATGTGGTGCTCGCGTTTGTCACCGGTAACCCAGCCCTCGACAAACGGATAGATCGCTACGACCACCAGGAACAGCCCGAGGACCACAACCGGCACAAGGATGTTGAGGGAAAGCGTGTACGGACCGATGTCAAAGCCCCAGCCGTGCGGGACCAGACGCAGGGCGCCATCCGCGAAGCCGATGTACCAGTCGGGCTGTGTGCCTGCGGAGATCGGCGATGGATCGTAGGGCCCGTACAGCCAGATTGGATTGATCGTGAAGAACGAGGCCATCAGCACGATGACACCGAAGACGATGAAGAAGAATCCGCCTGCCTTTGCTGCGAATACCGGCATGATCGGAACGCCCACGACGTTGTCGTTCGTGCGGCCCGGCCCGGCGAACTGCGTGTGCTTGTTGATGACGAGCAACACCAAATGGACGCCGAGAGCGGCAACCAGTATTGCCGGGAGCAGCAGGATGTGGAGGGTGTAGAGTCGCCCAACGATCGCGTCGCCGGGAAACTCTCCGCCAAAGACCAGATATGACGTCCAGGTCCCGACGATCGGGATTCCCTTGACCAGACCGTCAATGATCCGAAGACCGTTGCCCGAGAGCAGGTCATCCGGCAGCGAGTAGCCCGTGAATCCCTCCGCCATTGCGAGCACGAACAGCAGGAATCCGATTACCCAGTTGAGTTCGCGAGGCTTGCGGAACGCACCAGTAAAGAAGATCCGCAGCATGTGCAGGCCAATGGATGCCACAAACAGCAGTGCCGCCCAGTGATGAATCTGGCGCATGAGCAGGCCGCCACGGATGTCGAAGCTGATGTTCAGCGTCGAGTTCATTGCCGCGGACATATTGATGCCCTTGAGCGGCAGATACGAGCCGTTGTACGTGACCTCCGCCATCGACGCCTGGAAGAAGAAGGTGAGGAACGTCCCGGTGAGCAGGATGACGATGAAGCTGTAGAGGGCTACCTCGCCGAGCATGAAGGACCAGTGGTCGGGGAAGATCTTGCGCCCGAGCTCCCGAACCAGGCCCGAGATGCTCGTGCGTTCGTCGACCCAGTTCGCTGCCGATTGCGTTGCCGACCGGCGCCGTGGAACTACGGCTCCGCCGCGTGTTTCTTCGGCGGTTGTCATGTGTTGCGCTCCCAAAAGTCGGGCCCCACGGGTTCGTGGAAGTCACTGCGTGCGATGAGATATCCCTCACTGTCGATGGTAATCGGCAGCTGGGGGAGTGGGCGACGAGCGGGTCCGAAAATAACTCGGGCCTCGTGCGTCATATCGAATTGCGATTGGTGGCACGGGCACAGCAGGTGATGCGTGTCTTGCTCATAGAGGGCAACCGGGCATCCGACGTGGGTGCAGATCTGCGAGTAGGCGATTATGCCCTTGTAGTTCCAGTCCTCCCGGCCCTTGGTGACGTGCAATTCATCCGGTAGGAGACGCATCAGCAGGACGGCGGCCTTGGCTTTCTGCTCGAGCGCGTCGCTGCGCTGCAGCAGGCCCTCGGGAATCACATGGAAGGCGGATCCGAGTGTGATATCCGCGGCCTTGATCGGAACACCCGTCGGGTCGTGAGTGAGCTTGAGCCCCTTCTTCCACATCGTGTGCTGCAGAAGCGGGATCGGATTGTTCTCCGGCGCCAGGCCGCGGAACAGCGCGACTGCAGGCACGGGGGTCAGTACCAGCGCGCCGATCAGGCTGTTGCGGATGAGCGTGCGGCGACCGAATCCGGATTCCTCGTCGCCGAGCTGGAAGACCTCGACGGCCTTTTCGCGAGTCTCCTCGGTTCCACGCGTGCCGTGGCGGTACTCGACACTCTCGTCTTCGCGCATGAGCTGCTTAGCCCAGTGCACCGCCCCAAGGCCGATACCGAGCAGTCCGAGTGTGATGCCGATGCCGAGGAAGAGGTTATCGGTACGGATGGATCCGAAGTTGCCCGGGACGATGGGGAAGACCATGTATGCGGCGAGCGCGAACACGCTACCGATGATGGACAGGAAGAACAGGAAGGCCACTTGGCGCTCCGCGTTTTTTTCCTTCTTCGGATCGAGGTTGGTCTGGCGTGGGTTATGCGGCGGGAATCCGGGGTTTAGCACCGCGTCGGGCGCAACAACGACGGTCCCGCCGTCCGTTGACAGCTCGACGGCTGTACCGACGCCCGAGCCAGCGGCAGCGTGGGCGTCGCTCACACCGTCGTCGTGCTGCGCCATTCTGTTCCCTTTCGCGTTTGGTTGTTTCCCGAGGTGGACTCCGGCACGCTAGTTGGCCTTCGCGGTGAGCCAGATCGTCACACCGATGATCGACCCGAGCCCGAAGATCCAGACGAAGAGGCCCTCGGAGACCGGACCGAGATCGGCGAGGTCGATTCCGCCGGGCGACGGGTTATCGTCGAGGTACTTCAGGTAGGTGATGATGTCGGCCTTCTGGGTCGGCGTGATGTTCTTGTCGTTGAACACCGGCATGTTCTGCGGTCCGGTGATCATCGCCTCGTAGATGTGCAGCGCCGATACGCCGCTGAGGGCGGGCGCGTATTTGCCCTCGGTCAATGCGCCACCGGCGCCGGCGACGTTGTGGCACATCGCGCAGTTTGTGCGGAAGAGCTGGGCGCCCTTAGCGGCATTGCCGTTTCCGCCGAGGTATTGGTCGGAAGGAATTCCCGGGCCGGGCGACTTCGACGCGACGTATTCGGCGAGCGCCAGCACCTCCTGGTCGGTGAACTGCGGAGTCTTCTGTTCTTCCTGCGGTCCGGATGCTGCTGCCGGCATCCGCCCGGTGCCGACCTGGAACGACACGGCTGCAGCACCGACGCCGTACAGGCTCGGGGCCTGCTTCGTTCCTTGCAGGTTCATGCCGTGGCAGGTCGCGCAGTTGGCCTGGAAGAGCTTGTGTCCTTCGGTGACGAGCTTCGCGTTGGATGCGGTGGTCGACGCGGTGGCGGAGGCGGTGAACATCGCATACGCACCGCCCGTGGCAACCAGACCGATGAGGATGAGTGCGACGGAAACCAGTGGTGAGCGGCGGCCCGTCTTGCGGCGGCGCACTGCCTTCTGCGTCGGGTTGTTCGTGCCTGGCTTGCGCATGCTTCTTCCTGCTCCCGCGGTTATTTCAGCAAGTAAATGACGGAGAACAGGGCGATCCAGACCACGTCGACAAAGTGCCAGTAGTACGACACCACGATCGCGCTCGTCGCCTCTTTGTGTCCGAAGTTCTTTGCGGAATAAGCCCGCCCGATGACCAGCAGGAATGCGAACAGGCCCAGCGTTACGTGGAGGCCGTGGAAGCCCGTGGTCAGATAGAACGCAGATCCGTAGGCACTCGACGAGATCGAGATTCCTTCACTGGAAAGCGTCGCGTACTCGAACACCTGAAGGATGACGAAGGTCGCACCGATGCAGTAGGTGACGAAGAACCATTCGACCATTCCCCACTCGGTGATCTTCCAGCTCTTGCGACGTGGCTGCAGCCGTTCGGCAGCGAATACGCCGGCCTGGCAGGTGAACGACGACGAGATCAGGACACAGGTGTTAAACGCCGCGTACGGCACGTCGAGGTGCGAGGTCTCGGCCGCCCAGAGACCGGGCGAGGTGGAACGGAGCGTGAAATAGATCGCGAACAGTCCGGCGAAAAACATCACCTCACTGCCAAGCCAGACGATCGTTCCGACCGCGACAATGCTCGGACGGTTAACGGACTGGATGCCGACCGGGCGACTAAGAGAGGTGCTCGTCACAGTTCCATTATGTCCGATATCGAAGGGCAGATCGGCCATAACGTCCGCCAGTCGTGACCAATCGTTAGGATTTCGAGCATGGCATCCGATCACTCGTGGACGAGCATCCTCAGCCACCTTGTAGAAGGCTCCGATTTGTCGATCAGCGAAGCCACATGGGCCATGCAGTCGGTGATGGCGGGCGAGGCGACGGCGGCCCAGATGGGCGGCCTGCTGGTGGCGCTCCGGATCAAGGGCGAGACTGTCGACGAGATCGTCGGATTCCGCGATGCGGCCCTCGCGAGCGCGCTGCCGCTTCCCGTCGACCCGATGGTTCTGGACATCGTTGGCACGGGCGGTGACCCCTACGGCGCCGTCCTGAACATCTCATCGGTGGCCTCGATCATTGCGGCGGCATCCGGTATCCCCGTCGTAAAGCACGGCAATCGTGGTGCGAGTTCGACCTCGGGAGCCTCTGATGTCCTCGCCGCCCTCGGCATCAATTTGGAGATCGGTCCGCAACGCGTTGCCGAGGTGCTCAATGAAACCGGCATCACCTTCGCGTACGCGGCGCTGTTTCATCCGGGGTTCAAGAATGTGGCGCAGACGCGCAAGGAGCTGGGCATCTCCACGTTGTTCAACGTCCTGGGGCCGCTGTGCAACCCTGCTCGACCCGAAGCCACCGCCGTCGGAGTCGCCTCGCTGGAGCGCGTTCCACTCATGGTCGGCGTCTTCCAGACACGGGGTGCAACGGCGTTGGTGTACCGCGGTGACGACGGCATCGACAAGCTGACGACCACCGGGCACAGCCACATCTGGGAGGTGTCGCGCGGATTTGTTACCGAGCACGACCTGAACCCCGCGGACCTCGGAATTCCGACCGCTGGCATCAAAGACCTGCTGGGATCCGACGCTCAGCACAATGCGTCCGTCGCCCTCGCGATGCTCAGCGGTGAGCGCGGGCCCGTCCGAGACGTGGTCCTTCTCAATGCGGCCGCCGGAATCGCAGCGTTCCAGCTCGCCCAGGATCCCGACCTCAACCGTCTTCCGATCCTGGGTCGACTGCGCGATGCGATGGACATTGCAACCATGACGGTGGATTCCGGAGCAGCCGCCATAAAGCTCAGTGAGTGGGCGGCGGCTACCAACACGAAGACCGGCAGAAAGTAGCTCTCAGAACCACTGCGCTAGTCCACCCAGTCGAGCGTCTTCGACACGGCCTTCTTCCATACCCGGATGAGCTCCGCGCGCTCCTTCGCTGTCGTACGTGGCTCCCACCGCTTGTCTTCGCGCCAACGCTCGCGCAGCTCGTCCCGACTCCTCCAGAACCCCACAGCAAGGCCCGCTGCATAGGCTGCCCCGAGCGCCGTGGTCTCGGTGACGACCGGCCGAACCACGGGGATTCCGAGCACATCCGCCTGGAATTGCATCAGCAGCTCGTTCGCGGTCATCCCGCCGTCGACACGGAGTTCTGCGGGGCGGCGCCCCAGGTCGGCGACAGCGGCATCCAGGACCTCGGCACTCTGGTACGCGGTCGACTCGAGCGCCGCCCTCGCCAGGTGCGCCTTGGTCACGAACCGGGTGAGTCCGACGATCGCGCCGCGCGCATCCGGACGCCAGTACGGTGCGAACAGTCCGGAAAACGCGGGCACGATGTAGGCACCGCCGTTGTCGTCCACGGATGCGGCCAGCGATTCGATTTGGGACGCGTCGTCAATCAGGCCGAGGTTATCGCGCAGCCACTGCACCAGTGAACCGGTCACCGCGACAGATCCCTCGAGCGCGTATCGCGGCGCCTCGTCTCCGAGTTGGTACGCGACGGTTGCCAGCAGACCGTTCTGCGAGCGAACGATCTGTTCGCCGGTGTTGACGATCAGAAAGTTGCCCGTACCGTAGGTGTTCTTGGATTCGCCCGAATCGAACGCCGTCTGCCCGAACGTGGCAGCCTGCTGGTCGCCGAGGATGCCAGCAATGGGAACCTCGCGAACGAGGCTCTCGGGGGCCGCGTGGCCGAAGATCTCCGACGAACTCCTGATCCCGGGCAGCATCGCACGCGGGATTCCGAAGTCGGAGAGGATGTCGTCATCCCACTCGAGCTCGGCGAGACTCATCAGCAGCGTGCGCGAGGCATTCGTGACATCCGTGGCGTGCACTCCACCGTTTGGCCCTCCGGTGAGGTTCCAGAGCAGCCAGCTGTCGGTCGTTCCGAACAGGAGCTCGCCGGCGTCTGCGCGCGCGCGTGCGCCATCGACGTTGTCGAGGATCCAGGCGATCTTCGTGCCGGAGAAGTACGTCGCGAGCGGCAGTCCGACACGATCCCGATAACGGTCGACGTCGCCGTTCGCGAGCCGATCGACGATGTCCTGGGTTCTCGTGTCCTGCCAGACGATCGCGTTGCACACCGGTTCGCCCGTCACTCGATCCCAGACGACCGTTGTCTCGCGCTGGTTGGTGATTCCGATCGCCGTAACCTCGTGGCGGGTAGTGTTCGCGCCGCCGAGGGCGATCCCGATGACCTTCCTGGTGTTGTTCCAGATCTCGGTTGCGTCGTGTTCAACCCAGCCGGCGCGGGGAAAATGTTGCTTATGCTCGAGCTGGCCGACCGAAACGACCGCGCCATAGTGATCGAAAACGATCGCACGCGTGCTCGTGGTGCCCTGGTCGATCGACAGGATGTACTTGCCAGCCGATTCGGGCTCGGCGTCGTCGCTCATGATTCCGCCCGCAGCAGCACGGATGGCTTCAGGTCGGCGATGCTCGTGTTGCCGCTCAGCCCGAGTGAGAGGTCGAATTCGGCCAGGATGTTTCGCAGGACGGCCTCGGCGCCCGCCTCGCCCGCAACGGCCAGGCCGTAGACATACGGTCGCCCGACGAGAACCGCACTGGCGCCCAGCGCGAGTGCGATCAGCACGTCTGCACCCGATCGAATGCCGCTGTCGAACAGCACGGGGACTCGCCCCTTCACCGCTTGAACAATCGCTGGGAGGGCATCCAGCGACCCGACCGCGCGATCCACCTGTCGACCGCCGTGGTTGCTCACGATTACGCCGTCCATCCCATGTTTTATGGCCAGCTCGGCGTCGCCCGGATGCTGGATGCCCTTAAGCAGGATCGGCAGCTTCGTCCGTTTCCGCACGAATGCGAGGTTCGCCCAGGTCAGCGAAGAACGAGAGAACACCTCCAGGAAGACGTCAACCGCGACCCGAGGCTCCCTGGACCGGAGGTTCGACCAGAACCCGCCCGGGTAGTGACGCGTGATATCCAGCAGTGTGCGAAGTACGGTGGCATTGATCGGGGGAGTGGCGGTTGGCGGCGCAGCGGCGATTCGCTCTGCAACGAGCCCTCGGAACACTGGATCGGCCGTGTATTGAGCGATGCCGAGACCGTGCGCGAACGGAAGATAAGCCAGGTCGAGGTCGCGCGGGCGCCAGCCGAGCATGTGGGTGTCCAGCGTGATCACGATTGCCTCGGCGCCGGCCCTCTCGGCCCGAGCGATGAGGCTCTCGACGAGCTCGTCTGAGCTGCTCCAGTACAGCTGGAACCAGTGCGGCGCCCCAGGTGTCGCGCCGAACGTCTCCTCGAGGCTGACCGAGGCCTGGTTCGAGGCCACGTACGGAACCCCGAGGTTCGCGGCCGCGCGCGCGATGCCGAGGTCGGCATCCGGATGCGCGAGCTCGAGCACGCCGACGGGCGCCGCGACCACGGGGGACGGGTAGGTGCGGCCGAACAGCTCGATGTCGATGCTGCGCTGGCTGACGTCTCGAAGCATCCGGGGAATGATCCGCCAGCCGTCGAAGGCGGCGGCGTTAGCGGATGCCGTGGCCGCGCCCCCCGCGGAGCCTGCAACGTACGCCCAGGCCTCGGGCGACATGGCCGCCCGTGCGGCGGACTCGAGCGCATTCCAGCCTGCCGGAACTACCGGCATCCGTCCGAGCGCACCAGCACGATAGATCGAGGACTGGGTGTCCCGGCCGATGCTCGACGCCATTGCCGCTCCAAGAAGGTTTCCCCCAGAGTAGCGACTCGCGCGATCAAGAAGACTGTTGCCCGGTGCCCCCTGCCGGTTGACCCGCTACGAGTCCTCGTCCGAGGCGTCCGTTTGCTCCCTGTCCGCGTCGCGAGCCGCCTTGAGCGCACGGGCCCACCAGTCCAGGTCGTTGAGCAGGGCAGTGAGTCGCTCCTCGAGCGGTGCAAACACCTCGGTGACGTTCTCGTTGCCGCCGCGAATGTCCATCACGTACTTGCCCAGGATGTTGACCGTGGGGCGGACAGATGCCATGTCGAGCTCGTCGGCGACCTGTCGCAGTTGCTCGATCGCCCGCGCTCCGCCCACGTTGCCGTAACCAAGGAACGAGATCGGCTTTCGATTCAGTTCGACGAAAAAGTGGTCAAGGGTGTTCTTGAGCGGCGCGGAATAGCCGTGGTTGTATTCGTTGGCGAGGACCAGGAAGCCATCGGCCTTGTCAAAGAGTTCCCCGATTTCACGATGGTCGTCCGATTCGTACTTTCGCGGATTCGCTGCCGGAGAGTTCTGCAGAATCTCGTGCGGCAGCGTGTGCTCCCGCAGGTCGAGTACTTCGAACGTAAGCCGAGACTCATCTTTGATCTGCTCGAGCAGCCATTTCAGCGGATAGTCCGCAAATCGTTTCGTGCGGGTACTTGCGACGATGATGACGATGCGGGGCAGTGGGCTCATGAGCGCAAAACTACTACAAAAGTTGTAGTACTACGAATCCTGTAGCAATAAGATAGATGACATGACGTTGGCCGAGCATTCCCGCTGCAGTAACGCAGCGCTCAAGCTTGTCGGCGACTACTGGGTGTTGCGGATCGTCGAAGAGCTCTCGCTGTCCGAGAAGGGCTCGCGCTTCTCCGAACTGCAGCGATCGCTCGGGGGAGCGAGTCCGGCGACGCTGAGCAATCGCCTCCGTCGTCTTGAAGTGCAGGGCCTGGTCGACCGCGACGACGCGCCTGGCAAGCTGTGCGTCGTTTATACCCTCAACGAGCGCGGCAACCGCGTGCTTCCGGTGATCCGCGCGATAACGGACTTCGCGACCGCGGAGTAGATTCCGTGGTGTGGACCCCGCCGCGAGTGTGCCAGCAAGTGTGACCGACGGCCCCCTGCCGGTGCGAGTCGTGCCGGGGGAGCACGCGAAGATCGCGGTGTTGTCCGACGTGCACGGAAACGTGCCTGCCTTCGCGGCTGCTCTCACCGAGATTGCCGAGGCCGACGTCGAAGGAGTGGCGATCCTTGGTGACCTGACCTGGGGACCTCAGCCGGTCGAGATCCTCGCCATGGTCGATTCGCTGGGGATGCCGGCCTGGTGTAATCGCGGAAACGCGGAACGTGCGCTCATCGACATGGCCTCGGGTGACCGACCCACCGAACGTCCCGTTGACCAGTGGATGATCGACACGCACCGTCCGGATGGGGTTGCCGCGCTGACCGCGTTCGCGCACTCGACGAGCGTTGAAGTCGGAGCCATTGGCAGCATCCGGTTCTGCCACGGCAGCCCACGGAGCGACATCGAACTACTGACTCCCGCGACTTCCGCAGCGCAGCTCGCGGAGGTAACCAAGGGTGTTTCGGAGCGAACAATCGCTCATGGCCATACCCATCTCCAGTACCAGCGGGTTGTGGGGGAACACACGGTGTTCGGTCCCGGAAGCGTAGGCATCCCCTACGGCACCGAAGGCAGGCCCGGAGCACGCTGGGCGCTCGTGACCGATGCGATTGAGCTTCGAGTGAGCGAGTACGACATCGAGGAGTCGATCGAGATTGCGCGATCGGTCGGCTATCCGGGGCTGGCCAACTACGAGAAGTACCTGAGGACCCCGCTCACGCTCGGCGACATCGTCGAGGAAGCCAGGATCCATCCGTTCTCGGATTAGGGGAGCAGCAGAATGGCAGCAGCGGCAAGGCAGACGCTCGGCATCAAGCCGGGAACAACAACCCTGGTGGTCGGCATGAGCACTTCGGGCGCACGCGACCTCATCGGCGAGCTTCCCGAGGGCGCGGTGGTCGAGGATGTCGGCTCGACCGCCGACCTCGTGATCTTCTTCGCCACGTCGGTTGACGATGTGCGCCAGGGCGCGGCGAACGCCTATGCGAAGACGGCGGTCTCGGGCCGCTGCTGGGTCGCGTACCGCAAGGGTGCAAGCCGAACTCCCGCGCCGGCATCCGGCGAGCCCGCTCTACACCGGGACACGCTGCAGGCCGCGCTCGCCGAAGCGGGTCTCGACGGTGTGACGTTGATCGCGCTCGACGACAGCTGGTCGGCGATGCGCATCAAGAAGGTCTCAGCAAGCGCCCCGGCGCCGCCCGTCTGACAGCGGATCGGCTGCGGGCAGGCCGGGTCGCAGCAGCGGCCACTTCCGTCGCATGCTCGAAGCATGACCGAAGACCACAAGCCCCAGCAGTTCAGCGAGCAGGCGCGAGCGCAACTCCTGTTCAATCGCACCATCGTTCTCGACGGCGTGCTCGATGATGACAACGGGCTGCTCCTGTCCAGCCAGCTCATGATGCTCGCAACGGATGACCCGGACGAGGACATCGCGTTCTGGATCCATTCGCCGGGCGGTTCGGTGTCGTCGATGCTCGCCATCCGCGACATCATGAGGATGATTCCGTGTGATGTTGCGACGCTGGCGCTCGGCCTGGCAGCATCCGCGGGACAGTTCCTGCTGACCTCTGGCACCAAAGGCAAACGATTCGCACTGCCGCACTCGCGCATCCTGATGCATCAGGGGTCTGCGGGCATCGGCGGATCAGCGGTCGAAGTGGAAGTGCAGGCCGATGATCTCCGGTACACCCGCGATGTGGTGATCGGGTTGGTCTCCGAGGACACCGGTCAGAGCCGGGAGCGGATCTTTGAGGATTCCCTTCACGATCGCTGGTATTCGGCCGCCGAGGCTCGCGAGTACGGATTCATCGACCACGTCGTGGAATCGTTTGACCAGGTGCGACCGATGCATCGTCGCCCCGTCGGAATCGGGGCGGGGCTGTGAGCAGCTATACGGTTCCGAGTGTGGTCAGCGAAAGCCCGCGCGGAGATCGAATCATGGATGTCTTCTCGCATCTCCTCACCGAGCGGATCGTCTACCTCGGTTCCGCGATCGATGCCGGCGTCGCCAACGTGCTCATCGCCCAGTTGCTGCACCTGGAGGCACGGGAGCCGGGCGGGGAGATCAACATGTACATCAATTGCGAGGGCGGTGACCTTGCCGCAACGCTCGCTATCTACGACACGATGCAGTACGTGCGTTCACCAATTGCGACAACGTGCGTGGGTGAGGCCATTGGTCCGGGCGCTGCCCTGCTCACGGCCGGCGCTCCAGGCCGCCGTGCCGCGCTCCGCCACGCGCGCGTCGTGCTGCACCAGCCGGCGGACCAGGGGCGGGGTACCATCCCGGATCTCATCCTTCGGGCCGACGAGCTGGTTCGGGTGCGGGCAGACTTCGAGGAGGTTCTGCACCTGCATACCGGCCAGACGCTGGAGACGCTGAGGCATGACACGGATCGCGATCGCGTATTCACGGCCGGCGCCGCGCGAGACTATGGTCTGATCGACGACGTTCTGACGCGACCGCAGGGGAGCGAGCTGGCCGCCTGAGTCTGCGTCTGCCTAGGCCGCGATGGATAGCGTCGCCTGGGTCGGCTCGTTGTTGGCCATCGGAGGCCGGTTTCCCGTGGACCTGATACTGCGGGCGGACGATCGGATATCGATGACGTCCACCGATCCGGCGAAGGCGAGTTCGCTTGCCACGCGCACAAGAACGTCCGACAGGCTGGTGTCCAGCGCGCCGACGATCGCGGCGATCATCTCGCTGGACGCGTCCTTTCGGCCGCGTTCGACTTCGGAGAGGTACTGGGGCGAAATTCCGGCCCTACCGGCCGTGTCATCCAGCCGCTCGCCACGGCCGAGCCGCAGCTCTCGGAGCGTCCCGCCGAGTACTGTCCTGAAGAGCTCGTCCACGACCCGGGGTCTTCTCGGCGAACCGTCATCGGCGCTCACGTTCATGGAGCCAGTCAATCAGCGTGGGCCTCCAGCGTCACGCGAAATCTGCTCACAGCAGAATCAGGCGATCGCTGCCCACTCTCACTCGGAGTGTCCGCGAGCTTCGTTGGCCTCTCGAAGAAGCGCCCAGGTGTCGGCCACCGGACCGACATGACCCAGCTTGTCCGGGTTGAGCACGGTGCGGATCGCCTGGATGCGCCCGTCGAGGATGTCCACCGCCCAGGTATTGACGACATTCTGGTCGCGATCACGGAAGATCGCGCCGGGCTGTCGGTTGACGGTCCGAGATTCGAAGGAGCCACCAATGCTCGCGAAGGCGGGAAACATGGACAGCAACACACCAATCACGTTGCGCGCGCCAACAACACCCCGACCCCACTGGGGTGCTTTGCCTCCACTGTCGCCGAGCATCTGCACGTCGGCGGCGAGAAGATCCTGTAGGGAATCAACGTCACCGTTCCGCAATGCGTCGAAGAACCGGGCAGCCAGTTCGTCGCGTGCTCGACGGTCGGCCTCGAATCGGGGACGCCCCGCGTCCATGTGGCTTCGTGCGCGTACGGCCAGCTGCCGGCACGCAGACTCAGAGCGCTGCACAGCGGACGCGATTTGCGGGAAGTCAAAGGCGAACACCTCACGCAGCACGAATACCGCACGCTCGAGCGGTGTCAGCTGTTCCAGAAGGAGAAGCGCGGCCATCGACACGGAGTCGGCCAGTTCGGCGGAACGCTCGGGATCCTGGTAAGGGTCGCTGAGCAGCGGTTCGGGAAACCACGCTCCGACGTACTGTTCGCGTCGAACCCGAGCGGAGCGCAGGACGTCGATCGCTACACGGGTGACTATGGCCGAGAGGTAGGCCCGTGTTGATGTTGGCGTGGTGGTCGACGCGTCGTAGCGCAGCCAGGTTTCCTGCACCGCATCCTCTGCTTCGCCGACACTGCCGAGTATTCGATATGCGATCGCGAAAAGCAACGGTCGCTGCTCGAGGAATTCGTCCGCCCTGTTCATGCCAGTTCCTCGGCAAATCCCTTCCGCCAGGACGGGTACCGCAACTCCCACCCCATTTCACGCTTCGCTTTGGCGTTGGAGAAACCTCGTCCCTCGGTCATCATTATGACCGCAACCTCTCCGGCAAGCGGCCGGGCGATCCAGGTGGGGACGTGCATGGGCGCCTTCGCGCCCGCGCACTTTGCGAGATGGGGGAGCCACTCGGACGCCGGTGCCGGCTCATCATCAACGATGTTGAACACGCCGGTCGATCCCTGTTCAACGGCGAGGACGGTGGCACCGGCCGCATCATCGAGATGCAGCCAGGAACTGTGTCCGGCACCACTGCCGACGAGCGGATACTGACGCTTGCGCACCAGCTCGACCTGGTCATCCGTTGCACCCGGCCCATACAGCGCGCCAAACCGAAGCGCGGCGCCGCCCGCCGCAAGCACCGCGTTCTCGAGATAGCCGATGGCGGCCATTCCGCGTTCGGCGGCGGTTCCCGTGAGTGGATCGAGCGGATCGTCTTCGGTCTTCACCCATCCACCCTCGCGGATGCCGTTCCAGCTGGCGTAGCTTTGCGCGACGACGTGGGGGACGCCGACAGCTTGTGCCGCGGCGAGAAGATTGTCGGTGCCCTCGGTCCGCAGCCGGATCGTCTGCGCGAACCAGCGGTCCATGTGCTTGATATCGGGCTTACCACCGTGAGCCACCGAGATAGCCGTCATTTGGTGAACGATGGTGTCTGGCTGTGCCGCCGCGACCGCCTCGCCGACGGATGCGGCGTCCAACCCGTCCATGAGAATCGGAACGGCTCCCAACTGCCTAAGTGAATCCAGATTGGCAGCAGTCGAGGACGTCGCCGTCACCTCGTGCCCGCGCTCCACCAACTGCGCCGTCAGCCTTCGCCCGACCACGCCCGATCCGCCCGCGACAAATACTCGCATTTTCTGTCCCTTCGTACGCCCATGAGATTGGGCACCTCACAAGGGAGACGAGACAGCCACGTCGATTGTGACATGCAAAGATTGGCGCCACGAATTTCGCCCGCTTCACAAAAAAATGCAAGGAACAAGTCCCTGCATTTTCAATCTATGACACAGACGGGGGCTTGCCGCAAGACCCCCTTCGGTTGCGAGAATCGTGCATCGTGACCGTAACACCCACCGTATTCGACCTTCCCGAGCGACTCTCAGCAAAGGTCGCGTCACATCGTATCGACGTCGACGAGAGGCACTTTCTGCGCATCGCGGAGAATCTCGCGCGCACTCTCCGAGAACTGTCGGCCTCGCTGGAGGTTGCACGGATGGCGCCCGGGCGCAGTGGTCAGCAGGCGCTCGAACGTGACCTTGAAATCCATCGACTGACCGCTCGCTTGCGGGCGCTTCGTCGATACGGCCTCGACATGTGCCTGGGTCGTTTCGTCGCCGATCGGGGGACCGAGCCGGTCTACATCGGTCGATTCGGCCTCACGGATCCCGACGGAGCGCAACTGCTCGTCGACTGGCGCTCACCCGCGGCCGAACCGTTCTTCGGAGCCACCCACGCGAACCCCATGGGTCTCACGAGTCGCCGTCGGTACCGTTGGGGCGCCGGGAGAATAACTGACTATTGGGACGAAGTCTTTACTGCGGGCGGTTTCGACGGGAGTGCGGCTGTCGATGACGACTCCGCATTCATTCATAGCCTGGGCAGTGCTCGCTCAGCGCGGATGAAGGACGTGCTTGCGACCATCCAGGTCGACCAGGATTCGATCATCCGCGCAGGGTCGCGCGGAGCACTCGTTGTCGACGGCGGCCCGGGCACGGGCAAAACAGTGGTTGCGTTGCATCGTTCGGCATACCTTCTGTATTCGGACCCGAGGCTGGCTTCGAGCCGCGGAGGTCTGCTTTTCGTCGGGCCGCACCGGGGCTATCTCGCCTACATCGACGATGTCCTGCCGAGCCTCGGCGAGGAGGGTGCACAGACCTGCACTCTCCGTGGCCTTGTTGCGGAGGGGGCGGATGCAGTGGACGAATCGGACGCCGAAGTCGCGCGGCTGAAGTCCTCGGCGGATCTCGTTCAGGCGGTGGATGCAGCTGTACGCCACTATGAGCGGCCGCCGACGGAAGGTCTGCAGGTCGAGACACCGTGGCGCGATCTCTGGCTCGGCCCATCCGACTGGGCCGAGGCGTTCGATACCGCAGTCGCCGGCGCCCCGCACAACGAGGCCAGAGACGAGGTCTGGGAAGAGATCATCAACATCCTCGTGGATCAGCTCGACGATGAAGAAGTACCGCCACAGCAGCTGAGGAGATCGCTGGTGCAGAACGCGGAGCTGAGCGGCACCTTCGCAAGGGCCTGGCCCCTGCTGGATCCCGCCGGCGTCGTGGGTGATCTCTGGTCGGTGCCGGCGTACCTGCGACAGTGCGCACCATGGCTGGGATCACCCCAGCTCCAGTTGCTCCAGCGCGCCGAACCGGAGGCATGGACGGTCTCGGATCTGCCGTTTCTGGACGCCGCACGCCGACGGGTGGGTGACCCTGATGCGATCCGGCTCGCGCACCGTCGTGCGGGTGCGATCGCAGCGGAGCAGGAGCAGAGAGACCGGGTTATCGACGAACTGATTGCGGCCGACGACTCGGAACTGATGCTGATGTGGATGTTGCGCGGCCAGGACTTCACGAACACCCTGATCGACGAAGCTGCACTACCAACGATCGATCCGGACCTTCTAGCCGGACCGTTCGCCCACGTCGTGGTCGACGAAGCCCAGGAACTGACGGATGCGGAGTGGCGAATGCTGCTCTCGCGCTGCCCATCACGGAGTTTCACCATCGTGGGCGACCGCGCCCAGGCACGACACGGCTTCACCGAGTCGTGGCAGCAGCGGCTGTACCGGATCGGTCTGGACCAGGTCACCGTGTCCAGGCTCTCGATCAACTACCGGACACCGGAGGAGGTGATGATTCACGCCGAGCCGGTCATTCGCGCGGTGCTGCCCGATGCCAACGTCCCGATCTCGGTCAGGCGTTCCGGCGTTCCCGTGCTCACGGGATCGTCGGGGGAGCTTCTCAGCATTCTCCAAGGTTGGCTGGATGCTCATGCGGACGGCAGCGGCTGTGTCATCAGTAACACGGGACACATCGACGTCGCGCTTCCCGAGACGAACCGAATTCGACTACTCACGCCCGAGCTGGCGAAAGGTCTCGAGTTCGACCTCGTCATACTGGTCGACCCGGACGAGTTCGGAGAGGGGATCGAGGGCGCCGTCGATCGCTACGTGGCGATGACCCGCGCGACCCAGCAGCTCGTGCTCCTGTCGTCAGCCGGTTCGAGCCAGGACAACCGCTCGCGCCCAGAACCCGTTTGATCGACCGGGGGATGGGGAAATCTCCGGGTTGGACGAGGTAAGTCCGCATTACTTGACATAATGTCCATTATCAGCGTTCCAGTGTGTTCCGAAATCAAGCCGTCTGTCGTGCTGCCAGAACATAATCTGCGATAGGTTCACCGCATGTTTGATACTCAGAGTGCCTTTGCTGCTGGCGGAGTCCTGTTTCTGGTGCTGTACCTGATCGGAAGCTTGATCGTTTTCCTGATTGGAATCTGGATCTCCTACAGCGTGATCTGGCGTGCCGTACGGCGCGGTCTGAAGGAATATCACAAGGACAACCCGGGCGCACCCACGACGTAGCCCAGACGTCACGGCGAATACGATGGCGTCTGTGCCATCCGATTCGAGCGCGGTTTTGGCCGCGACACCGGCTCTCGTCGTCGACGAAGCGATTCTCGACGCGAACATCGCACGGATGGCCGACTTCACCTCGCGAGCCGGTCTTGTGCTTCGCCCGCACGTCAAGACGCACAAGTCCCTGGAGATCGCGCGTCGCCAGCGGGCCGCCGGTGCGCAGGGGATTACCGTGGCCACCCTGTCAGAGGCGCTGGTCTTCGCAGAGGCCGGTTTTGACGACATTTTCGTGGCTTATCCGCTCTGGATCGACGACTTTCGCGGGGCGGCTCTCGAAGACCTGCTCGAGCGCAGTTCGATCATGGTGGGGATCGATTCCGCGGACGCGGTTTCGCAACTCGCGCGAGAGGGATTCGCTTCGCGCACCAACTTTTCGGTCATGGTGGAAGTCGATTCCGGGCACCACCGCAGCGGGGTTCAGCCGGCCGATGCCGGGCAGCTCGCCGCAGCGGCGCTGGATGCCGGCCTGGCGGTGGCGGGCGTGTTCACGTTTCCCGGCCACAGCTACTCCCCTGATGCCCGTAGCTCCGCAGCAAAGGATGAGCACGACGCTCTCGAAGCCGCCGTCGACTCACTCGCCGACCGCGACATACCGGCCAGAGTCGTCAGCGGCGGTTCGACACCCTCACTCGAGTTCGCGACGTCGTCGGTTCTGACCGAGGTTCGTCCTGGCGTCTACGTTTTCGGAGACGCCCAGCAGTGGGAGCTCGGCACGTGCGCGCCCGAGACGATCGCGCTCACGGCCCTTGCGACCGTGGTTTCCCGATCCTCCGAC
>DATAXD010000001.1:0-95741 GCA_036266835.1 Galbitalea sp. | reverse complement strand
GCGAAGCGCAACTATCCGCTCGGCCCGCGCGTACGCAAACTCAATGTGCTCGGGTCTGGCAAGGAGATCGTAAGATACGACATTCATAGAAATGACGCCCGTCTTCAGCAGGGTCACGAGGGGTTCGCTTGCGGGGGGTGTTCTGCGCTTTTCGAAGGTCTCAAATTCTGGCATGGCGAAATCCTTTCAGCGCGACTCTATTGGAGTTCTCCCAAAAATGTTAAGAATGTTTGAGAAAAGTATTGGTGGAATTGTAAGTTCCGCGGTCCGTTTGTCCCGATCGGCGCCGCGCCACAGTTTTCGCTGCTTTAGCGGAGGTGTTGAACTACTCTTGAGTGCATGTCGCCGGTATCCAAGACCCACAAGGATGCGGTCGACTTCAAACCCATCGACTGGACCGGCGTCTACCCGCCACAGATCCCGCTCGAGTCCGTTCCCGACCACGTCGCGTTGGTGATGGACGGCAATGGTCGGTGGGCCAACGGCAAGGGCCTGACACGCATTGAGGGGCATCGCGCCGGCGAGGCCTCACTGCTCGACGTCGTCGCGGGCGCCATCCAGATCGGGGTCAGGCACCTGAGCGTGTACGCGTTTTCGACCGAGAACTGGAAACGCTCGCCCGAGGAAGTGCGCTTCCTGATGGGATTCAACCGCGACGTGCTGCACCGGCGCCGGGACCAGCTCAACGACTGGGGCGTGCGCGTCCGCTGGGCCGGTCGGCGGCCGAGGTTGTGGGCATCCGTTATCAAGGAGCTTCAGTTCGCCGAGAAACTCACTGCGCACAATTCCGTGCTCACGCTGACGATGTGCGTGAACTACGGGGGCCGAAACGAACTCACCGACGCCGTCCGCGCGGTGGCCGAGCAGGTTGCGGCTGGCAGGCTCTCGCCGTCGGGAATCAGCGAGAAGACCATCCAGCGCGCGCTCTACGCGCCGGAACTGCCCGACGTCGACCTGTTCGTGCGTAGCTCGGGCGAGCAGCGCACCAGCAACTTCATGCTCTGGCAGAGCGCGTATGCGGAGTTCGTGTTCCTGGACACGCTCTGGCCCGACTTCACGAGGCTCGACCTCTGGGAGGCCGTGAGCCTGTACGCTTCGAGAAATCGTCGTTTTGGCGCCGCGATCGATGCGCCGAGTGTCTAGAGGCCATCGGAAGAGATCATGCGAAAGACCGTCAGGAACATAACGCTCATCCTGTTTTTGGGCATCCTGGTGGCGTGCGGATTTGCCGTCCTCTACCTCGGAACCTCGACCGGACTGACCTTCGGAGGGTCCGGTACCCGACTGACACAGCAATCCGGTTCCGATGCGATGTACGGGCAGGCGGGCTGGCTGCGAAACACCGCACCGTGGCCGATCACGATCACCAGCATCACGACGAACGCCAGCAATGTGACGAAGCCACCGGGTGTCTACATCATTTCGACCCAAACCGCCCCACGCGCGCAGTCGTCCAAACCTCCGGGGTGGTCGCTGAGCGCCTCGTCCACGCCGTACCAGCTCGACGGGGGAGCACTGCAGTACCTGGCGTTCTCGCTGACGCCGCAGCCGAGCACGGTCGCGGAGATGACATCGATCACCGTCACTTACACCGGACCGCTCGGGCTGAAGTTCCACGCGACGTTCAGCGGCACCAGGGTCGCAACCGCGGCATCCGATCTCCCGGGCGGCCTTCTTGGACCCGACCCGCGCAGCAATTCCTCATCGCTTGACGCGTACATTGTCGAGCTGCGCAACTCGCTGCTACAGCCTGACCCGAAGACGGTATCCCAAGTCATGGGCAATGGCGCGACCATGGCTCAGGCCGAGGCGCTCATCACCGCTGAGGAGAAATACAAAACGGCGGATCTGGTGCAAGCCACGGTTCAGGGACAGGACCGGAGGACCCAGAGCATCGTCTTCTACGCCGGCGATCCGACGAAGGACGGGTTGCCACCCATTGACGTCGTCTGGGCGCACTATCGGTGGGGGATCACTCCCTCGGGACAGGGCTGACGGATGGGCGAGAAGCAACCGCGCGAACACGGGCTGATCTTCGGCCGGGGCGACGAGCTGGACGATGACGTGCAGGACCCGCCGACGGCTCCGTCGCCGTTTGGTTTTGGGATCGGGATCCCCGCCTACAACGGGCCGCCGATCCCATTCGGCGATCCGCCGCCGGAACCCGTCGAACTCGTAGGCAAGGTGCCCTGGGAGCTTCAGGACGGCCCAGACGACAAACCGCCGAGCCAGGCCTCAACCTGACACTGGCCGCGGAGGCGGACCAGCTGGATGTTCGGATTCGAATTCTCGAGTTCCGGCACGAGCGTCCGGTAGCTGTGCCTGGTCTGCCAGGCCCAGCGAAGAATGTTGTCCGGGTCGGCGAAGACCGACCGCGGTGGCGGCTCGACGTTCCCGTTCCACAGCACCGTGCGGCCCCAGCTGCGCCGCACGGTGCGGCGTAACACCCGAAACAGGGGGATCCAGGTCGGATGATCGAGCCAGACCAGTGTGTCCGCGCGGTCGGCGAGCATCGCTCGAACCGTGCGGTACTGCCACTCGGTCACCCAGCTGTCGCCGCGGGCGAATTCACCGACCTCGCGCTCGAATTCTTCCCGCGGAACCCAGCCCGGCCCATGGTAAAGGGAGTCGATCTCGACATACGGCAGCTCGAGGCGGGCCGCAATCCTCCGGGCGAGCGTCGACTTTCCCGAGCCGGTGACACCGGCGACCAGAACGCGTTGCGGCCGTGAGGGCAGTGGGTCACCGGCTGCGAGCATCCGTCAAAGTTAGCAACCGATAGGCTGGGAGCTCATCAATCGACCGGGCATCCAGCTCGGCTGGACTCCCGGAGTAACTCGTGGCTACGCCTTCTACGCTCGACGCCGTCATCGCCCTCGCAAAGCGCAGGGGATTCGTCTTCCAGTCCGGGGAGATCTACGGCGGAACGCGATCCGCGTGGGACTACGGCCCGCTCGGTGTGGAGCTCAAAGAGAACATCAAGCGGCAGTGGTGGCAGAACTTTGTGCGCGGTCGCGGGGACATGGTCGGATTGGACAGCTCGATCATCCTGCCGACCAAGGTCTGGCAGGCATCCGGCCACGTCGCGACGTTCAGCGATCCGCTGGTCGAATGCCTGCACTGTCACCGGCGGTTTCGTGCGGATCACCTGATCGAGGAGTTCGAGGCGAAGAAGGGCAGAGCGCCAAAGGGCGGGCTGGCCGAAGTCGCCTGCTCCAACTGTGGTACTCGCGGCCAATGGACAGAGCCGCAGAACTTCTCGGGGCTGATGAAGACCTACCTCGGTTCGGTGGATGACGAGGAGGGCCTCCACTATCTCCGTCCGGAGACCGCACAGGGCATCTTCGTCGACTTCGCCACGGTCGTCACGACCTCGCGGCAGAAGCCGCCGTTCGGTATCGGTCAGGTCGGGAAGACGTTCCGGAACGAGATAACGCCCGGGAATTTCATCTTCCGCACGCGCGAGTTCGAGCAAATGGAGATCGAATTCTTCACTCCGCCCGCCGATGCGCCCGAGTGGTACGAGCACTGGATTGCGGCCTGCTTCGACTGGTTCACCGACCTTGGCCTGAGCCCAGAAAACCTCAGGCGATTCGACGTTCCCGACGGCGATCGCGCGCACTACTCCGCGGCAACGGCAGACATCGAGTATCGGTTCGGTTTCGCCGGCGGCGAATGGGGCGAGCTCATGGGCATCGCGAACCGCACCGACTTCGACCTGTCCAACCACATCCGCGAATCCGGTACTGACTTACGCTACTTCGAGCAGTCGACCGGTGAGAGGTACGTGCCGTACGTCATCGAGCCGTCGTTCGGTCTGACGCGGGCACTGATGGCGTTCCTCATCGAGGCGTACGCAGAAGACGAGGCGCCAAATGCGAAGGGCGGAACCGAGGTGCGCACGGTCATGCGGCTCGACCGTCGACTCGCTCCCGTGAAAGTTGCGGTATTTCCGTTGTCGCGCAACGAGCAGCTGTCGCCGCTGGCGAAGACGGTTGCCGACGACCTGCGGAAGCTCTGGAACATCGAGTTCGACGACGCCGGTGCCATCGGCCGTCGATACCGTCGGCAGGATGAAATCGGCACACCGTTCTGCGTTACCGTCGACTTCGACTCGCTCGACGATAACGCGGCGACCATCCGCGAACGCGACACCATGGCCCAGGAGCGTGTCTCGCTGGACCGCCTCACCGATTACCTCGCCGACCAGCTCCGCGGAGCCTGATCCGCCACGACCCTAAAGTCGGAAACGGGTGCGACACGCCGCCAGAGCGCGGCGTGTCGCACCAGATTCCGACATTGCGGTGGGCAGCAGGGAATAGGGGACGGTGGACAGCGTTGGGTTGGATGTGAGTGACGTAATAAAGGTGGACATCTGGTCGGATGTGCAGTGCCCGTGGTGCTACATCGGCAAACGCAAGTTCGAGGCGGCCGTCGCCGACTTCGGCGGCGAGGTGGAGGTCGAATACCACTCGTTCGAACTCGCTCCGGATACGCCGTTGGACTTCGACGGAACACCCAAGGATTACCTGGCCCAGCGCAAAGGCATCTCGCCCTCCGACGCGGACCGGATGCTCGAGCGTGTCACCGGCATTGCCGCGAGCGTCGGGCTTGACTACGACTACGACCACGTGCACCAGACGAACACCATCAAAGCTCACGAACTCCTCCACTACGCCAAGAGCCACGGCCGCCAGGTTGAGATGAAGGAACGGCTGCTCAAGGCCTACTTCGTCGATGGTCGCCATGTCGGTCGCATCGAGGACCTCGCCGACCTGGCCGCCGAAATCGGCCTCGATCGGGACGAGGTGGTTCGAGTCCTCACGGACCAGCAGTACCTGCCTGACGTCAAAGCTGATGTTGCGCAGGCGGAGGCCTACGGAATCCACGGCGTGCCGTTCTTCGTCTTCAACGAGAAGTACGGGGTGTCTGGCGCGCAGGACCCGTCAACTTTCGCTAACGTGCTTGAACAGGTTCAGTCCGAGCGAGAGACCGTGAAATGACCGATGCCGCAACCGGCCCACTGACGATAATCGGCGACCCAGCGGCGGGGGCCTGCGAGGGCGACTCCTGTGAGCTGCCGGAGCACCGGGAGCAGGCGATCGTCAATCGCCGGCTGGACTTTGATTCGGTTTAGCACCGCGACCGGCGAGTCGACGGGCATGACCCAACGGGTCAACCGGTGATATCCGCGACGGTCGCATCGAGCCCCGCAATCAGCTCGTCCGAGTCGACGAGCGCGCTGAACCCGTGCTCGCCTCCGCCGAGGGCGATGCGCCCGGAAATGTGTGAATCGGCGTAGACCGGCCAGGCCCTGGTGCTGCCGAGCGGCACAATCGTTCCGCGCTCGTAACCGGTGGCCTCGAGGGCGGCATCCGCATCGGGCAGCTTCAGTCGGTTGACACCAACGACGGCCCGAAGTTTGGGCCAGGAGATCTGGCGGTTCCCGGGAACGAGGGCAAACAGGAATTCGCCGTCGTGACGTCTGACGACGAGCGTTTTCACAATGCTGGACGCATCGATTCCCAGGACTGCTGCTGCCTCTTCGACCGAGTTGGCTGGCGGTCGTTCGATGAGTTCGACACCGATGCCTCGATCGGCCGCATCCGCTAGCACGCGTTGCCTGCCCACAAGGGCCGAAATTGCCTCGCTCACTGCTGTGCTCCGAGCCGGCGGCGTTCGTTCTGCAGCGTTTCCAGATAGTCCTCGCGGGCGAATCGCAACTCGACTCGCGGTTCGAATGGCGCAGGGAGCCACGGCGGTGCCGCGGCCGGCGCGGGTTCGGATGCGGCGGCCCTCTTCCAAAATGGGGTGAGCTTGGGAGCTTCGCCCTCGTCAGACTGCTCGAACCCGATGTCGGACCAGATCACAACATCGCCGACAACGCCCAGCGTCGCCGCGAGAAGCGTGCCGCAGGTGCCGTCCAGACAGGCGTCGCAGTATCCGATCGCGACTCGACCGTCGACGAGGACATCATCCTTCGGTCCGCCGAGCAGCGCGCGCAGGTAGGCGGCGGCGCTGACCGTGCCAGCGCGACCCTCCACAATCGGGGTGGACTGCTCGACCGGCTGACCGGTGATGGCGGCAAGGTAGTCGCTGAGCAACTGGCCGTTGACCTGAAGCTGGCGGCTCGCGTGCGCTCCAGCGCCCCAGGCTGATTTGCGCTCGACGGGAAGATCGACAAAGCGGAGTACGTCGAGCCCTTGCGGGTCGGACATGGGTTCCCCACTTTCTGGAAGAATCTTCTCAATGCCTATTCTCGCCGCTCCCAACGCGGTACCGCCAAACGCGACGCGCCCCCAGTCGGTGGTCGACCCATCGAACCATCCGACTGTGCCCGCGCTCAGCATCGGTCGTCTCGATCTGGATGTACCGGTCGTGCTTGCACCGATGGCGGGGATCACCAATACCGCGTTCCGGAGGCTCTGCCGCGAGTACGGCGCGGGGCTGTACGTGAGCGAGATGATCACCTCACGCGCCCTGGTGGAGCGCACGCCAGAGAGCATGCGTCTGATCGGCCACCACGAGTCCGAAGTCGTCCGCAGCATCCAGCTCTACGGGGTCGATCCGAAGACGGTCGCCGAAGCCGTGACAATGCTTGTTGCCGAGGATCGTGCTGATCACATCGACCTGAATTTCGGATGTCCCGTTCCGAAGGTCACCCGCAAGGGCGGGGGAGCGGCACTGCCCTGGAAGACCCGGTTGTTTCGCGACATCGTCGAGGGCGCTGTGAGGGCTGCCGGCGAGATCCCGCTCACGATCAAGATGCGCAAGGGCATCGACGCTGACCACCTCACCTACCTCGAAGCGGGCAGAATTGCCGAAGGCGCGGGCGTCGCAAGCATCGCACTTCACGCGCGCACCGCGGCCGAGTTCTATTCGGGGACCGCGGATTGGCCCGCCATCGAGAAGCTTAAGCAGACCGTCACCAGTGTGCCGGTGCTCGGAAACGGCGACATCTGGAGCGCCGAGGATGCCGTGCGAATGATGCGGGAGACCGGTGCAGACGGCGTCGTCGTCGGTCGAGGATGTCTCGGACGGCCCTGGCTGTTCGGCGACCTGAGTGCGGCGCTGGGCACCCCGACGAAGTCAGGGACGAGCACGAGCTCAGGAACCGAGGGGAAGATCGAACCGGACCTCGGGTTCGTCGCATCCGCATTCCGGCGTCACGCCGAACTGCTTGTCGAGTTTTTCGACGGTGACGAGGATCGCGGGTGCCGTGACATCCGTAAGCATGTCGCGTGGTACTTCAAGGGCTACGCCGTCGGCGGCGAGCTGCGGGCAAGCCTGGCGACGGTGCAGTCGCTCACGATGATGGACGACCTGCTCGGCCAGCTGGATTGGGATCAGCCGTATCCAGGAGCGGATGCGGAGGGCCAGCGTGGCCGCGCGGGAACTCCCAAGAACCCATCGCTTCCCGACCGCTGGCTCGACTCTCGGGAGCTCCAGGAAACTGACGCGCAAGAGTTGACCGAGGCCGAATTGCACCACTCTGGTGGCTGACCAGTGACCGCCAACTATTCACCTGCGGATTCCGAACGCTGGCTGCCGGAACGTCACTCGTCCCGGCGCAGCGATTTCGCGCGCGATCGCGCACGCCTGCTGCATTCGAGCGCCCTGCGGCGGCTGGCTGCCAAGACGCAGGTGCTGAGTCCGGCCGCGGGGCTCGACTTTGCGCGAAATCGGCTGACCCACTCGCTCGAAGTCGCTCAGGTTGGCCGCGAGCTTGCGGAGAGCCTTGGGCTTGACCCGGACGTTGTCGACACCGCGTGCCTCGCGCATGACCTCGGGCATCCGCCATTCGGCCACAACGGCGAGCGTGCTCTCAACGAGTGGTCGGCCGACATCGGGGGATTCGAGGGCAATGCGCAGACTCTCCGGGTGCTGACTCGAATCGAACCAAAGGTCTTCGGGCCGGACGGTCACAGCTACGGCCTCAACCTGACCCGGGCCAGCCTCGACGCGAGTTGCAAGTATCCGTGGCCGGCCAGCGACGGAATTCCGGACCCGAGCGGGCGCAGCAAGTTTGGTTTCTACCAGGAGGATGTCGCCGCGTTCGACTGGTTGCGTGCTGATGCGCCGGCCCGGCGACTGTGCGTCGAGGCGCAGGTCATGGATCTCAGTGACGATATTGCCTACTCGGTACATGATTTCGAGGATGCGGTGGTCGGCGGATACATCGACGTCGCGTCGCTCGGCGGGCGCGTCAACCACGACGAACTGGTGGACTCGATGTTCGCCTGGATCGGCGGCGAACTGTCCCACGACGAGCTGATTGCGGCCTTCGATCGACTCGACAGCCTCGACGTCTGGCTGGACACCTGGGATGGCAGTCGGCTCGCGCAGGGCAGGCTCAAGAACCTGACGAGCCAGCTCATCGGTCGGTTCCTGGGGTCTGCGGTGAACGCGACTCGCGCCGGCTACCCGGAGGAGTCCCTCATCCGCTTCTCGGCGAATGTCGTCGTGCCGCGGGAGATTCAGGCGGAGATCGCCGTGCTCAAGGGCATTGTCGCGGCGAATGTCATGTCGACGAACGCGCGTCGTCCCCTCTACACCCGGCAGCGTTCGATCCTGAGCGAGTTGGCGGACGTGTTACTCGCTACCGGCCCCGACAACCTCGACCCCGGGTTTGCCGCAGACTGGAACGAGGCACCGACGGATGCTCTCCGCAGGCGTGCCGTAGTCGACCAGGTCGCGTCCCTCACAGACCAGTCGGCAACGGCGTGGCACCAGCGGTTGTGCGCAGGGCCCGCGGCGACGGGGGCGCGACCATAGAATTTCAACCGTGGCAGGGCTGATCCGAAGATCCGACATCGACGAGGTTCGGTCACGCACGAACATCGCCGACATCGTCGGGGACTACGTCACGCTCAAGAATGCCGGCGTCGGCTCGATGAAGGGGCTGTGCCCGTTCCACGAGGAGCGTAGTCCGAGCTTCCACGTGCGCCCGGGCGTCGGCTACTACCACTGCTTCGGGTGCGGCGAAGGCGGCGACGTATTCACCTTCCTGCAGAAGATGGATCACGTCACGTTTTCTGAGGCCGTCGAACGGATGGCTGCCCGCATCGGTTACGAGTTGCACTACGAGGACGGCGGCCAGGCCAGCGATCACGGAGCACGCGCGAGAATCCTCGCCGCGAACGCCGCCGCCGAGGAGTATTACATCCAGCAGCTGTCGACCAAAGAGGCAGAGCCGGGTCGCGCCTTTCTGGGATCCCGCGGGTTCGACCCATCAGCAGCCCAGCGGTTCGGAGTCGGCTTCGCGCCGCGGGGCGGACTGCTCGGCAAGCACTTGAAGACGCTCGGATTCGCCGAGGATGAACTCATTGCGGCCGGGCTCCTGGGCCGCGGTGATCGAGGGGATGTCTACGACCGTTTCCGTGGGCGGCTGATCTGGCCCATCCGCGATATCACCGGGGCCACGCTGGGATTCGGCGCGCGAAAGCTGCTCGATGATGATCAGGGGCCGAAGTACCTGAACACCCCGGAAACGAGCGTGTACCACAAGAGCCAGGTGCTCTACGGACTCGACCTGGCTCGAAAAGACATCGCTCGCTCGCGACAGGTCGTCGTCGTCGAGGGCTACACGGATGTCATGGCGTGCCACCTCTCCGGCATCACCACGGCGGTCGCCACCTGCGGGACCGCGTTCGGTGTCGACCACATCAAGATCGTTCGGCGGGTCATCGGCGACGTCGACAACGCCGACACCACGGGCACCGGCGAGGTCATCTTCACCTTCGACCCGGATGAGGCGGGCCAGAAAGCCGCGAGCCGCGCGTTCGCCGAAGAGCAGCGGTTTGCCGCGCAAACCTTCGTCGCAGTGGCACCGGACGGGCTCGACCCGTGCGATCTGCGCCTGAATCGCGGTGAGGATGCGGTCCGCGCGCTGATCAAGAGTCGCCGTCCCATGTTCGAGTTCATGATCCGTCGCCATCTCGACGCGCACGATCTTGAGACAGTTGAGGGTCGCGTCGCAGCGTTGCGCGAATCGGCTCCCGTGGTCGCGGGCATCCGCGATCAAGCCATGAGCGGGCAGTATGTTCGCCAACTCGCCGGCTGGCTCGGCATGGACATCGGCGAGGTGACCAGGGCCCTCACCCTGGCGCGCAGATCCGCGCCATCTCCACCCTCAGCGCAGCGGGCGACTCGCGAGTCCGAGGCGCCAGATGCCGCCGAACCTCAGGCGTCGGAGTTCTCGCTCACCGACCTCCCGGTCGACCCTCCGACGCGGCAGGAACGCGACGCGATCATGGCGATCCTGCAGTACCCGAGGGACGTGGGCCACGAACTTGTTGCTCGCGTCACGAGCGTTCGTTTTGTCAATCCCACGCTCACGGTGGTCAGGGATGCCATCGCATCCAGTATTGGTTCGTTCAATTCGCCGGACTGGGTTGCCGCGATCACCACCGAGGTACCGCCGCCGTACGCGAGTCTCGTTCAGCAGTTGGCGGTTGCACCGATTCCGTCGAAACAGGATCGGATGGCGTCATATTGCGCCCAAGTCGCGAGTGATCTCGTCGATCGCGAGTTGCTCCGCGCCAAGGCGGATCTCCTCGGCGCGCTGCAGCGCACCGATCGCGCGGCGGAGCCCGACAAATACCGCCAGCTGCAGGAAGAACTGGTCAGCCTGGAGTCCGAGCGGCGCGGGCTTCGGGTCGACTGACTGCCCCCTGTACAGGTCGTTCTGAAATCTGCTGATTGGCGGGTAGATTTGAAGCCCACGCTCGACTTCATTCCCGAGCGCCTCAGATCGGTAACGCCACAGTAAGGATTCACCCGTGAGCAGCGATCCGGTTGCCCCGTCGCTCGAGAGTCCAGGCCGCGACACCGCGGCGGAACCTCGTTCTGTCGCGACCGCGACCCGTCCGCTCGCCGTCCACGCCGATGATCTGTCGCTGAAGTTCCCGGGCGGCCGTTCCTCGTCGCGGCATCAGGCCGTAGATGGCGTGACGTTCGCGATTCCGCAAGGGGAGATCCTTGCCCTCATCGGCGAGTCGGGATCTGGCAAGAGCGCACTGGCGCGAGCCGTAGCCGGGCTTGCGGGTACGGGCGGACCGAATCCAATCATCACCGGCGGCTCGCTGACCGTGCTCGGCCGGCCGGTCCGCGAGATTTCGCAGCGGAAGCGCGATCGCCTCCAGCTGGGCATCGGATACGTGCCACAGGATGCCGGCGCCGCGCTCGACGCGAGGCTGACTGTTGGCGAAAACGTGGCGGAGCCGATCTACTCGCGTGACCCCAATTTTGATCAACTCGAAGCCGGCATTGCCGTGGCTACGGTGATCGATGCGGTGCGACTTCCGTTGACGACCATGAACAGCTATCCGCACGAGCTCAGCCGCGGCCAACGCCAGCGCGTCGCGATCGCACGTGCCCTCATCCTGGAGCCGTCGCTGCTGGTGGCGGATGATCCGACCGCCGGAATCGATGTCACGGTTCGCGGCACGATTCTGGACATCATCAGCGAGTTACACAAAGATCGGTCGTTCTCAGCGCTTATCGTGAGCCACACCGTGAACGAAGTGCGGCGTTTCGGCGACCGGGTTGCCGTACTGCATCGAGGAGTGATCGTGGGAATCGGCGGAGTGGATGAGGTGCTCGATGCACCGCAACATGAATACGTGTCCGGTCTGGCGAGAGCATTAGCCGACCTCAAGGCTGCCGAGGTGCTCAGTGTCGACTAAAGACGAGTCGACTAAAGACGAGGCGCCTAAAGACGAGGCGCCTAAGGGCGAGGCGCCTAAGGGCGAGGCGCCAGTGGCCGCCGAGCGCATCTGGGTTGGCGGGTACACCGACGACATGAACGGTTCCGCCGAGGGAATCGTCCTCCTCCTCGTTGCCGAAGATGGCTCCCTCGAGGATCACGGAATCGCGGTCGCGGCGGAGTCGCCGTCGTACCTCGCCCAGTCGGGCGACACGATCTACGCGGTGAGTGAGGGCGCCGCCGCGGTCTCCGCATACCGAATTGCCGGAAACGAGCTGCACTTTCTCGGCATGCAATCAACAGCCGGACCACTGCCGTGTGCTGTCACGGTGCTGGGGGACCGCGTCGCGCTCGCGGTGGCCTGCTACGGCGACGGCAGCCTCGACGTGCATCCGATCGCTCCGAACGGCGCTCTGGCGAAGACCGTGCAGTCGCTGCGCGGGCTCGGCAAGGGCACGAGGATCAACCAGGACGGACCGCACGCCCACGCGACTCTTCATGTCGACGCCACGACCGTGCTCAGCACCGATCTCGGCACCGACGACATCTACATCCACACTCTCTCCGGTGACTTGCTCAGCCGCGTCGGGGCGGTCAAGCTTCCCGCCGGATCGGGCCCGCGCGACCTGCTGCTGCATCCATCCGGAGTAATCGTCGTGGTCTCCGAGCTCAGCCACGAGCTCTTTCTGCTGACCCGCAACGGGCTCGAGTTCACGGTTTCGGGATCCCTGAAGCTTCCGGGCGCCGAAGAAGGCGACCATGCGGCCGGGCTCGCACTCAGCGCGGATAACCGTTTCCTGTATTCGGCCCTCCGCGGTTCTGACACGATCGCGATCGTCGAACTCAGTGCGGATGCGAAGACCCTGAAGGCGGTCGGCTCGGTGAGTTGCGGCGGCGGGTGGCCGCGTCATCTCGTCGTGGACGGTAACCGCCTGCGAGTCGCCAACCAGCTGACCAACTCGATTGTGACTTTCGCGATCGGTCCTGACGGAATGCCCACGAAGGAGAGCTCGCTCCTCGCGCACTCGCCGACGTACCTCCTGCTCGACTAATCGCGGGCCGGCCGACGGCACTCGGCTCGCCGCGCCGTTCTATTTCTTTTGGTAAACTTGGCTAAGCTATTCCAGCCAATCCTCGATAGCTCAATTGGCAGAGCATCGCACTGTTAATGCGGCGGTTCTTGGTTCGAGTCCAAGTCGGGGAGCTTGCGCCCAGTCCTCCACGGCTGGGCGCTTCTCATTACTCCCGCGGGAGTACGCGTCGCGATCCGGCCGGCGGATGCCCCGCGGTGGTCGGCCCGCGTACCATCGATCCATGCAACCGAGCGGGTCGTACTATGCCGGCCCGCCTCGCGGAAACCCGCAGTGGCACGGCGGATGGTTCGACGAATCACACCAGCGAGCCGTGCGTCGCGCCAGGCTCTTCCTGCCCGTCATCGTTTCGCTGATCGTTCAGGTGCCCGCCGTGTTCGTCACCTTCGGAGCCGACCATCGCCCGGAACGGCTGCGGCTTGCGCCCGAAGAGTTCTGGCTGGATCTGGCGCTGGCTGTCGTTGGTCCGCTTGCGCTGCTCGCTTCGCGACGATTCCCCGGACCGGTCGTCGCGTTCGTGGCCGCGGCGGCGGCAGCCGATCTCTTCGCGGCTGGCCCCAACAACGCGCCCGTCTACGTCGCACTCGCCTTCGCGATCGTGCGGGCGATCGCGCACGGGGCGAGAGTGTGGGCCTGGGTGTCCGTCGGTTCGGCGTGGATTCTCAGCCTCGCGACGTCGATCGTGCTCGGTTCGCAGTGGACACCGTTCCGCATCGCCGCCACGACACTGGGCATCCTCATCGTGTTTGGCATCGGTGAATCGACTCGTGGGCGGCGCGAGCGATTCGCCCAGATCGCGCGCATTCGCACGCAGCGCAGGCAGAGTGAGGTGCAGGCCGAGCGCGTGCGCATCGCTCGCGAGCTCCACGATGTGCTCGCTCACTCGCTGAGCCAGATCAATGTTCAGGCCAGCGTCGGCCTGCATCTCATGGACACGCAGCCCGACAAGGCGCGCGATGCCCTCGCCAGCATCAAGGACACGAGCAAGACGGCACTTGACGAGGTCCGATCGGTGCTTGGCGTGCTGCGCGCCGAGGGCGGTCCGGATGATGGGGCGCCGCTGGTCCCGGAATCGGATCTGTCGAGACTCGACTGGCTCGCGGCATCCGTGAGCACGCAGGGCATTGAGGTGAGCGTCAACGGCCAGCTCTCACACGTTCCGCAGGCGACCCAGCTCGCGATTTTCCGCATCGTGCAGGAGTCGCTGACGAACATCGTGCGACACGCGCGGGCGACGACCGCCCGGGTGGAGCTCGGTGAAACCGGCGGCTTCTACACGGTGAGCGTGACCGACAACGGCACGGCGCCTGCTCCGACCGGCGAATCCGAAGGACGGGGCCTACTGGGGATGCGGGAGCGCGCCGAACTGCTGGGCGGCACGCTTGAGGCGGGTGCCGCCAGCGGTGGCGGCTTCCGGGTCAGCGCGCGGATTCCGGCTCGCTCCGGGAGCGCGGCATCGTGATCCGGGTTGCGATTGCCGACGACCAGGGCCTGATTCGTGCCGGTTTCCGCAGCCTGCTCGAGGCCGAGTCAGATATCGAGATTGTGGGCGAAGCGGGGACCGGTAGTGAGATCGTGCAGCTGGTCAAACGCACGAAGCCCGATGTCGTGCTCATGGACATCCGGATGCCCGAGGGCGATGGCCTCTGGGCAACCGAGCAGCTCGTCGCCGATCCGAGGCTCAGCGGTACCCACATCGTCATCGTGACGACGTTCGAGCTGGACGAGTACGTCGGCCAGGCGATTCGGGCTGGTGCCAGCGGATTTCTGGTGAAAGACACCGAGCCAGTTGAACTCATCCGCGCCGTGCGCGTCGTCGCCGCGGGAGATGCACTGCTTAGCCCGAGCGTTACCCGGCGCTTGCTGGAGCGCGTTGCGGTGGACTGGAAGGATGCACCGGACACCAGTGCCCTGCGCGCCCTCACGGATCGGGAGCGAGAAGTTCTCGCGCTCGTCGGCCGGGGTCTCACCAACGAGGAGATCGGCCGCGAGCTGTACCTGAGCCCGCTGACCGCCAAGACGCATGTCTCGCGGATCATGTCGAAGCTTGCCGCGCGCGACCGGGTTCAGCTCGTCGTCATCGCCTACGAAACCGGCCTGGTCAAAGCGGGCTGGGTGTAGACCGGAGTACGCCCGCCGCCAAACTTGCTCTCCTGGGAGTAGTCGATTCACTCCACGCGGCAGATTCGAGGCAGAGGCCCCGGCGCGAAGCTGTAATCACGAGGTTCCGCCGGAACCCGAAAAGAAAAGGAAATCATTGTGCTTGCATCGCTTGCCACCATCGCTCCCGCGTTTCATGGGGCGGTGTTCTGGCCATTCTTCATCATCGGACCGATCTTCTGGTTCGTCATCATCGTCCTGATCATTGTTCTCGTTGCGACCGGTCGCCGGCGCCGGATGGCCCGCTGGGCCGCCTGGGGCCAGGGCGGCGCCGGCCCGTGGGGTCACCACGGCGGATTCGGATCGTGGGGCTCGCGCAGCGCCGAGTCGACTCTCGCCGAGCGTTTCGCGCAGGGTGACATCGACGAGAAGGAGTACCGCGCTCGGCTCGAGGTACTGCGTGCCAACAACGGCCCGCAGCAGCCCACCGCCAAGTAGCAAACCCTCTGGGAGGGGCGGCAAAAGGCTCTAACCGACGCGGTTTTCGAGCCTTTTGCCGCCCCTCACTGGGTTAAATCAGGCGTCGATGTCGTCGACGCCCGGCGTCCAGCTCTGGCCGGGAACGCCCCAGCCCTGTTTGTGGATGACCTTCGCTACGGCTTTCGCGTGCACGTGTTCGAGGCGGTCGGAGTACAGGATGCCGTCGAGGTGATCGAATTCGTGCTGGAAGATCCTCGCCAGCCAGCCCTCGGTCTGCACCTCGTACGACTTGCCGTCCAGGTCGGTGGCCCGCAGTATCGCCCTCGCTGCCCTTCGCAGCGGAAATCGCTCGCCCGGAATCGAAAGGCAGCCTTCCGATTCGGAGTCGGCATCCGCTTCTCCGACAGCCGCCGGGGCAATCCAGAGCTCCGGGTTGATCGCCGTACGGCGCCAGATTGTGCCCGCTTCGTCTCTCCAGTTGTAGACGAAGATTCGCGAGCCGACTCCGACTTGCGGTGCGGCGAGCCCCACGCCGGGAGCAGCCTCCATCGTGTCGAACAAGTCGGCGACCAACTTGCGCAGTGACCGATCGAAATTCGTGACCGGCGCGGCGGGCGAATGCAGAACGGGATCGCCGCTGATTCGGATGGGGAGTACGGCCATGCAGACAGATTATCGGCCCGCAGGCCTGTAGATTCGTCGGGTGTCCCTGCACCTCGTCACTCTCACTCCGTCTGAGGCGCTGGGCATTCCGATCGCGCTGGTCGGGTCGGTGTTTCTGGCCCTCGGGGCACAGTTTCAGCACCGGGGTGTCAACAAGGTCGACGCCGCGACCGCGCCCGAGGACAAGGCCGGCCTGAACATCCGCCAGCTGCTCTCGCTCGCGCGTCGTCCATCCTGGCTCCTTGGCACGCTCATGCTCGGGCTGGCGATCGCGTGCCAACTCTGGAGCCTTACGATCGCGCCGCTGACCGTGGTTCAGCCGCTGGGCGTGGTCGGCCTGGTGATCACCTCGGTGGTCAATTCACGGATCAGCCATAAACCACTGGATGGCGCGTCCATTCGAGCAATCATCTTCTGCGTCTTCGGGGTCGGCATCTTTGTGACGATCGCAGCGATCACCACGACGTCCGTCGCGATCGGGGATGCGCAGCTCATCGTCGTGCTGATCATCCTCGCGGCGGTGCTGGTCGCCGCGGCGCTCATCTTCGCGTTCTTCCGCAAGAAGTTCACCACAATCGTGTACATCGTCGGCGCCGGCGTGCTTTTTGGATTCGTCGCGACCCTTGCCAAAGTGGACATCGACCGGATCCAGACGATCATCCGGGCCGACCGAGGACTCCACGCCGGCGACATCCTGACGATCGTCTGCCTGCTCGGCCTCATCCTTGCGGCGCTCCTCGGCTCGTACTTCGTGCAGACGGCGTACTCGTCCGGGCCTCCCGACCTCGTGGTCGCCGGACTCACGGTGATCGATCCGCTCGTCGGTGTCACGATCGGCATCACCGTGCTCGGCGAGGCCGCGGGCGCTCCGCCCTGGGCCGCGATTGTTTTCGTACTTGCGGGAATCGTCGCCATCTACGGGGTCTTCCAACTGTCGAAACATCATCCGCAGATTCGGCGCTAGGGTACGTTGGTTATACCTTCCAGATGAGTCACGCGGTTTCACCGAACATCGCACACCGAACTGCCAGGACGAGGACTCCCCAACTTGACTGACGCCCCCCAGAGCGCCGCCGCGTACGACCCTGTTCCGGAGGCTCCTGCCGACACCGACGCACGACCGCTCACGATCGTGATCGGTGCCGACACGTTCGCTCCGCAGGTGAACGGTTCCGCCACCTTCTCGGCGAGCCTTGCCGGTGGGATGGCCGCACGCGGGCACGACGTGCATGTCGTCGCTCCATCCGCCGGTCCGAAGCTGCACGGAGTCTTCCAGGAAGAGCATGCCGGACAGCTGATCACGGTGCATCGGCTGCACAGTTGGCGGATCTTCACGCATCCCTGGTATCGATTCGCAATCCCCTGGGAGACATACAGCACCAGCAGGAAGATTCTGCGTTCTGTCAAACCGGATGTCGTGCACTTTCAGTCGAACATCGTGGTCGGGCGCGGGCTCTCGGGGGAGGCGCTGAAGCGCGGCATCCGGCTCATCGCGACGAACCATGTCATTCCCGACAACATCATCGAGTTCAGCCTCCTGCCCAGGTTCATTCGCGGCCCGTTCATCAAGTGGCTGTGGTGGGACGCCGGGCGAATCTATGGCCGTGCCGAGGCGATGACCAGTCCGACTCGCCGTGCCGCCGACTTCATGGAAGAGCACACTCACCTGCGCGGAGTTCTCGCCATTTCCTGTGGTCTCGACGCAAGCAACTACACGCCGGACTTTTCGCCCAACAAGGAGAACCTCATCGTCTTCGTCGGCCGGGTGACGACGGAGAAAAACATCGATGAGCTGATTAGCGCGTTCGCGCTGCTCGACCCCGCTCTGAACGCGAAACTCGAGATCGTGGGCGGCGGCGAACTCGAAGCACCGCTCAAGGCGCAGGCGGTGGCTCTCGGAGTCTCAGACAGGGTGCAGTTCGACAGTTACGTGACGACCGAGTTCCTGCGTCAGGCTCTCACGCGCGCCAAAGTTTTCGCAATGCCCTCCACTGCGGAGCTACAGAGCATCGCAACGATGGAGGCTCTCGCGACGGCGCTTCCCGTTGTCGCCGCTAACGCGCTCGCCCTGCCGCACCTCGTACACGACGGCGAGAACGGATATCTGTTCGAACCCGGCGACGTCGAAGAATTCGCAGCACGACTCACCGACGTTCTCACCCTGCCGCAGGCAAAGCTCGATGCGTTCAAACGTGAAAGCCTGAAGATCGTCGAGGCCCACGACATCAACAAGACGGTTACGACATTCGAGCAGCTCTACCGCGGCCAGACCGTTGTCGAACCGCTCATCGAGGAGTCACTGCCGCTGCACGTGATCATCCGTCGACGCATCGAGGACGTGCGCAAACGCAGCCGCCGGCTCACCAAACGACTCGGCCGCACGCGTCCCGCGGAGTAGAGCTCGACACCCGTTGGCAGCTCCCGGCTAGTGGATGCTCCACGCGCCATTCGAGTGGATCTCGACGACGGACGGACCCGGCTCCAACGCGACCGGTCCCGACCAGTTGCCGCTTTCGTCAACTGCCAGGTTGGGGTAAGACCCGCTGCTGAACTGGTTGAGCGCGAAGATGGTCGGCCCGGGGCTCGACACCCTCCAGATCGCGGCTTTGCCGGAGTACAGGTAGACGTGGTCGCCCGTGCCCGACGCCGGAATTGCGATGATCGGAGCAGCCGCGATCGGCTCGAGCGTGACGTGCCACGTTCCGGAACCAGAGATCCGGATTGCCGTCGTTCGAACCTTCGCGGAGCTCAGACCGAGCGCAACCATCCCGGAATAACTGCCCTTGACGCTGACCGGCACCCGCTTCGTCGAGAGATTACCTGCACCGAGCTCGGTGATGCTGAAGCTCCCACTACCGGAGTGCGTGGCGACCACAAGCAGTGACTGGATGCCCTTCGGGAATGCAAACGTCGTCGAGCCCGCGCCGGTGTGAGCGGATGCTGTGAAAGTCCCGTAGTCCTTTGAATAGAAGCTACGGATGCGCTGCGCGATGTACACGGTCGTGAGAATCACGTTGAGCGTGACTCTGCTGCCCGCTTTTGCGTTCGACTTGCCCTTTGGCGATTGCGACGTAACTGTCCAATGCGATGGCGTCTTCAGCACTTGGCCGGTCGGCGGTTTGAGCGTATAGACGAACCCGTGGGCGCGAAGTGCCGTGATAGCACTCGCGGCGTTCCAGCCGACGACCAGCGGTACAGGCTTGGTCGTGGTGCTGTGAACGCTCGTCGAGGGTGTGATCGCGGGTCGGGAAACTTCCGCCGCCGCGGGCGCGGCAAACGCCACGACGGTGCTCGCGGCGATTATCGCCGCGGCAACAAGCCGAGTCGCGTGGTTCCTGTTCGGGCGAAACCGCATGCTGGCGCGCCTCATTTCACATCCGGATCCGCTTCAACGCTAGACAGTCGCGAACTCGGCGACCATGCCCAGTTCCGGGGTCACGTTTCCGTTGGTCGAGTAGCGCAGCGAAGCGACGCGTATCGCGACCACCCCACCCGCTAAGCAATCCGAGCACGGGTGCCCTGTATCGTAAACATGCCGCTTCGGCCCACCCGAATCCGGCGAGGGACGGTAGCTCAGCTGGTTAGAGCAGCGGACTCATAATCCGTCGGTCATGGGTTCAAGTCCCATCCGTCCTACCGACTACACCGTCACGCGATCGAGGAAGTGGATCGCGGCGGCCAGAGCCTTTGGTGACTCCGCGTATTCCATGTGGAACTGGTACTCGTGGGGGAGTTCGTGCGCATCATCCGAGGGGAAATGGGTTGTGACGGCGACGCCGAGCTCGGTCAGTCGATCCGCGAACGGCAGCGACTGGCTCTCGGTGAGGGCATCACCGTTTCCGCCCGAGATGAAGGATGTCGGGAAGTCTTTGGTCACGTGGTTGATAACCGACATCTGGGAGGCGCCCGGCGTCTTCGACCAGTCGCGATCACCGAGATACGACCACAGGGCGGCGCGAGATCCCCATCCGGCGATCCGCGGAGAATTCGGGATGTCGCTGACGTCGAAGATGCCACAGTGAAGCACAAGCGCGGCGAGCTGGTCTTTGGCCAGTCCGGCGGTGATATCGAGTTGTTTGGCGTAGATAGGGCTGGTGCTCAGAGTCGCTAGTTGTGCCGCGAGCTGTGCGCCAGCCGAGTCCCCGGCGAGCACGAAGCGACCGGGATCGATGTTGAATTCGGTCGCGTTTGCCGACAGGAACGCGAGCGCCTCGTTCAGCTGCTTCAGAGCAGTCGGGTATTTCTCCTCCGGCGCCTTCGAATAGTCGAGGCTGACAGCGGTATAGCCCTGCGATGCGATCATCCGTAGGTATGGATCGACGTCTTCCTTGTATCCGGAGATCCAGGCGCCACCGTGAATCCACACGACTACAGGGAGTGCACCGAGCGCCTCCTCGGGACAGAACCAGTTCAGTCGCAGCTCGGGTGCCTCGCCGTAGGAGACCTCGTACCGCTCCATGAGTCCGTGATCGGGTGCGAATTCGTCCAGCCGACGGCGCGTTCGCCGGGCATCCCGCTCGAACAGTGCTCGAATGGCAAGCGCCGAGGGCCAGGGGGAAACGACTGCGAGTGCGCCGATGGCGGCAGCAGCACCGAAGGCTGAAACGGCGACCGCAGTGGAACGTCTAGTGCGAGTGATCTGCGACACACTCGAACGCTAGCGTGAATCACCCACAAAGTGTTTTGCAGTTACGTCTCGATTGTGGATTGCAGTCGCATGGCCCGTTATCGGAGGTCGCGGAGACGTGCTGCGACGCCCTTCTGACCCGCCGTGCGGCGCTCGTAGGTCACTGCGATCACGAGAAGCACCGCACCTGCGGTCGCGAGGGTGATCCACCAGGACGTCGCGCTGATCGTGTGACCGATCTGCGCGGCGAACACGGTGATGTTTTCAAGCGGCAAGACCACGATCCCAAGGATGAACGGTGCGCCAAGGCGGCGCAAAGAGCCAATCAGGATCGCCAGCAAGGCCAGAGCGATCACGAGGATGGCACGGGCCGTTTGCGGATCCGTACCGGTCGCAAGAATCGACGGCACAAATGTCACGACGATGCCGGGCATCAACAGTCGCCAGGAGCCCGAGAACCCGACTGGCCAGGAGCTGAGGCTCCGCCTGGGCGCGGGTGCAGCTGTGGGTGCGGATGCGGATGATCGCAGCGCAATCACGCCGACTGCGATGAGCGCGATTCCCAGCGGGAGTGAGAACGCTTCGACGCGCAGTGATCGGATGCTCCAGCCCGCGACTGCCGTGCACCACGCCACCGCAAACGTGAACCAGACGGGAGGCAGCGCCACGGCACGGGTGCGCGCCAGCACAACCGTCGTCACCATGAGTGCCAGGAGAGCGACGGTAAGGGCGAGCAGGGTCCACACGGACAGCCAGCCGGCCCGAACCGCGAAGATCGGACCGATTGCGACGTACGCAACAGCCGGCAGGTAGATCCAACGCCAGCGTCCGGAGGACCGATGCGCTGCAGTCGATAGCATCCGTGCTCCGACCGCCGCGAGGGCCGCGGCGACGATGCTCAGGTTCAGGACGACGTACATCACCGGATCGTGCGGATGCAGCCACAGCAGGTCGAGGCCGCGCGCGACCCGAACGGCCTGGATTGCTCCGCCTGCCGCGGCACCGATACCGACGATGAGAGTCGGCGTGGCGAGCGACCTCAGGCGAGAATCCGCCGGGCGTCCCGCGAGAGCCGCACCAAGAACGACCAGCAGGAGGGACGCACCGATCAGCCCGAGAAGCCGCCAGGGAACGCCGCTGTCCTTCCCGTACACCGCCAGGACCGCTAGCGACGGCACGACGGCGCAGACCAGGCCAACCGCATAGAGCCCGACTCCGGGCAACTTGCGCATGACGGAGATGGCGCCGATGAGCGCCGCAGCGACTGCCGGCGGCACGAGGTACGGTTCCACGATGTGTACCCCGATTTGACCCCAGAAGCTCCACAGCGCGCCGGTCCAACTAGCAAAGGCGACGATCCAGCCGTATCGCCGATGGGAGATGATCGCTGTTGCGGCCGCACCGATACCGACGATCACGAGCACCAGAAAGCTGGTTTGCAGCCCGGCTGCGGCTCGCACCAGTGCCAGGAGCACGGCGATCGCTGCGGTCACGAGAGTGGACGCTTCGATCCATAGACGCGACAGCCTCGCATCCGCTTCGTCGTGTCCGCGACGGGTGAGGACGGCACCGATTAGTCCGCTGCTGGGAAGTACACAGGCGACGACGATCGCAATGATGGGCAGGGTGATGGGAGCGGCGCTGATCCGAAGCAGCTGCGCGCCAAGGTCAACCACCACAACCGCGAGGGCGGGAACCAACAGCGCAGCAGCGACCGCCCGCAAATAGCGGCTGAGTCCCGGTCGAGTGGTGAGAAGGAGCGTCAGCGCGAGCACGAAGGTGACACCGGTCGACAGCGCCGTCCAGCCGCTGCGGATGAACAGCACGTCGACGACCGCGCCCACGAACGGGATCGCCGCGACGATGAGCACCGCGTACCAATACCCCGCGGGCACGCGACGAATCAGCGTGACGGCGATCGCGACAGCGGATGCGGCCGCCGCCGTCACGCTGAGAATGGCGATTGTCTCAAGGTGGGCGAGCTGGAGAACGTGGGCCAGGACGATCAGCGCGTAGGCAAATCCAATCCCGGTGTACACGGGGCGCGCGACCCGCGGCATGGCGGGGATGAGCACCGCCCAGGCCAGGACCGCGCATCCGCCGCCGATCTGGCTGAGTAGAGGGGTCGACCAGGCAATCATCGCGGCGACGATCACGAGCAGGTGGACGGTGACCAGAATCGGCACACGCAGACTCCACCGCGCGCGCCGGATCGCCGGCACGGCCGAGACGGCCGCAGCGAGAATGCCGGCGCTTACCAGCGCGATTGAGACCTGTTCCCAGGTTGGCAGGATGTCCCAGGCGGCGAACGTGAGCAGCGCCAGTCCCGCGACGAATTCGGATACCACGAGCATCGCGTGGGCAAATCGCGGCAGGATACGACGCGGCCCGATGGCCCAGATAGCGAAGACCCCGATCGCGGTCGCGAGCATCCCAAGCGACAACCCCAGTCCCCAGACCCAGGCGGGCGCGGGCAGGCTGTCAACGCCGTTGAAATTGAACGACGCCCCATCCGAAAGCTCGTTCAGGAACCCGACCCCCAGCATCGTCACGGCGCCCAGCAGCAGGAGCAGACGGGACACGAACGGTTTCGCTGCCCCAGACCGGATGCGTGCCAGCAGCGCAAGCACGATCAGCACCGCAGCCAGGCCACCCTGCGTTGCCGGCTTGACCCATCCGGATTCTTCGAACGAGTCCGCGAACGCGTTGTTGACCACATTGAAGACGACGAGTCCGAGCGTGGCCGAGATCACGAAACTCCACAACGGCTTCAGCTCGTTACGGCAACTGAGGAACGCGAGGAGCGCAAGCGCGGCGAGTGCGGTCGTTGTGCCCCAGACGGAATAGTTGTCGAACGTCATCGCCGTCTGCAGCAAGACGACCGGCACCGCGATCAGCTGCAGGATCGTGAGCGCCCAGTGATCCGCCCGCAGCGGGCTGCGCATCCGGCCGCTCAACCGCCTCGCGATCTCGTGGGCAACCAGGGCCGCAAAGGCAACACCGACGTGCCCGAAGATGGGCGACAGGGCGGTGTGCACCGCGTATCCGAACCAGGCCGGCGTAGTCGACAACCCCAGCAAGCCAAGCCATAGCCAGGTCCGGATGCGGGCGACCGAGGCGATTCCGATCAGCACCAGTGAGCTGAACGCGGTTCCGATGCCGGCGAACACGTACCCACTGATCGAGTGCGGTGCGCTGTGGGAAAACGCCCAAATGTCGAGTGCGACGAACACCATGCCGAGTGCGCCGATCGCCTCGGCGGAGAATTGTAGCTTCGCGCGAACAAGCAGCCAGGCGCTGCCCAGGAAAATCGCCGTCGTCACGCCGATGATGGTCGTGCGGGTCGCGAAGTTGGTGAGATCCGGGTTCAGGAACGTGAATACGATCGCCGCGACAGCGAGGAGCGCAGCGCCGACAACCGCGAGCACGGACTGCACGCTGATCTGAGAGCCTTCCCGGGCCGGTACCGCGACAGTAGCGGGAACCGCGACTGCCTCTCTCGGCGGTGGGGGCATCGCGGGCAGGGTGATGAGCTCCTCGATCGCGGCCTGCCGCGCCACGATCGCGTTGGCCGCTCGGCTGGACGCGTGCACCACTTTTTGTGCGGCCTCGCCGGTGAGCTGCGCGTTGCAGACGGTGCACCGTCCGGGCTGAACGATTACGGCATCGCAGCGTGGGCAGGTGTCGGAACGACGGATGTAAGCGGCTGCGTTCTGGCTCCAACTATTGCCCATGCGCGTCAGTCTATTGAGACGTGCACCGGCAGCAGTCCGCCCTGGGGATAGACCGCATCCCTCCGCAGATGGATGACGAGTGGACTACCGGGTCTTCGCGACCAGGCGCGCTCGCAGGAATTCGACGACCCTCTCGCGGGTGGCGAATGCCGAGTTTTCCGGCGCCTCGCGGACCTCGCCGGTGAGAACGGAGTGCGCCGATTTCGAATATCCCCCGGAGTTGCCTGGCGACGAGTCGAGCTCGATTACTTCGAACGCATCGCCGAGCCGGGCCTTGAGTCCCGCAAATCGGGCTCTGGGTGCGCTGACGTCTTCGCTGAACCGAAGTCCCATCACACAGACATCGCCCGCTTCCGCGCGAGCGGCAATCGTGTCGAGTTCCGCCGGCGACACGCCCGGATCTGCGCGGCGCGCACCGCTCGTCGGGAACGGCACTGCCGGCTGGCTCATGACCGAGGCGAGAACTGAGTCGTCCACGGCCGCGGCGAGCGCAAAGCCGCCGGTGAAGCACATACCGATGACGCCGACGCCTGTGCCGGGGTTCGCGAGGTCAGATCGCTGGCGACCGCGCGCAGAAAGTCCGTGATCGGCCGATGGGCATTGCCGGCAAACGCTCGAAACTCCGCCGAAACGCAGAGTCGCGAGACCACGCGGAGCGTGTAGCCCATCGTTGCCTCACGCCCCGGAACGCCGAACGGCGAGGGGACGGCGACGGTGAATCCGCTGTTTACGAGATGTTCGGCCAGCCCCAGCACTTCCGGCGTCATGCCCGGAACCTCGGGAATCAGGACAACGCCTGGCCCACCGCCCTTTTCGTAGACATCGTGGGTGAGTCCTCCGCCGGCGAAGGGCCTGGACGTCCATCCGTCGAGCGTTGCCACGGGTGCCGGGTTCATTGGTCCTCCGATTGACGGCGAAGCGTTGTCGACTCATTCTGCGGCATTGCAACGCGGCATTCACGCGGGGCACCGGTATGTGGTTCAGTTGTCGCGTGCGACTCATACTCCTCCGTCACGGCCAGACGCAGTCCAACGTCGATCACCTCATCGACACGGCAGTTCCCGGGCCATTCCTTACCGATCTCGGCGAGCGGGAAGCCGCCGCGGTCCCGGACGCGCTCGCCAAGGAACGAATCGACGCCATCTACGTCTCGACGCAGCATCGCTCCCAGCAGACCGGTGCGCCTTTGGCGGCGGCCCGCGGTCAGGTGCCGAACATCCGCGAAGGCATTCGCGAGATCTCCGCGGGCGACTACGACGGTCAGACCGAGAAGGACATCGTCGAGAAGTTCGTCGCGATCGAGGCCGCGTGGGTGGCCGGCGACCTCGACATCCGGATGCCAGGAGCCGACACCGGACACGAGGTGATCGCCCGTTTCGATGGCGTGGTCGCCGAAGCCTTCGAGGCCGGATACGAATCGGTCATCATCGTTTCGCACGGATCAATGATCCGCACCTGGGCGGCCTATCGGGCGAAGAACATCGCCAAGGACTTTGTGCCGAAGAACCCGCTGCACAACACCGGCATGATCGTGCTCGAAGGCAACCCGAAGGCGGGTTGGGATGTCGTGACCTGGGTCGACGAGGCGATCGGCGGAGCGGATGTCGACGATCCGGGTGCGGCCGGGGCGACATCCGACAACGCTCCGAAATAGGTGCAAGGGCGGCGCGGCGCAGGCGAAGAGAACTCGCCCGACTAGGCCTTCGACCCCTTCGCGGAACCGGACTGAATCTCGGCCCGCAACGCCGTGATTTCGGCGGTGAGCGTCGCGATTGCGGCCAGGGTCTCATCCGTGTCTTCCTTTGCGGTGTCGGCGACTCGATCGATGAAGAATGATGCGAGGGTCGCGGTGACCGTTCCGAGCAGCGCGATGCCGGCGATCATGACACCGACGGCGATGAAGCGACCCTCGAGCGTGATGGGTGTCACGTCGCCGTAGCCAACCGACGTGATGGTCACGCAGGCCCACCAGAGCGCATCCCCGAAATTGTGGATGTGGCTGCCGATGGCGGTGCGCTCGACATCGAGTTCGGCGAGAGCGGCGACGAACACGAGGATCAGCGAGGCGCCGACCGCATAGATGACCACTCGCCCGCGCAGCGCGCGGCCAGCACCACGCTGCAGGAAGGCGAGCAACGTCACGAGTCGTAGCAGCCGCAGCGGCCGCAGGGCCGGCAGGGCAACGATGAAAAGTTCATAGAAGTGCGTCAGGAACCAGCGAAGTCGGCGCTGGGCAAGCACCAGATTGGCAATGTAGTCGACGACGAACAGCCCCCAGATGACCCAGAGGATCGCGTTCAGCACTACCTCGTTAGCGGGCCGGAGGTCCGCGATCACTTCCCACGCGTAGATTGCGAGAAAGGCCGCCGCGGCGAAGGTCAACGGGATGTCGGTGTACTGCCGCCAGAGCGCCTGAGTCAGGCGCCCGTAAGCGGTTCGTGGCTCTGTCATGCCGCGACGCTACCAGCGAAACAGCACGTACGGTCCTGGTCAAAGCGCGCCGGGTGTCGCTTCCGCGCGAGTCGATTGAACCGAATGGCTGCAGACTTCGTTGTAGCAGGTGGAGGGATATATCAAGTGCCGACTGACCAGTCAGAGCTGCTGAGGGCGATTCACGACGCTCACGGCCCTGCTCTGCTGCGCTTCGCGATGCGGCTGACCGGCGATTACACGATGGCGCAGGATGTCGTGCAGGAGGCTCTGTTGCGCGCCTGGAAGCGTCCCGCCATTCTGGAGCAGAGTGACGAATCGGCCCGCGCCTGGCTGTTTACGGTCGTGCGCAACATCGTCATCGACGATCGGCGCAGCGCTCGGCACACTCGCGAGATCGTCACAGACAATCTTCCGGATCCCGGAGTTTCGGATGGCACGGATGCCCAGCTCGATTCCTGGGTCCTGGCCGACGCCCTCGCATCCCTTTCGCTGGAACACCGCACCGCGGTGGTCAGCGCGTACTACCTCGGGCAAACCGTCGCCGAAATCGCCAGGCGCGACCAGGTTCCCGAAGGCACCGTGAAATCACGTCTGCACTATGCACTTCGCGCGATGCGGATCGCACTTCAAGAAAGGGGAGTGACGCAGTGACCGAATCGATGGATCGCTTCTACGACTGGGATGCTGCGTACGTGCTCGGGGCGCTCGACGCCGATGACCGTCGAGCCTACGAGCGGCACCTCGCCCGGTGCCCGGAATGCAGCGCGGCACTCGCCGAGCTCGCGGGCATTCCCGGCATCCTCGGCAAGCTGTCGTCGACGGATGCGGTTGCCTTGCTCAGCGAAGAAGACCTGCTGGGCGGCGTTGACGAGCACCTGCGTGATGGCGTGCATACGCCCGGCCTGGTACAGCGGCTCGCGGCGACGGCAGGACGTCGGCGTCGACGCATCCGTTTTTCTGTCCTGACAGCGGCCGTTGCGATCGTCGCACTAATCGCGACCGGCGGCATTGTCTACTCAGTGAACCAACCGCCGTCGGTGGCGACGGTCGCAATGGCACCGCTGAACCAGCACGTGATTACCGCTCGGATGAGTGTGACGCCTAAGCCGTGGGGCACTCGCTTCGACTGGTCCTGCAGCTACTACGACGACGTGTGGTCCACTCCGGCCTCCTACGACCTCGTGGTTACTAGCAAGTCCGGCGCGCAGACCAAGGTCGCCACCTGGACATCCACCGGCCCGCATGCCGCGGGCCTGTCAGCTTCGTCCGATATCGCGTTCGGCGACATTCGCAGCCTTGAGATCCGCCTGACTGGATCAACGACCACCCTGCTTCGCGAGACTCTGTAGCGCAAGGAGTGCAGGGCGAAGAGAGGAAAACAGTGCGGCAATAATTTCGTGTTGCTCGTCGTTAGGGTCAGTGACCTACACGAGGATGGAACGCATGACCGAGACCGCGACCAGTACCCAGACGTCCGAAGAGGCATACGCGACGTACCACCAACGACGGGAACTGTCGGTAGTGCAGCCAAAAGGCAGCCTTGCCCTGGTCAACACCCAGTGGGTGGACTCGGAGCAGACCATCTGGGGCGTCCCGGGAACGTGGGCACCCCTGCCCGAAGGCGAATCCGGACTGCGAGTCACTGCTGCGGCCGCGGAGAACGTCGTGGTCGACGGAGCCGTCGTCGATGGCTCGGCCGTCGTTCGCGGTAAGAACGATCCCGACCCGAGCGAGATCGTGTTCAGCGACACGGTGACCGGTTTCGTGATCGCCAGCGAGGACGGCAAGTACGCGTTGCGGGTGTGGGACGCGAATTCGGAGGGTATTCAGGAGTTCGGGTCGATCGATGCTTTTGACTACAACCCCGACTGGGTCATCACCGCGAAGTGGGCCGAGATTCCCGGGGGCGTCGCGATGGGCTTCGAGCACCTGAAGGATGACGGCGCGACTCGCGAAGAGGTGGTCCCCGGCAGCATCACGTTTTCGCGGGACGGGGTCGACTACGACCTCGCCGCGTTCAAGGCCGGTCACGCTCTGCAGCTCGTGTTCGCTGACGTGACGAGCGGAGATACGACCTACTCGGTCGGTCGATTCCTGTACGTCGCGCCGAACGCCGATGGCACGATCACGCTCGACTTCAATCGCGCGGTGCTTCCGCCGTGCGCGTTCAGCTATAACTTCAACTGCCCGTTGCCGCCGAAGCAGAATCGTTTCGGCGTCCCCATTACTGCGGGCGAGAAGAACGTTCTGAAAAAGGACGGCTCCCTCCTGCACGAATAGCCTCGATGCTCGAGTAGCGCTACCCGCGGCACTCGTCTGCAGACACCGGTGCAATGTCGCCGACGAACGGCAGACTGGAGGCGTGCACATCGTGGTTGGCCTGGCCGCAGATGGCGTCAGGCTGACGCCGGAAGTCGGGTCGGGCGAGACGGTAGCGCTCGCCGAATTGGCTGATCGCGTGCGCGTACTCGATAGCGATGCCCTGCGTTGGGTCTGGGATGACACCTCCTACTGGTACCCGCCGCTGCTGGAGGCTGGCGTACGCGTCGGCCGCTGCGTCGATCTGCGCCTCTGCCATGGGATCCTGCGCCACTCCACTCTGACGAGCGGTTCGCCGCTAGCGACTGCACCTACGTCGAGCTGGGATCGCCCGCGAGTTACTCCGACCCGGCCGGACGGAGCACTGTTTTCGCTCGAGGACGAACGCGAGGACGAGGATGTCGCCGACCCAATCGCCGAGTGGAGGCTCCAGCAGGATGCGGTAGCGGCATCCGCTGATCCCGGCCGCATCCAGCGGCTGCTCGCCGCGGAATCCGCAGGCGCACTCATCGCCGCAGAGATGCGGTTCGCCGGTATTCCCTGGCGGGCGGACGTCCACGACACGTTGCTGGTCGAGCTTCTGGGGCCACGACCCGGTGGTGGCGATCGACCGGCGAAGCTGCAGGCACAGCTGGACGAGGTTCGTCGACTGCTCGAGGTGCCCGATCTCAACCCCGACTCACCCGCCGAACTGCTGAAGGGGCTCGCCAGGGGCGGAATTCTTGCGACGAGCACCCGGTCGTGGGAGCTCAAGAAGATCAAGCATCCCGCGATTGCACCGCTGCTGGAGTACAAGAAACTGAGCCGGCTCGCCTCGGCGAACGGGTGGAGCTGGGTGGAAACCTGGGTCGCGGAGGGTCGGTTCCGTCCCGACTACGTTGTGGGTGGTGTCGTGACCGGGCGATGGGCGACGAGCGGCGGCGGGGCACTTCAGCTGCCTCGCCAAATCCGTTCGGCCGCGGTTGCGGATCACGGCTGGAAGTTGGTGGTCGCGGATGCCGCCCAGCTCGAACCACGGATCCTTGCCGCGATGGCCGGCGACCGCGAGATGGTTGCCGCCGGAGCAGCCGGTGATTTGTACGCCGGAATCGTTGCGAGCGGCACGATCGACACCCGCGAGCATGCGAAAGTCGCACTGCTGGCCGCGATGTATGGTGCAACCCAAGGTGATGGCGGTCGATTGATGCCCCAGCTCGCGAAAGCGTACCCGAAAGCGATCGCCATGGTCGAGGAGGCCGCCAGGGCCGGTGAGCGCGGTGAGATCGTGAGCACTCGACTGGGCCGCAGCTCGTCGCCCCCCGGCGAGACCTGGCGCACCCTCCAGCAGGATGCGTACGGCGAAGAGGCATCCGCGACGGCCGCCGACAAGGCGAGGAGTTACGCGCGCAGCTGGGGACGATTTACCCGCAACTTCATCGTGCAGGGCACCGCAGCGGAGTGGGCTCTGTGTTGGATGGCGAGCCTGCGGAATCGGCTTACCGAGCTCGCAGGCGATGCCTGGTTCACGGCCGGCCCGCACCTGGTGTTCTTCCTGCACGACGAAATCGTGGTGCACACTCCGGCGGAGTTTGCGGTGCGAGTCGAGGTTGAAGTGCGCGCCGCAGCCGCGGATGCCGGCCGCCTGCTGTTCGGGGAGCTTCCTGTCGAGTTTCCGTTGACTGTAGCGACCGTCGACAATTACGGCCAGGCGAAATAGTCCTACCCGGCCTTCGCGGGCCGTCCGCGTTTCGGGATCTCCGTGTTCAGCGGCATGGCTTCGATGCCTGTCTCGGCCGCGGCCGGCAACATCCGCTCGAGTTCATTCAGGAACCTCAGCTCACCACCGGCGGCCTCGAGCCGTTCGGTCATCACGATGACGTGGGCCAATTCGTCTATTGTCCGAGCATCCTGGAGCGCGCCCAGCGAAACGAGGAAGCGCTGGGTCGCGGTGCGCTGTATCCGAATGACGGATGCGGCATCCACTCCGGGCAGCGTCGCCGCAAGGGCGATCTTCGCGGCGAGTTCGCGCCCCGCAACCGCAGGAGTGTCCGCGGTTGCAAACCAATTGCGCGCCTCGCTGCGCCCGGCTTCGGTGATCTCGTAGTAGGTGGACTGCGCAGGGGCTGTCGTACCCGAGCCGGCGGCGACCGTGCTCACCAGCTTGTCCCGTTCGAGTCGATCGAGCGTGTTGTAGATCTGCCCGACATTGACCGGACCGGTCGACCCGGTGCGGCGATCCAGTTCCGAGCGCAGCTGGAATCCGTAGCAGGATCCCTGATCGAGGATTGCCAACAAACCAAGACGAACGCTCACAGTTCCTCCGCACTTGCCTAGTATGTGCTTACTCGGAAAGTATATCGAGGGCCATCAGTCGGCCTGCGCCGCATCGCCGTCGAGCGCGAGAATGGGAGGGTGCGATGGACGAAGATGCCAGTTGGCCTGGTTAGGGCCGGATGGTTCGTCGTGGTCGTCGCGCTGGTGCTTGTGGTTGGATTCTGGGCTTCGCAAATCGCGGGGACCCTGGGAACTACAGCGGATCGGGAGGCGTTGCCATCGCCCACGCCGGTGCTCTCCGTGCCTACAGTCGTGACCGAATACTCGGACACCGCGCCGATGAGCCGGGCCCAACTGTGCGCCGAACTGGCACCGGGAACCAACGAGGTCCTCGTCGAATCGGCGCTGGGTGCCGTCATCGACACCATAAAGTGCTGACACGACGCGCCGAGCAGTTCGAATGACATTCTTGTCATTTCCGTCGTAAATCGGCGATAATTCTTTGAAAGCACGAATATCCGTTCACTAGGTCGATGGGGAAGTCGCACCTGAACGAATGGAGAAACCGTGACTGCTTCGATTGCGCGCGGAGTCCTTTATGTGCACTCCTCGCCTAAAGCGTTGTGCCCGCACGTCGAGTGGGCAGCTGGTCGCGCACTGGAGCGCGCCGTGAACTTCAACTGGGACGAGCAGCCGGTTCTTCCCGGATCCCAACGTGCCGAGTATTACTGGGAGGGTCCGCGCGGTGCCGGCGCCGCGCTTGCCTCCGCCCTTCGCGGATGGGAACACCTCCGCTTCGAGGTCACCGAGGATGCGTCGGCAGGTTCGGATGGTGGTCGGTGGATGCACACCCCCGACCTCGGGATTTTCTACGCGCAGACTGACACCGTCGGTAACGTCGTGATCCCTGAGGACCGCATCCGCTACGCGATGGAGCTCGCCGGTTCCAACGCGCTCGAGCTGCACCGGGAGCTGAGACTGGCGCTCGGCCAGGCTTGGGACGACGAACTCGAGGCTTTCCGTCACGCGACCGACAACACCGCGGTCGTGTGGCTGCACAAGGTCGGCTGAACCATGCCCTCGCACGCCGCGACAGTTGGCGGCCCCGTAGACGCCGGGCGATCGGTGGAGCTGATCGCCACCGGTATCCAGGGACGACGCGCAAAGCGGCGTAACGCTCTTCGAGCGCAGGTTCGCGGTGTACTTCTTCGTGCGAACGGACGCCACCGAGCGACATTCATCCCGCTGAACACATACTCACTGCACGCCGACTGACCCCCATCTAGTCGGCGGCTGCCAAAGGACGGCTAGGTGCCGCGGGCGGTCGAGTCTCCCCTCGGGACTCGGCCGCCTTTCCGGCTGCTCACAGTTTGGCGACTAGTGGTTTTGATGCAATACTTTACCGTGTGGTAAACAATCTGGATGCGATCTATTCGGCGCTTGCCGATCCCACTCGTCGCCAGATGGTCGAGCGGCTGCAGCACGGCGACCTGACCGTGAGTCAGCTTGCCCAGCCGCTCACCATGACACTGGCAGCCGTCGGAAAGCACGTCACGATCCTGGAGGCCGCGCACATCATCCGCACGACCAAGCAGGGACGAGTCCGCAGTTGCGCGATCGTGCCGCATGCTCTGACGGATGCGCTCGGCTGGATCGCCGAGCAGGAACGATTCTGGAATTCTGCGCTCGACGCGCTCGTCATCTACCTTGAGGAGAACGAATGAACGGCTTCACCATCACTCGCGAGATTGCCGCAACACCCGAGCGCGTCTGGGCCGCATTTACGGATGCGAAGCAGTACGCCGCATGGATCTGGCCGACGGACTGGGAAACGATGTGCTCCATCGATGCCCGGGAAGGCGGAGTCTTTAGCGTCGCCTCACTGCCGAAGGGGATGTCGGTCGAGGGAATCTACACCGAAGTGAATCCTTACTCCCGTCTCGCGATGTCGTGGCAGTGGCACGGCGAAGACGGGAAGTCGCTGGTGACGATGACCTTCGAGCCGATCGAGACCGGCACCAGACTCATCCTCAGGCATGAGAACTTTCCCGATGAGGCCAGCAGCGCCAATCACGAACAGGGTTGGAACGACTGCCTGGACCGGCTGCCGGCCCACCTCGCCTGACAACCGCTGGCGTTTGTTGGCCGTGTGGTCCCTGTAACTGCCGCGGTCAACAAAGTGCGGCAGTGGTTAGTCACCGTAGCTGCGGATGGCCAGGACTGCGTTGTGCCCGCCAAAGCCGAACGAGTTACTGATCGCGAGTAGTGGCCCGTCGGGCAGCTTGCGCGGTGAGGTCACGACGTCCAGTGGGATTTCCGGATCCAGTTCCGTGATGTTGATCGTGGGAGGTGCGGTGCGCTCGGTGAGCGACAGGATCGTGAACACCGCTTCAAGAGCTCCGGTGCCACCGAGCAGGTGCCCCGTCGCACCCTTCGTTGCTGACACGGGGATGGAATGGACTCGGTCTCCGAAGAACGCCTTGAGCGCTTCGTATTCCGCAATGTCACCAACGGGCGTGCTGGTCGCGTGCGCGTTGATGTGCATGACCTCGTCGCGCTCCGCGCCGGCCTGCTCGAGCGCGAGCGCGATCGCGCGCGCGGCACCGCGGCCCTCGGGATCGGGAGCGGTGATGTGGTACGAATCCGAGGTCACGCCGGCACCGGCGATCTCGGCGTAAATCCTTGCGCCGCGCGCGAGTGCGTGCTCTTCGGTCTCCATGACAACCGCCGCGGCGCCTTCGCCCATCACGAATCCGTCTCGAGAGATGTCGTAAGGTCGCGATGCGGTCTCGGGGGAGTCGTTGCGCCTCGACAGCGCCTGCATCGACGAGAACGATGACATCGTGATCGGGTGGATGGCGGCCTCGGTTCCGCCGGCGATGATGACATCCGCGAGCCCGAGCTGAAGGTGTTCGTAGGCGTTCGCGATCGATTCCGTGCTCGACGCGCAGGCCGATGCGACTGTGCGGGCGAATGCACGAGCTTCGAAGGCCATCGAAACGGCGGCCGATGCCGCGTTCGGCATGAGCATGGGCACGGTTAGCGGAAGCACGCGACGGCTGCCCTTCTCGCGCAGGGTATCCCACGCGTCCAGCAGCGTCCACAGGCCGCCGATTCCGGTGGCCCAGTCCACGCCCAGGCGTTCCTTGGCGACATCCGGCGAGCCCGAATCCGCGAATGCCTCGCGTGCCGCGATGAGTGCGAATTGGGCGGATGGGTCCAGGCGTTTCGCCTCGGTGCGCTCGAGAACCTCTTCGGGACGCACGAGCGCCGGTGCCGCGAAATTCACCGGAATGCCGTAGATTTCGGCCCAGTCATTATGGAGCGTGTGCGCCCCGCTCTTGCCAGCAAGAAGCGCGCTCCACGAATCGGGTGCGGTTCCGCCGATCGGCGAGGTCGCGCCGATGCCTGTCACAACGATCTTTTTGGTCATTACGTGTTCTCAACTCGTTCAAGGCTCAGCGAGTTCCCGCGTCGGCGTGTACGTCGCGGGAACTCAGCGCGCCGCAGCGGCGGCGCGCCCAACTAACTCTGTGCTGCTGTGATGAAGCTGACGGCGTCTCCGACCGTCTTCAGGTTCTTGACCTCTTCGTCAGGAATCTTCACATCGAACTTCTCTTCGGCGTTCACGACGATCGTCATCATCGAGATGGAGTCGATGTCGAGGTCGTCGGTGAAGGACTTGTCCAGCTCGACCGTGTCAGTTGCGATTCCGGTCTCATCGTTGATGAGCTCGGCGAGTCCTGCGAGGACTTCTTCGGTGGACAATGCCATTTCTTATCTCCTTAGGGGCGTGATGACCGTTGAATAGCTTATTGGTTATGGCAGAACTACGACCTGCGCGCCGAAAACCAGTCCCGCTCCGAATCCGATCTGCAGGGCGAGGCCGCCGCTGAGTTCCGGATGCTCTTGGAGCAACCGATGCGTCGCCAGCGGAATGGATGCGGCGGAAGTATTGCCCGTCGTCTCGATGTCACGCGCGATAATTACGGTGTCCGGGAGCTTAAGCTGCTTGGCCAGCTCGTCGATGATGCGCATGTTCGCCTGGTGCGGAACGAATGCGGCAAGGTCGGCCGCCGTGACGCCGGCCACCTCGAGAGCCTGTTTGGCCACCTTGGCCATTTCCCAGACCGCCCAGCGGAATACCACCGGGCCGTCCTGGCGCAGGGTCGGCCAGGCGGCTCCGTCGAGTCGCGTTTCGGTCAGCGTCCGATTCATTTCGACAGCAGTCGCTTTGGAGCCGTCCGAACCCCACACCGGCGCGCCGATGCCTGGCGTCTCGCTCGGCCCGATGACGACAGCACCGGCACCGTCGCCCAGGATGAATGAAATCGATCGGTCGGTCGGATCGACGAATTCGGACAACTTCTCCGCACCGATCACCAGCGCGTACTTCGCCGCGCCAGCGCGAATGAGTGCATCCGCCTGCGTTACTGCGTAGCTGAACCCCGCACAGGCCGCATTTGAGTCATAGGCAGCAGCGGGATTCGCCCCCACCCGCTCGGCGACGATGGCAGAAATCGAGGGGGTCACACGGGTATTGCTCACGGTGCCGACAATCACCAGGTCGATGTCGGATGCGGCAACGCCCGACTTCTCGATCGCCTCGAGTCCCGCGTCCGTCGCCAAGTCGAGAGCCGATGTGTCCTTCGCTGCCCGTGCCCGGGTGATGATGCCGGTGCGCTGGCGGATCCACTCGTCGCTGGAGTCGATCGGACCGACGAGGTCGTTGTTGGGCACCAGATTCTCGCCGCGCGCGGCGCCGTAACTGTAGATGCGGGTGTATTTCGGGCCGTCGGCCTGCTTGAGAGTCGGGGGAGTCATTGAGTTAGTTGCCATTCATCATGTCGTGCGCCGCGGCGAGGTCGTCCGGCGTCTTGATTGCGACCGTTGGAACACCCTTGAGCGCCCGTTTGGCCAGACCGACGAGCGCACCCGCGGGTGCCAGTTCGACAATTCCCGAGACTCCAGCCGCCTCCAGCGACGCCATCGTCAGATCCCACCGTACCGGCGACGAAACCTGGCCGACCATGAGGTCAACGAATGTCGTACCGCTTTCGATCAGATCGCCATTCCGATTTGTCCAAATCGGCAAAATCGGGTCGGCGGCCCAGATCGACGCGGCAACTTCGTGCAGCGGCTCGATCGCCGGTTCCATGTAGTGGGTGTGGAAGGCACCGGCAACCTGTAACGGGATGACCCGCGAACCAGGGATCGGATCCTCGGACAGCTGGCCGAGCGCGGGCAGAGCACCCGCGACGACGATCTGACCGCCTCCGTTGAAGTTCGCCGGTTCGAGGCCCAACTTCTTGAGTTTGGCGAGCAGAGCCGCCTCGTCGCCTCCGATGACCGCGCTCATTCCGGTCTTGTGCAGCTTGGCGGCATCCGCCATGCCCCGGCTGCGCTGTTTCACGAATCGCAGGGCTTCTTCTTCGCTGAGGATTCCGGACACGACGGTTGCCGTGATTTCGCCGACGGAGTGTCCGGCTGTCCCGTCGACGTCGAGCCTCTCACGATCGGCGACCAGTCCCTGCAGCGCGAGTAGTCCCGCAGCGACGATGAGCGGTTGCGCGATCGCGGTGTCGCGGATGGTGTCGGCATCGCTCGTCGTGCCGTGCTTCACCAGGTCGATTCCGACGCTGTCGGAGATCGCCTTCAGGTGATCCTTGAACTTCGGTTCGGCCATCCACGGCTCAAGAAACCCGGGAGTTTGCGAGCCCTGGCCGGGCGCAACGACAACAATCACTCGTACAGTCTGCCAACATCCGCTGGTCGGCGCTGTGCATTTCGTCCCAAACATTGCGGAATTCGTTGGAGAAACCCTCCGTCGGGTTGGTGGGCTAGCGTGTCCTCATGGCCCAGATGACGTCGGCGCGCGATCGCGTCCGGCTCCAGCGTTCGCGTGCAATTCGGGGCGTCATCGCAATCATCGCGGCCAGCTCACTCGCCGGATGCAGCGGCGTACTTTCGGGCAGCGCCGGGCCGGATGGTTCGAACTACAAGGGCATTTCGATTGCGTCGCTCCGGCCTCACCGGGGTGGGGCACTTGACGCCTATTACGGTCAGAAGCCCGTGTGGACGCCGTGCCACGTTCACTTTCAGTGCACGACGATCAAGGCACCGGTCAACTGGCAAAAGATCACTGGCCAATCGATCAGTCTCGCCCTCATCAAGCATCCGGCGACCGGCACGCCCACTGGTGATCTGCTGGTCAACCCGGGCGGGCCCGGCGGGTCAGGCGTGGATTTCGTCGAGGAGGGAGTCGACGGAGTCGTCGACAGGGCCATTGCTGCCCACTATGACGTCATCGGTTTCGACCCGCGCGGTGTCGGTGCCTCGGCTCCGGTGACCTGCTTCGACAACAAAGACCAGGACACGTATCTCTACGGCGTGAATACGGCGGCGATCGGAACCACGAAGTGGATTGCGAATGAGGAGAAGAAAGCTCGCACGCTCGCCGCCGCGTGTGACAAGAACACCGGTCCCGTGCTCGGACACATCGATACCGTCAGCGCGGCGGAGGACATGGACCTCATCCGCTCCGCGCTCGGGGACACCAGGCTCAACTACCTGGGCTATTCCTATGGAACGTTCCTCGGAACCATCTACGCGGGCCTGTTTCCGCAGAGCGTGGGGAAGATGGTTCTCGACGGAGCGGACGACCCGTGGGGACTCGATTATCAGCCGACGCCGGATGATGTGCCCGCCGGGGATTACGCTGTCGATCCCGCCGACGTCTCGACCGTGGCTCAGGCGGTCGGCTTCGAGGATGCGCTGGTCGACTACCTGGAGAGCTGCCAGACGAATGTGAGCGCCACCGTCGGCTTGCTCCGCTGCCCGTTCGATTCCACCCTTGCCAACGCGAAGCGGCGGGTTGAGGGGTTCCTGGCCGGGGCGGATAAGCATCCGCTGGTCGCAAAGGACGGTCGAGTTCTCGACGCAGCCTCGCTCGCGACAGCGATCGACGACTCGCTGTACGACCCGGATGACTGGTCGAAGCTCACCGAGATGTTTGCGCAGGTCGAAGACGGCGATCCGACGATCGCGTTCCAGTTCGCTGACGACTACAACGATCGCAACCTAAACGGTACCTATGACAACAATGGCGACCTCGCACACCTGGCAATCGGATGTCTGGAGGAGGGTCCGAGTGTGGACATCCCGTTCGATCGGCGCGAAGCGACGGAGTTGAAGAAGGTCGCGCCGATCCTCGGAATCTACGACGCGTACGGTGACCTGGTGTGCAGCGGGTGGAAGTACGGTCCGTCGCCGTTTCCGAATCCGCCCAGCGCAAAGGGCACAGGCCCGATCCTCGTACTCGGTACGACGGGGGATCCCGCAACGCCGTACGCGAGCGCCCGAGACCTCGCCGACCAACTCGACGGAGGGCACCTGATCACTCTGCACGGGCAGGGGCACACGGCCTACAACCGCGGCGACCTGTGCATCGATTCGACCGTCGATGCGTACCTGTTGCACGGAACCGTTCCGAAGAGGGACCCCGAGTGCCGCTAGGCCGTCGTTCGGCGCTGGTTACACCCCGACTGAACCGTCGATCGACTCGCGGATGAGATCGGCGTGCCCCGAGTGCCGGGCGGTCTCCTCGATGAGGTGAAGCAGCACCCACCGCAGGTTCCACTCGTTGCCGAAGTGGTCGGGCGTGGGGGCAACGGTGTCGAGCGGGATGTCCCTGATCGCGGCATCCGTTCTCGCAGTCGCGGCGGCATACAACTCGCGCAAATATTCTGGCGAATCGCTGGATGCACTGTGCCACTCCCAGTCTTCGTCCTCGTCGATGGGTGCGCTGGCCCACGGCTCAGGCAACGGACTCCCGGCAAATCGCCTGGTGATCCACATGTCCTCGACCATTGCGCTGTGTTTGAGCAGCCCCGCCAGCGTCATCGTCGTGGGCGGGAACGGCTGGTTCAACTGCGCGTGATCAAGTCCTTCGCACTTGATGAGCATCGTCGCCCGATAGAACTCGAGCATTTCGGTGATGGTTGTGCGCTCATCCCGGTCGCGGCGCGGTCTGGTACGGTCCATGACTCGAACCTACGACGAACCCTCGACCCATTGCTCGATTCGCACCAGCATCTTGCCGGTGTTCTCACCTCGCATCAGCCCGAGGAACGCATCGAGGCTGTGGTCGATGCCATCCACGATCGTCTCATCGAAGACGAAGTCGCCGGATGCGACGAGCGGAGCGACTTCCTTCGCGAAGGCGCCGGCGTGCTGCAGCAGGCTGGGAATGGTGAAGCCCTCGAGCGTGAGGCTCTTCGTGGTCAGCATCCAGAGGTTGCGCGGCCCTGGCGGCATTGACTCCGCGTTGTAGCTCGAGATCGAGCCGCAGATGGCGGCGCGACCTCCGCGGTTCATCGAGAAGATCGCGGCTTCCAGGTGATCGCCTCCGACGTTGTCGAAGTAGACATCGATGCCGTCCGGCGCGGCGGCGGCGAGCTGTCGGGAGATCTTGCCGTCCTTGTAGTTGAAGGCCACGTCGTAGCCGTAGCGTTCGGTGATCCTCGCCACCTTCTCGGCGCTGCCCGCGCTGCCGATCACGCGGGATGCCCCGTGCAGCTTCGCGAGCTGCCCGGCGGCGGTGCCCACCGCACCGGCGGCGCCCGAGATGAATACTGATTCGCCAGTTTGCATTTTCGCTATGACGAAAAGCCCGATCCACGCGGTGAGCGCCGGCACGCCAAGCGCGCCGAGATAAACGGATGTCGGTTGTCCCGCGATCCGATCGCGTTTCGTGAAACCGGCGGCCTTGCCCTGCGCGACGTCGCGCCAGCCGAACATGTGCTCCACGAGATCGCCGACCGCCAAGTCGGGGGAGTTCGACTCGATGACTGTTCCCACTGCTCCGCCGAGCATTGTCTTGCCGAGCTCGAACGGCGGAATGTAGGACTCCATGTCATTCATTCGCCCACGCATGTACGGGTCAACCGAGAGGAATTCGTTGGCGACCCGCACCTCGCCGGGCGCCAGGGGAGTGAGTTCAACGCCTGCGTAGGAGAAGTCCGCGGAGTCCGGCAGACCTACCGGGCGTCGCACGAGCTTCCACTGGTTGCTGATCACTGCGATCCCTTCTGATCTGCGCGGGCCTGGTCGGGCTTTCCGACGATCCTGCGCGCCGCATCCGGTTCGGCGATCGAGCCAATGATCAGAGCGGACTGCAGGATGAGTGCTTCGCGCGCGCCGGTCGCATCCCATCCGATGACCTCGCTGATGCGCTTGAGGCGGTAGCGGACGGTATTCGGGTGCACGAACAGTTCACGTGCCGTGGCTTCGAGCGAACGACCGTTGTCGAGGTAGCACCACAGGGTAGCGAGCAGCTCGGTGGAGTGGGCTTGGAGCGGCTTGTAGATGCGGTTGATGAGCGTCGAACGCGCGAGCGAGTCGCCGGCGAATGCGCGCTCGGGGAGCAGGTCATCCGCGAGAGTGGGGCGTGGAGCGTTGCGCCAGGATCGCGCGACGGCGAATCCCGCGAGCGCTGCGCGGGCGCTCTTGGATGCGTCGACCAGGGTGGGCACTTCGTGTCCGAGCACCAGGTAACCGGGGCCGAATCCCGGCTCCAGTTGCTTGGCGATGTCGAGAAACGGCAGAGGTGGCTTGGAGTCGTCGTCTTCTGCTGGCGCGGGCTCCGCGCGTCCGATGACGAGTACGAGTCGGTTGCCCTGCACGCCGATCAGCACGTCCGCGTCGAGATGGCGAGCGGTTCGGCGCAGCTGGTCGACATCCAGCACTCGGGGTGTCGTGCCGACGAGCACGCACACTTCGCCATGGCCGTTCCAGCCGAGGGCGGCGATGCGCGACGGCAGCTCGTTGTCGTACTCGCCCGAGAGAATCGAGTCGACGACGAGGGCCTCGAGGCGTGCATCCCACAGCCCCCGCGCCTCGGCTGCTCGGGCATAGACGTCTGCAGCCGCAAACGCGATCTCTCGCGAATACAGCAGGATGGCCTCCCGCAGCACGTCATCGTCGCCGGTGACCCGCTGCTCGACGACCTCCACGGTGATGCGGATGAGCTGCAGGGTCTGCGTGAGGCTCACCGAGCGAAGCAACTCTCGGGGAGCCGCGCCGAAGACATCCGCAGCGATCCACGGCGTCGACTTCGGGTCGTCGAACCAGCTGATGAACGACGTGATACCTGCCTGAGCGACAAGTCCAACAGCAGAACGCCGACCGGGTGGCATGTCGCCGTACCAGGGCAACGTGTCTTCGAGGCGCTTCAGGGTCGCGGTGGACAACTCACCGGAGATGGTTCGCAGCCACGCGAGCGTTTGTGCCTTCGTTTTCGGCGCCACGGCGAGTTAGCTTTCGCCTCCGGCAACACCGGTGGTTCCGGCGGTGACATCGAGCAGGCGGTACTTCTCGATGGCGGCCCCGACGACGAGCTTGTCGATCTCGCCACGCTTTGCGAGCGACTCGAGCGTACGGACGACGAGCGAGGGAGCATCGATCTTGAAGTAGCGACGTGCCGCGGCGCGAGTGTCCGAGAATCCGAAGTTGTCTGCACCCAGTGTCGCGAAGTCGCCGGGCACGAACTGGCGGATCTGGTCGGGCACGGCGTGCATGAAGTCGGTCACCGCGACGAACGGCCCCTTCGCATCGTGGAGCTTCGTCGTGACGTACGGCACTCGCGGTTCCTCATACGGATTGAGGAAGTTGTGCTCGTCGGCCGCGAGGCCATCCCGACGCAGCTCCGTCCACGAGGTGACGCTCCAGACATCCGCTGAGACGTTCCAGTCGTTCGCCAGCAGTTCCTGTGCTTCCAGTGCCCACGGCACGGCGACGCCGGATGCCAGCAGCTGGGCTTTGACGCCGTCCGGCTTGCCCTCGGAAAGGCGGTAAATGCCGCGCAACAGACCTTCGACATCGAGGTTGTCAGGCTCCGCGGGCTGCTGGATCGGCTCGTTGTACACCGTGAGGTAGTACATGACGTTGGGATCCGGGTGCTCGCCGCCGTACATCCGCTTTAGGCCGTCCCGAACGATGTGGCCGAGCTCGTAGCCGTATGCCGCGTCGTACGCGACCACGGCCGGATTGGTGGACGCCAGCAGAATGGAGTGGCCGTCGGCATGCTGCAGACCCTCACCGGTAAGGGTCGTGCGACCCGCAGTCGCTCCGACGATGAAGCCGCGCGCCATTTGGTCACCCGCGGCCCACATCGCGTCGCCGGTGCGCTGGAATCCGAACATCGAGTAGAAGACGTAGACGGGAATCAGCGGCTCCCCGTGCGTCGCGTAGGACGTGCCCACGCTGGTAAAGGACGCGAATCCGCCCGCCTCGTTGATGCCAACATGGATGATGGCGCCCTGCGGGCTCTCCTTGTAGGCCAGCAGCAGCTCGCGGTCGACGGAGGTGTAGTGCTGACCGTTGGGGTTGTAGATCTTGGACGTCGGGAAATACGCGTCCATGCCGAACGTGCGCGCCTCATCCGGGATGATCGGAACGATCCGGTTGCCGAAGCCGGGCGCCTTCAGGAGATCCTTCAGGAGTCGCGCGAACGCCATCGTCGTCGCGATGTTCTGTGATCCAGAACCCTTCTTTGCGATCGCGTAGGAGGCCTCATCCGGCAGCGTGATCTGGGTATATTTCGAACGACGTTCCGGAATGTAGCCCCCAAGCGCGCGTCGGCGCTCCTGGAGGTACTGGATCGCCTCGTCGCCCTCACCGGGGTGGTAGTACGGCGGCAGGTACGGATTCGCCTCGAGCACGGCATCCGTCACCGGGATCTGCATGGCATCGCGGAACTGCTTGAGATCGCTCAGCGACAGCTTCTTCATCTGATGGGTCGCGTTGCGGCCCTCGAACGACGGACCGAGGCCGTAACCCTTGATGGTCTTCGCGAGGATCACGGTCGGCTGACCTGTGTGCTCGCTCGCCGCCTTGAATGCCGCGTAGACCTTCTCGTAGTCGTGGCCGCCGCGTTTGAGCGCCCACAGCTGGTCATCGGTGTATCTCTTGACCATCTCCGCGACGACGGGGTCGCGACCGAAGAAGTTCTCGCGCACATAGGCGCCGTTCTCGGCCTTGTAGGTCTGGTAGTCGCCGTCCGGAGTGCGGTTCATCAGATTGACGAGCGCGCCGGTCGTGTCCTTGGCGAGCAGGTCGTCCCACTCACGACCCCAGATGACCTTGATCACATTCCAGCCGGCGCCGCGGAAGAAACTCTCGAGCTCCTGAATGATCTTGCCGTTGCCGCGAACCGGGCCGTCGAGGCGCTGCAGGTTGCAGTTGATCACGAAGGTGAGGTTGTCGAGGCCATCGTTCGCAGCGAGCTGCAACGCCCCCCGGCTCTCGACCTCGTCCATCTCGCCGTCGCCCAGGAACGCCCAGACGCGGGCGTCGCCGACATCCTTGATGCCGCGGTTGGTGAGGTAGCGGTTGAGCTGGGCCTGGTAGATCGCGTTGATCGGGCCGAGGCCCATCGAGACCGTGGGGAACTGCCAGAAGTCCGGCATCAGGCGCGGATGCGGGTAGGACGAGAGCCCGCCTGCGGCGTGGGACTTCTCCTGCCGGAATCCGTCCAGCTGCTCCGGGCCGAGCCGGCCCTCGAGAAATGCGCGTGCATACATACCGGGGGAGGCGTGGCCCTGATAGAAGATCTGGTCGCCGCCACCCTCGTGGTTCTGTCCCCGGAAGAAGTGGTTGTGACCGACTTCGTAAAGTGTCGCGGATGACGCGTAGGTGGAGATGTGACCGCCGACGGCGATTCCCGGACGCTGGGCGCGGTGGACGGTGATTGCGGCGTTCCAGCGCAACCAGGCGCGGTATCGGCGCTCGATGTCTTCGTTGCCGGGGAAGTCCGGTTCGTTCTCCGGGGCGATGGTGTTGATGTAGTCGGTCGTAGGAACCATCGGCACGCCCAGGTGCAGGTCCTTCGACTTCTTCAGCAGGCTGAGCATGATGTCGCGACCGCGCTCATGTCCCGATTCCTCGACCACCGCCTCCAGGGAGTCGTTCCACTCGGCGGTTTCTTCAGGGTCCCTGTCGATGTGATTCACCGAGTACGGGTCCTGATCATTTACCGTCACGTTGACCTCTTCCTGATAGATCCGGTCGGAGATTGGTCGGCACTCGAGTCGGGTCACGGCTTTGGAGGTTTCGACTAACCGCGTCAATTCTAGGTGTCGGATTCCACATCTGCAGACGGGAGCGCGCGCTGTCCGGCGAGAGCACTATCGGCGGCGTAATATTGCCATTCGTGCCGAACGCATTGTGGATGTTCGGTTCGAAAGGAATTTCCCAATGGCTCTGGAAATCGATACGCGGGCTCCTGACTTTGAGCTTGCCAACCAGTTCGGCGAGCACATCCGGCTGAGCGATTTCGCAGGAAAAAAGCCGGTAGCGCTAGTGTTTTATCCACTCGCGTTCTCCAGCACCTGCACGACTGAGCTGTGCGCCCTACGCGACAACCTCGCGCTCTTCCAGGAGCACGGGGTCGAACTTCTTGGCATTTCCGTCGATTCAAAGGCAACGCAGCGAGCATTCGCCGAGCACGAGGGGTATGACTTCAACCTGCTCGCCGACTTCTGGCCGCACGGAGCGGTCGCCAAGGAGTACGGCGTATTCCTCGAGGAAAAGGGTTTCGCCACTCGCGCAACCTTTGTGATCGACACCAAGGGCATCATCCGCGCGGCCTTCAAGACCGCGCCGGGCGAGGCTCGCTCGCTCGAGGACTACCGAGCGGCGCTCGACAAGGTTCTGCCGGCTCACGTGTAGCTGGCTGCTCGTTGCGGAGCGTTATGAGGTTGCGGTGCCCGTGAACCAGAAGGTGCCCGCTTCGGCGCCGCTCGCGACCGGACCTGCGCTCATCCGCACCGGGACGCTCCTCAACTCCCTGTACGAGAAGCACGCGCGAGCTCTCGGACTCACGCCACAGCAGGCGCGTCTTCTTTTCATCGTGACCGAGAAGCCGAGCAACATGCTCGGACTGGGATCGATGGTGCACCTGGGCAAGTCCACCATGACGAGCCTCGTCGATCGGATGCAGGAACTGGGGTTTCTGAGCCGCACTCCCGATCCAGAGGATCGACGACGGCTGCTGGTCACCGCCACCGACCGCGGGACCGAGCTGTCTCGGGAGTTCGAGCGCGCCATGCGCGATTCCGTGACCGCTCTCACAATGAATCTCGCCGACGCCGAACGCTCGGAGCTCGCGCGAACGCTCTCAGTAATCCTTGCGGAGGGTGACCAGCTACTCCCTTCGGAGTAAATCCCCTCGCGGACCTTTTCGTCGGTCGCCACTTTCTCTACGATCAAAATCAGTACGAATTCCGTACTAATTGTGGGAAGGACCGAATCATGACTGTTCAGACTCAAACATCCCCGGCCAGCGTCTCCTCTGTACCGAAGTGGCGGGTTGTTCTCACCATCGCTGCCGCCGCGATTGTCGCGGTCGCCGCCAACACGGTGGTGTCGACAGCGGCTCAGGCCTTCGGTGCGAGTTCGTCGTTTACGCCCCTGTCGGTGGCGCTCTACGGCCCGTTCACGGCTGCGGGTCTAGTGGCCGGATATGTCGGTTGGCTTGTTGTCCGCCGCCGAGCCGGCCGCCCGATAACCGTGCTGCGCGTCTTGGTTCCCGTGCTCCTGCTGCTGTCTTTCGTGCCGGACACGGTGAATGCGGTAGTGCATTTCATCCCCGGCAGCTCGCTGACCGCGATTTTCGGACTAATGATTATGCACGTGATCGTTGTTGCCGTTGGGGTGCCGGTCTACCAGCGACTCGCTCCCGTGAGCTGACGCCGCCGCCAGGCGATAACTGTCGCGCCAGCAACGAGCAGGAGCAGTCCGAGTCCGATGCCGGGCGCGGGGTCGAGACCGGTGGTTGCGAGGACGACGATGAACGTGAAGCCTCCGGCGACCGTCACCGTTACTCCTCCATCTGTTACCGCGATTGCGACATTGCCTACCGTGTGCGCAGGCGTGACGAAGGTGATTTTGGTCGGCGAGACGACCGTTACGTCGGTCGCGGGCTGGCCATCGATGGTAACCGCGGCGCCCGCGTCAAAGCCAGCGCCGGTAATCGTGACCGTGGTGCCGCCGTCGGTAGTGCCCTTCGCCGGACTCACAGTGTTGATGGCCAGATCGGTATCGAACACGCCGACCGTGTTGAGATCGTAATTCCCGACGAAAATCTGGCCGCTGGGATTAATCGCAATCGGATACGGACCATCGAGATCGGTGCTGGCTCCGATGATTCGGGTGGTGGGGGTTACGTTTCCCGTTGCATCCGCAACGAATTCCGAAATCGAACCTCCACCGTAGTTGGCCACATAAATGTTGCCCGCCCCGTCGACCGCGGCATAGTAGGGGGCCGAGAGTTGCGTGTTGCTTCCTGAGATGCTGGTCAGCGGACTGACGTTGCCTGTCGCACCCGACGCAAAGGTGCTGATCGTTTCTGCGACATAGTCGGACACCACAAGAGAACCGTCTGACTGCAAGACGACGCCGTACGGTTCGCTGAATCCAGTGTTAGAGCCGACGATGGTGCCGGTCGGTGCAACATTGCCCGTTGCCGCTGAGTCAAAGACGTCCACGTCCCCGGCCCCGTAGTCGGCAACGTAGATTGTGCCGGTGGGTCCGATGGTAATGCCGGTCGGCGAGTCCAGAGTGGTGTTCGACCCGACGATCGTGCGGATCGGCGCGACATTCCCGTGTGCACCGGCGGCGAACTCCTCGATGGTCGCAGCCGTGAAGTCGACCACCCAAAGATGGCCTGCCGAGTCCAACGCCAGTCCGCCCGGATCCGCGAAGCCAGTGTGTGAACCCGCAATCACGCGCTCCGGTGCGGTGTTCCCGGTAGCGCCCGGAGCGAAGACGGCGATCGCTGGCACGTTGCCCGGATACGTCGTGACGTATGTTGTCCCGTCGGCTCCGAAGGCCAGGCCGTAAATGCTGTTGAGAGTTGTGTGGCTACCGGCGATTGTCCGCACTGGCGGCGTGTTCACGTCCGCCGCGCTTGCGGGCACGGCGATTGCGAGGGCACCTGCGAAGGCGAGAGCCCCTGCCGCTGTCACGGCAGTTGCGAGGCCTACAGGCGAGCGAACCATAGGACACCGTTTCTATCAGGGTTGCCGGAAGTCTAGCGGCATCGGTCGGCGTACCGTCGTTGTTCTGATGGACCTCGTGTTTACCCGCTCGCGTGTTCCGGCGGCTGTGCGACCTCCCCCGGATACGCGCTCGCTGGGAACTACCAGGCTGACTTGGACACGGTGCTGCGAGCGGCCGCCGCGCGCTGACGCCGCCAGGCGATAACTGTCGCGCCTGCGACGAGCAGGAGAAGTCCGAGTCCGATGCCGGGCGCGGGGTCGAGACCTGTTGTCGCGAGCACGACGGTGAAGTCGAAGCCGCCCGCGACTGTCACTGTTACTCCGTCGTCGCTCACGGCGACGGTAACTTTGCCAACGGCGTGCGCAGGCGTGACGAAGGTGATTTTGGTCGGCGAGACGACCGTTACATCGGTCGCGGGCTGGCCATCGATGGTAACCGCGGCGCCCGCGTCAAAGCCAGCGCCGGTAATCGTGACCGTGGTGCCGCCGTCGGTGATGCCCTTCGCCGGACTCAGAGCGTTGATCGCCAACGCCGTATCGAAGACCGCCACCGTATTGGTGTCGTAGTTTCCGACGTACAGTTCTCCGCTGGAGGCAATGGCAATCGGATAAGGGCCAACTACGTTTGATGTGGCGCCGATGATCCTCGTTGTGGGAGCGACATCGCCATTAGCGGTCGCGGGATATTCGGTAATGCTTTGGCCGTGATAATTTGCCACCCAGATGTTGCCCTGGGCATCGAGCGCTGAATAGTAGCTTTCGTCGAGCTGGGTGTCCGCGCCGCTGATGTTGTACAGCGGTGTTGCGTCGTCGGCAGCGGCGCTCGCGAAAGTCTCGATTGAGTCGGAGTAGTTCGTCACGACGATCGACCCATCCGACTGGAGGACCACGCCAGACGGATAATCGAGGCCTGTGTCCGCGCCGGAGATCACACGGCTGGGAGTTGCGTTCCCCGTTGCGGACGGGTCGAAGACTGCGATGCTGAATGAGAGGTACCCGGCAACATAGATGCTGCCATCGGAGCCGATTGCCACATCGCTCGGCTCGTCTAAGGTCGTGTTCCCACCGCTGATGACCCGGATTGGCGTCGCGTTGCCGGAGGCCCCGGCGGCGAACTCCAGCACCCCGTTGGAGTAATCGGCCACCCAGAGGTGGCCCGAAGAGTCGAGCGCCAGCCCAGCGAGTTCCGAGATATGTGTGTGGCTGCCTGAGATCGTTCGCTCGGGTGCGGCATTGGCATTCGCGCCGGGCGCGAAGACTTCGATGTTCTTCGTGACGTAGTTGGCGACGTATGTCGTGCCGTCGGGTGCGACGGCGACACCGTAGATGTCGTCGAAGCCCGTATGCGACCCGCTGATCAATCGCACCGGCGCCGGATCGGTGTCTGCGGCTTGAGCGGGCGCGGCAAGCGCAAGGAGTCCTCCGACGGCGAGTGCCGTGGCAGCGGCAATTGCGAAAGCACTTCGGGTGGTGCGCTTGGGCATGATGGCGCCAATCGATGTCAGGTTGCCCCATGTTAGCGCCCGTGGGCAAGAAATCACGACCTCGGCGCACGAGTTTGAACGGTCGCTCAAGTGCAAGATCAGGAATGCAGGATGTTAATCGCGCGCGAGATCACGAGTGCCAACAACACGAATCCGGTGAGCGCCTGGTATGCCATGAGCGCTTTCGCCCGCGAAGTCAGCGGCATGACATCCGTCGGGCTGAACGCCATCATGTTAGACAGCGAGAAGTAGGCGTAGTCGAAGAACGCCGGCTCCCAGTTCTTGTTGCCGGGCGCGCCGTCGTGTTGCGGGAATCGGAAGTCCATATTGTCTGTCGCCCGCGAGCCGTGCAGGCGCCGAGCAAACGGGCCCCCGAGGTCGAGCTCCCAGTACACGAACGCGAATGCGATGACGTTCGTGATCCAGACCATCGCCGCGGTCAGCAACACCGATGGCCCACTCACGCTGCCACTCACGAGCTCTCGCACGACCAGCACGATGGTGACCTGGTTGACGATCACAAGGATCGCCGCAAGCGACACCGACATCCATCTCGACCAGGCGCGCTCCTTCACAAAACGCGTCGGGTTCAGGATCACCAGCGGGATGAGGATGAGCGCGCCGAGCGTCGGAACGATCCAGTGCGGAATCGGCTGGTCGCGCTGCGGAATGAAGAAATAGAGGGTGAGTGCGATGAGCACTGCAATGCCGACGGCCCAACGGTGTTCGGGCTGCGGTTTCGGATCGGTCTGGTCCTTCGCCCCCGCCTCGCCATTCATGTGGCGAGTTTATGGCGCGGCCTTCGGCCCGTCGGGATGGCAGACCGGGAACCAGCGAATTATCCGCCGTGGTGCGCGAGGTTGATGCCTCCGATCAGGATTGCCAGCCCTGAGGTGAGGAGTCCGGCCGTAAGACACACGACTCCGGCCCACAACAGCGCGACCAGTCTGCTCGGCTTCTGCGGATCGCGCCCAAGGACCGAAAGGAAGAACCCGGCGGGCATCAAGATGGCGGCTGCCGGCACTCCGAGCCTCGCGACGATTTCGAGAATTCCGGTCAGGTGCGCGACCGGCAGCACGATGGTGATGACAATGCTCAGGATGATGAGCACGGCGGCGTGGGCGTGTCCCGCGCGATTGAAGCTGCGCTGCAGGTCGTTCGCAGGGACGTTACCCTGAACGATCCGTTTCATGAAGAGCCCACCGGACTCCACCGTAATGAGCGCGAGCAGCAGCACTCCTATCGTGATGGTGCTCTGTGCATCCATTCGGTGCTCCGTCGTTTCGCCGTGCGCGGGGGACTGCTGCGACCGATCGTATTTTCCGCCTTGTAGGATTGTCCAGCGTTATTCGTTAACGAATGACGGGCCTTTAGCTCAGCTGGTAGAGCGCCACGTTTACACCGTGGATGTCATCGGTTCGATCCCGGTAGGGCCCACTCACACCCACGGTCTTTCGGAATCACCCAGCAGCAACCAGCGCTAGATTACTCACATGACTGACAGCGACATTCGCCAGGAAGCCAAGAAGCGACTGAAGGCGAAGCGACACTTCTGGGAGTTCCTCGGTGTCTGGGTGGTTGTCAGCCTCTTTCTGAGCGGAATCTGGCTGCTTAGCGCACATGACGGCTACTTCTGGCCGGCGTGGCCGATCGGCGGGATGGGCGTCGCAGCCCTCTTCATTGGCCTGGACGCCTATGGCCCGGGTCGCCGGGTCATCACCGATGCCGACATCGACGCCGAAGTCTCGAAGATGACCCGCCGGGGCAAGGATCAGTCCTAGTCAGTTAGCGCCAGCCGTTGCGATCTTGCGTTGCGACTTTCGCAGTGGACCGGCCCGCAGCGACAGGTATGCCGCAGCCGCAACCGGAATCGGCAGCCAGTACTGGACGATGCGCCAGGTCAGTACGCCAAGGAGTGCGATGCCCTGGGGCGTCCCAAATCCGACGAGCGTCGGGATGAGAACTCCCTCGATGATGCCCAGACCGCCGGGTGTAATCGGAAGCAGGCCGACGAGACAAGCGAGCGCGTAGGCGACGATCATCCGTCGCGGGTCGGATGTGAAGCCGAAGGCGAGCAGGAATACCCACAGCGCGGCGGCATCCAGCAGCCAGTTCGCGGTTGCCCAGCCGACGGCGATGACGAGTCGTCGTGAGCTCGACTGGTATTCGCGCAACTGGTCGGCGATCCGATCGACGAATTCGACGGTGGCTGCCTCGGGCACGAACGGGATGCGGCGCGCGATCTGCTCGACGCGTTCGAGCGTCTTCTGTCTCGACTTGCCGAGCAGAACGGCCGCCATCGTAACCAGCAGCGCAACGCCACCCACTACGACGCCTGCGACGGCGTATTCGAAGTTGCCCTTCACCGAACTCGCGCTCAGGGCGATCGAGAGGCCGAAGAGGCCACCGAGAGTGAGCACGGATGTCGCTATCTCGAGAGTCGTGCCGGTGACCGCGTTTTCCGGAGTCGTGCGTGCGAGGGTCAGCAGTCGATATTTGAGCGCGGTCGAGGTCGGGCCGCCGCCCGGTACAGCGTTGCTGACACCGTTGGTTGCGAGATCGATTCGCAGCATCGTGAAGTAACTCGGGCGACTCGCTTTCGCCAGCGTCGCGAGGCTCAGCGCCGTGTACGTCGCAATCGACGCGAGCTCCAGCCCCAGGCCGCACAACAGCAGCGGGGTCGAGATGTGCCCGAGCGAGTCAAGCGCCGGCCGAACCTCGGCGAACTGCGGGATCAGGATGAACCACACCACCACAACGAGAACGACGAGAAGCACTCCGCGCCAGACCCAGCGCGCAATTGCTCGTCTTTGTTGCGCTAATGCCGGTTCGATGGCGGTCTCCACGACGTGTTGGTGGGCGGGCGATCAACTCACTCGCCCACCAACACAAGTTACTCGCCGGTGGCGCTATTCGTCATCCGTTCCGGAACGCGTCTCCATTCCGGTGCGAATTGCGTCCATGACGCCTGAATCTGCGAGTGTCGTCACGTCGCCAACGGGCCGGTTCTCCGCGACATCCTTCAGCAGGCGGCGCATGATCTTGCCCGACCGCGTCTTCGGCAGTTCGGCAACGATGAAGATCTGGCGCGGCTTCGCAATCGGCCCGATCTCCTTCGCGACATGATCGCGCAGCTCCTTGACGATGTGCTCTCCGCCGTCTCCCGCTTCGGCTCGAAGGATGACGAAGGCAACGATGGCCTGGCCGGTAATCTCGTCGCTTGCCGCTGTCACAGCCGCCTCGGCGACCTTCGGGTTGGACACGAGCGCCGACTCGATCTCCGTGGTTGAGATGCGATGGCCGGACACGTTCATGACGTCGTCAACCCGGCCAAGCAGCCAGATGTCGCCGTCTTCGTCCTTCTTCGCACCGTCTCCGGCAAAGTAGAGACCCGGGAACTTCGACCAGTAGGTCTCCTTGTACCGGGCGTCATCTCCCCAAATGGTGCGCAGCATGGATGGCCAGGGCTCGGTGAGCACGAGGTATCCGCCACTTCCGTTGGGCACGGACTTGCCTGCGGCATCCACCACATCGGCTGCGACTCCGGGGAGGGCCGACATGGCCGCGCCGGGCTTGCCCGCAGTTACTCCGGGAAGCGGGCTGATCATCACCGAACCGGTCTCGGTCTGCCACCACGTGTCGACGACGGGCACGTTGTCGTGACCGATGTGCTTGCGATACCAGATGTACGCTTCGGGGTTGATGGGCTCGCCGACGGATCCGATGATCTTCAGCGTCGACAGCTTGAACTCCGCTGGCACCTCGGCCCCCCACTTCATGAAGGTCCGGATGGTCGTTGGTGCGCAATACAGGGTGGTCACCTTGTACTTGTCGATGATCTCCCACCAACGTCCCTTGTGGGGCGTCGCGGGAGTTCCTTCGTAAATCACGGAGGTCGTCGCGTTGGACAGAGGGCCGTAGACGATGTAGCTGTGTCCGGTGACCCAGCCGATGTCGGCCGCCGTCCAGTAGATGTCCGTGTCGGCCTTCAGGTCGAAGATCTCCCACTGCGTGAACGAGCAGCCGGTGAGGTATCCGCCCGAGGTGTGCAGGATGCCCTTGGGCTTGCCCGTGGTTCCCGACGTGTACATGACGTACAGCGGGTGCTCGGCGTCGAACGACTCCGGCTTGTGCGTCGTGCTGGCCTTCTCGACGGTGTCGTGCCACCAGTGGTCGCGACCCTCGGTCCAGTCGACATCCTGGCCGGTGCGCTTCACAACCAGCACGGTCTTAACCTCTGGACGAGTCGACAGCGCGGTGTCCACGGCCGGCTTCAAGGCAGAGGGCGCGCCGTTGCGGTTTCCGCCATCGGCGGTGATCACGATCTTCGCCTCGCAGTCGTCGATGCGGGAGCCCAGCGCCTCGGCGCTGAATCCGCCGAAGACGACCGTGTGCGGAGCACCAATCCGTGCGCACGCGAGCATCGCGACGATCGTCTCGGGGATCATCGGCATGTAGATCGCGACGCGGTCGCCCGTCTTCACACCCAACTCCGTCAGCGTGTTCGCGGCCTGGCAGACCATATCCGTCAGTTGCTGATAGGTGATGACGCGGGTGTCGCCCGGCTCGCCCTCGAAATAGTAAGCGATGCGGTCGCCGAGCCCGGCTTCGACGTGTCGATCGAGGCAGTTGTAGGCGACGTTGAGTTTTCCACCGACGAACCACTTCGCAAACGGCGGATTGCTCCAGTCGAGGACCTGGTCCCACTTCTTGGTCCAGGTCAGGCGTTCCGCCTGTTTCGCCCAAAACGCAGGGCGATCCTTTGCGGCTTCTGCGTAAGCATCCGCCTTCACGTTCGCGTTCGCGGCGAACTCTTTGCTTGGGGGGAATCGGCGCTCTTCCCGCGAGAGGTTGTCGAGCGCAACTTCAGTTGAGTCAGTCATCTTTGAACTGTTTGTCCCTTGTGTGAATTTATGTTGAGTGAGCGGCCCGCTTCCACGTTAGCCACCCGACCGGTTGCGCGCATCCCCACGTCTGTGCAACGCAATAAACGCCAATGCGGGAGGAATTTTCTTTCCCTCCCGCATCGGCAGAACGTGCTAGTTGATCTTGTTCGGTTCGACCTACTTGGCGGGCATGACCGGAAGCACAACTCGCTTCCACGTCGCGTTCATCACAGTGGCGAAGGACCCGTAGAGCGCGAGGATCGCGGTCAGGATTCCGAGGTAGCCGCCAACGTGGCTCATCGTCGCGTTGCCCGCACCCCATGCTCCGATGGTCAGGAACAGGAACGTCAGCGTCAGGGCGATGAAGACCAGCAGGATGACCATGTTCGTCTTGACGGCGGCGATGGTCATGTATGCCGTGAAGATCGTCCAGCCGAGCAGGAACGTTCCGACAGCATCCGTGTCCAGCTTCTGGCCGGTGTCAGCCAGGAACCAGAAGGCCAGCCAGAACGCGCCGTATGAGGTGAACGCTGTCGCTCCGAACGTGTTCTTGTTCGCGAACTCCCAGATTCCGGCGACGAGCTGTGCAATGCCGCCGTAGAAGAGCGCCATTCCGAACACCCCGCTCGCGGCGCCGGGAACCAGGTTCGAGTTCGCGAGGCTGAGGATGAGGGTGGTAATGCCGAAACCTGCCAAACCGAGACCGGCCGGATCGGCGAACCGAGCGACGGGGGCAGCTTCCGAGTTGTTAACAGCGGTCATTTTCAACTCCTTCTTTGGCCCGGCATCATTGCCAGACTCTACGACCGGACATTACTCCCGCGCGAACAACAAGTTCAAGCATCGCGTGCGAAGAGAATTGGCCGTGTCGCAGAGTTTGTTGCATTTACCGCCAAATCCGCTCAGTCGGCAAGAATCGCGTAGAGCGCTCGGCGCAACTCGTCAATCTTCTCGATCGCCTGTGCACGCTGCTCGTCGCTCCCGGCAAAGCGCAACTGGTGGATGACGCCCATCAGTTTCGCGATGCTTTCGTGAAGTCCCGAGTCGGCCTGGATGCGCTCGTCGGAGCTCTGCCAGACTCGGGAGAGTTCGTCTGCGTGGGCTTCGACCCATGCCTTCCCCGCATCTGTGAGCTGAAAGTCTGTGCGTTTTCCTTCGCCTACCGACTCGATCAGCTCTTCGTCGACGAGCTGCTGGAGGGTCGGGTAGATCGAGCCCGGGCTCGGATACCAGGTACCGCCCGACCGGTCGGTGATTTCCTTGATCAGTCCGTAGCCGTTGCGCGGCTGTTCGGCCAGCAACGACAGGATCGCGACACGAACATCGCCGCGCCGCTTGCGCTGGGGCCCGGGCGGCATGAATCCGCGCGGACCGAAACCGCCAAAGCCGGGTCCGCCAAAGCCCGCGCCGGCGGATCCGAAGCCGTCCCAACCCCGCGAACGGCCGCGGCCGCGATCGTGCGGATGGTCGTGTGCCTGGTCGGACGGATCGTGGTGGTGTCGAATGGTGAATTCGCTTCTCATGATTGTTTTCCTTTCGAGGAAATTGTTAAAGTGGGTCGTGAAGAATTCAACGACATGGTAACGATATATCGGTAATGGTGAGCTGTCAACACTCGCGTCCGGAACCCGCACCCTAGTTCTGGGCAGAACCCGGCTCGTCCAGCCGCCAAAAGTGAGCCGTCCTAAGTAGAATTTTGGAATGGCTGACGACGACGACGACGTTCGGGCTGTGCCCGGCCCTGAGGAGCTTCTTGCCCCGACCGGTCCTCGCCGCTCGAATTTCACGCCTGCACCAACGGACGCCGACTCGCTCGAGGCTGCCGCCAGCGTCTTCAATGACGACGCGATCGCGGCCGCACTGGCAGCCGAACTGGCGCGGGTTGCATCCGGCCCCATCCCGGTTCAGCCACCTGCCGCGCCTCCCGCGGCGGCGGAATCGATCGCACCGTCGGCAGCGACGATTCCGGAACCGCAGCCGGAAGCCCCTGGAGCTCCATCTGTTCCCTCGGCACCGGTTCCGCCGAGCGCTCCACCTGTATCCACCGAGCCTGGACCCGCCGAGCCTGCGCCCGCCGAGCCTGTACCCGCCGAGCCTGGACCCACCGAGCCCGAGGCGGCGATTCCGGTCGGGCCTCCCGACTGGGCGAGCCCGCTGTTCGGCCAGCCAACGACGCCTCCGAGCGATGCACCCGCACCCTCGCCGATTCTTGAGGACCCGTTCGCCCCGAACGCGCCTTCGTTCGCGCCAGCGACCGGCTCGTTCCCGCCTCCGACCGCATTCCCCGATCCCGCCGCAGACGGCTCGGACCAGGTCGGCGGATTCCCGCAGACCACTGACCCGGAGGCGCTTCGAGAGCTCTATCGCGGTGCGCCCGCCCCGACGGTGCCTGCCGCGGATGCTCCGCCACCGCCGGGATACGAGTCGCCCGCGGCGACATCCAGCGACGGCGTCGGGAGCCAGTCCGATTCCCGGCCGCGTCGACGCGCGCTCGATGACGACGACCCCGCGCGCTCGACCGGGGACGACTCGCAGCAGTCTGCGACCCTCAACGCAATCGAACAGCTGCAGGCACAGCTTCATCTGCGTGAGCAGGAGGCGCAGGAATTCGCGACGTGGGAGTCCGCGATGCAGGCCATCGGTACGCCGGAGGCTCTCGCCGAAGTAGCCCGCGCCCGCGCGGAGCTCGCGGGCGCCGCACCCGAGGTGCCGTCGGCACCCGCCGCCGCTGAATCGCCAGCTGACGCGTGGCCCGTGACCGAGCCGGTCGCGCCGCCAAGTGACGAGCCACTTGCCAGTTTCGCGCCGCCATTGGACGAGCCGATCCCGAGCCTCGCGCCTCCGAGCGAAGAGCCGGTGTTTAGTTTCGCGCCGCCTGCGGAAGAGCTCGCGGAGGATCTCGCGCCGCCTGTCGATGAGTCGGTCTACGACCTTGCCCCTCCCGACCAGGAGCCGTTCGCCACGCTCGCTCCACCGGAATTCCCATCGAACGACGACAGAGCGCTCGATGTACCGCCACCGCCTTCGGAGGATGGGCCGTTCGCCGGCTTCGCGCCACCAACCGACGTCCTGGAGTCCGACACTTTCTCTCCGCCCGCAGACCCACGCGACCTCAGTTTCGTCCCCCCGCCGTCTATCCCGGATGCGCCCGCGTTCCTGGAACCGCCCGCACTGGTCGAACCACTGCCGGCGGACGGACTGGAGGCGCTGTACCGGGCCGCGAGCGACTCACCCGCGGCCGAGGCCCCGCCGGCCGAGCCGGATGCGGCCGACGCCGCGGCGACTCCCGGTACAAGTCTGCCGGTCACGCCCAGCGCGCCCGACGCGCCGACGGCCGCGCCATCCGGTTTCGATGACCTGCTTGCGGGGTCGGGTTCGCCGAATCCGCCGGCGGAAAGTTCCGAGTGGATCCCGCCGGATCCGCCCGCGGGTTCCGATGCGGCCACCGATGGATCGGCAGGTCGCCGCCCTTTTGGAGAAGGGGTCGAGCGCGATGACGCGGTTGACCCCTCAGACAGTATCTTCGGAAGCGCCGGCGGGCCGGTAAGCGTCGATACTGCCGGAGTTGCCGTTGTTCCCGAGTACGTGTCGGTCGAGTCGCGGCCGATCCGTGTGCTGCCGCCGCCCGAGCCGGAGCCGGCACCCGACCCACCGCCGGCGCTCGAGCGTCCGAGGATTTCGCCGGCTGAGCGCGTTGGCCTCGAGCCCACGCCGCTCGATCAGCGAGTCGGCCGATCCGCTCGACTGTTCTGGCTGTGGTTCGCCGCGAACTCTTCGATTGTCGCGATTATCTTTGGGACGATCATTTTCGCCCTCGGCGTCAGCCTTCGGCAGGCCATCGTCGCGACCCTCGCCGGAGTTGCGCTCTCGTTCTTCCCGCTGGGTCTGGCTACCCTTGCCGGCAAACGAAGCGGGCAGCCGACCATGGTCGCATCGAGAGCCACGTTCGGCGTCGTCGGCAACATCCTTCCCGCGATCCTTGCCCTGCTGAGCCGCCTGTTCTGGGCGGCAGCACTGCTCTGGATTCTTGGTGCGGGGACCGCCGACATCCTCATCGGCGCTCAACTTGCAGATGGCTTCGACAGCTCGCAGTTGACGATTGTCGCCATGTCGGTCGTCTTCGTGATTGCCACCGTGATCGCATTCTTCGGATATGCGCTTATCGCGGTTGCTCAACTGGTGATCAGTGTCGTGTCTGCTATCACCATCGCCGGATTCATCCTGCTCACCTTGAAGTACGTCAACATCGCCACAGCGCTCACCCAGCCCGATGGTCCGTGGATCCTCGCGCTAACCGGTGCCGTACTCGTATTCAGCTTCGTGGGGCTCTCCTGGGCGAACACCGGTGCGGATGTTGCGAGGTACCAGCGCGCAGGTTCGTCGGGTGCCGCCTCCGTACTCTGGGCGAGTTTCGGCGCGGCCCTACCGACGTTCGTCCTCATCGGATACGGGGCTCTGCTCGCGGCATCCAGCCCGACGCTGGCTGAAAAGATCGCGGGCGACCCCCTTGAATCCCTGGGAAGTCTTCTGCCGGTGTGGTACCCGGTTCCGTTGCTGGCCGCGACCACTTTGAGTCTGCTCTCCGGCGTCGTGCTTGCCATGTACTCGGGCGGCTTCGCGCTTCAGGCGGCGGGACTTCGGCTCAGTCGTTCTCTTGCCACCCTCCTGGTGGCGGTGCTGGTCATCGTGATCGCACTCTTCATCGCGGTGTCGGTGACGAACTTCGAGCAACTGATTCGCGACTTCTCCACCACGGTCGCTGTTCCAATCGCTGCATGGGTCGGCATCTTCGGCGCCGAAGTGATGATCCGCAAGGCTCCGCTCGACGCGAAGTCGCTTCTCGCACGCGGTGGCCTTTACCCGGATGCGAGATGGGGCAATCTGGTTGCCCTCATCGGGGTGACCGCGATTGGATACGGATTCCTGAGCGCGACGGCACCGGGACTGACCTGGGAAGGCTATGGGTTCACAGCGCTAGGGATCCCGCTGTCCGGTCCCATAGCGGGGAGTGATTTCGGCGTCCTGCTCGCGCTCGTACTCGGGTTGGTGATCTCCGCCGCTGCCGGCGTCAGCGCGATCCGCAAGCAGGAAAAGGTCGACCAGGCACCCGAATAGACTGGCTTAGTGACCACCACAGTCGCTGATGTCCTCGCTGTCGCCGAGGATCTCTGGCCAAGTGCCGGAGCCGAATCCTGGGACGCAGTTGGGCTGGTTTCCGGTGATCGCGCGTCCAAAGTCGCGCGGATCATGCTCAGCGTGGACGCCGTGGTCGACACGGTTGACGAGGCGATCGCGGCGAAAACGGATCTGCTCTTTTCGCACCACCCACTGTTGCTGCGCGGTGTCTCGACGGTGGCCGAGGATCGCTACAAGGGCGCGCTCGTCGCGCGACTCATCCGCGCGAACTGCGCACTTCTGACTGCGCACACCAACGCGGATGTCGTCGAGACGGGAACCTCGGCGACGCTCGCAGCCAAACTTGGGCTCACTGACGTGCGGCCGCTCGTGCCCGGCGGGTCCGCTGCCGGCGGCATCGGGCGGGTCGGACGCCTCGTTGTGCCAACGACAGTGGGGCGGCTCGCCCGCCAGCTCGCCGATATACTCCCGCCGACGGCAGGCGGAGTTCGCGTGTCGGGGGAGTACGACGCGCCCGTGGAGACGATCGCCCTCTGCGCGGGTGCGGGCGATGCTTATCTGTCCGAGCGCGCGGTGCTCGAGGCAGACGTCTACATCACGTCGGACCTGCGCCACCACCCGGCATCCGAGTTTCGCGAAAACGCGAGATTCGCTCGCGGTACGGCACTCATTGACGTGTCACACTGGGCAAGCGAATGGCTCTGGCTGGATGTAGCCGCCGAACAGTTGCGCGCGGCGCTGCCGGGTGTAGCCGTTACGGTCAGCGAAATTCGGACCGATCCGTGGGATTTCGCGGTAGTGCAGTGACCCCACGGCAGCGATTCGAGCCATTAGCGTTGAGAAACCTAAAGATTCCGGGGAACGGGTGAACCAGAGATGGCATTGAAGGCAAGCCAGGACGAACAGGCGCTGCTGCTCGACATCCAGTCGATCGACACCCGACTTCAGCAGCTCGATCATCGCGCGAAGAGCCTTCCCGAACACGCGGTACTACAGCAGCTTGCCGTCGAGAACTCGGAGTTGCTGGTCACCCTCGCCGAGCAGAAGGGAGTCCTCGAGGACGCCCGGATCGAACTCAAGCGCGTCGAGTCGGACGTACACGTTGTCGAGGCGCGGATTACGCGCGACTCGGCTCGCCTGCAGGCATCGTCCTCCGTCAAGGATGTCGCGGCACTGGAGCAGGAGCTCACCGCTCTGAGAAAGCGGCAGTTCGACCTCGAGGAGATCGAGCTCACGGTCATGGAGAAAGTCGAGCAGCAGGATGCCGTCGTCGGTCACCTGGGGGAGCAAGCGGGCGTGCTGCAGGGTCGGATGGCCGATGTCGAGGGCGAGCGCGACGCCGCAATGAAGACCTTCGATGCCGAGCGAGCTGCCGCAGCCGCCAGCCGGAGCGACCTGACCGCGAAAGTCACTCCGGAGCTACTGGCGCTGTACGAAAAGCAACGGGAGCGCTATGGCAGCGGGGCGTCTCTGTTGCGAGGCGGAGTCTCATCCGCCAGCGGTGTGAAGCTCAACGAAAGCGACATGGTCGCAATCCGCGCAGCCTCGCCCGATGACGTGATCCTCTGCCCGGATTCGAACGCAATTCTGGTGCGCACCGCGGAGTCCGGAATCTGATGGCCCCTCGGGAGCTCATTGTGGAGGCCGACGGCGGGTCACGCGGCAATCCGGGAGTGGCCGGAAGTGGGTCGATCGTAATTGATGCCGCAACGGGCGAGGTGCTCGCCGAGGTCGGGACCTATGTGGGGATCGCCTCCAACAACGTCGCCGAGTACCGGGGGCTGATCGCCGGCATCCGTAAGGCGCTCGAGATTGACGGGAGCGCGAACCTGCACATCCGCATGGACTCGAAGCTGGTGATCGAGCAGATGAGCGGACGCTGGAAGATCAAGCACCCGGACATGGCCGATCTGGCCGCCGAAGCCCGCCGGCTGCTGACCGGCACGCCGGTGAGTTTCGAGTGGATGCCGCGCATGGACAACTCTCGTGCCGACCGCATCGCCAACGAGGCGATGGATAAGAAGCAGTCGTTCCTTCGCGGGCCCTCGGGGGAGCAGAAGCGAACGGTCGCCTTCGAGTAACTCGGGACTTCCAGTAGCCTTGGGGCAGCAAACGGGTCGATGAGACGGTCACGTTGTCTTCGCAAGGAGGCACCGAGGAACGTCCGGGCTCCATAGAGCAGGGCGGTGGGTAACACCCACCCGGAGCAATCCGCGAGAAAGTGCAACAGAAAGCAGACCGCCAGCCGCTTCGGCGGCAGGTAAGGGTGAAACGGTGGTGTAAGAGACCACCAGCAGCCCGAGTGATCGGGCTGGCTGGGTAAACCTCGTCCGGAGCAAGGTCAGACAGGAAACGTTACGGGCGGCTCGTCTAGTTTCCGGGTAGACCGCTAGAGGTGTGCGGCAACGTACATCGTAGATAGATGGCCGTCGATGGGGCCTTGGCCCCGGGACAGAACCCGGCGTACGGTCGGCCCGTTTGCCTCCCCTGTAGTGCGCTTCGATAGTGTCGGGGGATGACCATCGAGGTGCGGCCCGCGGTTGCGGCGGATGCGCGCGGCATTGCCACGGTGCACGTCGAGGCGTGGCGGGAGGCGTACCCGCACCTGCTGTCGGCGGACACACTCGCGAGGCTCAGCATCGATCAGCGGGAGCTGCGGTGGGCGGAACTCATACCTGCGGACCGGCCCGACGCCTGGGTCGCAGTGGACGGCGGGATCGTGATCGGCTGGGCGACATCCAGCCGTGGGCACCTCGCCGACGAGCCGCGGGATCTGGAGCTGGAAGGCATCTACATCCGCGCCAGCCACTACGGCAGTGGCGCCGGCCAGGCCCTGCTGGATGCGGCGGTCGGCACACAGCCCGCGTTCCTGTGCGTCGCGGACGACAACCCGCGCGCGATCGCGTTCTACGAGCGCAACGGGTTTGCACGCGACGGCACTCGCAACACAGTTCCGCTAGCTGGCACCCCGGTCGAGGTCGTGCGTCTGGTGCGATAGCCGCAGAAAATTCAGGCTCACGACGTCACGACGCCGTATGTCGGGCCTATCGACTCGGTGGCCTGAGTTTTTGGCACTGGCAGCGACTAGACGAGGCCGCTCGCGCCCAGGAGGTGGCCGATCAGGAAGGTGGCCGCGAGTGCGATCGCGCCGCCGATGACGACCCGAAGAATCGCCCGGCCGACGGGGCTGCCGCCAATGCGCGCACCGGTGGCGCCAGTAGCCGCCAGCGCAACGAGAACGACGGCAAAGGTGATTGGAATCCGGATCGAATCCGCGATCAGCAGGATGGCGAGCAGCGGAAGAATCCCGCCAACCGTGAACGACAGCGCGGATGCAAGAGCCGCGTGCCACGGGCTCGCGACATCGTTCTCGTCGATGTGCAGTTTCGCCTCGAGGTGTGCGCCGAGCGCATCGCGCTCGGTCAGTTCGGCGGCAACCCTTTTGGCGGTCGTGGCCGACAGTCCCTTCGCCTCATAGAGTTTCGCGAGCTCGGCGAGTTCGGCATCCGGCTCTTCCTTGAGGGCTCGCTGTTCTCGTAGGATCAGGGCGCGCTGGGTGTCGCGCTGGCTGCTGACCGACACGTACTCACCCAGAGCCATCGAGATGGCGCCGCCGACCAGACCCGCGAGTCCGGCAGCCAGGATCGGCGCGTTGTTGGAGGTCGCCCCTGCGACACCCACGACAATCGCGGCCACCGAGACGATCCCGTCATTCGCGCCGAGCACTCCGGCGCGCAGCCAGTTCAGTCGGCTCGCGAGGTTCTCTTCGCGGCGTGCCCGAAGACCTGGAATGAGATCGACGATCGAGGTCATAACGCCACTAAACCACCGTCGGGCCCCGGTTTCCAGCAAGGATAGGCGACCCTAATCGCCGCCGGATTGTGCCTCCTGGGCCTGATGGGCGGCCTCTTCGAGACCCGCTCGGTAGGTGTCCCAGTCGAGGGGATCGGGCAGGTTACTGCCGCCCGGGCGGTAGCCAATGCTGCCGTCGACCAGCTCTCGGACGATATCCGCGTGTCCCGCGTGCCGATGCGTCTCGGCGGTAACGTGGACGAGGATTCTGTGCAAGGTCACGTTGCGGCTGGCCTCGGACCACCATGGCACCAGGCCCGGGGCGTCGAGGTCGAGCGACTCGATCGTGCGGTCCGAGTGCGCCCACACCCTTCGGTACAGCCCGATCATGTCGTCGCGAGACTCATCCGGGGTCGCCCACATGTCTGCGTTCGGTTCGGCATTCTGCGCGTCCCACGGTGAGTCATCGGGAAAAGGCTTGTCGAACACCCCGCCAAAGTAGCCGGCTTCGACCCACGCCAAATGCTTCACGAGTCCGAGGAGGTTTGTACCGGTACGCACCATCGGCCGACGGGCGTCGTACTCGCTCAAGCCCTCCAACTTCCACAGCACGGCGTCGCGACCCTCCTGGAGATAGTCGGTGAGGTCCTTCTTCATGACCCTCAGTCTTCCGCTGAGCTCGTTCCCGGAGCAATGCCCTCCGAGGCGAATCGATAGCCCATGCCAGCCTCGGTGATGAGATAGCGCGGTTGGGATGGCACCGGCTCGAGTTTCTTGCGCAGCTGGGAGAGATACAGGCGCAGGTATCCCGTGTCGGTCGTGTACTGCGGCCCCCACACCTCTCGCAGGAGCGTCTCGCGGGTAACAAGCCGGTCGCGGTTGCGCAGCAGGACCTCGACCATGCGCCACTCGGTCGGGGTCAGGCGCACCGTTGCTCCGGCCCGTGTGACGACGTGCGCAGCGAGATCGACCGTGACATCACCGAAGGCGACGGATGGCTCATCCGTCGCACTAGGCGTGCGCCGGGACAGCGCGCGGATGCGGGCGAGCAGTTCGTCGGCCGCGAAAGGCTTCGTGACATAGTCGTCGGCTCCGGCATCCAGCGCGTCGACCTTGTCGAAGGACTCGCTGCGGCCGGAAACGACGAGGATCGGAATCTGGGTCCAGCCACGTAGAGCCTCGATGACCTCGATGCCGGTGAGTCCCGGCATCCCGAGGTCGAGGACAAGCAGATCCGGATGGTGTTCGATGGCCTGATCGAGTGCAGCGCGACCATTGGATGCCGTCAGAACCTCGTAACCGCGCGCCGTCAGGGTGATGCGAAGGGCGCGAAGGATCTGCGGGTCGTCATCCGCGATCAGGATCTTCACGGTGCCACCTTCCGGCCCTTACCGTCATGCTGTGCAATCGTGAGTTCGACGACCATTGTCAGGCCGCCACCTGGCGTGTCTTCGGCCTCAAGTGTTCCACCCATGCCCTCGACAAAGCCCTTGGCGAGCGCGAGTCCGAGACCCACGCCCGTCGTGTTGTCGGTGTCTCCTAGTCGCTGGAACGGTACAAACACCTCTTCGCGTCGAGCCGGAGGGACGCCGGGCCCCGTGTCGATGATGCGAACCTGCACTCGACCGCCGAATTCACTACTGGAGATGACCGGAGCCGAAGCTTTCGGGGCGAAGCGCAGGGCGTTCGCCACGAGGTTGACGAGAACCCTCACGAGCAGAGCTGGGTCGGCGGAAACCGGGGGAGTGTCGCCGAGTTCGAGTTGGACGCTCCCCGGCTTCAGTTTGAGCTCGTCGAGCATGGCGCCGACGACATCCTCAACCGTCACTGAACGCAGGCTCACCCCGAGCACCCCAGCCTGCAACCTGCTCACGTCGAGCAGGTCCGTGACGAGGGTCGCCAGTTCTGCGAGACTCTCGTCGGCAGTTTCGAGGAGTTCGGCCCGATCGGACTTTGAGAGCGAAATCTCCTCGGATCCCAGCGAGGTCACGGCGGTCGTTGCCGCCGCCAATGGGCGTCGAAGGTCGTGGCTGACCGCAGCGAGGAGTGCGCTGCGCAACCGGTCGGCGGCAGCGATTGGCCGCATCCCCTCGGCTTCTGCGGCCAGGCGCCGCCGGTCCAGGGCTGACTCGAGCTGCGAGATGAAAGCACCGAGAATCTTGCGGTCCGACGCCTCGAGCGTCTTGCCCTTCAGCGTGAGTTTCGCGGTCTCGCCGAGCGGCAGCGTCGTCTCCTCGTCCGTCGATGATGCCGCCGCCTCATCGACCGAGACGTAAACGACCACGCCGTCCTCGAGCAGCGCGACGCTGGTCATCCCGAACGCTTCGCGCAAGCGGCCAACCAGAGCAGCGATCGCGTCGGCGCCGCCGATGACTCCGCTCGCAACGGCCACCAAGACCTCGGATTCGGCAGCCGAACGATTTGCCGAGCGCAAGCGCCGTGCGGCCTGGTCGACGACGACACTGACCAGCGCCGCGACGGCCATGAAGATGAGAAGCGTCGCAAAGTGGGTGGGCTCAGCAATCCGGATGACGTAAAACGGCGGCTCGAAGAAGAAGTCGAGGAAGAACCCCGCGGCGACTGCAGCGAGCAGCGCCGGCCAGATTCCGCCGACAATCGCCACGACAACCACGATCAGTTGATAGATGAGAACTTCGGCCGTGAGGGCGCTGGGGGTGCGTAACCGAACCAGCGGCCAGGTAACCAGCGGAAGGCCGACGACCGTGAGTGCGACGCCCGCCAGTCGACGCCGCAGCGACAGCGCACCACCGATCCTGGGCAGTCGTCGCTTACCGGCTTGCGCATGCGAGACGATGTGCACGTCGATGTCGCCCGCGAGCCGGATGACGGATGCACCAATCCCTGCGCCACCCACGACGGCTTCAATGCGGCTGCGGCGCGAGACGCCGATCACGAGCTGGGTGGCGTTTACACTGCGCGCGAAGTCGACCAGGGCCACCGGGATCTGATCTGCGACCACATGGTGATAGCTGCCGCTCAGAGTCTCGAGCAGGGCTCGTTGTGAATCGAGCTCGGCCGGATTGCCTTCGGACAGGCCGTCAGCGCTCGTGACATGCACGGCGAACAGTTGGCCACCACCCGACCGCGCGGCGATGCGCGCACCGCGACGAATGAGCGTATCGCCCTCGGGACCGCCGGTCAGCGCAACAACAATCCGCTCGCGCGCCTCCCACGGAGCGTCGATGCCTTTCTCGATCCGGTACGCCTGCAGCGCAACATCCACTTCATCGGCGAGCCACAGCAGAGCGAGTTCGCGGAGTGCCGTGAGGTTGCCGAGACGGAAGTAGTTGCTGAGGGCTGCGTCCACTCGGGCTGCGGGATAGACGACTCCCTCGGCCAGCCGGTCCCGCAGCGCCTCGGGCGCAAGGTCCACGAGTTCGATCTGGTCGGCTCGGCGCAGCACGTCATCCGGAATCGTCTCGCGCTGCGGCACTCCGGTGATCTGCCGCACGACATCGTTGAGCGACTCGATGTGCTGGACGTTCACCGTCGAGAGCACGTCGATCCCGGCCTCGAGCAGGGCGTCAACATCCTGCCAACGCTTCGCGTTGGAGGAGCCGGGCGCGTTGGTGTGGGCGAGTTCATCGACGAGGGCGACATCGGGGTGACGAGTAAAGGTCGCGCCCAGGTCCAGCTCATCCAGGGAGACACCACGGTGAGTGACTGCGCGGCGGGGTAGCACCTCGAGACCGTCGAGCAGCGTTGCGGTCGCGACGCGCCCGTGCGTCTCGACGACCGCGACGACTACGTCCTTGCCTGCGTCGCGCAGCCTGCGGCCCTCCTCGAGCATCGCAAAGGTCTTGCCGACGCCGGGCGCGGCACCGAGCATTACCCGCAGCCGTCCGCGTGCCATTGACAATCCCTTACCCTGCTTGAGCGGCTATCCGAGATTCGCGAGAGCGAGGTTGAGCTGGAGGACATTGATCGTCGGTTCGCCGAGATAGCCGAGCTCTCGTCCCTGAATTTTAGACTCAACCAGCTTTTTCACGACCGACGCGCACAGTCCCCGCGCGTGCGCGACCCGGTCGACCTGCAGTAGCGCGTAGGCCGGGCTGATATCCGGATCGAGGCCCGAGCCGGATGCGGTGACCGCATCGGCGGGGATCCGGGACTTGGTGACCCCGTCCGTGGTCTCGATGGCCTTCTGGCGTCCCGCAATCAGCGCAATGAGCGCTGCGTTATTCGGCCCGTAGTTCGAACCGCTGGACGCCCCGCCGTCGTAGCCCGTGCCTGCCGCGGAAGGCCGCGACTGGAACCACCGCGGCAGAGCGGTGCCCTTGGCGGTCGTGAACGACTGCCCGATAAGGCTTGACCCGACGGTCCTGCCATCGACTGTGATCAGCGATCCATTTGCCTGCGCCGGGAGCGCCAGCTGCCCGATTCCGGTGATCAGCAGCGTGTAGCCGATGCCCAGAGCCAGTGTGAGCACGAGCATCGCCCGCACGGCGACTCCGACCTGCCTGAATGATCCGCGAGAGAAACGCATTTCGTCTTGCTCCTTAGAAGCCTGGAATGAGGCTCACGACGAGGTCGATGAGCTTGATGCCGATGAACGGGGCGATGACTCCGCCGACCCCGTAGATGAGGAGATTGCGGCTCAGGATCCGACTCGCCGACACCGGGCGGTAGTCGACGCCGCGCAGCGCGAGCGGGATCAGGAACACGATGACCAGCGCGTTGAAGATGATGGCAGACAGGATGGCCGACGCGGGCGAGTGCAGCTGCATGATGTTGAGCGCTTCGAGCCCCGGGAAGACTCCGGCGAACATCGCCGGGATGATCGCGAAGTACTTGGCGACATCGTTGGCGATCGAGAACGTCGTCAATGACCCACGAGTGATCAGCAGCTGCTTGCCGATGCGCACGATGTCGATGAGCTTGGTCGGATCCGAGTCGAGGTCGACCATGTTGCCGGCCTCCTTGGCTGCCGAGGTTCCGGTGTTCATGGCGACCCCGACATCCGCCTGGGCAAGGGCCGGCGCATCGTTGGTGCCATCGCCGGTCATCGCGACCAGGCTTCCGCCCTCCTGCTCCTTGCGGATGAGGGCGAGCTTGTCCTCGGGAGTCGCCTCGGCCAGGAAGTCGTCGACCCCCGCCTCGGATGCGATGGCCTTCGCGGTCAGGGGGTTGTCGCCCGTGATCATGACCGTGCGGATGCCCATCGCTCGCAGGTCGGCGAAGCGCTCGCGAAGGCCCGTCTTCACCACGTCCTTGAGGTGGATGACTCCGAGGACCCTGGCACGTCCACCGGTGTCGCGCGAGGCGACGACCAGCGGCGTTCCGCCCGACTGCGAAATCGCGGTGACCGTATCGTCCAACTGCTTCTGCGTGGCCGCGGGAAGCGTGCCGACCCACCCGGCGACCATGCTCGCGGCGCCCTTGCGCAGCTGCGAACCGTCCGGGAGGTCGAGCCCGCTCATCCGGGTCTGAGCAGTGAAGGGCACGACAGTCGCCTGTGCGATCGGGGCACTATCGTTGCCGAGTTCCTTTGCGAGCTCGACTATGGAGTTGCCCTCGGGAGTCGGGTCGCTCAGCGACGAGATTCGTGCGACGGTCATCAGTTCCTCGGCGGTCGCGCCACCGACGGGCACGAACTCAGTCGCGCGCCGGTTTCCGTAGGTGATCGTTCCGGTCTTGTCGAGCAGCAGCGTCGTGACATCTCCGGCGGCTTCGACCGCGCGCCCCGACATCGCAAGCACGTTGCGCTGCACGAGACGATCCATTCCGGCGATTCCGATCGCGCTCAGCAGGGCGCCAATCGTGGTCGGGATGAGACAGACCAGAAGGGCGACCAACACCGTCACACTCGTCGCCCCGCCCAGGAAGGCGGCGATCGGATCGAGCGTCAGCACGACGACAAGGAACACGATGGTCAGCGCCGCCAACAGGATGTTCAGCGCGATCTCGTTCGGCGTCTTCTGGCGGGACGCACCCTCAACGAGGCGGATCATTCGATCGACGAAGGTCTCGCCCGGCTTGCTGGTGATGCGCACCACGATCCGGTCGCTCAGTACCCGCGTTCCGCCGGTTACGGCGCTGCGGTCGCCACCGAACTCGCGGATGACCGGTGCAGACTCACCGGTGATGGCCGATTCGTCGACGGATGCGATGCCCTCGATCACATCCCCGTCGCCCGGGATGACATCGCCTGCCGTCACCACGACCGTGTCGCCAAGCACCAGGTCGGCGGAGGACACCGTGGTCGTCTGCGCGTGGGCGGCAGCGGCATCCGCGACGGCGTCGTAATTCGAGACCCGCCACGCCGGTGTGCTCGTGCGCGTCTGTCGAAGGGACGCGGCCTGCGCCTTGCCGCGACCCTCCGCCACGGCCTCGGCCAGGTTGGCGAACACGACGGTGATCCAGAGCCAGACGGTGATGCCGAGTGTGAAAGTCGGCGCGAGCAGAGATCCGCCGGACTTCTCGGCTCCGATAAACGGTTCGACGATTGCCAGAACCGTCGTGAGTGCTGCGCCGACCTCGACGATGAACATCACCGGGTTCCTGACCATCAGCCGCGGATCGAGCTTGCGGAACGCCCCGGGCAGAGCCGCGACCAGTTGCGGCACCGAGAAAGAGCCTCCGGAATGTGAGATCGACGAGCTGGACATGGCTATGAAAGACCTTCCGCTAGTGGACCGAGCGTGAGCACCGGGAAATAGGTGAGTGCGGAAACCAACAGGATGGTGCCGATCAGTAGGCCTGCGAACTGCAGGCGATGCGTGGGCAGCGTGCCCGCTGTGGCGGGGATCTTGTCCTGGGCGGCGAGAGCGCCGGCGAGGGCAAGGACGAACACGATGGGCACGAATCGTCCGAGGAGCATGACGACCCCGAGCGCCGTATCGAGCCATGGCGTATTGGCGGTGATGCCAGCGAACGCCGAGCCATTGTTGTTCGCGGCAGACGTGAAGGCGTAGAGGACCTCGCTGAAACCGTGGACACCGGGATTCCAGATGGACGTCTTGACCAGATCCGCTCGAACGGCGGGTATCGCGAAGCTGATCGCCGTGCCGACGAGCGCGAGGGTCGGTGTCGCCAGGGTGTAGAGGCTCGCAAGCTTCATCTCCCTGCCACCGATTTTCTTGCCGAGGTACTCCGGGGTGCGACCCACCATCAGGCCGGCGATGAAGACGGCAATGACGGCGATCATCAGGATGCCGTAAAGGCCGGCACCGACGCCGCCTGGGGCGACCTCGCCGAGCATCATGTTCAGCATCGCCATCCCGCCGGCGAGCGGGGTGAAGCTGTCGTGCATCGAGTCGACGGCGCCGGTAGACGTGAGGGTCGTGCTGGTCGCGAAGAGTGTCGAGTCGACAATTCCGAACCGCAGTTCCTTGCCCTCGAGCGCAACGCCAGCGAGTTTTGTCGCTGCGCCTCCTGCAGAGAGCTCGGCCCAGGTCATGAGCGCCGCCGATGCGACATAGAGAGTTGCCATCACGCCAACGATTGCGTAACCCTGACGGTTGTCGCCAACCATCCGACCGAACGTTCGTGGCAGCGAGAACGGGATGACGAGCAGCAGGATGATCTCGAACAGGTTCGTCCACGAGGTCGGATTCTCAAACGGATGCGCGGAATTCACATTGAAGAAGCCGCCGCCGTTCGTACCTAGTTCCTTGATCGCCTCCTGGCTGGCAACCGGTCCGCCGGGCAGCGTCTGGGTCGCTCCGGTTAGCGTCGTCACGTGCTGGAAGCCGTTGAAGTTCTGGATGACCCCGCCGGCGATGAGGATCACGGCCGCGACGATCGAAAGAGGGAGCAGGATGCGCAGCGTGCCGCGAGTCAGATCGACCCAGAAATTCCCGACGGTACCGGATCGTCGGTAGGTGAAGCCCCGTACCAGGGCGATCGCCACCGCGATGCCAACCGCTGCGGACACGAAGTTCTGAACGACGAGCGCGAGAAATTGCGCGGCGTAGCCGAGGGTGACCTCCGGCGAGTATGACTGCCAGTTGGTATTCGTCACAAACGAGATGGCTGTATTGAAAGACAGCGCTTCGGGCACTGCCGGCAGCCCGAGCGAATAAGGCAAAACTTCCTGGATGCGCTGGATCAGGTACACCAGCAGGATGCCGGCGCCGGAGACGGCGAGCACGCTGCGCAAGTAGGAGGGCCAGCTCTGCTCGGCGCTGGACTTGACCCCGATCAGTCGATAGAAACCTCGCTCGACCTTCAGATCGTTGGGGCTGGTGTACACGTGGGCCATGTAGTTGCCCAGCGGACGGTAGGCGAGCGCCAGCACGACAAGAACCGTCGCGAGGGCCGCGACGAAGAACCACACTTCCATCAGAACCGCTCCGGTTTCACGAGAGCGTAGACCAGGTATGCGATGGCCAGCACGGCAAGTACCGCGGCGACCCACGCGATGACGATCACAGCTTCTCGACCGCCTTGGCCACCAGGGCAACGATCGCGATCAACGCGAGGATGCCCATGACGTAGATAACGTCAAGCACGGGATTGCTCCATCCCTCCGGATTCCGTGGTCACGGTGGCGATCGCGGGCAGCGGCCCGCGTAGGGCGCTACGAATCGAGTCAACAGCGACGGTCGAGGGATGCTTCGAGAACTAACGGTTCGCTAACGCGGTAGTCGCCGGCTCATACGAATTTCATTCACCTCGAGCGAGATTTCTTCTTCGCCTTCGCGACCTTGTCGACCGCGAGCGATGCTGCCCCAAGGATCCCGGCGTTGTTGCGTAACGCCGCTGGCACGATCTTCGTTCGCAGTTTGAGCAGTGGAAGAAACTCTTCGTAGCTCTTCGAAACCCCGCCTCCCACGATGAACAGGTCCGGGGAGAGCAGGAATTCCAGCTTGGCGTAATACCGCTGCAGGCGCGCCGCCCACCGGCGATAGCTGAGCCGGCCCCGCTCCTTTGCGGAGTAGGAGGCGCGCCTCTCGGCATCCTTCCCATCGATCTCGATGTGGCCGAGTTCGGCGTTGGGCACGAGAACTCCGTCGTAGATGAGCGCGCTGCCGATTCCGGTTCCGAGAGTCGTCAGGATGACGAGGCCGTCGACACCCTTCGCGGCTCCGTGGCGAACCTCGGCAACTCCAGCGGCATCCGCATCATTGACGAATCGGATGCTGCGTCCGATCGCCTTCTCGAAGAGTTTCTCGGCGTCAAGGCCGATCCAGGCCTTCGAGACGTTGGCAGCTGACATCGTCTTGCCGCGAATGACGATCGCCGGAAAGCAGATGCCTACCGGCACGTCTTTGCCGACGCCAAGCTGATCGATGATCTCTACGACGGTCTTGATGATGTCGTCGGGTTGCCCGCCCTTTGGGGTGACCAGCTTGATGCGGTCGCTGACCAGTTCACCGGTTGCGGTATCGACCAGCGCGCCTTTGATTCCGGTGCCACCGATGTCGATGCCAACTGCCTTAGTCATGGGTCGTCCTTCGGTTCACGTCCAGCGAGTTACGGGTTGGTGAGAATGTCGGCGCCGGTCTCGGTCACAACCAGCGTGTGCTCGAACTGCGCGGTGAGTTTCTTGTCTCGAGTTGTCACGGTCCAGTCATCCGGCCACAGGTCCCACTCGTGGGTGCCGAGCGTGAGCATGGGCTCGATCGTGAACACCATGCCCACTTCCATCACCTGTGAGTAGTTCGGAGCGGCGTCGTAGTGCGGAATGACCAGGCCGGAATGGAACGCGGCGCCCACGCCGTGTCCGGTGAAGTCGCGCACCACACCGTAATTGAATCGCTTGGCGTACGACTCGATCGCGCGCCCGATCACATTGATCTCTCGTCCCGGTGCGACTGCCCTGATGCCTCGGTTGAGCGCTTCGCGCGTCCGCTCGACGAGGTCGAGGGCGGCCGCGCTGCCGGTGCCAGCGATGAAGGTCTCGTTGAGGTCGCCGTGCATGGCGTGCTTGTAGGCGGTGACATCGACGTTGACCAGATCGCCGTCCTCGATCACTGTGTTGTCCGGGATGCCGTGGCAGATCACCTCATTGATCGAGGTGCAAATCGACTTCGGATACCCGCGGTAGCCGAGGGTGGAGGGATATGCGCCGTGCCGGATCATGAAGTCGTGCCCGATGCGGTCGAGTTCGTCCGTTGTCACGCCGGGTCGAATCGCCTGGCCCACCACCTCCACCGCGCCTGCCGCGATTCTGCCCGACTCGCGGATGAGGGCAATCTCCTTGTGGGTGTAGATGTTGTCGCCGTCGTAGTCGCGCGGTCCTGCCATCCCGACGTACTCGGGACGCTCGACGTCGCTCGGCACGCTTCGGGCGGGGGAGATGCGCCCGGGCACGAGGTGTCCGTGCGAATCCCTGGGCATAGGATCGATTTTACCCAAGTCGCGAGGAGCAAAAGTTGACCGAGTGGTTCTACAACATCCGGACCGGCAATGTCGAGGAGGGTCGCCAGTCGATCGCCTCTGACCTGGATGGACCATTCGCCAGCCGGGAAGAAGCCGAGCGCGCCCCCGACATCATCGCCGAACGCTCTCGGGCGTGGGCATCCGAAGACGCCAGCGACGATTAGCTATCCGTTCGGGTCGGTGTCCGAATAGCTGACCAGTCCGACGGTGTTTCCCTCGGAGTCACGGATGAACGCCATCCACTCGTCGGTGCCCGTGGGTCCGAGCGTGCCATCCGGATGCTGGAAGATCACGTGCGGTTCCGTCTCGATGGTCACCCCGCGTTCTCTCAGTTCAGTGACGCTGAACTCCACGTCGTCGACCGCAAGATAGATGATGCCGCCAGCCGCGACCTTCGTGTCGAGCAGCAAGCGGGTTCCGTCGAGCATGAAGAACGCGATGCCGGGAGGCGTGTACTGGGCCGCCACCTCCTGTCCAAGCAGGGTCGCGTAGAACGCGACGGCGCGATCGAGATCGTCGACATGTTGGGCAACCTGTACGAGTTCCATGATCCCAGTCTGCCGTGAAACGATGTGTTGGTGACCGTTCTCATGACCGAACGCCTGGTCTTGGCCCCGTTGACGCACGCGCTCATCCAGAAGCGTCTCGAGAACGATGACTTCGAGCTGGACATCGTCGATGTCGGCGCGGTCAGGTTCGAGCCGAACTGGCCCGGCAATGCGCTCGGAATGCTCCCGCGCCTGCTTGCCGCCGAAACGGATCCGGTGCCGGACTCCTATACCGCTATCGAGCGCGCCTCATCCTCGGCTGTCGGTGTACTCGGGACCACCAGCGAGGTCGACGCAAACGGCGCGATCGAGATCGGCTACGCGTTCGGGCTGCCTGGGCACGGTTTCGCGACCGAGGCTGTACGGGCGCTCGTTGCCCACCTGCTCGCCTCGGCATCGATCGTCGCTGTCACGGCGAGCACCCCTGCGACTGCCGTCGCGAGCCACCGGGTGCTCCAAAAGAACGGGTTCCGACAAACCGGCACGGCATCAAAGGACGAAGAGGGCGATCTGCTGGTCTGGACGCACAACTAGCGCCGATCAGTCGTGGAAGGAGTACTTCTCGCCGGGGTACTCGCCGGAATCGACATCCGCGCGATAGGCGATCACGGCATCGTGAAGCGTCTTCCGAAGATTCGCGTACTGCTTCACGAAGGAGGGGATGCGGCCCTTGGTGAATCCGGCCCAGTCGGTCCAGACGAGCAGCTGGCCGTCGGTGTGCGGTCCGGCACCAACGCTGATGGTCGGGATGTGCAGCTCGGCGGTGACCTGCCGTGCGGCCTCTGCGGGAACCATCTCGAGGACCACCGCGAATGCGCCAGCGTCCTCGACCGCGTGGGCATCCGCAAGCAGTTGCTTGACCTGGTCCCCGCGGCCCTGAATGACGTGGCCGCCAAGTCCGTGCTCGCTCTGCGGCGTGAAGCCGATGTGGCCCATCACGGGGATCCCCGCAGAGACGATGCGGCGAATCTGCTCGGCCGACCGCACTCCACCTTCGAGTTTGACGGCGTGAACCCCGGTTTCCTTCATGAAACGGAAGGCGGTGTGGAGCGCCTCATCCGGCCCGGTCTCATAGGAACCGAACGGCATGTCGCCAATCACGAACGCGCGTTTGACAGCGCCAGCGACCGCTCGGGCCAGCGGGATCAGTTCATCGACGGTGACCGGCAGGGTCGTGTCGTAGCCGAGAACGTTGTTGGCGGCGGAGTCGCCGACGAGCAGGAAGTCGATGCCGGCTTCATCGAAGATGGATGCCGTCAGCATGTCGTAGCTGGTCAGTCCCGTGATCTTGATCCCGTTCTGCTTCGCGTTCTGGAAGTGTCGGGTGCGAACCTTTTTCGGCGCCGAAGCGGCCTGCTCTGCCATCTCCAAAGTCTACCGACGCCCCGTTCCTCGGCAGGGACCTATAAGTTCGGCCGGTACGTGATGGGCAGGCGGCGATCGCGACCGAACGCCATGCCACTTATTTTCGGGCCGATGGCGCCCTGCCGCCGCTTCCACTCGGAGTGGTCGACCAGCCTCGTGACGAAATCCACCGTCTCTGCGTCGAAACCGAGGGCGATGACATCTTCTCGCCCGAGGTTGCGCGTGACGTAGGCGTCGAGGATGGCGTCGAGGATGTCGTACGGTGGCAGCGTGTCCTGATCCGTCTGATCCGGTCGCAGCTCGGCGCTCGGTGCCTTCTCGATCGAGTTCACCGGAATCGGCGGAGTCTCGCCGCGGCGTTCGGCGGCCGCGTTGCGCCAGCGCGCGAGTTCCCAGACGAGCATCTTGGGCACATCCTTGATCGGCGCGAAACCGCCAGCCGAGTCGCCGTAGATCGTCGAGTAACCCACCGAGAGCTCGGTCTTGTTGCCTGTCGTGAGAACGAGATGGCCCACCATGTTCGATAGCGCCATGAGCGTCACGCCACGAACACGCGCCTGCACGTTCTCGGCGGCCGTACCGGTGAGGTGCAGCTGCTCCTCGATCGGAAGCACCATGTCAACGATCGCCTCGGTGGAGTAGTGGAACCCGATGTTTTCGGCGAGCCGGTCGGCATCCGACCGCGAGCCTGAAGAACTGTAACGAGACGGCAGGCTGACGCCGTAGACGAGATGGGCTCCGATCGCGTCCGCAGCGATCGCAACGCACACCGCGGAATCGATCCCTCCCGACACCCCGAGCACCACAGACGGGAAGCCGTTCTTTGTGACGTAGTCGTGAAGGCCGAGCACGAGCGCATTCCAGAGTTGCTCGTTGTCCTCCGCCGGGACCGCGATATCGGCGGCCAGTGGTTGCTGGGTCGGCACAGCATCCGCCAGCTCCACGCGCTTGACCCGCTTGGGAAGCGGGGTGTCGGTCGCTGTCGCCACTTCGAGATCCGTGACGAGCAGGTGCGGAACCCACTGGGGCGCTCGAGCGAGGATCTCACCGCTCCCGCTGACGATCACGCTGTCGCCGTCGAAGACCAGGTCGTCCTGTCCGCCCACGATGTTGACATAGGCCACGATGGTGTCGGTTTCAGTCGCTCGCCGGGTTACCAGGGGCAGTCGCACTTCGTCTTTGTCACGCTCGAACGGCGAGGCGTTAATGACGAGGAGCAGGCCGGCATCCGCTTCGAGCACCCGCGCCACAGGTCCGCCGTCGCGCCACAGGTCCTCGCAGATGATGAGCGCGACATCGACACCCTTAATGCGCAGCACGAGTAGCTCGTCACCCGGGATGAATACGCGGTACTCGTCGAAGACGGAGTAGTTGGGGAGATGGTGCTTTGTGTACTCGGCCTTCACGTGACCGTGTTGCAGGACGCTCGCCCGGTTCTGCGCGATCGCGGTCGGTGCGTTACTGGTGCCGTCGAGTCGCGGCTTGTAGGGTCCGTCAGGATGCCCGACGACGACGACGAGATCGCCGAGTCCCTCGTCGTGGAGCTCCTTTGCCAGCGTCCGCACGGCGGCGTGTGCGTCGCGAAGGAAACTGGGGCGCGCGGCGAGATCCTCGATGGGATATCCGCTGAGCGCCATCTCGCCGACAGCCAGCAGGTCTGCTCCTGCTGCTGCTGCTTGCTTCGCGGCGTCCAGGATTTGGGCCCGATTTCCCGCCAGATCGCCCAGAATCGGATTCGTCTGGGCCAGCGCCAAGCGAAGTCTGGGCATAGCCACTAGCCTAATAGCGCGGGCGAAACGGCCCGCCCCGCAGCGTATTCGCGCAGGCACTCCCTTCGATTCAAGGAGCCCGGTGGACAAGCAACGCGACTTCGTTCTGCGCACGATCGAAGAGCGCGGCATCAAGTTCATCCGGCTCTGGTTCACGGATGTCGTAGGTACCCTGAAGTCCGTCGCCATCGCCCCAGCAGAGGTCGAGGGCGCGTTCGCGGAGGGCCTCGGATTCGACGGATCCGCGATCGAGGGCCTCACTCGGGCCTACGAAGCAGACGTGCTCGCGCACCCCGACCCGACGACGTTCCAGATCCTTCCCTGGCGGGGCGAGATCGACCCGACGGCGCGGATGTTCTGCGACATCACCACCCCGGATGGGCAGCCGGCGGTTGCCGATCCGCGAAATGTGCTGAAGCGGACACTGGCAAAAGCCGGTGATCGCGGGTTCACCTTCTACACGCATCCGGAGATCGAGTTCTACCTGCTCAAGTCGAGCAAGTTCGGCAAGGGTGGTCCACGGCCCGTCGACTCGGCTGGCTATTTCGACAACGTGCCCGGCGGCACCGCGCACGACTTCCGTCGACGCTCGGTACGGATGCTCGAAGACCTCGGCATCTCGGTCGAGTTCAGCCACCACGAGGCGGGTCCCGGCCAGAACGAGATCGACCTGCGCTACGCCGATGCGTTGACAACCGCCGACAACATCATGACGTTCCGAACGGTCATCAAAGAGGTCGCGATCGAGCAGGGCGTCTACGCGACGTTCATGCCGAAGCCCTTGTCCGGCTATCCGGGTTCCGGCATGCACACGCACATGTCGCTCTTCGAGGGCGATGTGAACGCGTTCTACGACGCGGGATCCCAGTACCAGCTCTCGAAGATCGGTCGTCAGTTCGTCGCCGGCCTCCTGCGTCATGCGCCCGAGATCACCGCGGTCACCAACCAGTTCGTCAACTCCTACAAGCGGCTGTGGGGCGGGGATGAGGCGCCAAGCTTCGTCACCTGGGGTCACAACAACCGGTCGGCGCTGGTTCGGGTTCCGTTGTACAAGCCGAACAAGGGCCAGAGTTCGCGCGTCGAATACCGTGCGATGGATTCTGCTGCGAATCCGTATCTCGCCTACTCCCTCTTGCTGGCAGCCGGGCTCAAAGGCATCGAAGAGGGCTACGAGTTGCCGCCCGAGGCCGAGAACAACGTGTGGTCGCTCACCGATGCGGAACGCAAGGCGCTCGGCTACAGCCAGCTGCCCGCGAGCCTCGACCACGCGGTTGCGCTGATGGAGGACTCCGAGCTGGTTGCCGAGACGCTCGGCGAGCAGGTCTTCAACTTCGTATTGCTCAACAAGCGGCGGGAATGGAACGAGTACCGCGCACAGGTCACGCCGTTCGAGCTGGAGAGCAACCTCGAGATCCTGTGACGGATCCGCGCCCCCAGGCAAAGCTCACCGAACTAGCCAGACTCGGCTTTACCGAGCTTGGTTCCACCCGACAGCTTTTGGACGCCCTGCCCGACGAGGTCATCCCGCACTTCGCGCATGCCGCCGATGCCGACCAGGCGCTTCGGTTGTTGGGAGAGTTGCGCGGTCGTGCGCCACGCGACGTCGACACGCTGCTCGCTAAGCCCGATGCCACGGACCGGCTGATCCGGATTCTCGGTGCATCTCGGGGCATTGCGGAGTTCTTCCTGCGGCATCCCGAACAACTCTCCGTTCTCGGCCGGTCGCTCGACACGCTGCCGTCTGCGGACGAACTGCGCGCCGACCTGATCGCCTCGGTCGCAAAGCTGACGGATGACGCGGCCTTCACGGCTCTGCGAGTGCGCTATCGCCGCCACCTCGCTGCGCTCGCCGCGTGGGACCTATCGAACCCGGATCCGCTGACCGCCGTCTCCCAGGTCACTGGAATGCTGGCGGACCTCGCGGGTGCCGCTCTCGATGCGTCGCTGGACGTTGCACGTCGCACTGCGAAGTTTGCGACCGCCGACATCGCACACACACATCTTGCGATTATCGGCATGGGAAAATCCGGGGCCCGCGAACTCAACTACGTGAGCGACGTCGATGTCATTTTCGTCGTTGAGGCGGAGGGTGACCTGGGGTCCGACAAAGCGGTCGAAATCGGCACCCGCCTCGCGATGCACACCGCCCGCGGGATTCAGGAGCTCGCCTCCGAGCCGATGCTCTGGGAGGTCGATGCGAACCTTCGGCCGGAGGGCAAGGACGGTGCGCTCGTGCGCACACTCGAATCCCATCTCGCCTACTACGAGCGCTGGGCGAAGGGATGGGAGTTCCAGGCTCTGCTCAAGGCACGCCCGATGGCGGGAGACCTGGAACTCGGGCAGCGCTACGTCGATGGAGTGGCCCCACTGGTCTGGTCGAGCGCGGGTCGCGAAGGTTTCGTGGAATCGGTACAGCGCATGCGCGAGCGGGTCACCGAGAACATCCCGCAGGACGAGCGCGAAATTCAGTTGAAGCTCGGCCCCGGCGGATTGAGGGATGTCGAATTCACCATCCAGCTGCTGCAGCTCGTGCACGGCCAGCTCGACCCGGACGTGCGCCAGCGGGCGACGCTTCCCGCGCTGGTCGCGCTGGCCGCGCAGGGATATATCGGCCGTGTCGAGGCATCCGAGTTCTCGAGGGATTATCGGTTCCTGCGGCTGCTCGAACATCGCCTGCAACTCGACCGGCTGACACGGACGCATCTCATGCCGCGCGACCCGGAAGCGCTCCGGATCCTGGCGCGAGCAACCGGTCTCTACGCCGGCGCGGACGAGTTGTACGAGGCGTGGCAGCAGACGAAGCACGAGGTGCGCAGCCTTCACGAGCGCCTGTTCTACCGGCCACTTCTCAGCGCGGTGGCGGCGCTGCCGGGCGACGGTCTAACGCTGTCCAGCGAGCAGGCCGAGGCCCGACTGGCCGCGATCGGATTCCGTGATCCGGCCGGAGCTCTCCGGCACATCGCCGCGCTTACTGGCGGGGTGTCGCGGCGAGCCACCATCCAGCGCACTCTTCTTCCTGTCATGCTCGGCTGGTTCGCCGAAGGCGCCGATCCCGATCACGGACTGCTGGCGTTTCGCCGACTGAGCGACGACCTGGGCGAGGCGTACTGGTTCCTGCGGATGCTGCGGGACTCATCCGGCGCAGCACAGCGACTGACCAACGTGCTGTCGGGTTCTCGATTCGTTAGCAACCTTCTGGAGCGCATTCCGGATGGCGCAGCCTGGCTGGAGAACGAGGATGAGCTGCGACCGCGCGCCCTCGGGGTGCTGCTCGAGGAAACGGACGCGACGATCGCCCGGCACGACGACGATATCGAGGCCGCGGCCCTCGCCCTGCGAACCGCACGTCGCCGAGAGATCTTGCGCATTGCTATCGGCGCGATCCTCGGCATGGTGACTGTTTCGGAGGTCGGCGTCGCCCTCAGCGACATCACGACGGCGCTGCTCACCGGGATGCTCAGGCTCGCCAGACTCAACATCGACGGTATGGAGTTCGCGATCGTCGCGATGGGCCGGTACGGCGGTGGTGAAGTCGGTTTCGGATCCGACGTGGACATCGTCTACGTGTACCGACCAACGACGGCGATGGGTGAAGAAGCGCAGGCCGCTTCCGAGCTGGTCATCCAGGCGATCAACCGTCTGACCGAAGACCTGCGTCTCCCGATCGATCTGGATGTCGGGCTGCGCCCCGAGGGCAAGAACGGCGCGATCGTGCGGTCTCTGGAGAGTTATCGGGCGTACTACGAGCGTTGGTCTTTGACCTGGGAGGCCCAGGCATTGCTTCGCGCCCGCGGTGTGGCGGGCGACCCCGAGCTTATTCGCGACTTCGAGGCGCTGGCCGACAGCATCCGATACCCGGCGAAGATCGGCGAGCAGGAGGTGCGCGAGATCAAGCGCATCAAGGCTCGCGTGGAGTCTGAACGGCTGCCCCAGGGTGCGGATCCCGCGCGGCATCTCAAGCTCGGGCGCGGCTCGCTCAGTGACGTCGAATGGTTCGTGCAGCTGTTGCAGCTACAGCACGGTGCTTCGATTCCCGGGCTACGCACCACATCGACGCTGGATGCGCTGGACGTCGCGGCGGCGGCGAAGCTCGTCCCGGATGCGGACGCCCGGAAGCTCCGCGAGGCCTGGCTCATCGCATCCCGCGCGCGGTCGGCCATGACGCTCTGGGCTGCGCGAACAACGGACGTGCTCCCGACCGACCGCCAGGCGCTCGATGGCATCGCTCGACTGCTGAACTACCCGCCGGGATCCGCGAGCCAGCTCGAAGAGGATTACCTGCGCACCACCAGGCTGGCCCGCCAGGTCTTCGAGCGACGTTTCTACGGCGTGACCACCACCGCGACGACAACCGGCTGAAGCGCTGCCCCCATCCCAAAGTCGGAATCCAGTGTGCCACGCCAGCCGCTGCGGGCGGCGTGTCAGATGTGGTTCCGACTTTGCGATACGTGCCGGCGCGACTTTGTCCACGGGATGCAAGCCACGGTGCGAGAATCGGCACTATCTATTCGTGGAGAGGCCTCAATGAGCGGCGAAACAGTTCTGGTCACCGGCGGGTCCGGCTTTGTCGGTGCCCACTGCATCCTGCAGTTGCTCAACGCCGGCTACACGGTTCGGACGAGTGTACGTTCGCTCAGCCGTGAGCCGGCCGTCCGCGCGACGTTGAAGAACGCTGGCGCCAAGTCTGTCGACCGGTTGTCCTTTATTGCCGCCGACCTGCTCTCGGACGACGGATGGGCGGATGCGGTAAAGGGCTGCACGTACGTGCTCCATGTCGCCTCGCCGTTTCCGGCGACCCAGCCCAGGAACGAGGACGACCTGATCATTCCGGCCCGCGAGGGTGCGCTCCGGGTGCTTCGGGCTGCGAGGGACGCCAAAGTCAAGCGCGTCGTTCTTACCTCGTCATTCGCCGCCGTCGGCTACAGCGCTCCGCCCGAGGGCCGCCCGTTCGACGAGACCGACTGGACGAACCCGAACGATAAGGTCACCGCCTACGTGAAGTCGAAGACGCTGGCCGAGCGCGCGGCGTGGGATTTCATCCAGTCCGAAGGCGGCGGCCTTGAGCTCTCGGTGATCAACCCGGTCGGCATTCTCGGCCCTGCTCTGAGCAAAGAGGTCTCGACGTCCATCGACCTCGCGATCCGCCTTCTCAACGGCGACATGCCGGGTATGCCACAGATCTCGTTCGGCATCGTCGACGTCCGAGATGTTGCCGGTGCGCACCTCCTCGCGATGACGAACCCGAAGGCGGTCGGTGAGCGGTTCCTGGCGATCGCGGGTCCGGCGATGTCGATCCCGGCGGTTGCGGTTGTACTTCGTGACAACCTGGGCGACGCCGCGAAGCACGTGCCGACACGAGTGCTGCCGAACTGGGTCGTGCGCGCGCTGTCGGTCGCGGTGCCAGCCCTCCGCGAGAACCTGTCACAACTGGGCAAACCCAAGCAGGCGAGCAACGCGAAGGCGAAGAAGGTTCTCGGCTGGAAACCGCGCACGAACGAAGAGGCCATCCTCGCGACGGCCCACAGCCTGATCGATCTGGGCCTGGCCAAGCCGTAGGTTCCGCCCAAAGACCTAAACCCCACAAAACTCAGGCCCCACAGCTTGGCGACTGGAAAGCAGAGTCGGCAGCGCGTGGGGCCTGAGTTGTGAGATCTGCGGGTGACTACACCGAGAAGTACAGCTCGTACTCGAACGGATGTGGGCGTTGCGACGACGGGATGATCTCCTTCTCGCGCTTGTACGCGATCCAGGTCTCGATCAGGTCGGGCGTGAACACCCCGCCGGCGGTCAGGAACTCGTGGTCGTTCTCGAGTGCGATCAGCACCTCGGCGAGCGAACCGGGAACCTGCGGGATGTTCTTGGCCTCCTCGGGCGGCAGCTCGTAGAGGTCTTTGTCGACCGGCTCATGCGGCTCGATCTTGTTCTTGATTCCGTCGAGACCGGCCATCATCTGCGCGGCGAACGCGAGGTACGGGTTGCCCGAGGCATCCGGCGCTCGGAATTCGATGCGCTTGGCCTTAGGGTTCGTGCCGGTGATCGGGATGCGAATGGATGCGGACCGGTTGCCCGCCGAGTACACCAGGTTCACGGGCGCCTCGAAGCCGGGCACGAGGCGGCGGTAGGAGTTGAGCGTCGGGTTGGTGAACGCCAGAACAGCTGGCGCGTGCTTGAGCAGGCCGCCGATGTACCAGCGCGCGATGTCGGACAATCCGCCATAGCCAGACTCGTCGTAGAACAGGGGAGTGCCCGCATTCCACAGCGACTGGTGGGTGTGCATGCCGGACCCGTTGTCGCCGAACAGCGGCTTTGGCATGAATGTCGCAGCCTTGCCCCACTCGAGAGCCGTGTTCTTGACGATGTACTTGAACTTAAGGAGGTCATCCGCCGCGTTCACCATCGTGTTGAAGCGGTAGTTGATCTCGGCCTGTCCGCCGGTGCCGACTTCGTGGTGGGCGCGTTCGAGGATGAGTCCGGATTCGATGAGCTTGAGGCTGATGTCGTCCCGCAGGTCGCCCTGCTTGTCGATAGGGCTCACCGGGAAGTAGCCGCCCTTATACGGGGTCTTGTTGGCGAGGTTGCCGCCTTCTTCGCGACGACCGGAGTTCCAGGCGGCCTCGTCAGAGTCGACCGCGTAGAAGCTCTTGTTCTGCTTCACTTCGTAGCGCACGTCGTCGAAGATGTAGAACTCGGCCTCCGGTGCAAAGAATGCGGTGTCTGCGATGCCGGTCGACGCGAGGTACTTCTCGGCCTTCTTGGCGACCTGACGCGGATCGCGGTGGTAGATCTCGCCGTTGCGCGGGTTGTAGATGTCGAACAGCATGATGAGCGTCTTCTCGACCCGGAATGGATCGACGTACGCCGTCGTGACATCCGGAATCAGCTGCATGTCGGACTCGTGGATGTTCGCGAATCCACGGATCGATGAGCCATCGAAGAGCTGTCCGACTGCGAAGAAGTCCTCGTCGACGGTCGAGGCGGGGATGTTGAAGTGTTGCTGCACGCCTGGTAGGTCGGTGAAGCGGATGTCAAGGAACTTCACGTCGCTGTCCTTGATGTACTTCAGTACCTCCGAGGAATCTTTGAACATTGTGGCGACTCCAAATGGGTTGTGACGAGGGCGCAACTGCAGTCGCAGCTACGCGTTGAGGCTACGGTGATTCAGTTTCGCGGTAGTGACGCTGTTGTTTCCGCGATGTTACGAGACTTTTTGGCCTTGCGTAGAATTGTTCTGTGTCGGCAGTCTCTCGCATCCCCGCCGACTGGCCGGGCAAACGGCTGGGTCTCCCGGAGGCAGGACCACGTTCCATCGGTCGGTTTGGCCGCAGGCTGGGCGCGTTAGCCATTGACTGGGGCATCGCGTATCTGCTCGCGTACGCGTTCTTCCGCCCGGACAACAACGGGTTCGCCATCCTGGTGATTTTCGGTGTCCTGCAGGTCGTGTTCCTGCTCGTCATCAACGGGAGCGTCGGCCATCTGATCTTTGGTTTGCGAGTGGTTCCGGTGGTGCCCGGCTACCTCGGCGTGTGGCGACCGCTCGTGCGCACCCTTCTGCTCATGCTGTTCATTCCCGCGGTCATCTACGACAGGGATCAGCGAGGGCTGCACGATCGCTGGGCCGGGACGATTCTCGTCAGGCGCTAGCTCGATTCCAGACGACAGAGTAGCGCCAGTAAAAGCGGCGTCGCCACTGTGAGTCGGGGAGCTCCGCGCGTACCGCTCGACGGACCTCCGTCCACGAGTCACGCGGATCCTGCCGTGGCGCACCATGGTCGTGCCAGCCTCGGCCGATCCGGGCGAGCCGCACCGGCACGGCGCTCGCGGCAGCGATGAGCCAGTCGAGCGCCGATGAGTTCGTGGCGAGACCCACGATGACCAGCGTGCCTCCCGGTGCGGTCAGCTCCCGAAGCCGACGGAGTGCCGGCATCAGGTCGAGATGATGGATGGTTGCGCTGCAGGCGACGAAATCGAAGGGCTCTTCCTTCGGATGCTTGGTGAGCACGTCGCCGGTCTCAAAGCGCAAGCCCGGGACGGATGGATGGGCCGCGGCAGCGGCATCCGCCTGCGCCTCGTCTACATCAAGCCCGACGACAATCGGGATGAATTCCGCGAGTCTTGCCGCGAGCATCCCGTCGCCGGTTCCGACGTCGATTGCCGAACGGCGTGACTGCGACCGTGCCACCTTCTCGATGAAGGGGAAGTATGCGATGTTGTGATTCCACGGCTTCGCCGGCGGCATGGGCGGCGCCTCGGTCAGCGTTGGCGCTGTGGTCGCATCCGGTTGGGATCGATCCCCTTCGGGATTCCGACGGGCGGCTTGGTGAGGGATGCGAGCCGATTGCCGACCGCGATGACCTCGGCCTTGCGAAGAGCGGGTTTGATGCGCTGAAGTCGACCGGCGAGCTTGTAGAGCGGGATCGAGTCCTCATCCGGTCCGACATAGAGGAACGTGATCGGAACGTTGGGAAGCACTCGCGCCACCGTGCGACGCTCTTCCTCGAGCATCCGCTGCGTGCGTGATCGAGGGCCTTCGCCGATGAGTGCGATTCCGCCGCGGCCGATCGCTCGGTAGACGGCATCCTGCGTGCGGGGGCTCACGTTCACCGGCATCTCGCTGGTCTGCCATCCACGGCGCACCGAGTTCTTGAGTACCGCGCCCACGGCACCGGCCTGTCCCTCAATCTGTGTGTACGCCGCGCGCTCGGCTCGTCGGCCTAGGATGATGAGTACCAGCAGCAGCCCGGCCATCGCACCGACGATTGGGTAGGAGATCTCGGTGAGCAGCGACGACCCGGGGAGCAGGAAGCCGAGCGCAAAACCGGCAATGAGTGGCGGAATAAACCCGAGCAGCATGAACCAGATCGCACGATTGTCGTGCTTGCGGGTCATCTGGAAGACGTCCCACATCTGCTTTACGCGGTTGGGCTGCTTTTCCTTTTTTGCGGGCTGTTCTGCTCGTGCCATCCGTCTAGGATACGGCCCGTTCGATACGGCTGCGACTTCGTCGCGGCCTACTCAGGACACCGCCTGCGCGAAGCCTAGTGAGGCGTCCGCGAGCGAAGAAAGGGCGTCGGGAATCTCGCGCCCCTTAGCGACCATCGACTGAGCCCAGAGGCGACCCGCCCGATAACTCGAGCGAACGAGCGGGCCGGCGAGAACGCCGAGAAATCCGATCTCCTCCGCCTCGGACTTGATGTCGATGAACTCCTCCGGGCGTACCCAGCGATCGACCGGCAGATGCCTCGGGGTCGGCCGCAGATACTGGGTGACCGTGATGATGTCGGTGCCCGCGTCGTGCAGGTCTTGGAGCGCCTGGCTGATCTCGGCGCGGTCCTCGCCCATCCCGAGGATGAGATTGGACTTCGTGATCAGTCCGTAGGCGCGAGCCTGCGTGAGCACATCGAGCGAGCGCTCGTACCGGAAGGCCGGACGGATGCGCTTGAAGATTCGCGGTACCGTCTCAACGTTGTGCCCGAAGACCTCGGGTCGCGAGTCGAACACGACGTTCAGGAGTTCCGGCTTGCCCGAGAAGTCTGTGGCGAGGATCTCGACGCCGGTGCCAGCGTTCCGGGCGTGGATCTGGCGCACGGTCTCGGCGTGGAGCCACGCGCCCTCATCCGGAAGATCGTCACGTGCGACACCCGTGATCGTTGCGTAGCGCAGGTTCATTGCCCGAACTGACTCGGCGACACGGCGAGGTTCGTCGGTGTCGTAGTCGGCGGGCTTTCCGGTGTCGATCTGGCAGAAGTCGCAACGCCGCGTGCACTGCGAACCACCGATGAGGAATGTCGCCTCGCGGTCCTCCCAGCACTCGTAGATGTTGGGGCACCCGGCTTCCTGGCACACGGTGTGGAGGCCTTCGTCCTTCACCAGCGACTGGAGCTGCTGGTACTCGGGACCCATTCGAGCGGTCGTCTTGATCCACGCTGGCTTGCGTTCAATCGGAGTCTGGGCGTTGCGGACTTCGAGGCGCAGCAGTTTGCGCCCCTCGATGGGATGGGCGCTGCTGTTTGAACTACTCAAGCGCGGGCCTCGCTGAGCTCGAGGAACCAGGCCAGTTGCTCCGACACCAGTGGGACGACGTCCGTTGGCGTGAGAGTACGACCGAGTTCGCGCGAGATGCTGGTTACGCCGGCACCCGCGATGCCACAGGCAACAATCGCCTCGTAGGCCTCGAGCAAATTCGAGCAATTGAGCGCGAACCCGTGCATCGTCACACCCTCGGAGACGCGGATGCCGATGGCCCCGATCTTGTCGCCGGGCTGCGTGTCGGTGGCACGAAGCCAGACTCCGGATCGGCCCTCCACTCGCTGCCCGTCGATGCCGAGTTCCGCAAGGACCGCGATCATGACCGATTCGAGTCGTCGAACGTAGGCGACGACATCGATCGGATCGGGAAGGCGCACGATCGGGTAGCCGACCAGCTGCCCCGGCCCGTGCCAGGTGATTTTGCCTCCGCGATCGACATCGATGACGGGCGTACCGTCGATCGGTCGCTCGGAGTCCTCGGTGCGTTTGCCAGCTGTGTAGACAGCCGGGTGCTCGAGGAGAAGGACAGTGTCAGGCGCCCGCCCTGCGACAACATCAGCGTGGAGTGACCGCTGAAGGTCCAAAGCGTCGAGATACGGCACGGAGTTGGCGCTTAGCCCCGTGACGACAATGTCGACCACGGGATCGAGCCTAGACGACTCGCTCGGCTGATGACGTCGGTCGACGCCATTGCGCTCTGCTCCTTCACAGGCATGCCACGCAATCCACGTTCCGGGTCGACACCCCGGGTCGGATTATTGGCGCGATCGCGTCGGGCAGGCTCGGTGGGTGACCGGTGAAGGCATACTCGGGGCGAGCGTAGCGGGATATCGAGTCGTCCGACGACTCGGAATAGGATCGCGGGCGGACGTGTTTCTCGGCTCGGGCTCGACGGGAACCGTCGCGCTGAAGGTGTTCCATCCGCATGTCGCGCCGGACGACATTGGCAGGGAGTTGGATGCGCTGAGCCGGCTGGACTCGCCGCACCTTGTGCGACTGCTCGATTTATCCAGCGGCCGCGATGATGTGCCGATCCTCGTCCTTGAACGAGTTGCGCGGGGGAGCCTCGTGACGCTTCTTCGAGATCGCGACTCGCTCGAGCGAGGCGAAGTGGTGACGGTTCTCGCACCGATGGCTGCGGTCCTTGCCGAGTTGCATCGCAACGGGGTCGGGCACGAGCGAATGGCGGCAGCCACCGTTCACCTCGGGTCGGCCGGAGAGCCGGTGCTGCTCGGGTTCGGCCATTGCTCGCTGTTTGCCGCCGGCGGTTCAATTGCGGCGATCGAGAGTGAACCGGCCGCCGCACAGGACCGAGGGTCACTCGCGGCGCTGGCAGCCACGCTGCTCACCCGAGTGCGCGACGCGGCTACCGACCGGCGAACGGTCGGGTTGATTGAGTGGATCGAATCGGCACCGCGTGAGTTCGAATTTCCCGAGCAACTCGAGGCCCGACTGTTCGACTTCGCGGACCCGCTCGCGATCGAGATCGGACGTGAGGCCGAACCGCGCTCCGGGGTGCCCGCGCGCATCCGATTTGCAGACCGGGCAGCCCCGATTACCGCAACGCCACTGCCCACCCCGAAGATCGAAGTGGCCGACTCACGGGCGGATGGTCTACTCGGCATGGTTGGCGCCTACCTGCTGGATAATCCCATCGACGTCCTGCGCGCCAGGGTTTTGGCCGCGGCGAAAAGCGTCCGCAAGCCATTCTGGTTCGCGGCGGGGGGAGTGGTGCTCGCCCTCGTCGTAGTGATCGCCGCTCTGCCGCAGTCGCCAGCTCGTCCACCGGTCGCGGTGGTCAGTCCCATGCCAAGTCGGAGGGCAGAACCGAGCATCACGCCATCGGCGTTGCCCGCTGACCCCGTCGCGGCACTTCCTATCCTGCTGGCAGACCGCACGGCGTGCATCCGGGCGATGTCCGTGCTCTGTCTGACTGACGTCGACGAGGCGTCTTCGAGCGCATACAGCGGTGACGCGGCACTGATCGAGCAACTGCAGGGCGGAACCGAGACGCCGAAAACCGCGATCGTCACTGCGCCAGCGCCGACGCTGATCGAACTTCTTGGCGATTCCGCGCTCGTCAGCCTCGGTCCGGTCGGCAACCCGGCCTCGGTCTTGATGATCAAGGACGAGGCTGGCTGGCGAATTCGGGGTTATCTGAGCGGCGTACAGTCCACCGGAGCTCCACAGTCCGGCGGCAGCGTGAACGGCTAGATACCGAGGTTGCCTTCGAAGCCGCCGTTTTCGAGGCGATCCTTCACCGCCACCAGGAAGCGTGCGGCGTCGGCACCATCGACAATGCGGTGGTCGTAGGACAGCGCGAGATAGACCATCGAGCGGATGGCGATCGCATCCAGTCCGTTGTCGCTGACGACGACCGGGCGCTTGACGACGATCCCCGTGCCGAGAATCGCCGACTGCGGCAGGAACACGATTGGCGTATCGAACAGCGCGCCGCGCGATCCGGTGTTCGTCAGGGTGAAGGTGCCGCCGGCGAGTTCGTCGGGCTTCAGTTTGTTCTCGCGAGTGCGGCTGGCAAGATCAGCGATCTGGGTGGCGAACCCGGCGAGGTTCAGATTGCCGGCGTCACGGATGACCGGAGTAAGCAATCCGCGCTCGGTGTCCACCGCAACGCTGATGTTCTCGTGGTCGGGGTAAACGATGTTGTCGCCATCGATGTTGGCGTTGACGATCGGATACGCGCGGAGCGCCTCGGCAGCGGCCAAGGCGAAGAACGGAAGGAACGACAGCTTCACGCCGGTCGACCGCTCGAACTGTTCCTTCACGTCGTCGCGGAAATGCGCAACCCGGGTCACGTCGACCTCGACGACCGAGGTCAGCTGTGCCGAGGTCTGCATCGAGATGACTGCGCGGTCGGAGATCACCTTGCGCAAGCGCGACATCGGAACGATGGTTCCACGCAGGGGCGAAGTGGCCAGTGGTTCGCGCTGCTCGGCGGGCGCCGGAGCCGTCTTGCTGATGGTGGTGCCCGCAGCGATCACGTCCTGTTTACGAATGCGTCCGCCCACGCCCGTGCCGGTCACGCTGGCGAGGTCGATGCCCTTGTCATTGGCGAGCTTGCGAACGATCGGAGTCACATAGGCGGCATTGCCGCTGGCTGCGGAGGCATCGGGCGCAGTGGTTGGGGCTGCCGGAGCCGGAGCCGGAGCCGCGGCAGGCGCGGCCTCGGCCGGAGCAGGCGTGACGGCCTCAGCGGGAGCCGGCTCGGCGTCCTCGGCCGGAGCCGGCGGAACCGGAGAGCTGTCGGTTGCCGCTTCGGGCTCGGGCGCATCAGTTGACGGCACCTCGGCAACCGGCTCTGCGGCGGCCTCTTCGGCCGGCGGAGCGAGAGGTTCGGGCTGGGCATCGTCCTCGGGGGCTGGCGGCGCAGCTTCAGGAGCGGCCTCCACGGGCGCGGCCTCAGTCGACGCAGGCGCGGCCGGAGCATCCGATCCCGAGCCGTCTCCGATGGTCACGAGCGGAGTGCCAACCTCAACGGTTTCGTCCTCGGCAACCAGGATCGCCTCGATGACACCGGCAATCGGCGATGGAATTTCGGTGTCTACCTTGTCCGTTGAAACCTCGAGCAGTGGCTCGTCCACCTCGACACGATCGCCGACCTTCTTCAACCAGCGGGTTACCGTGCCCTCGGTGACACTCTCGCCGAGCGCCGGGAGGTTGACGGATTGGCTCATCAGTGATGCTCCTTATATAGCGATTGCTGCGTGTCTAGCTTAGTTGCGGCCCTAATTGATTCGGCGCGGCTGGCGGGACTAAATGGCGTGAAGTGGCTTGCCCGCAAGTGCGAGGAACGCCTCGCCGAGCGCTTCGTTCTGAGTCGGGTGCGCGTGGATGAGTGGGGCGATGTCCTCGGGATAGGCCTCCCAATTCACGGCCAGCTGCGCCTCACCGATGAGTTCACCGACGCGTGCACCGATCATGTGTACCCCGACGACCGGGCCGTCGTTCACGCGCACAACCTTGACTGAGCCCGAGGTCCCGATGATGTGGCTCTTGCCGTTGCCGGCGAGGTTGTAGTCGTAGGCGGTGATCTTGTCCGCTCCGTACTTCTCGGCGGCTTTCGCTTCCGACAGGCCAACGGATGCGACCTCCGGATCGCTGTAGGTGACCTTCGGGATGTTCACGTCGTCGACCACGATGGGGCTAAGGCCCGCGATCTCTTCCGCCACGAAGATGCCCTGCTGGAATCCACGATGGGCCAGCTGGAGGCCTGGAACGATGTCGCCAACGGCGTAGACGCCGGGAACGTTGGTGGCGAGGCGCTCATTAGTGATGACGAAGCCGCGATCCATCGTGACACCGACCTCTTCGTACCCGAGGTTGGCGGTGCGAGGTCCGCGGCCGACGGCGACGAGAAGGAGCTCGCCGTCGAAGGTCTGGCCGTCCTCGAGGGTAACGACGACGCCGGAGTCGTCCTGCGTCACGCTTTGGAATTTCACGCCGAGGCTGAAGTTGATCCCGCGCTTGCGGAATGCGCGCTCGAACTGCTTGCTCACCGACTCGTCCTCGTTGGGGACCAGATGCGGCAGCGCTTCGACGATCTGCACGTCGGCGCCCCAGGACTTCCAGACGCTGGAGAACTCGACGCCGATCACGCCACCGCCGAGCACGATGACCTTCTTCGGGACGAAGTCGAGCTCGAGCGCCTGCTCGGACGTGATGACTCGTCCGCCGATTTCGAGGCCCGGGAGTGAGCGGGAGAAGGAGCCGGTCGCAAGGATGACGTTCTTACCGGTGAGAGTGTCGTCTCCGACCTGGACGGTGGTCGGAGACGTGAGCTTGCCCTCGCCCTCGACGACCGTGATGCCGCGGGACTTGATGAGTCCCTGGAGACCCTTGTACTTGCTCAGGACGATGCCCTCGCGGTACGCCGTGACAGCCGCGATGTCGATGCCGCCGAAGGTCGTGGTGACGCCGTACTTTGCGGACTCGCGCGACACATCCGCGACCTCGGCTGAGTGCAGCAGCGCCTTGGTGGGGATGCATCCGACGTGCAGGCAGGTGCCGCCGACCTTGTCCTTCTCGACGAGGGCTACCGAGAACCCCAGCTCGGCTGCACGCAGGGCGGCGGCGTAACCGCCGCTTCCCGCGCCCAGTACGACAATGTCAAAGTTCTGAGTCGACACGACAAAAGCTCCTTGTACTCGCTCGTTTGTGCGGGCTGTCTGCTTGGGGCCGACCGACGGATGGTGTCTGTCGGCGCCGGGCCGATGGCCGAATGGGCGGGTCTGCCCGCCTCAGAAACCTTACTACGAGGCAGAATATTCCTCGGCAAGGGCCACGAGCGCTCGAACGGTGACGCCGGTCGGACCTTTGCCGGTAAATCCGAAGGCGCCGCTGGAGTTATTCGACGGTCCGGCTATGTCCAGATGCGCCCACGGGATGCGGTGGGCGTCGTCGCCTTCGCCGTTGGTTCCAATGAACTCCGACAGGAAGAATCCGCCGACGAGCATTCCCGCAGCCGTGTTTCCCGGCTTCGAGTTGGCGATGTCCGCGACATCCGAGGAGAGAATCGTTCGCATCTCCGCGGGCAGTGGCATCGGCCAGATCGTCTCCCCGATGCGGTTCGCGATCGCGACGATCTGTCCCACTAGGTGCTCGTCGCCCATCGCGCCTGCATAGCGATCGCCGAGTGCGATTCGCTGGGCGCCGGTCAGCGTGGCGACGTCGACGATGGCATCCGGATGCTCCTCGCTCGCCGCGACCAGCCCGTCCGCGAGCACCAGCCGACCCTCGGCGTCCGTATTGAGTACTTCGACGGTCTTGCCACCCTTGATCCGCAGCACGTCGTTCGGCTTGATGGCGCTCCCTGATGGCATGTTTTCGGCGATGCACATCCAGGCCGTGATCTTGAGCGCCAGACCCAGACGCGCTGCCGCGAGAGTGACCGCCAGCACGGTCGCGGATCCGGTCATGTCGTACTTCATCCCGACCATCGCCGCCGGTGGCTTGAGCGAGATTCCCCCCGAGTCAAACGTGATGCCCTTGCCAACCAGGGCGAGATGCTTCTTCGCTGTGTCGGGAGTGTAGGTGATCTTGACCAATCGGGGCGCGTGCGCCGAGCCCTGACCCACTCCGATGATTCCGCCGTACTCGCCGGCGGCGAGTTCCGCCTCGCGAAGCACTTCAACAGTGACGGGCAGGCCGGCAGAGAGGTCAATCGCCTTCTGGGCCAGGGACTCGGGATAAAGATGCGATGACGGGATGTTGACCAGGTCTCGCACACTGTGAATCGCGGTGGCGAGAATCGTCGCCCGCTCGGCCAGGTCAGCTCCCTTCTTCACCGCGCTGAGCACCGTGATGTCGCTCGCGGGCAGCTTCGGCGGCTCGCCGGATGCGGAGCGGAATTCATTGAACGCGTACGCGCCGATCCCGGCGCCCTCGAGAACGGCGAGGAGCTCCTCCTGCGTGCTTGCGGGCAACGCGATTGCCAGCGAGGTGATGCCGCGCAGCTGCCGCGCTGCCGATCCCGCGGCGTACCTCAGCTCGTTCGGCCCCACCTTTGGCCCGACGCCCACCAGAGCCACCGATGCCGCTGCAATGCCCGATGCCGGCACCCGTCGGACTTCGTCCACTCCGCCCGTCGCACCGATGCTCGCGAGAGAAGCCGCGAGCTGCTCGAAGTGCGCGTCGTCGATCAGGAGTTTTGGACCATCGTTGGTCTTCTGGACCCCGATGACCAGAACATCGGCTTCCACATCCGGAGCGGATTTTGCGCCGACGTGAAGGGAGGGGACAGTCATGGCGCAATCGTACGCGCGAGGTCAGGCGGATGTTCGCTGTCGGCGTCTGCTCGCTGCCGGACCCGAGTTGGCGCTCGCCGTAGAGTTAAAGCATGCGAAATCCGGCCGATCTCTATGAGCTCGTCACCGATCTCGCCAGCGTCCCGCGCGGGCTCCCGTTAGTGGGTGCACTGACCGGATTTGCGGATGCGGGGGGAGCCGTCACGCAACTGAGCGAGCACTTTCTCGACACTCTCGACTACTCGACGATCGCCGAGTTCGACAACGACATCCTGCTCGACTACCGGGCTCGCCGTCCCACGATCTATTTCGACCAGGATCACCTCGCCGACTACACCCCGGCGCGTCTCGGCCTCTATCTGGCGCAGGATGAAGTCGGGCAACCGTTCCTGTTTCTCACCGGGTACGAGCCGGACTTTCAGTGGGAAACGTTCACCGCAGCAGTGATCGGATTCATCGAGGAGTTGCAAGTCAAGTCGACGACCTGGGTTCATGCGATCCCGATGCCCGTTCCCCACACGCGACCGATCAGCGTCACAGTCAGCGGCAACCGAGCGGAATTGATCGAGACCATGTCGATCTGGAAGCCGCGCACGCAGGCCCCGGCCAACGCGCTGCACCTCGTCGAGTACCGGTTGCAGCAGCTCGGACATCCAATTGCGGGATTCGTCCTGCTGATTCCGCACTACCTGTCGGACACCGAGTTTCCCCTCGCAGCCGTCACGGCGATCGAGAGCGTCAGCGCGGCGACGGGGCTCATTTTTCCGACCGACACGCTGCGTGAAACCGGGCGCGAATTCCTCGCCAAGATCGAGACTCAGGTGGAGAGCAATCCCGAATTGGCCAAACTCGTCACGACGCTCGAGGAGCGACACGACAGCTATCTGCAGGACAACCCGCTGCGCTCGCCGCTGACTGATATCGACGGCGAACTGCCCTCCGCGGATGCGATCGCCGCCGAGCTGCAGAACTTTCTTGCCATGCGACGCGACGATGAGGGAAGCGCTATTTAAGCCGAGACCGACTAGCCATAAACTCCGAGGGTGAATTCTCGGCGATCGTGGGTGGTGTTCGGGTTCGCCAATTTTGCATACGTTGTCGCTGTAATGCAGCGGTCGTCGCTCGGGGTCGCTGGCGTCGATGCGACGGATCGCTTCCAGGTGACGGCAGCTGTGTTGTCGAGCCTCGCGGTCATCCAGCTGGTCGTGTATGCGGGCCTTCAGATACCGGTCGGGATCGTTCTCGATCGCCTCGGCTCCAAGGCACTCATCGCAACCGGAGCAGCACTGATGCTGGCGGGGCAAGTCACGCTGGCTCTCGCCCCGACCATCGGGATCGCGATTGTCGGCAGGGTGCTCCTCGGCGCCGGCGATGCGATGACATTCATTTCAGTGCTCAGGCTCCTGCCGAACTGGTTCTCCGGCCGCCGTCTGCCGATCGTGTCGCAGTGGGTGGGTACCCTCGGGCAGATCGGGCAAATCCTGTCGGCGGTGCCGCTGACGCTGCTGCTCGGCGCGGTCCACTGGACCCCGACTTTTCTCATCCTCGCCGCGGCATCCGGGCTCGCCCTATTCGGAGTCCTGATCTTTGTGAGGAACGGCACAACGCCGATCACCTCCTCCATTCCGACGCAAGTCGGTGGTTCGACTTCTCCGTTCCGGCACATCCGCGACTCTCTGGCTCGCCCGGGAACCCGGCTCGGGTTCTGGTCGCACTTCGTCACCCAGTCCTCCGGCACCGTCTTCGCGCTGCTCTGGGGCTTTCCGTTCCTCTCCGTTGCGCTCGGCTACGGTCCATCGAACGCTTCGCTGCTGCTCACACTCATGGTCGTTACCGCCATGATTGTCGGCCCAGTGCTCGGTCTGCTTACCGCGCGATTCCCACTGCGACGCAGCAGCATCGTGCTCGGCATCGTCACGGCGATGGCGATCGCCTGGGCGATCGTTCTGGCCTGGCCCGGTCGGCCACCGGTGTGGAGCATCATCCTTCTTCTGGTCGTGATTGCCATCGGCGGCCCCGGATCCCTGATCGGCTTCGACTTCGCACGAACGTTCAATCCGCTGCGCAGCCTCGGTTCGGCAAACGGCATCGTCAATGTCGGCGGGTTTCTCGCATCCTTCGTCATGATGTTCGCGATCGGGCTGATCCTCGACGGCTAC
>DATAXD010000024.1:0-7654 GCA_036266835.1 Galbitalea sp. | reverse complement strand
TCTGCGCCGAGAAGATCTCGTCGATCTGGGCGCGATCGGCCGGGGCAAGGTCGGCCAGGGTCTCGATGTGGATGCCCTCGTCATCGAGCTTCGGCTTGATGTCATTGGCGAACACCAGCGCGTGGCGCTCCTGCTGCTCGTGCGCGGCGCGGCTGATGTCGTTGAGCACGTCGCTGGGGTTTCGTCCGACGTTGGTGGGGACGGCGAGCCCCGTCGCGATGCGGCGCTTGAGGCCCGCAACACGGACCATGAAAAACTCGTCGAGGTTGTTGGCGACGATCGCCGCGTAGTTGACCCGCTCCAGGAGCGGAACGTGCTGGTCTTCGGCGAGTTCGAGGACGCGCTGGTTGAAGGACAGCCAGCTCAGCTCGCGATCGAGATAGCGATCGGGCGGGAACGTGCCGTCATCATCGGACGACGACTCGTCGTCGTAGTCGTCGTCGTAGTCGGCACCGACCGCTGCGTCGCCGACGTAGGCTTCCCGTTCCATCCGTCAATATTGTCATCCGAGCCGGTAAACGCGCGATTAACGCTGGTTACTCTCCGTTTTCAGGAGGTTGTGTGGCTGGAGAGGTGTATGTGGTCAGCACGGGTCCCATTGACTCGATTCAGCCACATTGGTCACACACCCTCCTGAAAAGCGAGGGCGTATTGGATGTCTACGCCGTCCTGAACGAAACCGCGGGCACGATAGAGCGCGAGCGCGGGCTCGTTGTCGGCTTCGACATAGAGGTGGGCTTGGCGGATGCCGAGGGTTGCGAGTCGCGCGAGTCCGGCGTCGAAGAGCATCGCGCCGAGGTGCTCGCCCTGGAAGTCTGGCGAGATCCCGACGACGTAAAACTCGCCGCGGCCCTGCTCGACCTTGAGCCAGCAGTAGCCGATCATCCGGCCGTCACGACGCAACGTGAGGAAGCTGTCGGCGCGGAACCAGTCCTCGGACTCGAGTTGTTCGAGATCGACGCGGCTTACCGAACCCTGCTCGGGATGATGCGCGAAGATCCGCGCGTTCACAGCGACCCACTCGTCTTCGTCGGCGCCTGGGCGAAAGGTCTCGATAATGCTGCCGTCGTCGGCTGCCCGACCATCCGCAGGACCGTTGGTCGAGTAGCGCGGCGAAGCCTCACATATCGAGACCTCACCGGCGAGATGCAGGAGCTCGCGAACCGCCTTCAGGTGGTGGCTCGCGGCCAGTGCCCGAGCGGCCGGATGATCGCCGTGCGCCCACAACAGCGTCACGCCGCGCTCGAGCAGCTGGTCGAGCATCCGAGTGCCGAGGCCACCACCCCGCGCATCCGGATCGACGACGAATTCGGCTTCCGTTTCGGTGGCGAGCGCCGCGGCGGTCTCCTCAATGGCTACCAGGTCGCGCTTTCCCAGCCGATAGTCAACAAAGGCCTGGTCGGAGAACGGCGGAACGCCATCCGCATCCCGTGCCCGCGACGCGAGAGCGTTTACCCAGTCAGGAACCGATCGAGCTGAGTCGCTCATTCTCTTCTTCGTAGACGTTGAAGCGGTAGCCCACGTTGCGCACGGTTCCGATCAGCGATTCGAGGTCGCCAAGCTTCGCGCGAAGGCGGCGCACGTGCACGTCGACGGTGCGAGTGCCACCGAAATAGTCGTAGCCCCAGACCTCGCTGAGCAGCTGCTCGCGAGTGAACACCCGGGACGGATGCGTCGCCAGGAATCGTAAAAGCTCGAACTCCTTGAAGGTCAGATCGAGCGGTCGACCGTGCACTTTGGCCGAATAGCTGGCTTCGTCGATGACGACCCCGGACGTCTGGATCTTCGAGGTTGACTTGTCTTCGACCGACCGTCCGATCACCAGCCGGATGCGCGCATCCACTTCCGCCGGGCCGGAGGTCTCGAGTACGACGTCGTCCACGGCCCACTCCGGGTTGACGGCGGTGAGGCCGCCCTCGGTGAGGATCAGCATGAGCGGAACGTTGAGGCCGGTCGTACGCAGGATCTTGCACAGCGATTTCGCGCTGGCCAATTCGGTGCGGGCATCCACGAGAATCAGGTCGCAGGTGGGCGCGGAAATCAGCGATGCCGGCGACGCAGGGATTTGGCGCACGCGGTGGCTCAGAAGCCCGAGTGCCGGAAGAACGTCAGTGTCGACCGCAGAGGTTAGGATCAACAGCTGCGCCAAGAGGTCCTCCAAAGTGCGTGTTGCACAGTCTACAAGCGCCTTAGCATGGTGATGTGACCTCCGGTTTGCCCAGCATCGTGCCCGTCTGGGTGGCCGCGATCGTCGGCGCCGTGTTGGTCGGATTCCTGTCCCGACCCGGCGAAATCTACGGCTGGCTGTCGATCGTGCTGGTTGCCGCGGTGCTGCTGACGTTCATCATCCAGCTCGCCCTCTCGACCAAAGAGGGTCTGGTGATGCGCACGGCCGCGAGCATCGGCGGCGCGGCGATCCTGCTCGCGGTCGCTACCGGCGTGCTGGTACTGGTTGGCGCGTAGGATTCTTACATGATCGTGGCGCTGGAACTCACCTTTGTCGGCCTGCTCGTGCTCGCGGTCATTGCCATCGCTTTCATCGCGCTCACCGTGCTCGTCGGCCTCTTCAAGGGGCAGCGCTAGCGCTTCGCTCTAACGCCGATGAATCCAAGCGTCAGGAGTCGCTGATGGCTCTGTTCGACCTCGATACCACCCTGCCTCCCGAGATTGGGCCGCTGTCCTGGCTGCTCGGAATCTGGGAGGGCTCCGGCGTCGTGCACTATGCCGTGGGCGAGGACGTGCGTGAGCACGAGTTCGGGCAGCGCGTCTCGTTCAGCCAGGACGGCCTGCCCTATCTCAATTACAGTTCGACGAGTTGGCTGCTCCCGTCGACGGATTCAGGGACCGGGGTCGACACCGCCCTCGCATCCGAGCTCGGCTACTGGCGGATCGGCCGCAAGCTCGGGGACGGCGATCCGGGGCCCGCGATGCTCCCCGGCGTCGGCGATCGCCCATTTCAGACCGCGGATGCCGTCGAGACGCTGCGCAACGACGCGGGCGGATTCGACCTCGAGGTTTCGCTGATTCATCCGGGCGGTGTTCAGGAGCTGTATCTCGGACAGGTCAAGGGAGCACGAATCGACCTGGCGACGGATGCGGTGATGCGCTCCGCGAGCGCCAAGGATTACGCGGCGGCAACGCGCATTTACGGACTCGTCGAAGGCGCGCTGCTGTGGGCCTGGGACATCGCGGCGCTGGGCCAGGATCTGCGCACCCACGCATCGGGGAGGCTCGAGCGCGTTGAGTGAAGCAGCGACTACATTTGAGGGTTTGCCGGGCGCGGTCGGCTCGCCGCCCGAGCACTACGGCAATCCGCTCGCGGAGCAGCGGTCGCTTGCCTCCGGCGGAGCGATCGTCGATCTCGCCGATCGGGCGGTTCTTGCCGTGACCGGCGAGGATCGACTGACCTGGCTCGATTCGCTGACCTCCCAGTCGGTCGCGAAGCTCGCACCGGGCGAGTCGGCCGAGACTCTGCTGCTGGAGCCGACCGGACGACTCGAATACGACATCCGGATGCTCGATGACGGGGTTACGACCTGGCTGCTGCTCGAGGCGGCGGAAGCTGTGGGGCTGAGCGCGTGGCTCAATCGGATGATCTTCATGCTCCGTGTGGGCGTCGAGGATCGCTCCGCGGAGTTCGCGACGATCGGCACACTCGGCGCTCCCGAGCTGCCGGCGGCCGCACCAAACGGGGTGCCGCTTCTCTGGCACGACCCGTGGCCCGCGGTGACCGCGGGCGGCCATCAGTACGCGGCAACCGCGGCGCATCCTGGCTCGGCCTGGACGTACAGCGAAATCCTCGTCGAACGCAGAGCGCTCCCCGAGCTCGTCGAAGGGCTCGTGCAACGTGGTGTCGCCGTCGCTGGCACACTGGCGCTGGAGGCGCTGCGGATCGCGGCGTGGCGTCCACGGCTGGCAACCGAAGTGGATGACCGCACGATTCCCCATGAGCTCGACTGGCTGCGATCGGCCGTGCACCTGACCAAGGGTTGCTACCGCGGCCAGGAAACGATCGCGAAAGTGCACAACCTCGGGCATCCTCCGCGGCGCCTCGTGATGCTGCACCTCGACGGATCGGATGGCGTGCTTCCGTCGCACGGGGACGCGGTGCTGCTCGGCGACGTCGAGGTCGGTACGGTGACATCCGCCGCCGTGCATTATGAGCTCGGGCCGATCGCGCTCGCGGTCGTCAAGCGCACCACGGATCCGGATGCGCAGCTGATTGTGCGAGCCGGGGAGGTCGACATCGCGGCCGCGCAGGAGGTCATCGTGCCGCCGTCGGCAGGCGCCGAGGCGGACATTCCCAGGCTGCCGCGGCTCGGAGGCCGTCCGGCTAAGGCGTGATCGCGGGTGCCACGGCATCCCATCGCACCGTGAGTTCGCCGAGCCGCCAACGTGCTTTGGCACCCTCGACCGGCCATCCGCCTTTTCGCATCGCCTCGGCAGTGGCGATCCAGCGTTGCGACGGGCCGTAGACCGAGAGCGGCGCGTTGATCTGCCACTGCCGGTCCAGGTCGTTCAGGTAGTCGTGGATGCGCTCACCGGGAACGTTGCGGTGGATGAGAGCTTTGGGCAGTCGTTCCGCCACGATCGACGGCTCGTCCAGCGCCGCCAGACGCAGGCTGATCGTGAACGTTTGCGGGCCGGCATCCGTGAGCGCGACCCAGCTGCACACGCGACCGGTCTCGTTGCAGGTGCCCTCGACCAGGACGCCTCCGGGTTGGAGACGCGCGATCATCCGTCCCCACGCGGCCGCGACTTCTGACTCGTCGTATTGCCGCAGCACGTTGAGCGCGCGGATGATTGCGGGTCGTCGCCCGTGCGGCAGCGGCACCTCGAAACCGCCCTCTCGGAAACTCACGCCTTCTCGCGCATCCCGACTCGCGATGGCGACTCGCTCCGGGTCGATCTCGACGCCGATGACCTCGACGTCAGGACGGATCTTCGCGAGCCGTTCGTGGAGCTCGAGGCTGGTCGTCGCGCTCGCACCGTATCCGAGGTCGACGACCAGCGGGTCCGATGTCTGCCGCAGGACGCTCAGCGTCGTCATCCAGCGGTCGACGCGCCGCAGCCGGTTGACGCCGGTCGTGCCGCGCGTGATCCGTCCCTCCGCCATCCATCAATTCTGTCGCGCTGGCGGCCGCACGGCTGAGTTACGGAACTCATCGGCGGATCAATAGGCTTGCCGCATGACTTCGACGCTGATCCTGCTCCGGCATGGCAACTCAGACTGGAACCAGAAGAACCTCTTCACCGGATGGGTCGATGTGCGCCTGAGCGACCAGGGCGTGACCGAGGCGAATCGCGCCGGGGAGCTGCTGGCGGCATCCGGCCTGAAAGCCGACATCCTGTACACGAGCGTGCTGTCGCGTGCGATCCAGACGGCAGATCTGGCACTGGATGTTTACGACCGGCTCTGGATTCCGGTCAAGCGCAGCTGGCGACTGAACGAGCGTCACTACGGCGCGCTGCAGGGACTCGACAAGGCCGACACTCTGGAGAAGTACGGTCCGGAGAAATTTCAGGAGTGGCGCCGCTCGTTCGACGTCCCTCCGCCGCCGCTCGCGGACGACGCCGAGTACAGCCAGGTGCACGACGAGCGTTATGCCGACATCGACGGCGAGATCCCGCGCACCGAGTCACTGAAGCTCGTGATCGATCGGTTGCTGCCCTACTGGGAGTCCGACATCACGGTTGACTTGGCCGCCGGCAAGACCGTGCTCGTCACCGCGCACGGAAACTCGCTCCGCGCGCTCATCAAGCACCTCGACGGCATCAGCGATGCCGACATCGCCGAACTCAACGTTCCCACCGGTATCCCGCTCGTCTATCACCTGGACGACACGTTCATGCCGACCATGCCCGGCGAGTACCTCGATCCCGAGGCCGCCGCCGCGGGTGCCGCCGCCGTCGCGAACCAGGGCAAGAAGTAGGCGGTGCGGATGCCGCGCTTCGCGGTGTGCTCGTTCCTCGACCCACAGACAGAGGGCGCAACTTTCCGCGCAAGCGAGATTCCGTTGCACGTGACGATCGTCGGCAACTTTCGCTACGGCGAAGCAGTCTCCGAGCTGATTGATCGGCTCGGCCGGGCCGCCGAAGAGCTGCCGGTGACCGCTCTCACGGGAGCGGATGTCGGCTTCGGCCCCAACGCGGATCTGCCGGTCGTCATACTGGACGCCAGCGAAGAGATCGATCGGATGCACCGAAACTTACTGAGCGCACTGACGCTGCTCGACATCCACATCGAAACTCCCGAGTATTCGGGCTCGGGATTCCGCGCGCACATCACGCGGACCCCCGGATGGGATGCAGCGGCGGGTGAGTGGATCCGGCTGGACTCGGTGAGTCTCATTGAGCTCGATGTCGAACACGACCCGCGACAGCACCGCGCAGTAGCGACCCGCTACACGGTGTAGCTGGCCCGCGGCAATGTCTCCACTTTGGGGCAAAGTACCTACGGCGCCAGCGGGACTCTGCCCCGAAGTGGAGACTTTGCCCGGGCGGAGACGCGCGAAGCGCTAGCTCTCGACCGGGATCCAGTCGCCGGTCGCGAGGTACTGCACCTTCTTGGCGATCGACACCGCATGGTCGGCGAAGCGCTCGTGGTAACGGGATGCGAGAGTCGAGTCGACCGTGTCGATGGCCTCACCCTTCCACGTCTCGCCGAGCACCTTGTCGAAGACCGAGAGGTGAAGCGCATCCACCTTGTCGTCTTCATTGCGGATGTCTTCGGCGATCTTCAGGTCCTCGGTCTTCAGCAACTCGACGAGCTTGCGCGCGATCTCGACATCCAGCACTCCCATTTCCTTGAAGGTCGGCCGGAGGCTTTTGGGCACCACCTTGTCCGGGAAACGGTAGCGGGCGAGCTGCGCGATGTGCTCGCTCATGTCGCCCATCCGTTCGAGCGACGCGCTGATGCGGAGTGCGCTTACGACGATGCGCAGGTCGCGCGCGACCGGCTGCTGGCGGGCGAGGATGTTGATCGCCAACTCGTCGAGCTCGAGGGCTGCGCTGTCGATCTTGCTGTCGTCCGCGATGACTGTTTCGGCGAGCGAAACGTTCGATTCGTTGAAGGCACTGGTCGCGTGCTCGATGGAAACGGCCACGAAGTCAGCAATTTCGACGAGGCGATCCTGCACCTCGCGCAGCTCCTGCTGGAAAACTTCGCGCATGTCCCTGGCTTCCCTTCGCTGCGGGCACGTCTGACCCACACAGTCCTTGCGGCCACACTGACCCGCCAACGTTAACGGTGGGTGGCCGCGAATTGAACATTGGTTGAAGCGGCCTCAGCAGAATGTTCCGGACCCCGGGGACCGGCTCAAACTCTTACTAATCTAGTCGCTATGGACCCCACAACGCTGGTGCCCCTCGCCCTGGTGTTCGGCCTTCTGGTCGGTGCCGGGGTCGTGGTCATCGTCGTTGTCGCGGCCCGGCGAGGACAGGACGCAGCCGAGGTGATCAACACCGCAGTGCCGGATGGCGTGGACCAGGTTCTCGACACTCTCGAGTCCGCCGGGGTGGTGATCGACCCGTCGAACACGGTAGTCAAGGCGTCGCCGGGCGCGCTCGCGTTCGGCCTGGTGTGGAACCAGTCGCTCGTGCATCCAGAGCTCATCGCGATGGTCGATGCGGTCCGCCGCTCGGGCGAGCCGAT
>DATAXD010000022.1:0-1689 GCA_036266835.1 Galbitalea sp. | reverse complement strand
CGCCAATGACATTTCCACCGAGGCGCCCGGATCGTCGATGCGCTTGAACACGACGCCGGCGAACCCCGTTTCGGCGTGACTGGCTGTGGCGAAGGTGATTCCGAAGCCCGCGCTGACCAAGGCGAAGACGCTTTGCTTGCTGGCGGGATGCGCTTGGAACCGGGCGCCTTCACCGAGAAACGCGGCATAGAACTCCCGCGCGACCTAGCTCTCGTCCCAGCCCTGGACCAGGACGACCTCCTCCCGAAGCTCAGCCCACCGCACGACAGACCGCCTCACGAGTGGGTGAACTACGGGGAGCACCGCCATCAGCCGGTCGCGAAATAGTGGCACGCTCGCGACGCGCGGCCACAAGGCCTGGCTCGCGGTGAGGACGACGTCCAGGCGACGCTCCTCGACCTCCGACACGAGGTCGCGGTCGCTCAGTTCGGCCACGGTCAATGTGACGTTCGGGTTTCGCGCTCGCCAACCGGCCAGCAAGCTCACGAGCTGTGTGCCGATCGGCGGCAGGCGGACACCGAGGCGAATCTTGCCCACGTCACCGGCACCGCTCACGCTCCCGGAGTTCTTCAGGGCCTCCAGTTCGCCAAGCACGCGCCGCACATGCTGGAGCACGGCTCGTCCCCCTGACGTCAGACGGACCCCGGAGTGCCCTCGCTCGAACAGCGCCAGCCCCAACTCGTCTTCGAGCCGGGCGACGTGGCGGCTGATCGTCGAGGTGCTGATGCCCGCGGCCTCGGCCGCCCGGGCAAAGTTGCCGGCCGTCGCCGAAGCCGCCAGATATTCCAGGTCGCGGATCTCCACGGGTCCACCTCGGCGTTTGCCTGTCAGCCAGAGCCGGAGTGGGCCGGAGTCTCGCGCGATGATTCGTCAGGAGGATGTCATGCGGACCGGCTTTTTTTGAAGCAGTGTGTCATGTGCCGGGAAATGACACACTAGACTACAATCTGGCTGTCACGGACCTGCGGCAGACATGCGATGGTTATGATGCCATGGACGGCTCACAGCACATCTTGGTCGTCGATGACGACAAGGAATTGCGCGGCCTTCTCTCGCGCTTCCTGACCGACAACGGATTTCGCGTTTCCGTTGCGCAGGACGCTGCTGCGATGACGCAGACGATGAGCGCGGCGCGCATCGATCTGATCATCCTCGACATCATGATGCCGGGCGAGGACGGTCTCAGCATCTGCCGCCGGCTGCGCGCCAACGGGACCATCCCGATCATCATGCTCACGGCAAAAGGATCGGAATTCGATCGGGTGGCCGGCCTTGAAATCGGCGCCGACGATTACCTTTCCAAACCATTTGGCATCCACGAGCTTCTCGCCCGCGTTCGTGCCGTCCTGCGGCGCGCGGCGATGCCCGTACCAGGATCTCCACCGGGCGCACGTCGGGTCTTCCAGTTTGCGGGCTGGCGTCTGGACGTGTCGCGACGGGAGCTGCGTTCGCCGGCGGACGCGCTGGTCGACCTCCGTGCCGCGGAGTTCGACGTGCTCCTCGCACTCGTCGAACATCCGCAGCGGGTGCTGACGCGCGATCAGTTGCTCGATCTCGCGCGGGGTCGAGCAACGACCACATTCGATCGTACCATCGATCTCTACATCAGCCGGCTGCGCCACCGTCTCGAGGCCGATCCCAGGGAACCCGCGCTGATCAAGACGATGCGCAGCGAAGGATACATCTTCA
>DATAXD010000074.1:0-3569 GCA_036266835.1 Galbitalea sp. | reverse complement strand
GACTGACCCGGTCGGGTCGGTCCTTTTTTGTTGTCTGGTCGCGGATTTCCCTCCACCGTCCTCCACCCAAGAGTTCGGCCAAAAATGGGGTGATTTTCGATGGCCCTCGAACGGGAGCCGTAATTTCATTGAGAAAGTGGTGCTAAGTGGAGTAAAGTGGAGATCACCTGAAATTCTGGCCGGATCGTTGAGGGGAGCAGCCAATGTTTCTTGGCACCTACGCTCCGAAGCTCGACGAGAAGGGCCGCATCATCCTTCCGGCCAGGTTTTGGGATGAGCTGTCCGCCGGCGTCGTCGTCACTCGCGGCCAGGAACGCTGCCTGTACCTCTACAGCACTCGCGAGTTCGAGAGCGTGCTCGAGAAGGTCAGCCAGGGTCCGGTGACCAGCAAGGAGACCCGGGATTACCAGCGCGCACTGCTTTCGGGGGCTCACCAGGAGACTCCGGACCGGCAGCACCGCGTCACCCTGCCTCAGATCCTTCGCACCTACGCGGATCTCGACCGCGAACTCACCGTGATCGGCGCGGGAAATCGCGCCGAGATTTGGGACACCAAGTCCTGGAACAGCTACTACGCCGAAGCCGAAAGCACCTACGCGAACAGAACCGAGGAGGTGATCCCCGGGCTCTTCTAGCGCCCAGTAGCCGACCCTCAGCCGTGCAGCCGCCCCGACACACTTCCCCGGTGTCAGGTCGGCATACGGATGAGGATCAGCTTCTGGGGGCTTGGCCGCTCAGGCGGTCCCGCCCGTCAGCCATGACAGATACCTACCCGCATGTTCCGGTATTGCTCGAACGCACCGTGGAGCTGCTGAGCCCGGCCCTCGATGCCCCGGGCGCAGTCCTCGTCGATGCGACGCTGGGCATGGGCGGACATTCCGAAGCATTTCTTCGCCGTTTTCCCGACCTCGTCGTACTCGGCATCGATCGTGACCAGGACGCGCTGAAGGTCGCGGGGGAGCGACTGGCACCGTTTGGTTCGCGCGTGCGACTCGTTCACGCCGTCTACGACTCCGTTCCGGGCGTTCTCAAGGACGCTGGACTGGATCGCGCCGCCGGAATCCTGTTCGACCTCGGGGTGTCCTCACTCCAGCTCGATGTCGCGGAACGCGGATTCGCGTACTCCAAGGATGCGCCGCTCGACATGCGCATGGATGCGACGAGCGAGCTGACTGCGGAGCGAATCGTCGCGGAGTACAGCGAGGCCGACCTCAAGCGCATCTTTTATCTCTACGGCGAGGAAAAACTCGCACCGCGCTATGCGCGCAAGATCGTCCAGGCTCGCGAGATTTCCCCCATCTCGCGGTCTGGTCAACTCGTCGACGTGCTGGTCGCGGCCACCCCCGCCGCGGTCCAGCGCGCCGGACACCCTGCGAAGCGCGTGTTCCAGGCGCTTCGAATCGAGGTCAACGATGAACTCGGTGTGCTTGCGAGGGCTATCCCCGCCGCCATCGGGGCGCTCGCCCTCTCGGGTCGGATGGTCGTTCTGGCCTATCAGTCGCTCGAGGATCGCATCGTCAAGCGCGCCTTTGCGGCGGCTGCTACCTCGAGTGCCCCGCGAGGCCTTCCCGTTGAACTCCCTGAGCACCGACCGGAGTTGCGACTGCTCGTGCGCGGCGCCGAGCTTGCCGGTGACGCTGAGAAGTCCGAAAACCCGAGATCGGCACCCGTGCGCCTGCGCGCCGTCGAGCGGATTCGGGAGGCGGCATGAGTGCTGTGGCCTACGCGACGCCGATCAGGCGGCCGCGCGAGGAAGAGTTCGCCGTCTCCGAGCGGCGTCACGTCCGCATAGTTACGACCCGTGCGCAGCGTAAATCGCGCCCGAAGCTCGTGTATGCGCTCTGGGCCAGCGTGGTCATCTTCGCGATCTTCCTCGTGCAGTTGATGATTACAATCGCGCTCTCGAGCGGCGCGTACCAGATCTCCGGCCTGCAGGGGTCCCAGCAGAACCTCAGCCGCACGGCATCCGCTCTCGGTGAGCGACTTGACACGCTGGCCTCGAGCCAGAATCTCGCCGCTAACGCCAAGGCGCTCGGGATGGTGGGCTCTGGGCGTGCTGCATTTCTGCGTTTGTCGGATGGCGCTGTCCTCGGGACGGCGGCTCCCGCCGGTCGCGCGACCATCTCCGCGAGCGCAATCGCTGCGCTCGAAACCACGGTCCCCAACTCGCTGCTTGACCAGATCCCGCTGATCAACGGTGTAACCGTGCTCAGCCCGACCACAGGAACCGGACACGGGAGCACGAATGCTCCGAATTCGACCGCGAGCACCCCAGAATCGACGCAGGGCCAGATCGCAACTGCAAGCGCGGGAACCAATCAGCCTGCGACAACACCCTCAGCGGACAACGGTGAGCTGCCATCCCCGGTGACGCATTAGGACCACACGCAACAGGACAAACGAGTCGATGAAGCGCACCAGACGAGCGAGCCTCAGGCTGACGCTCACGATGGTGAGTGTTTTCCTGATTGTCGCCGTGTTCACCGGGCGGCTGTTCCAACTCCAGGTCGTTGAGGCTCCGGCGCTCGACAAGATCTCGCAGCGTAACCAGTCCACGACGGTGGTAACACAGGGCATTCGCGGCAAGATCGTTGACGACACGGGCGTTGTCCTGGCGGCGAGCGTCGATCGATTCAATCTCTTCGTTTCACCGAAGGTCGTTATTGCCGGCTACGACTCCACGCCATATGACACGTCCACTTTCGTCAATTTCGACAAAAGCGTTGCGCGAATTGCGCGGTCTACCGGACTACCGGCCAGCGATCTCACCGCGATCATCGAGAAGAACCCGACGTCCCAGTTTGCCTACATCGACAAGGGCGTCACCCTGAGCATCCTGAAGAAGGTGCAGGCGCTGAAAATCCCCGGGGTGGACTACGAGAATGCGCCAGCTCGCAGCTATCCGAATGGGTCCATAGCGGGCAACGTCGTCGGATTCGTTGGCACCGACGGAGCGCAAGCGGGCGTCGAACTCGCGTACAACTCGTGCCTGGCGAGTACGCCGGGCGAATCCACGTACCAGACCGGCGCCGACGGCACCCGGATTCCCGGGAGTACGGTCAAAGAGACCAGTCCGGTAAACGGCGGCACTCTCCAGTTGACGATCGATCGCGACCTGGAGTATGAGGTGGAAACCGCGGTTCACAACCAGCGGGTCAAGCTCGGTGCGCCGTGGGCGACGGCAATCGTGGAACGCGTTTCGGACGGCCATCTGGTCGCCGTCGTCGACGATCCCACGGTCGACCCGAATGACGTGAGCGCGGCCAATCGCAGCGCCCTGGGCTCGCGGGCGTTCAGCACGCCGTACGAACCCGGTTCGACCTTCAAGGCCATGAGTGCTGCGGCACTCATCGACGCCGGCGCAATTACGCCAACGACCCACGTGGTTGTCCCGCCGGTGCTGCCGCTGTCTAACGGCGGGTTCATCAAGGATTCCTTCTACCACGGCACCCTGCACTATACGACGGCCGGTGTGCTGGAGAACTCCTCCAACATCGGGATCTCGCTGCTGTCCGAGAACCTGTCGCCCTCGAAGCGATACGACTACATGGTGAAGTTCGGTGTCGGAT